>NZ_CP041405.1:611000-1222000 GCF_007066085.1 Paenibacillus thiaminolyticus | reverse complement strand
AATCGCCGGCATGTATATGGCCGATCGCCGCTCGCTTGCGAACCTGCAGTCCAAGCTTCAGTTGGCTGGAGACGTGATGCAGGACGTGATGGGCAAAGCGAAAAACAAAATGATGGACTCTGCAATGATGTCCAATCTGGCTGACATGGGCAGCGCCATGACCAAAGCGGCCGGCCAATCGAACGCGAACGAGTTCAGCCTGGACAAAGTTAAGCAGCTGATCGATCGCGATCCGGAAGTCAAGCGCAAGGTTGACGCGATTCTGAGCGAGAACGGGCTGGCTCCGCTGCCTTCATCCATGAATTCTTCGGCTGCTTCCACGAGCGCCCATAACGCCTTGAAGACTTCGGTACAGCCGTTCGAGTCCAAATCGGATATGCAGGAGCAAGCCCGCCACTAATGGAATAGCAAGCAATGGCTGCACGATCATGCAGCCGATTCGGCCGTCTTGATCGAGCAACCGGCAACAAAAGCCGTCGAGCGTTCATCGACGGCTTTTTTGGGTATTTCCAGTACATACCTAAGAAGATGCGAACAGGCTATTTTATGTAGTGCAAAACATTTGAATTAATGATAACATGAGGTTACAAGGAACCATTTTCAGCACATATTATATGTTGCTTCATAATCTGTTATAACCGAAGTTGCAAAGGAGGGTCCTGTCCATGAAAATCGAACGTCTGAGTCAAGACAAAATTCGGGTTTTTCTTACGTTCGACGATTTGTCGGAGCGCGGGATCCAACGCGAAGATCTGTGGCGCGAGATGACGAAGCTGCAGGAGTTGTTCGCGGAAATGATGGACCAGGCTTACACTGAACTCGGATTCGACGCGACGGGACCGCTTGCCGTAGAAGTGTTCGCAATGCCTGCCCAAGGCATGGTCGTCATTGTAACCCGGACCCGCTGGGATGGCTCGGGGCATCATGCGAGCGGCGCGGATGAAGACGAGCTGGATGATGTGTATGAAATGGAAGTGACGCTGGAAGAGAGCGACACCATCGTTTTCGCTTTCCGCGATTTTGAGCATTTCATCGAGGCGGCCCATACGGTGAATACTAATTTCTCCGTCTCAGGGGCGCTGTACCAATATAATAATCAGTGGATATATTATGCGGAACCGGCGGATCTCGACTCTCACCGTCTGCAAGGTCTGGTCTCTATTCTTGCAGAGTACGGGGAAGCCGCATCCGTAACAGCCGCGGTTCTGGAGGAGTACGGAACCTGCATTCTCCCGGAGAATGCGATTTCTGTCATTTGCAGTCATTTCCCTCCTCGGCACGCCTAAATGGTTTCTGTTGATTAACAGGGAGCGCCCGCTTCGGAACGGAGCGAGTCCCCTGTTTTCATTTGTCATCATATGTCAGTCAGTATATTCAAGCTTGCTCTCATTGGACACTTCAATGTCCAGACACCCGGGTTCAATGAGTTTCTCTACTATAAACCTATGAGGTGAATAATGATGACCGCTATTGATCACAACTCCCTACTTGCTTCCACTCAGCTCGTAATTGAACAGGCCTTGCAGCGTCTGGGTTATGGACAAGATATGGTGGACCTGATGAAGGAGCCTCTTCGCATGCTGACGGTGCGGATACCGGTGCGCATGGATGATGGCAAAGTTCAGGTGTTCACCGGCTTCCGCGCCCAGCATAACGATGCAGTCGGTCCAACTAAGGGAGGCGTGCGCTTTCATCCGGATGTGACGGAAGAAGAGGTCAAAGCCCTGTCCATTTGGATGAGCTTGAAATGCGGAATTGCAGACTTGCCGTACGGCGGCGGCAAAGGCGGAATTATATGCGACCCGCGCCGGATGTCGTTCGGCGAACTGGAGCGGTTGAGCCGCGGATATGTCAGGGCGATTAGCCAGATGGTCGGTCCGAACAAAGACATTCCGGCGCCGGACGTTATGACGAACTCGCAAGTGATGGCATGGATGGTCGATGAGTACAGCCATATTCGGGAGTTCGACTCCCCGGGCTTCATTACAGGCAAGCCGATCGTGCTTGGAGGATCGAAGGGGCGCGAGACTGCCACAGCGCAGGGCGTCGTCATGATGATCTTCGAAGCGCTCAAGGTGCGCGGTATTGCGCTCAAGGATGCGCGCGTCATCGTGCAAGGCTTCGGGAACGCCGGCAGCTATCTGTCCAAGTTCATGCATGAAGCGGGAGCGAAGGTGGTCGGTATCTCCGATGTCAACGGTGCGCTTTACGATCCGGAAGGGCTAGACATTCCGGATTTGATAGACCGCCGGGATTCATTCGGAACCGTCACCAATCTGTTCAAGAATACGATCACGAACGAAGAACTGCTCGTGCAGCCTTGTGATATTCTCGTTCCGGCAGCGATTGAGAATCAGATTACCGAGGACAATGCCCATCAGATTCAGGCAAGCATTATCGTCGAAGCGGCCAATGGACCGACGACGATTGAAGCGACCAAGATTGTCACGGAACGGGGCATCCTGCTCGTGCCGGACGTCTTGGCAAGCGCCGGCGGCGTCATCGTATCTTATTTCGAATGGGTTCAGAACAACCAAGGCTACTATTGGAGTGAGGAAGAAGTTATGCAGAAGCTGCAACAGCTGATGACACAGGGCTTCAACAAAGTATATGAGACGCATCAGATGAAGCAAGTGGACATGCGGCTGGCCGCTTATATGGTCGGCGTGCGCAAGACAGCTGAAGCGGCGCGCTATCGGGGGTGGGTGTAAGTGTGGGCATAGTACCGGCTATCACAGCGATAGCCGCCAGCACTTCAGATACGGCCGTGCAGACGATGGAATCAACGACGCCGATACTGCCTTTGCTGACGGCCGCGATAGCCCCCGGCATTGCACTGTTGGTGTACTTCTATCTGAAGGACCGCTATGATTATGAACCGATTCATATGGTCGTGCGTGTGTTCCTGCTCGGATTTTTGATCGTCTTCCCGATTATGATTGTGCAGAACGGGTTGGTGAAGTGGTGGGGAGACAATCCGCTTGTAGCCTCCTTTGCCATTTCTGCTGGGGTGGAAGAGGCGGTCAAATGGTTCGTACTGTATCATATGATCTATAATCATATTGAGTTCGACGAGCATTATGACGGAATTTTATACGCCGTTGCAGTGTCTCTAGGCTTTGCCACCATCGAGAACGTCCTGTATGCTTGGATTAATCATTCTTCCTTCTCGCATTTGCTCCTGCGGGCGCTGCTGCCGGTATCGGGGCATGCGATGTTCGGCGTGATGATGGGCTACTATATGGGCAAGGCGAAGTTCACCAAGGACAATGGCGGACGGACCAGGCGATACCTGGCCTATTCCCTGCTAATCCCTCTTTTCTGGCATGGTATTTATGATCTGATATTGTTGACGGTGACACGTTACTGGATATGGTTTGTCGTACCGCTGATGATTTTTCTGTGGTACTACGGCATGGGCAAGGTGCGCCGGGCGAATGCCCGCTCGCCTCTGCATCTGGTGAAGCGGGAGGAAGAGATTAATATGTGAACCGGCAGGCAATACTGGCACATAGGAAGCAAGGGGCGATCCTTGCTGTTTCCTCTCCGAAGCGGGGTGTTCACAGCGACGTTGTGAGCACCTCTTACAGATGATGGAGGAGTGAGCGTGTGCGGGTAAAAGTAACCATTCGCTGCAACCGGTGCGGCGAGAAATTCGTGCTGCGCGGCAAGCGGGAAAAAGGCCGTGTGGAAACGGGCTTCAAACAATGTCTGTGCGACAACCGCGATAATTTTGAAGTCGAAGAAGAACCGATTTGATGGGAAAGTTGTCTGAATGAAGAGCGTAACATAGGAAACGATGCATAAACCTTCCGCTGTTCCAGCAAACTATGGACAAATCGATGTACAAGTTGCTGTGAAGGGAGACGTTTGTACCATGTATAAACGATTTAGTGCCGTTATGTTTCCGATCGTTACGCTCTTTTTCATTGGAGCGATCGTGTGGGGCTATCAAGAGCATCAAGACAAGAATTCAATATTGATTAAGGCGGAGAACCAATATCAACGGGCATTCCATGATTTGACGTACCATGTTGACAGGCTGCACAGCGAATTGGGACGCACTCTCGCGGTCAACTCACAATCGCAGGCCATGCACCGCAAAGGGCTCGCCAATGTATGGCGGATTACGAGCCAGGCGCAGAATGAGATTAACCAGCTCCCGCTGACCATGCTGCCGTTCAACAAGACGGAGGATTTTCTGTCCCGCATCTCCAATTTCGCTTACCGCACCTCGATTCGCGATCTGACCAAAAAGCCGCTGTCGGATGACGAAGTGAAAACGCTGAAGACGCTGTATAAGAATGCGGGCGATATTTCAAAAGATTTGCAGAAGGTTCAGCATAAAGTCCTCTCCGACAATTTGCGTTGGATGGATGTAGAGACCGCAATGGCGTCAGAGCAAAAGTCGCTGGACAATTCAATTATCGACGGCTTCAAAACGGTAGACAAAAAAGTCTCCGAGTATCCGGAGCTGAATTGGGGGCCTACCATCGCCAACCTCTATACGAAGCGTTCCGTCAAGATGCTGAAGGGCCAGCCGCTAAGCGTACAGCAAATCCGGCAGAAGGCGGAACAATTTTTGGGCAAAAAAAATTACAAGAAAATTGAAGTCAAAGAGAACGGTAAAGGAACGGAGCATGAATCCTACACGGCGTTCGCCGATTATGGCAATGACGGGAAGGGCACCGTAACGATTGATTTCACGAAGCAAGGCATGCTGATGGCGTATATGGACGCCCGCGAGATTAAGGAAAAGCGAATTTCTATGAAGCAGGCCACCCAATCCGCTAAGCAGTTTTTGAAGAAGCACGAATATCCCGATATGGAGGCCGTCAAATACAATGAATTAAACCGCGTCGGCAGCTTCACCTTCGTGCCGGTCGTGAACGGTGTCTACATCTATCCGCAGCAAGTCAGCGTGCGCGTTGCGCTTGACAACGGGGAAGTGACCGGGCTCCAGGCGACGGATTATGTATATGAGCATAAGGATCGGACCATCGGCAAGGCGAAGCTCACGAAGCAGGAAGCGCAGAAGATGCTACATCCGGAAATGGAGGTTCAGTTCGATCGGCTGTCCCTGATTAAGAATGATGAAGGGGAAGAAGTGCTGTGCTATGAATTCGGCGGCAAGATCAACGGCAGCACGTACCGAATCTATATTAATGCCGAAAACGGGCAAGAAGAGCATATCGAAGAAATGACTGCCGTGCACGAATAACATTTGCGCCGCAGAAGCGCCGGAGGAGCGTCTATCCTGGAGACGGGAGGATGCTTACCGGCGCTTTGTGCTGTTGGACCACAGCATCCCGTGGTATAATTGCCCACAGGGGGGAGCTTATGTTACCGAAAGTCAATGATATGCTGTATATGCAGTTGGAGCGTTCTCCGGAGGAGGCGACCTATAAAGCAAGGGTGACCGAATTGGATGACGAGCGCATTTGGATGGAGGTTCCGCTCTGCCAAGAGACCGGCCGATTCGGATTGTTCGCCATCGGGGAAGAGTTGGATGTCTCCTTTTCCCGGAACGACGGGATCAAATGGCATTTCCGTTCCCAGGTCGAGGGCAAGCGGAACGAGGCGATTCGAATGCTGTCTATCCGCAAGCCGAACCCTGACGATATGACGAAAATGCAGCGCCGCAACTATTTGCGGGTGCAGGCTCAGCTGGAAACCGCGATATCGACGCTGGACGGCGTTCAATTTTTGGCGTGCACGGAGGATGTCAGCGGCGGCGGGGTCTCGCTTACTGCCGCGCCGAAATGGGGCCTTCGCGAAGGACAGCTGCTGCAATGCTGGCTTGCGGTTCCGTTCCGGAACGGAACGATCGAGCATATTCCGTTCAGCGGGGAAATCGTGCGGGTTCACCCATTTCATGAGGAGCGGAATTTGATCATGATGAAGTTCGGGCAGATCGCCGAATTAGACCAGCAGAAGCTGATCCGGTTCTGCTTCGAACGTCAACTTGACGCCAGAAAATGAGTCTTGTCTCCGAACGCATAATACATACAGGGGGGGCCAAAAAAGTACGTTTCACTACAGTGAGACGTACTTTTTTGGCCCCCCTTGATTCTGAAAGCTCGACTCACCGAGAACCTGCAAAAACCCCCATGACGTCTACAACGTCACCCAGCACTTTTCTTTATGAAGTGAACTCCGTTACAGGGAATCCTGCAAAACGCAGGCTGTTGAGAAAGCCCAAGGGATTTTGTGGCACTTCATTTTTTGTGTGATGGATATCGTCTCTCCATAGAAAAATGGACAATCTCCACCCCTTGTAAAAAACAGGGTTTTTCCAACGGCCTGAACATTCTACCATTCCTCTAGACACGTCTATCCGGTAGGCGAAATCGGTGAAACTGCAAGATTTCTCCAGACTCGCCTATTCGGTAAGTCAAATCTGCAAAACTGCACGATTTCTCCGCCTATTCGGTAAGCGAAATCCTGTGCAAATACAGCAATTAGATATGGGCGACTCGACCAGAAAGGGAATCCTGCAAAACTGCAGGAATTTAACCCGTTTCGCTTCGGCTTGAAGCAAAAGGGCCTAAAATGATGTAGATTCGCAGCAATTCCTCAGGATGTGGACTTATTGAGCCGAAAATCCTGTGAAATAGCAGCAATTCCCTCCACACGTTCAAGCCCCAGGAGGCAATGATGCTTCCTGAAAGCGATGATGCCCCCAGAAGGCGATGATGCCCCCAGGATCCGACGCGGTCTCTTGGAACCCATAAAATCAGGCCGTTGAAAAGTCCACGGGAATTTTTGCCACTCCATTTTGGTGGATATCGTCTCTCCGTAGAAAAAATCGACTTAAAACGCTCTGAGTGCCAAGTTTTGATTATGTCCATGGACATCTCCACCCCTTCTAAAATACAGAGGTTTTCCAACGGCCTGACTTTTGCAGGACTTTCATCAAATAGCGGCTTAAAGAGAAGAAATGCTGTATCCACGCAGCATTTCAAGGGTTCATCCACATTTCAAACGGTGTACGTGCCGCCTTTTTTCCCGCATCCACATTCTCTGTTGAGTCGTCACCTCAATCATTTTCCAAGGCTTATAAGACTCTCCTGCCCTAAATCAACAGTGCATAATCTGATGGAAGCCCAGCCATAATATTCCTCAAAACCAAGGAGGAAGTGGAAGCCGGTGCGCAATCGGGAAGCGGCAATGATGGATTGGTGGGAACGGATTTTCAGGTGGATGGTCCGCATTGGTCTGGCCTTCGCCGCGGCGCTGCTTGTCGTGCAGCTGCTGCTTACGAACGGCGGGATACGAAGCTTGCTCTGCAAGGTGGAGAGGCTGGAAGGCGTCCCGTATCCGGCGGCCGGGGCCACGAAGAAGCCGTGATGCTGATTCGGGAACGGGCGGATCCCCTCATTGCCTGTTTTGCATCCCTACATGAAGTGTGGTATAATTTTGACGTCGCAGGCAACGCCTGCTTTTTTAGTGATATCTCTATACACGGTGATTGTTCCAGGAAGGAGTCAGACTCGTTGACCTTACAGTCCAACGCTCCTGCGCTTCGTTTGAATATCGCTATCGACGGGCCCGCAGGAGCAGGGAAGAGCACAGTAGCCCGCCTCGTCGCCCGCGAATTGGGTTATACGTATATCGATACCGGGGCCATGTACCGGGCGGTAGCGTTACATATGTTACGATTGGGAATAGATCCGGAGGATGCGGATGCCATTCATGAAGAGATGAAGGATGTCGCGATTGAACTGATCCCGCTGGATTCCAGGCAAGCCGTTCTGTTGAACGGAACCGACGTTACGGACGAGATCCGGACGCCGGAGATTAGCCGGCTCGCTTCCTCGTATGCCCGGTCATCCGCCGTTAGGGAGAGGCTTGTCCACCTCCAGCGCGGCATGGCTGCCCGCAAGGGAGTCGTCATGGATGGCCGCGATATTGGCACGCATGTTCTTCCCGATGCCGAGCAGAAGTGGTTCGTTACCGCGTCCGTAGAAGAGCGCGCGCGCCGGCGCTACGCCGAATCGAGCGGCGTTGACGGCGCGACCGTAGAGCAGTTCATGCGGGAGATTGCGGCTCGCGACAAGCAGGACGAGACGAGGGACGTATCTCCGCTGCGGCAGGCGGAAGACGCCGTTCTGCTCGATACGACGCGCATGACGATAGATGACGTCGTTCGTGTCATCGTGGATCAGGCCAAATTATTATGCAGAGATGGGGAACGGTAATCAATTATGTTTTATACGATGATAAGGGCGCTGCTTCGCCTGATTTACCGCCTTCTTTTCCGGTTGGAGGCATCCGGGAGAGAACATGTGCCGAAGGATGGCGGCGTTGTCCTCTGCTCCAATCATATCAGTCTGCTGGATCCTCCGGCGATAGGCATCTTGCTCAAGCGGCGCATCCGCTTCATGGCGAAGGCCGAGCTGTTCAACATCCCGGTATTCGGAGCGGCCATCAAGGCGCTGGGCGCATTCCCTGTCAAGCGGGGCGGCGTAGGCAAAGAAACGATCCGCACGGCGTTTCAATTGCTTCAGGACGGGGATATTATGGGTATATTTCCTGAAGGCACGCGTAATACGGACCAATCGGCCGCAGCGAAGAAGGGAGCGGCGATGATTGCGCTCCGTAGCGGCGCGGCTGTCGTTCCGGTGGCGATTATCGGCAACTATAAGCTGTTCCGCAAGACCCGGATCGTCTATGGTCCGCCCATCGATATGTCGGATCTGCTGGAGCAGAAGGGAAGCGACGTTCTAGAGCGGGCAACCGAGCGCATCATGGACCATATCTACCGGCTGAAGCGGGAAGGTTGATGATTCCGGAGGCCATCGTGCATGAATTTCCGATAACGTCAGATACTACAGGTATTATTTACAGGTTATATTCGACAATGTTACGACATCCCGATGCGGAGCGGCTGTTCGAACGGCTGCGGACGCGGACGGATTCGCATATTATGGCATTCGCGTCAGCGATGCCAGCTGCAGAAGGGCACGGAAGAGTCCTTGCGAAGCCCGCCTCTAAGGCGGGGTTCAATTAATGGGGTTTCAATTGAGGAGGTAGTTCACATGTCTGAAGAAACAAAAGTCAACGAAACAGCCGAAACGGCAAACCAGGAAGTGATGGAAAACATCGTGTCCGTCAAAAAAGGGGATACCGTCAAAGGCACGATTGTCAAAATCGACGACAACCAAGCGGTCGTTAGCATTGGATATAAATATGACGGTGTCATTCCTGTCCGCGAATTGTCTTCCGTATCCGTAGACAACATTGCGGATGTTGTCCAAGTAGGGCAAGAAGTCGAATGCAAGGTTGTCAGCATCGACGATGACAAGGAGCGCATGGTTCTGTCCAAGCGGCAAGTAGACAGCGAGAATGCATGGGATGTCATGCAGCAGCGTTTCGACAACAACGAAGTATTTGAAGTTACGGTTGTTGATGTCGTCAAAGGCGGCGTTGTAGCCGATGTCGGTGTCCGCGCATTTATTCCTGCATCCATGGTAGAGCGTCACTTCGTAGAAGACTTCAGCGATTACAAAGGCCGCACGCTGCGCGTAAAGGTCAAGGAAATCGATCGCGAGAACAACAAGCTCATTCTGTCCCAAAAAGAAGTGCTTGACGAAGAGTTCGAAGCGAACAAGCAGCGTGTCATGGAGAGCCTGAGCGGAGGCCAAGAGCTGGAAGGCACTGTACAGCGCCTGACTCAATTCGGCGCATTCGTTGACGTGGGCGGCGTGGACGGTCTCGTTCACGTATCCGAGATGGCTTGGCATCATGTCGAGAAGCCGTCGGATCTCGTTCAAGAAGGACAGAAAGTAAACGTAAAAGTATTGAAAGTCGATCCGGCGAACGGCAAAATCAGCCTGAGCATGAAAGCAACGCAGCCAGGACCTTGGGAGCAAGCCGCTGACAAGATCAAGACAGGAGATATCTTGACTGGTGAAGTGAAGCGTCTCGTTGACTTCGGCGCCTTCGTTGAAGTGGCTCCTGGCGTGGAAGGCTTGGTTCACATTTCCCAAATCGCGCATCGCCACATCGCGACGCCATCCGAGGTGCTGAAGCAAGGACAGACGGTTCAAGTGAAGGTGCTTGACTTCAATCCGGCTGAGAAGCGTGTCAGCTTGAGCATCAAGGAGACCGAAGAAGCACCGGCTCCTGCGCCAAAAGCGGAGAAGAAAGTAATGAAGGAAGAGTTGAACAATAACCCGAACGTTTCTTTGAACAATCAAGGAATGAGCGTCACTTTAGGTGAGCGCTTCGGCGATATGCTCAACAAATTCAAAAAATAATCGAATCCGTGTCCTTCGGCGGGCTCCTCAGGAGCCCGCCGTTTATTTTTGCAGACTCCTTCAAATAATAAGCAAAAAAGGAATCGGAGTTGAAGCGATGTGTTGCCGGGGATGCTGTCATTCATTTTGTGGCTCTGTTGTGCCATATTGGTGGCGACGGGATGGAGGGATGTGCTGCTGCCCGGAACAGCCCGATCGGTTCTGCTTCTGGTCGGACTGTTCTGGCTGTTCTATCACGATGCGGGCTTCGGTCTGCTATCGGAAGGACGCGGGATTCAGCCGGTATGGCTGCTGTGGTGTATGATTGCGGGAAGTCTGGCCGGCATGCAGGCGCAAGCCTCCGGCTGGGTCATGTTCATTTTGGCCGGGCGCATCGTATTTATCGGCGCGGTCTGGCTATGGACGGCGCTGCTGTCCCAGTCGGCGATCTGGCCGCTCCCGCTGATCCCGGTACACAGCGCCTCCTATCTGATGATTATCGCGATCGTGCTGCTGTGCTCGCGGGAATGGACGCATCAGTGGATTATGCTGACACTTGGACTTACGGCAGGCGAAGGACTCATTCAATTGAAAATGTCCTCTTCCGGAGAATTCGGCAGCGCCGCCGTGCAGGATGCGTGGTGGGTCATGTTTGTGAGCGTCCGGTTGCTGTCTGCGGTCATTGAATGGTCCCGGCACAAATGGATTCAGATGCGCTTGCAATGAGCTGCGGCGCATCGTCGGTGCCGGATACAGGAGAGCTACAAATTAGGCAGGTCTCCTGCAAATTGGTTAGCCAAGGTGCTGATTTTTTGATATGATGAACTACGTGTAGATGTTGCATTAGAGATGAGGAGTGAACTGCATGGCAAAACCCGTTGTTGCCATTGTCGGGCGGCCGAATGTCGGCAAGTCCACCATTTTTAACCGAGTCATCGGCGACCGTTTGGCCATAGTGGAGGACAAGCCTGGCGTGACACGCGACCGTATTTACGGAACGGGCGAATGGAATGGCAAGCCGTTCAGCGTTATTGACACGGGCGGAATTGAAGTGTACGGCGAAGACGAGATGCTCCGCTCTATCCGTGTGCAGGCCGAACTGGCCATTGAAGAGGCGGATGTCATTGTTTTTATGTGCGAAGCGAAGAGCGGCGTAACCCAGGCGGACGAGGAAGTGGCTGAGATTCTGTTCCGTTCCGGCAAGCCGGTAGTTCTTGCGATTAACAAAGTAGACAACTTGCAACGCATGGACGATGTTTATGAATTTTACAGTCTTGGATTCGGGGATCCGGTGCCTATCTCCGGCTCGCACGGCACAGGACTTGGCGATTTGTTGGATGAAGTGGTCAACCGTTTTCCTGAGATGACCGAGGAAGAGTATGATGAGGATGTTATCCGAGTCGCGCTGATCGGAAGACCGAACGTAGGCAAATCCTCGCTCGTCAATGCCATATTAGGCGAGGACCGCGTTATTGTGAGCGATATTGCGGGCACGACGCGCGACGCGATCGATACTCCGTTCGAGAAGGACGGACAGCGGTTCGTGCTGATCGATACAGCCGGGATGCGCAAGCGCGGCAAGGTGTACGAGACGACCGAGAAGTACAGCGTCATGCGCTCCATGAAAGCGATCGAGCGGGCCGATGTCGTCCTTGTCGTCATCAACGGCGAAGAAGGCATTATTGAGCAAGACAAGCATATTGCAGGCTATGCCCATGAGGCCGGCAAGGCGGTACTGTTTGTCGTCAATAAATGGGATGTCGTCGAGAAGAACGATCGCACGATGCATGAATTCGAGACGAAGATTCGCGATCATTTCCTGTTCATGCCTTATGCGCCTATCGTCTTCCTGTCCGCTAAGACGAAGCAGCGGCTTCACAAGCTCCTGCCGGTCATCGAGCATGTTGCAGAGCACCATGCGAAGAGAATACCGACCCATCTGCTCAACGATGTTATCAGCGATGCGGTCGCATACAACCCTCCGCCAACGGATAAAGGCAGACGACTTCGCATTAATTATGCGACGCAGGTCGCGGTGAAGCCGCCGACGATTGTTATCTTCGTCAACGATCCGGAGCTGATGCATTTCTCCTACGAGCGCTATTTGGAGAACCGGATCCGGACGTCGTTCGACTTCGAGGGCACGCCGATACGGCTGTTCACCCGCCGCAAATCCGATGAAGGTTAGGGGAGATCGGAATTGGTATATTCAATCATTGCCATTGTGGCAAGTTACTTAATCGGTTCAATCAGTTTCAGCCTCCTGTTCGCCAAATGGCTGCGCGGAATCGATATCCGGCAGCATGGGAGCGGCAATGCCGGCGCGACCAATACGCTGCGCGTGCTGGGCAAGGGACCAGCGATCTGCGTGCTGCTGCTGGATGCGGTCAAAGGAATTATTGCCGTGCTGCTTGGATGGTGGCTGACCGATAATGCTTGGTCGATGGTCGGGTGCGGCATCGCGGCGATCGTCGGTCATAACTGGCCGGTATACTTCCGTTTTCGCGGCGGCAAAGGGATCGCGACGACGATTGGCGTGCTGGCGATGCTGGCGTTTTGGCCCGCCTTCACGGCGGGCGTGCTGGCCATCGCCTCGATTGTCTGGAAGCGGTATGTGTCCCTCGGCTCGCTTATTTTCACGTTGCTGACACCGGTCTTTATTTTGATTTTTCGTTATGATTGGCCGATATTTTGGGGCAGCCTGCTTATTTGCGCGTTCGCCTTCTATCGTCACCGAAGCAATATTATGAAGCTGTGGAGAGGCACGGAGAATCGCCTCGGATCGAAGAAAGGAGAGGTGCCACGTGTCCGCTAAAGTTGCCGTACTCGTCGCCGGAAGCTGGGGGACGGCACTCAGTGAGGTGCTTGCGCAAAATGGGCATGACGTGTACTTATGGACACGCCATTGCGACCAAGCGGAAGAAATTAATGAGAAGCATCGCAACGGAAAATATTTGCCGGACGTCGTGCTTCACCCTGGATTGAAGGCGACATGCAGCATGCAGGAAGCCATGGAGGGAGCCTCGGCATGCGTTGTCGTGGCGCCATCTTCTGCCATGCGCCAAGTGGCCGGCCAGATGAAGCCGTATGTTACGGATGAGATGATTATCGTCCATGCGACCAAAGGCTTCGAGACCGAGTCGTTGGCCCGCATGTCGGAAGTATTGGCCGCGGAGCTCGAATGCGGCTTGGAGCGAATTGCGGTCCTGTCTGGGCCGAGTCATGCGGAAGAAGTGGTACTGCAATGCCCGACGACGGTTGTCGTCGCTTCCGCCGGCTTGGAGACGGCCGAGCAGGCGCAGGATTTGTTCATGAATGACACCTTCTTCCGGGTGTATACGAATCCCGATGTGCTCGGCGTGGAGCTGGCCGGCTCGCTGAAAAATATCATTGCGTTGGGCGCGGGCCTGTCCGATGGGCTCGGCTTCGGCGATAATGCCAAAGCGGCCTTGCTGACGCGCGGATTAGCCGAAATCGCGCGCCTCGGAACGAAGATGGGCGCCAATGCGCTCACGTTTGCGGGCCTGGCCGGCGTCGGCGACCTTGTCGTCACCTGTACGAGCCAGCATAGCCGCAATTGGCGCGCAGGCTCGATGATAGGGCAAGGCATGGCCGTGGACGACGTGTTGTCCCGGATGGGGATGGTCGTCGAAGGCATCCGCACGACGAAGGCGGCCTACCGGCTGTCCGAGCAATACGGGGTGCAGATGCCGATTACCGAGCAGCTGTATCGCGTCCTGTTTGAAGGCAGGGAAGCGAAGACGGCGGTAGAATTTTTGATGGGCCGCGTCCGCAAGCATGAGATCGAAGAAGTGGCTGCCTGGTCCTGACCGTTCAAGGAAGAGAGCGGAAATCCGGGGGTATCTCTCACCTCCCTTGAAGTCTGTTCATACATTGTAGGTAAACAGACTTAAGGAGGGAGTATATGGCGAACAGTAAATTCCCGAGGGAAGCCCTGAATAAGATCAACAAAAAAGCCGGCAAAACCATAACCGAAAACCAAATCAAAAAGCTTGCCGGATCGGTTAAGCCTTCCACGCTTCAGAGCGAGACCCAACTGCGCCAGCTTATCAAGCAGGTCGCTTCGGTTGCTAAGCTTCCCGTGACGGAATCTACGATAAATGATATTGTCAGCGCCGTGAAGAAGAGCGGCATGAATCCGAACAACATGGAAGCGTTGATGAAAATGATGATGAAGAAGTAACGGTTACCGTCCCGACCCGGCCGGCAGCGTGAGCGGATGCTTGCGCTGCTTTTTCTATTGGTTGGGAAGATCTATGAATTGTCCACTTTCGTTTTCTTATGAGGGTACGAATGGTATAATGGGAGCAGTTTGTGAGGAATGGGAGAATCAGAGACTATGGATGGTATGACGAAGATGTGGGTATCATTTATCGGAATCGGCCTGATGGCTTTTTCCGCCTTTTTAATCATGTTCGCCAGAACGAAGACCAAGGGTTGGGTTAAAGGCATTCTATCGTTGGTCGCATTCATTATGTTATTGGCCGGCATGCTGTATGGCCTGATTTCCATTATGTAATCACAACACGCATATTTAGGAGGAGCAACCGGTTATGGCAGACATTAAGGTACGGGGACGTGAACGAGAGGCTACCGTGACGGTGCCGGTCGGAACAACACTGCTTGAAGCCGCTATTCAGGCCGAGGTGGACTGGGCCTTTTCCTGCACGCGGGGGACCTGCGCCCGCTGCCGCTGTCAGATTATCTCGGGCTACGACAACCTGGGCGATGTCACCGATGCGGAATGGAACCGGATGGACGAGGAGGAATTCCATCAAGGCTACCGTCTCGCTTGTCAGACGGCGGTGGTGAAGGACGGTCAGGTAGAAGCGATACATAAGCCGTATTTTTGATGAGCAGCTGCGTCTATTGGCGCTGTCCATCATTACGGGCATTCATCATTTGCACGTGTGTCGCGGAAGGGCTTACCGCCCTCCCCGCCGCGTCAAGATTCACAGAAGAAATGGAGCACGCCGCATGAACGAACATTCATTGTCTCAGTCGCTTGAGAATTGTATCTGCCTTTTGACGGAGGCCTGCCCGCCGGGGACGCTGCCCTGGATGCTGGGCGGAAGCTGCGGCTTGGTCCTGCAAGGCGTCGATATCGACCGCGAACCGCGCGACATCGATATGTATGCGGATGAAGCGGAGGCGGGTTCGCTGCACCGCGCTTGGGGCGTCTGGTCGACGGATAAGCCGGAATGGAGCTTCACTGACCGCTACCGCTCGTTGTTAAGCCATTACTGCCATGAGCGGGTTACGGCCGAGCTGGTCGGGAGCTTCAAGGTCACGACGCCGGAATGCCGCTATGAGACGGTGATTGTCGAAGGGCTGTGGCCCGTCGGGCCGGAGCATATACTCGGGCGCCATAATATCCGGTTGATGCCGCTGGCGCATGAGTTGGTCTTCAACCTGCTGCGGGAGCGGGAGGATCGCACACAGGCCATCGTGCGCGTCATGAATCGGGAGCCGGACCAGCATGTCGCGGCGATGCGGGCCGTATGGAACCGCTGCCAGGCCAGCTCGCGCTTCGCGGAGCGGCTGTGCGCGCTCTGTCCGCAGGTGATGGCCGGCATCATCCCGAGCCGAATCGATCGGGAAGGGGAGGAAGAATAGAAATGGGTGTTCCAAAGACCGGTTATCAGCACCGAGAAGGCTGCAGTCAAAAGGAGGAGCGCTGTGGGAACACGCGTGACATTTATGCCGGCCGGCAAAGTCATTGATATCGTCCGGCCGACGACGATACTGGCGGCCGCCCGTCAAGCCGGAGTTGCCGTGCGAACGCGCTGCGGAGGCAAAGCGGGCTGCCTCCTGTGCAAGGTGAACGTGTCCGGCGATGCGCATGCCGTAACGGCGCCGACGCCGCCTGAGGTGCGGAAGATGGGGATGGAGGAGACGCTGGGCCCTCGCCTGGCATGCCAGGTCCGGCTGAGCGGCAGCGCGGGAAGCGTAACGGTCGAGGTGCCGGAAGATCCGTTGAAAGCGCTTGTGCGCCGCAAGCTGGAGGAACAGCGCGGCGAGGACACGTTGTGGTAGCAAGCTTAATAATAGATATTCATTCGTGATCAAAAGCGGACTTTTTGAACAACCTCTAATAGACACAGGCTGGAGGGAATGATTGTGAACCGAAATCGAAGGGCCGGCATCGTGGCGGTAACCGCCCTATTGCTGGCGCTGCTGCAAGGATGCATGTATCCGAAGGAATTGCGGAAGGAGAACCAGCAGTCCGCCCGCGAAGGCGTGCTGCTCGTGCAGAGCGCGGTGGATGAATATGGGAAGGACACCGGGCTGCTCCCGATACAGAACAGCGAAGAGGATGTTCCGCGCTATGAGAAGTTCCGGGTTGACTTCGAGGCGCTGAAGCACAGCGGCAAGCTGAGCGCCGCACCGGCCAGTGCGTTCGAGGCGGGCGGCAGCGGCTCCTATCTCATTATCGACGAAGAAACGGAGCCCAAGGTCCGCATCATGGATTTGGCGGTGGCGCAATATGTGAACGATGCCGCCCGTGCCGTCGATTCTTACAAGCGCAAGCAGGGACGCCTGCCTTCGAAGGAGGAGGCCTACCCCGGCTTTTATCGCATCGATGAAGCAGCCGCCGGTCTCAAGCCGTCGGGCGTGAGAAATCCGTTCAGCGGAGAACCGTTGGCGCTTATGATGGATGAACAGGGACACGTCTACGCCGATTACGCGATGGAGCTGATGCAGGTCATCGAGGCAGGGGACAAGCCGCCCGCGGAGGATGGAGCCGACCTGCGCCCGCTGCTGACCGAGAAATCATTCTATGTTCCGGTCAAATCCGTCCCATACATATGGAAGGACGGGGCTCCGTGGCCGCAAGCGGAAGCCGAATCGTAATCCATGCGCCGGCAAGCGCGTGGCCAATAGCAAGACCGTATGGAATTTTTCCGTACGGTCTTGTTTGCGTTGTCATACTTTTCTATGACTTTCATATAACTGATTTGGAAGGCGTGAGTGCGCCCGGCGAAGAAAAATGTTGCTATTAGGGGTCATATTTGCGAGAGATGCGAAATAAGATGGTACTAGTCCAAAAACATGTACGAGTTGCGTCGCAATGCCCTTGTACAACGTGAAGTCTCGGCGGAGAACACTGGCGACAACGGCAACAGCTCAATCCTAGCAACGGTGCCAATCGTTTCAGAAGGACGAGAGGCGGACGAAAGCCTCTTGTCCGTCGGAACATTTTGAGGAGGGGATATCATTGGAAAAAGTGGACATCTTTAAGGACATTGCCGAGCGTACCGGCGGGGATATTTACCTCGGGGTCGTCGGTGCGGTCCGCACGGGGAAATCGACTTTTATCAAGCGCTTCATGGAGACGGTCGTTCTTCCGAATATTACAAATGAATCCGACCGCATTCGTGCTGTCGACGAACTGCCGCAGAGCGCTGCGGGCAAGACGATTATGACGACGGAACCGAAGTTCGTGCCGAATAATGCGGTTCAGATTAAGGTCGCGGAAGGACTGGACGTGAACGTCCGCCTGGTGGATTGCGTCGGTTACGCCGTGGAAGGCGCAAAAGGCTATGAAGACGAGAACGGACCGCGGATGATCAATACGCCGTGGTTCGAAGATCCGATACCGTTCCAGGAGGCGGCGGAGATCGGCACGCGGAAGGTCATTCAGGAGCATTCCACCCTGGGTGTTGTCGTTACGACCGACGGTACGATCGCCGAGATTCCGCGCTATTCGTATGTCGACTCCGAAGAGCGGGTTATCAATGAGCTGAAGGAAGTCGGCAAGCCGTTCGTGCTCGTCATCAACTCGACGCGGCCGAAGAGTGAAGAGACCGTCGCGCTGCGCAACGAGCTGCAGGAGAAGTACGACATTCCGGTGATGGCTCTTAGCGTCGCGACGATGAGCGAAGATGACGTGATGGGCGTACTGCGGGAAGTACTGTACGAATTCCCGGTTCATGAAGTCAATGTCAATCTGCCGAGCTGGGTCATGGTGCTTCATGACAACCACTGGCTGCGCAGCAGCTATGAGAGCTCGGTTCGCGATACAGTCAAAGATATCCGCCGGCTGCGCGATGTCGACCGCGTCGTGCAGCAGTTCATGGATTATGAATTCATCGCCCGCGCCGGACTTAGCGGGATGGATATGGGGCAAGGCGTTGCCGAAATCGACTTGTACGCGCCGGATGAGCTGTATGACCAGATTTTGATGGAGGTCGTCGGCGTTGAAATTCGGGGCAAGGATCATTTGCTCCAACTGATGCAGGAATTCTCCCATGCGAAGCGGGAATATGACCGGTTCGCCGATGCGCTGGAGATGGTGAAGACGACGGGCTACGGCATCGCGGCTCCGACGTTGAGCGAGATGGCTCTCGACGAGCCGGAGCTTATCCGCCAAGGATCCCGCTTCGGGGTGCGGCTGAAGGCGACGGCCCCGTCTATTCATATGATTCGAGTCGATGTCGAATCCGAATTCGCGCCGATTATCGGGACGGAAAGGCAGAGCGAGGAATTGATGCGTTACCTGATGCAGGACTTCGAGAACGACCCGACGAAGATCTGGGAATCGGATATCTTCGGCCGTTCCCTGCATTCGATCGTCAGGGAGGGCATTCAGGGCAAGATCGCCATGATGCCGGACAATGCGCGCTACAAGCTGCAGGAGACGCTGGGGCGCATTATCAACGAAGGGTCAGGCGGCTTGATTGCCATCATCCTCTGACGGAACATTCATACCGGATACGGAGCATAGCTCAGGCGCTCCTTGTTCTCTCGGGAACAGGGGGCGGATTGGGCTATTTTTGTTTATTTCACGGCGCGGGGCTGATTTTACCCCCTTGCATTTGTGATAGCGGTATATTACTATAAATTTGTTCCTCGACCATGAAAGACGGCAGAACCAAGCTGTATCTGACGTTTTTAGGGTTGATGATGTATATTTTCATAGGAAACAGTGAAAAAAGGGATAACAAGACATATTTCATCGGGAGGTGAATTGAAAATGAACAAATCCGAATTGATTACCGAGGTTGCAGAGTCCACGGAATTGTCCAAGAAAGACGTGACGAAAGTGGTAGACGCCGTCTTCGAAGCCATTTCGAACGCGCTGCAGAACGGTGACAAGGTCCAATTGGTAGGCTTCGGCAACTTCGAAGTGCGCGAGCGCTCCGCCCGCAAAGGACGGAACCCGCAAACGGGTGAAGAAATCGAAATTCCTGCGAGCAAGATCCCTGCGTTCAAACCGGGTAAAGCACTTAAAGACGGCATCAAATAAGTGAACTTACATACTCTAGTGACTATGGGGAACGCGAGCTCAGTGAAGCCGCGACGGGATTCCGTCGCGGCTTTTCTCTTGTCGGGGAAGACGTGTCCGGGCGTTCGAGACGGGGTATGGGCAAGCGGCGCAACCATGTTATAATAGCGAGAGAAGAGGAGGGAGTTCTGTTGGAGAACCAGACCGACTATATCGTTATCAAGGCCAAGGATCAAGGCGTGCAAGTATTCGGATTGACACGGGGCCAGGATACCCGCTTCCATCATATCGAGAAGCTGGATAGGAATGAAGTGCTGATTGCGCAGTTCACCGATCATACGTCCGCGGTCAAGGTGCGCGGCAAGGCCGTCATCCTGACGAAGCATGGCGAGATTCATACCGATACGGATTAAGGCGAGCTGCTCCGCCATGCTGCGGGGCGGTTTTTTTGCGGCGCCCGGTAATGTCCCGCGGCGGATCTGCTGCGGAATTGCAGTCATACCCCGCGCAATTTCACTGTATGATGAGGTATGGACATCCTCTTATGGGTCGAGACTGGGGATAGGGATTCCCAGCGGATGTCTTCAACATGTACAGTAGGGGAGCGGGTATAATGAACCGGGTTCAACGATGGCGGCCGGCCATGCTGACGGCGATGGCGACCATCCTGCTGATGGCGGGGCTTGGCTGGCTGACCGCTGCGCAACGCGCGGACGGGAACAAGCCGCAGGAGGCGGCTGCCGTAACGGCATCACCGCAGATTGTCACCGTCACTGAGGCGCGGCTGGTCGACTATTTATCCGATATTCCGCTGCAGCTCAGACTGAGCCGGGCGGCATGGAACGGAGACGGACTGACGATTGACATGAAAGTCGCCTCCACCATCGCGAGGCCGGATGCGATCTATCATGACATCTATGAGCTGCTGCAGCACAGCTTCACACGAACGGACAATGTGAACCGGCTGCTGCTGCGGATCGTCATACAGGATGAGCGCTTGAAAAAAAATTACGTTCTGCTGTCGCTGGACGCGCGCAAGCCGGAAGCGACTCCGGAACGCTTGAAGGCTGTTCGCGCCGGCGTCGTCTCACCCGATACGGAACAGGCGCTCCGCTTTATTTATACGCCGCTATGGGATCGGACTTTTCCCGGAGACAGATAGGAGACCTGCCTGGTTCGGCGGCACAACAAGAAAATGTGCCCGTTCATATGGAACCTATGATATAATGATTTAGATTGCGACATCCTGCCAGGATGACTAACCGCTTATTGTCGGAGGACTCATAATGGAAGTAAACCACATTTCGCAATTGGCAAAACGGTACGTAGAACATGACATGATACAGGCGTACACTGACCTGCCTGCGTTCCCACATACGCGGGTGGAGCTGATGTTCGCCTTTTTAAACCGCAGCAAGAAGGGGGCGGAGCACAGCGAACTGATTGCGCTGGTAACTTCGCTCGTGCAAGTGGGCCTGGATACCCACGACATGATTGAGATGGCGACCAAGGATGAGAGCGATCGCAATCTGCGTTCCCGGCAGCTCAAGGTGCTGGCGGGAGATTATTTCAGCAGCCGCTTCTATCATCTGCTCGCCCATGCGGGACAAGTCGATGCCATTCGGTCGCTGAGCCAGGCGGTCTGCGCCGTCAATCAGCTCAAGGTGGCCACGAGCGAGAAGATGAAGCTGTGGGCGATGACGGCGGAGGAATATTTGCGTGCATGCGTATCTCTGCGCAAGACGCTGTTCCAGTCGTTCAACCATCGTATGGCTTCCCAGGACGTAAGCTTATGGGAGCAACTGCTCGACCAGGTCGCCGAGTTGGAAGTGATGAAGCAGGAGCAGGAACGCTCCGAGCAGTTCCAGCGCTTCGAAGGCAGCTGGTCTTATTGGCATGTGTGGCAGCAAGGCACGGAAGAAGAGAGAAGGAAAATGAAGCAGCGCGCCTACGATACCGCGTTCTGGAGCGCGATGATGGCGAAGTATGAAGTGAGGCAGCAGCTGGCGTACCAGATTCGGGTCATTCAGGACAAGCTGCAGAGCATTACGTCCGCGATGCCGCTGGACGCCGGAACGACCGGACGGGTTGTCCAATTGCTTAGCCCGCTCGTGCTGACGTCTTCTCCGACCAACGCTGCGGCTCAACGCAGCTAACATACCGGATTGAGGTGAAGGGCAAGGTGACGCATAACATGGAGACACATTCTCCAAAAACGGGGAAGTCCAAAGAAAAATATGTGCATGATGTGTTCGAGAACATTGCTCATAAATACGATATCATGAACGATATTATGAGCTTCCGGCGTCATAAAGCGTGGCGGAATTATACGATGCGCCGGATGAATGTTCAGCCCGGAGAGACCGCGCTCGACTTATGCTGCGGGACATGCGACTGGACCATCCAGCTGGCGCAGGCGAGCCGCACGGGGCAGATGACCGGTCTGGACTTCAGTCCGAACATGCTGTCCGTCGGGCAGCGCAAAATAGAAAAATTGGGCTTGCAGGATCAGATCCGGCTTGTTGAAGGCAATGCGATGGATCTCCCGTTCCCGGATGACAGCTTCGATTATGTGACAATCGGCTTCGGGCTCCGCAATGTTCCTGACTATGATCAGGTGATTCGGGAGATGCGGAGAGTGGTCAAGCCCGGGGGGCGGGTCGTCTGCCTGGAGTTGAGCAAGCCGACATGGCAGCCTTTTAAGGGGCTGTACTATTTTTATTTCGAACGGCTGCTTCCGTTGCAGGGGAAATTGATTGCCAAGCGCTACGAGCAGTACAAATGGCTGCCGGAATCGTTGGCTTCGTTCCCGGGACGTCAGGAACTGGCCGACATGTTCTGCGCCGCCGGCCTGGAGCAAGTGGAGGCAAAGCCGCTAACGGGAGGAATTGCCGCGCTGCACATCGGCACGAAGGGGAATGGACATGTTTAAAAAAGTGCGTATTTTCCTAGAAATGATAAAAATCGAACATACGTTATTCGCGCTTCCGTTTGCGTTCATGGGCGCAATCTTAGGCGCCATGGTCATGGATAACCGCTTCCCTACGCTAGCCGAATGGGGATGGATTCTGATGGCTATGGTCGGAGCGCGAAGCGCGGCGATGGCCTTGAACCGGCTCATTGATGCCGCCATTGACGCCAAAAACCCGCGCACGGCCAACCGCGCCATTCCGGCCGGCCTGCTCAAGGCAGGAGAAGTGATATTATTCACCGCCGTATCGTTCGGACTGCTGTTCTGGGCAGCGGCCAATCTGCAGCCTCTGGCTGTTTATTTATTGCCTATTGCCGTCTTTATGCTTGTCATTTATTCATTCACGAAGCGCTTTACATGGCTGTGCCACTTTATTCTCGGCTTGACGATCGCTTTGGCTCCGCTAGGGGGCTGGGTTGCGGTCACGAATGAGATCAACTGGACTTCTATTATTTTTTATTTGACGGTGGCTTGCTGGACGACAGGCTTTGATGTCATCTATGCCTGCCAGGATTATGAATTCGATCGCAAGGAAGGCTTGAAATCGATTCCCGTCCGGTTCGGCATTGCGAAGGCATTGTGGATAGCGCGCGGGTTTCACATTGTCACCGCGATCGGATTCCTGCTGCTGCTGTTCGTCACTCAATTGAGCTGGTGGTATATTATCGGCACCGTGATTGCTTCCGGCTTGCTCATTTATGAGCATATGCTGGTCAAGCCGTATGATCTGAGCCGGACGAACACCGCATTCTTTACGCTGAACGGCATTTTGAGCATTGTCGTATTCGCCTTCACTTTGCTGGATTTGGTGGTGCTGGGCCCATGACAGCGGCGGACAAGCGTTATGTCGTCGGCATTACCGGGGCAAGCGGAGCGATTTACGGCATCCGGCTCGCGGAATGCCTGTTGCAAGCTGGCTGCATTGTGCATTTGCTCGTCTCGGATGCCGGATGGCGGGTGCTGAAGGAAGAACTGGGTTGGGAAGTCACCCGGCGCCAGGAGGCCATCGAGCGGGCGTTCGGAGAACAAGCCGGCCGCATCGTGTACCATCCGATCCAGGATATCGGGGCCACTATCGCGAGCGGCTCTTACCGTGTCCAAGGAATGATCATCATGCCTTGTTCCATGGGGACGCTGTCATCCTTGGCCCACGGCTCTTCGGACAACCTGATGGGACGGGCAGCCGATGTGATGATGAAGGAAGGGCGCCCGCTCATCATTGTGCCGCGCGAGACGCCGATGCATGCGATCCATCTGGAAAATATGCTCAAGCTCGCACATATGGGCGTGCGCATCGTGCCTGCGATGCCGGCGTTCTATTATCATCCGAAGACGTTGGATGACATCGTGAACTTCCTGGTCGGGAAGGTGCTGGACACACTCGATATCGAGCATCAATTGTTTAGAAGGTGGGGGGAACCTGATGGTACTGCAGCAAGACGTGAACAATAACCCGTCCCATATTCGCATCGGCCGTATCGATTATACGAACGTATGGCCGATCTTTTATCATTTTGAGCCGAAGAACACCCGGGCTATGTTGGACATGATCCCGGCCGTTCCTGCCGGGCTGAATCAAGCAATGCGTGAAGGCAGGATTGATATGGGGCCGATTTCGGCGTTTGCTTACGGCATTTCCTCCGAGCAATATACGCTGTTCCCGAATTTGTCGGTCAGCGCGCACGGCCGCGTCAATTCCATCTTTCTCTTTTTGAAGAAGCCGCTGGAGGAAGCGCTTCGGGGCAAGATCGCTTTGACGACCACGTCGGCTACGTCGACCAATCTATTCAAGATTATCGCCGCGAAGTTCTATCATGCCCGCCCGGACTACATTCCGATGGATCCGGATCTGGACGCGATGATGGCTGAAGCGGACGGCGCCGTTCTTATTGGCGATCACGCCATCCGGGCTTCCTGGAAGAACCCCGGATATGAAGTGATCGATCTCGGCGAGCTGTGGCGCCAATGGACCGGGCATTGGATGACCTTCGCGGTATGGGCGGTCAATCGGGACGTCATCCGCCATCATGGCGACGATATCAGGATTATTATGGAGGCGTTCGAAGCCAGCAAGCGGAAGAGTCTCCTCGATCCGCGCCCGTTGGCGCAGGAGGCCGTACGCACGATCGGCGGCACGGTCGACTACTGGATGAATTATTTTACCAATTTGAATTACGATTTCGATCGTCCGCAGCAGGAAGGGCTTCAGCGCTATTTCCAATACGCGTACGAGTTAGGGCTTATTGATCATGAAGTTCGGCTTGAACTCTGGTCGGAAAATACGGTTGGTTAGGTGAAGGCATGAAATTGTGGGACATTTACGCGACAATGAAGCAGGATGTATCGTATATCGAGAAGCAACTGGAACGATCGATCGCAACCGATCTCCGGACGCTGAATGACGCTTCGCTGCAGCTTCTCAAGGCTGGCGGCAAGCGCATCCGTCCGGTCTTCGTTCTCTTGGCCGGGAAATTCGGAACCTATGATCTGGAGAGACTCAAATATGTAGCCGTCCCTCTGGAGCTGATTCATATGGCCTCGCTCGTTCACGACGACGTCATTGACGATGCCGATATGCGGCGGGGACAGCTGACCGTCAAAGCAAAATGGGACAACCGGGTTGCGATGTATACCGGAGACTACATCTATGGGCAGGCGCTGGTGCTGGCCACCGAGCTGCAGGAACCGCAAATTCACCGCATTCTGTCGAAAGCGATGGTTCAAATGTGCATCGGGGAAATGGAGCAGATCCGGGATTTCTTCAATACGTCCCAATCCGAGCGGCAGTACCTGCTGCGAATCCGCCGCAAGACGGCGCTTCTGATCGCGATCAGCTGCCAGTTGGGAGCTATCGCTTCCGGGGCTACGGCCGCCATCGGCCGCCAGCTGTACCGGTTCGGCTACAATGTCGGGATGGCGTTCCAGATTCGCGATGACGTGCTGGATTTGACCGGGACCGAAGCGCAGCTGGGGAAGCCTCCGGGCAATGACATCCGGCAGGGCAATTTGACGCTGCCTGTCATTTATGCGCTGGAAGAGACCGGACGCCGGCAGGCGCTGCTGCGCGATATTGAGCACATCCGGTCCATGAACGGACATACGGATGTATCTTCGATTTTACATAATATTCGGGATAGCGCAGGCATCCGGCGCGCGGAGCAGCTCGCTGAACGCTACATTAACAAAGCGATTCAGGCCCTCGAGCAGCTGCCTGATATCCGTGCGCGCAAAAACCTGCGGGATATCGCCTATTTTATTGCCAATCGATCCCATTAATCTGGATTCAAAAAGTCAAGGTGCGCAATGATGAAATATTTGGTATACTTGGTTCGCTGGACTACTTTCACAATAATTGAGGAGTGAACCTATGGAACGCACATTCATCATGGTCAAACCTGACGGCGTGCAAAGAGGTCTCATCGGAGAAATCGTAAGCCGCTTTGAACGCAAAGGATGGAAGCTTGTATCCGGGAAATTAATGATGATTACGCGCGAACAAGCCGAACACCATTATGCCGAACATGCTGAAAAGCCGTTTTTTGGCGAATTGGTTGATTTCATTACTTCTGGTCCCGTGTTCGCTATGATCTGGGAAGGTGATGAGATTATCAGCTTGTCGCGCTTGATGATTGGCAAGACGAAGGTAGGAGAGGCGCAGCCGGGAACGATTCGCGGCGACTATGCGTCCCACACCCCGCTCAATCTGGTGCATGGTTCCGATTCGCAAGAAAGCGCTGCCAGAGAGATCGCGAATCTATTCGCTGATAGCGACATTATCAGCTATGATCGCGCGCTGGAGAGCTGGATCTGATCATAGCCCGCACTTCAAAGATTCTCCTGCATTTTCGGACTTATTTATGAAAGAGCTTACATAAAGCAGGAAAAGCATCGGAACACGGCGAATAGGAAACTGTTCAGCCGTGTTCTTTGCTGTTGTGAAGAACGGCTCCTATGATGAAGTGGTGGAGAGTGAATAATGATGCATGAATCGAAGCGGCAGCCTGCCCTATCGTCCTATCCTTTCGGTCAATCGACAACCGAAGGCGGAGCCTCTTCCGCAGCAGCGGGGCATGAGGATGAGGATTACCGGCAATTCATGGTGGAGGTCAAGCGCCTGACGGGCATTGATCTGCTGCAGTACAAGGAAGCGCAAATGAAGCGGCGGTTGACGACGCTGCGCATGAAGAACGGATATACGACATTCCGCAGCTTCTTCGAAGCGATCCGGCAGAACCCGGATTTGCTGAATGAATTTTTGGATCGGATGACGATTAATGTCTCCGAATTTTGGCGTAACCCGAATCGTTGGGTCACCCTGAGAGACAGCGTGCTGCCGGCATTGGCGGCCAATACGAAGCAGCTGCGCTGCTGGAGCGCTGCTTGCTCTACCGGAGAGGAGCCGTACACGCTGGCCATGATCTTGAATGAGTCGGGCCTGATGCAGCGCTCTCAGATTACCGCCACCGACATTGACGAGAACGTATTGATGAAGGCGAAGGAAGCATGCTATGTAGAACGTTCACTGAAGGATGTGCCGGATCTGTACCGGCAGAAATATTTTCAGCAGGCGCCGGAAGGATACCGGATTATCGAGTCATTGAAGAGCGCGATTCGGTTCCGGAAGCAGAATCTGCTGGAAGACACGTTCGATACCTCGCTGGATTTGATCATTTGCCGCAATGTCATGATTTATTTCACGGAGGAAGCCAAATTCCAGCTGTACCGCAAATTCGCCGATGCGCTGAAACCGGGCGGGGTTCTATTCGTAGGAAGCACGGAACAGATTTTCAATCCGGGCCAATACGGGCTGGAGACGATAGAGACGTTCTTTTACCGCAAAATGGCATCTAGCGTATAATCCGCATCCCTTCTTCCGATACTAGACTTACGTAGACGGTATGAACATCCTCTAGGATGACTACGAGGACGGAGGGACGACCAACAAGAATGGACAAGAGGACGGTCATCGCGGCTTACCAGCGAGGAGAATTAACGATCCACGAATGCGCCCAAATCATTGGGGTGGAAGTGACATTGAAAAACTGGCTCCCTTTGTTGGCGGAGGAGGAGCGTGCGGGAACGGTTCCTGCTCCTGTGCGTGCGGCCTCGAAGCGCGCCTCTCTATGGAGATAGCGGAGCCGAAGACCTGTTCCGGTTCTTGGCGTCCCGCTGCCGGATAGCGGCCCGCGATATATGTGCACATAGTCATGACACGCTCTTGGCGGCATAAGGCCTTCAGAGCGTGTTTTTGTTTTCTTGTCAAACGTTGCCTCCTATACTATAATGAGCAAAAGAGTTAAGGATTTTAGCCATTTACAGCAATACAGCTTAAAGGGGGAGCAACGGTGAGTCTACGTTATTTGACAGCAGGAGAGACCCACGGACCGCAATTGACCGCCATCGTTGAAGGGATGCCCAGCAACCTGGCGATTGACTTTGAACAGTTGAACTTTCAGCTTCAACGCCGGCAGAAAGGGTATGGCCGCGGACGGCGGATGCAGATCGAGACGGATACGGCCGCAATCGTCGGCGGGGTGCGTCATGGTTATACGACCGGAGCTCCTATCGCGTTGGTAGTCGAGAATAAGGACTGGAAGCATTGGCGGAATATTATGAACGTGGAGCCGATTGAAGGCTCGGACGAAGAAAAGCGCCGGGTCCATCGTCCCCGTCCGGGACATGCGGATCTGAACGGCGGCTTGAAGTATCAATTGACCGATCTGCGCAATGTGCTGGAGCGCTCCAGCGCGCGCGAGACGGCGGCCCGCGTCGCGGTAGGCGCTGTCGCCCGTCAGCTGTTAGAAGCGTTCGGCATCAAGATAGGCGGACAAGTCATCCGCATCGGGGAGATCGAGGCGCCTCCGCATTCTCTCCCGCTGGATGAGATGATTGAACGGACCGAACAGTCTTCGGTTCGGGTCGTCGATTCCGCGACAGAGCAGGCGATGGAGGCCTATATCGATCAGATTAAGGCAGAGGGCGACTCGATCGGCGGCATCGTGGAGTGCATCGTCGAAGGCATCCCTGTCGGACTGGGAAGCCATGTGCAATATGATCGCAAGCTGGATGGGCGCATCGCGCAGGCGGTTATGTCTATCAACGCGTTCAAAGGCGTCGAGATCGGCATCGGCTTCGAAGCCGGACGACTGCGCGGGTCGCAGGTGCATGACGAGATCCTCTACGACGAAGAGAAGGGCTATACGCGCGCTTCCAACCGGCTCGGCGGCTTCGAGGGCGGCATGACGAACGGGATGCCGATCGTCGTTCGCGGCGTAATGAAGCCGATTCCGACCTTGTATAAACCGTTGCGGAGCGTAGATATCGATACGAAGGAAGCTTTCACGGCTCAAGTGGAGCGTTCCGATGCTTGTGCCGTGCCTGCGGCCAGCGTCGTATTGGAGCATGTCGTCGCTTGGGAGGTCGCGAAGGCGTTCCTGGAGAAATTCGGCGGAGATTCGATGGAGGAGATTCGCGCCAACTACGAGCAATACTTGCAGCAAGTGGCCCGGTACTAGGAGGGAGCGTCATGGAGAACAAGGAAGCGATGCAAGCCGTAGAACTGAGAGTCGATCTTGGCGAACGCTCTTACCCTATCTGGATCGGAAGCGGACTGCTGGGACAGCTTGGCGAGGCGAGCCGGCAAGCGGGCATCCCTGCGGGAAGCCCGGTTCTCATTATTACCGATGAGCATGTCGGCCGCCGTTATCTGAATCTAGCCGAGCAGTCGCTGCACGCGGCCGGTTACCGTACCGCTTCGCTTACCGTACCGCCAGGGGAACAATCGAAATCGCTGGCCGTCTTCGAGGACTGCATCCGCGCCGCGCTGGAGGCGGGCTGCGATCGCATGTCCACGGTCGTCGCGCTGGGCGGCGGCGTCGTTGGCGATCTGGCCGGCTTCGTGGCGGCCTCGTATATGCGCGGCATCCGGTTCATCCAGGTGCCGACCACGATTCTGGCGCATGACAGCAGCGTCGGCGGCAAGGTTGCGGTGAATCATCCGCTGGCCAAAAACATCATCGGCGCCTTCCATCAACCGGAGTTCGTGCTCTATGATACGGCGACCCTGCAATCGCTGCCTGATCGGGATGTCCGTTCCGGTCTGGCTGAGATGGTGAAGCACGGCTTGATCTGGGACGCCGGCTTCGTCGATTGGTGCGAAGCCAATGCCGGGAAGCTGCTGGCCAAGGATGAGGAAGCGTTGGCCTATGGCTTGGCGCAAGGCTGCGCCGTCAAGACCGCCGTCGTATCCCAGGACGAGCGCGAGAACGGATTGCGGGCGATTCTGAATCTGGGCCATACGATCGGCCATGCCCTGGAGGCGGTTGCCGGCTATGGCGAGCTGATGCACGGCGAAGCGATCGCGATCGGAATGGTCGGCTCGGCCCGTCTGGCGGAGCGGATAGGAGCGGCCGCCGATGTCGCAGCGCGCACGGAATCATTGATGCGCCAGTTCGGACTGCCTGTATCGATTCCGGCCGGCTATTCGACTGAGGCGATTCTGGATGCGATGATGCATGACAAGAAGTTCAAGGAAGGCCGGACGGTATTCGTGCTCCCGACAGCTATCGGCAAAGTAGAGATTCGGCGCGATGTGCCCGTCGAACTGGTGCGGAACATCATCGAAGAGTTGAAAGGGGAGACGACATAAGCATGTATGCAAGGGGAATACGCGGAGCGACCACCGTCGAGCGCAATGATGCGGATGAAATACGGCGCGAGACGACCGTCTTGCTTGAACATATCGTGGCAGAGAATCAGATCGTTCCGGAGGACATCGTCAGCATATGGATTACGATGACTCAGGATCTGAACGCTTCCTTCCCGGCACAGGCCATTCGCGCGATGCCGGGCTGGGAGTGGGTGCCGTTAATGTGCGCCGTGGAGGTGCCCGTCGCGGGGAGCCTGCCGCTGTGCATCCGCTTGATGGTAACCGTCAATACAGACAAATCGCAGCGGGAGATCCGTCACGTGTACTTGAATGAGGCCTCCCAGCTGCGTCCGGACTTATCTACTTCATAGCGGAGAAGCGTCCCCGGGAATCAGCGTTCCCGTACGGGAGAGAGTGAGGGAGATGCCGTCTGCCTCCGTTCGGGTGTTGACGCATCGTCTATTTGCGGGTATGATGTGAAGAAGCATAGTTGAGTAGAGTAGAGTTGAGATGAGATTGAGTTGAGTCGAGCTGAGAGCATGGATACGTCATAAGCGGATGCCATCGCTATAGGTATAGGAACTTCCCTTCCTTTCTGTGTAATACTTTCTAAGTAACAATTAGGGAGGATTGGGCGACACTGACCTTTATTTTAGCGATCCCTCCTTTGATATACCCTGAGCTTGCTCATCCACAATGTCATGATTGAATCAACGGACCTCTACCTTGCGGTAGAGGTTTTTTTGTTTCTTCCTTCCATCCGACTCACCCGAATTCGAAAGGAGTGGATGTCATGCATCCTCATGTGGATGAAGTATTGCGATTATCCCGCACTTATCCGGTTGTACCGGTCTCCGAGACCATCACGGCCGATACAGAGACCCCGATTCGCCTGTTCCAAAGGCTGAAGCAGGAGCCTTATGCTTTTCTGCTGGAAAGCGTGGAGGGCGGAGTCCAATGGGCGCGCTACTCCTTTATCGGCACCGATCCCTTTCTGATACTGCAGGGCAAGAACGGAACGCTGCGCATTACCGAGCGGGATGCGGTCACTGAGATTCACGAGCGTCCGCTCGCCGCTGTAAAGAAGCTGCTCCGCAAGTATGCAAGCCCGACATTGGCGGGCTTGCCGCCGCTGACGGGCGGGGCGATCGGATTTTTTGGCTATGATCTGGTGCAGCAGTATGAGCGGCTTCCGCGCCATCGGCGGGACGACCTGATGATGAATGATATTCAATTCATGTTCTGCGATCAGCTGATCGTATTTGACCACGTCAAGCAGCAGATGCAATTCATCGTCAATCTGCATCTGGAGCGGGACGACACAGAAGAGCATATCCGGACGCTGTACGTGCAGGCGAAGGAGAAGCTGAGAGGGCTGCAGGAGAAGCTGCTGGCTGCTCCGGCTACCGAGCTGCAGAGCGGCCGCTTCCTCCCGGGAGGAGCCGCCTCCGGGCTGAAGCCGTACCGTTCGAATGAGACGCCGGCGTCTTTTATGGATAAGGTGGAGCGGGCGAAGGAGTACATTCGCGGCGGCGACATCTTCCAAGTCGTCCTCTCGCAGCGGTTCGAGCGGCAGACGACGGTTGATCCGCTTGATGTGTACCGGGTGCTGCGGATGACGAATCCTTCCCCGTACATGTACATTCTGAAAATGGACGATGAAACGCTCGTCGGCACCTCGCCCGAGGCGCTCGTCCGGGTCAACGGCGAGCGGGTGGAGACGCGGCCAATCGCCGGCACCCGCCCGCGCGGCCGGACGGAGGAAGAGGATCTGGCGCTGGAGGAAGAGCTGCTGAAGGATGAGAAGGAGCGGGCCGAGCATGTAATGCTGGTCGACCTGGGGCGCAACGATCTCGGCCGGGTATGCGAATTCGGCACCGTTCGCTGCGATACGTATATGGGCATTGAGCGCTACTCGCATGTGATGCACATTGTATCGAACGTATCCGGCACGCTGCGCCGGGACAAAGATTTCTTCGACGCCTTCCTGTCCTGTCTGCCGGCTGGCACGGTCTCCGGCGCGCCGAAGCTGCGCGCGATGGAGATTATCGCGGAGCTGGAGCAGGAAGCGCGCGGGGCGTACGCCGGCGCTATCGGTTACTTGGGCTTCAACGGCAATATGGACACCTGCATTACGATTCGGACGATTATTTTCAAGGGCGGAACCGCCTATGTTCAGGCCGGCGCCGGCATTGTATGGGATTCGGTCCCCGAGAAGGAATACGAGGAGACGGTCAATAAGGCGAAGGCGCTGCTGCTTGCCATTCAGACGGCGGAGGAGATGTTCGAATGCAGGGAATCCGCTGCTGTATCCGTCGAAGCGCCGAAGGACGGACGTCCCTCCGTCCAGGCTGCGGAGCGGGCCATGCTCCCGGTCAATTGGGACTATTACGCGGCCGTTCAACCGGGGAAAAAGCTTATGGCAGAAAGGAGCGTACCGCAATGAGTACTCACACGCTTCCAGACAGCGTCTTGACGAAGCAAGCGCTGGCCCATGTGCTGGCCGGCGGCCATCTGAGCCGCGAAGAAGCGCGGGAGGTTATGTCCGACGTGATGGACGGCCATGCTTCCGCCGCCCAGATCGGCGCTTTGCTGGCCTGCTTGCGCCTGAAGGGCGAGACGGTGGACGAGATTGTCGGGTTCGCCGAGGCGATGCGCAGCCGTGCCCGCCACGTCATCACCGCGCAGGATCGGTTGCTTGATACATGCGGGACCGGCGGCTCCGGCATTCACAAGCTGAACATTTCTACGGTATCGGCGATTATCGCGGCTTCCGCTTCCGTGCGGGTCGCGAAGCACGGCAACCGCTCCGCCTCCAGCCGCTCGGGCAGCGCCGACGTGCTAGAGGCGCTCGGCATCAATATCCATCTGACGAGCGATCAGGCCGCAGAATGCCTGGACCGCGTCGGCATCTGCTTCATGTTCGCGCAGGTGTTCCACCCTGCGATGAAGCATGCCGCAGCCCCGCGCCGGGAACTGGGCGTGCGCACGGTGTTCAATATGCTCGGCCCGCTGACCAATCCGGCGGGAGCGGATCGCCAGGTGCTGGGCATCTATGACCGCAGCCGCACCGAGACGATCGCGGCGGTGCTCCGCGAGTTGGGCTTGAAGCGGGCCCTCGTCGTCGCGAGCGAAGACGGCCTCGACGAGATCAGCCTGTCCGCTCCGACCCGGATTAGCGAGCTGAAGGATGGCGAGCTGAGAACGTACGACATTACGCCGGAGCAGCTCGGGCTGCAGACGCAGCCGCTGTCCAGCGTGCTGGGCGGAGATGCCGCGACGAACGCGGGAATTATCCGCCGCATTCTGCACGGGGAGCAGGGACCGCATCGCGACATCGTGCTCGCGAATGCCGGCGCCTGCATCTACGTGGCCGGGCAGGCGGAGAGCATCGCCGCAGGCGTCCGCATCGCGGCCGATGCGATTGACAGCGGACAGACGCTCCGCAAGCTGGAGCAATGGAGAGAAGCGACAGGGGGATGGAGTCATGTTTCTTGATCGAATTGTGGAGACGAAGCGCCGGGAGGCAGCTGAGCTGGCAGCGGAGCTGAACCGCCGGGAGGCGGAGCGGGCCATCGCGGAGCTGCCGCCGTGCCGCTCGCTCATACACGCGCTGACGGCAGGGAAACGGCGCTCCGTCGGCTTGATTGCGGAAGTGAAGAAGGCATCGCCTTCCAAAGGGCTGATTCGCCAAGATTTCGATCCGGCGGCCATCGCCCGCGGCTATGAAGCCGCCGGAGCCGATGCGTTGTCGGTGCTGACGGATCGCGATTATTTTCAAGGCGGCAATGATATTTTGCGCGAGGTGCGCGGCCGGACGGGGCTGCCGGTGCTGCGGAAGGAATTCATCATCGATGAGCTGCAGCTGCTGGAAGCCCGCCTCATCGGCGCCGATGCCGTGCTGCTCATCGCCGCGATCTTGAACGATAGCGAGCTGGCGCGGCTGAACCGCTGCGCGCTCGAGTTAGGCATGGAGACGCTGATCGAGGTTCATGATGAGCAGGAGCTGCAGCGGGTGCTGGCGCTCGATAATGCACCGCTCATCGGGATTAACAATCGGAATTTGCATACATTTGTAACGGATCTGGAGCAGACGGAACGGCTGCGCGCGCTCGTACCGGCCGATCGGACGCTGGTCAGCGAGAGCGGAATCCACAAGCCGGAGCATATGAACCGTCTGGCGGACATGGGAATCGACGCCGCGCTCGTCGGCGAGCATCTGATGCGGCAGCCAGACGTGGAAGCGGCCGTAGAGCAATTGATGAGCGGTCTGCCGCGGATCGCGGTATGACGGGGGTTGCGGGTATGACGGCAGGATCGCGTGTTGTTATGCCGGAAGTGACGGAGGCCGCAGGGAAGAAGCGGAGCGGCGGCGGCCACGGGCGGCGGCCGCGCGTGAAAATATGCGGGGTGACCGGGCTGGAGATGGCCCGGGACATCGTAGAAGCCGGACCGGACTGCATCGGCTTCGTGTTCGCCCCGAGCCGGAGGCAAGTATCGCCTGCCGATGTGCGCGGCTGGTTGGCCCGCCTGGAGGAAGAGCGCGTGAAGCTTCCGCTCACGGTCGGGGTGTTCGCCCGTCCGCGGCGGGAGGATGTGGCCGCGGTGCTGGCGGAAGCGGATCTTGACGCCGTGCAACTGATCGCCGATCACGATCCGGACCTTCCCGCTTGGTTGAAGAGCCGGCATGAGGTACAGGTCTGGCTGACGGTGCCGATTGCCGGCGCGGAACCGGATGGGGACCGGACCGCTGCGGCGCAAGCGATGCTGCGCCGTATGCAGCACTCCATTGACGCTGTCCTGCTGGATACGCATGATCCGTCGCAGGGAGGCGGCTCCGGGCGCACATTCGATTGGACCGTGATTCCGGACTATCGTTCGCTTGCCGGAGAATTCGGCCTTCCCCTGTATGTAGCGGGGGGCTTGAACCCGGACAATGTGGGGAGGCTGCTTGCCGGCAGCCGCATCGATGGCGTAGATGTATCGAGCGGGGTCGAGACTGACGGGGTAAAGGATATTCGTAAAGTAACCGCATTTATCGAAAGGGTGAGAGACATGGAACAGACACAGACGAAGGGAACGGCGGCGGCATTGCCTGACGCTCACGGCCGCTTCGGCGACTTCGGCGGAAGATACGTGCCGGAGACGTTGATGAACGCGCTTCTCGAGCTGGAAGAAGCTTATCATAACTATACGAAAGAGCCGGAGTTCCAGGCCGAGCTCATCAAGCTTCTGCGGGAGTATTCCGGAAGACCGACCTCGCTTTATTATGCGGAGCGGTTGAGCGAGACGCTGGGCGGGGCCAAAATTTATTTGAAACGGGAAGACCTTAATCATACCGGCGCCCACAAAATCAACAACACGATCGGCCAGGCGCTCTTGGCCAAGCGGATGGGCAAAAAGAAGGTCATCGCCGAGACGGGAGCGGGGCAGCATGGCGTGGCGACAGCGACCGTAGCGGCTCTGCTCGGCATGGAATGCAAGGTATTCATGGGGGAAGAGGATATGAAGCGTCAGCGGCTGAACGTATTCCGCATGCAGCTGCTTGGGGCGGAGGTCGTTCCCGTCCTGTCGGGAACCCGCACGCTGAAGGATGCCTGTAATGAGACGCTGCGCTACTGGGTTAGCCATGTCGATGATACCTTCTATATTCTCGGGTCGGTGACCGGCCCGCATCCTTATCCGATGATGGTGCGTGACTTCCAGCGCATTATCGGGGACGAGACCCGGAAGCAGATGCTGGAGAAGGAAGGGCGGCTGCCCGATCTCGTCATCGCCGCCGTCGGCGGGGGCAGTAATTCGATGGGCATGTTCTACCCGTTCCTTCAGGATGAGTCCGTGGCGCTGCTTGGCGTCGAAGCCGCCGGCAAAGGGATCGGCACGCCGTTCCACGCCGCTACGATGACGAAGGGATCCCGCGGGGTGTTCCAGGGCTCGCTCAGCTACGTGCTGCAGGATGAATTCGGTCAGGTGCAGCCGGCACACTCGATTTCGGCCGGATTGGATTACCCGGGCGTCGGACCTGAGCACGCCTACCTGAAGGACAGCAAGCGGGCGAAGTACGTGCCGATCACGGATGAAGAGGCGCTGGACGCACTTCAATTGCTGAGCCGGACCGAAGGAATTATTCCGGCGCTGGAATCGGCCCATGCCGTGGCGCAGGCGATCAAGGAAGCGCCGTCGATGTCCCCGGATTCGATATTGGTCATCTGTCTGTCCGGGCGCGGTGACAAGGACGTCAATCAGATTATGGAGACGCTGGGGGGAGAGGTAGAATGAGCGACGTGGCTGCACAGGCAACGAACCGGCTGGATGATATGTTCGCGCGCTACCGTGCGGAAGGGAAGGCGGCGTTGATGCCGTTTATTACATTGGGAGATCCGGATTGCGGAACGACTTTGAAGCTGCTGCTCCGCTTGGAGGAAGCGGGCGCGGACGTCATTGAGCTGGGCGTGCCGTATTCCGACCCGCTGGCGGACGGGCCGGTCATTCAACGGGCGGCGGAGCGGGCGCTTCACGGCGGCGTGACGCTGGAGGACAGCTTCCGGGTAGCGAGACAGGCGCGGGAGCAAGGAGCGCGCATCCCTTATGTCCTGTTCACGTATTACAATCCGGTCATGCAGTACGGAATCGAACGCTTTTTCCGGACGGCGGCGGAGGCCGGCTTCAGCGGGGCGATCATCCCCGACCTGCCGTACGAAGAGAGCGGGCCGGTGCGGGAAGCGGCGGATGCTTGCGGCATTCACCTCGTTCCGCTCGTCGCGCCAACCTCGGAAGAGCGGATCAGCCGCATCACGGCGCAAGGCCGCGGCTTCATTTACTGCGTATCCTCGCTGGGCGTGACCGGAGTCAGAGACAGCTTCGATGACGAGGTCGAGCGGTTCATCCGGCAGGTAAAGGCAACGACCGAGCTCCCTGTCTGCGTAGGGTTCGGCATCTCGACGCCCGCTCACGTGAAGCAATTTTCAGCGTACTGCGACGGCGTTATTGTCGGCAGCGCCATCGTGCGGAAAATAGAAGAAGCTCAACCCTTGTTGTCCGATGAGGCCACTTTTGAAGATGGGATCTTGCAAATTTGCGATTTTGTGCGACAATTAAGAAATTAACGCTTTGCAGCGACTTCCCATGTAAGGAAAGGTGGTAACCGGATGCAACCGAAGAGCAGTATTGTACATCTCCCTGTCTATCAGCCAGGGAAATCGGTCGATGAGGTGAAGCGGGAACTGGGCTTGGACCGCATCATTAAGCTGGCGTCCAACGAGAATCCGTTCGGATGCTCCCCTCAGGCCAAGGAAGCGATGAGACAGGAAATTGAAAATGCCAGCATCTATCCGGACGGGGCTGCCGTGGCGCTGACTGCCGCGATAGCCGAGAAGTTCAATGTCAACACGGATCAAATCGTGTTCGGCGCGGGCTCGGATGAAGTGATTCTGATGCTGTGCCGGGCGTTCTTGGTGGCGGGCGACGAGCAGATTACCGCCGACCAGACCTTCCCGCAATATAAGCATAACGGGGATATCGAAGGCGCAGTCACGGTCGAGGTTCCGTTGAAGGAAGGGACGCATGATCTGGACGCGATGCTCGCCGCCGTCACGGAGCGGACGAAGCTAATCTGGATCTGCAATCCGAATAATCCGACGGGGACGATTATCGGCCGTGCCGAATTGGAGCGCTTCATGAAGCGCGTCCCGGAGCGCGTGCTCGTCGTGCTGGACGAAGCCTACTGCGAGTATGTGACAGACGAGTCATTCCCTGACTGTCTTGAATATTTGCCTCAATACAAAAACTTGATCACGCTGCGGACCTTCTCCAAGATCTATGGATTGGCCTCGCTCCGGATTGGATATGGCATCGGACATCCGAATGTCATCCGCCTGATCAATCAGGTGCGCGAACCGTTCAATACGTCGCGCTTCGCCCAAGCGGCCGCCCTGGCTGCCGTTCAGGATCAGGCATTCATCGAGGAGTGCCGCCGTCTGAACGCGGAAGGGATCCGCTATGTGCAGGAACAATTCGCACGGCTGCAATTGTCCAGCTTCCCGGCCCATGGCAACTTCATTATGGTGGACGTGGGCCATCCGGCGCAGCAGGTGTTCGAGGCGCTGATGCGCAAAGGAATTATTACGCGGGCAGGCCATAAAAAGTATCCGACACATATCCGCATCACGATTGGCTCCCGCGAACAGAATGAAGCGATGATCGAAGCGTTGGAAGCGGCATTGGCCGAATTCAAGGTGGGCAAATGAGCACGCGAATCGCGATTCTGGGCGTAGGACTGATTGGCGGTTCGCTCGCCCTGTGCTTCAAGAATAACCCCGGGATTCATGTGGTCGGATACTCACCGAATCCTTCTTCAACAGAAAAGTACATCAAGCGCGGGGTCGTCGATGAAGCCACGACCTCGCTGCAGGATGCCGTGCGGGATGCGGATTATATCTTTGTCTGCTCCCCGGTCGGCATGCTGGAATCGATGCTGAGAAGTCTTCATCAGCTGGATGTGAAGCCAGGCTGCATCGTGACCGATGTCGGGAGCACGAAGGCGTCGGTTGCCCGCTGCGCCCGCGAGCTGGCGTGGAGCGGGGTGCACTTTATCGGCGGCCATCCGATGGCCGGCTCGGAGCGCTCTGGCGTGGAGGCGGCTTCGACGCTGCTGTTCGAGAACGCTTATTATGTCTTGACCCCGGATGAGAATGTCGATGAAGATGCGTACAGCAGGCTCGTCTCCTTGCTTCGCTGCACGAAAGCGCATATTATCCGCATGAATCCGGAGGAGCACGATGCGGTCGTCGGCGCCATCAGCCATCTTCCGCATATTGTCGCCGTCACTTTGGTCAATCAAGTTCAACAATACAATGAGGACAACAGTCTCCACGAGGTGCTGGCCGCCGGCGGATTCCGCGATATTACGCGTATTGCTTCGAGCGATCCGGTTATCTGGCGGGATATTTTGTTAAATAACCGGGATATCCTTCTCCAAATGCTTCAGGACTGGAAAGCGAACACGGAGCAATTCATCAATCTATTGCAGCAGCGGGACGGCGAAGGGATTATGCGCCAATTCGCGAAGGCAGGGGAGTTCCGCAGCCGGATGCCGGAGCGGCGCAAAGGCGTGCTGCTTGGGCTCCACGATCTGTATATGGATGTCCCGGACACGCCGGGCATTATCGGGAAAATTGCTACCGAGCTCGGCAAGCATCATATTAATTTGAGCAATCTTCAAATTATTGAGAGCCGCGAAGACGTGCCCGGCGTCCTCCGCCTGTCTTTCCGGCAGCAGGAGGATGCGGATCGGGCCAATGAGCTGCTAACCGGGAGCGGGTACCAAATCTATGTGTAAGGGAATGTCCCAACGGCACATTCTCCTTGTGCACGGCAGAGCAGCTTGAACGATAAACAGATAACAACGGGCTAGTCGAGGAACATCCTTGGCTAGCCCGTTTGCTTTTGCGATCGATAGGATTTTTCACTGCGGGTGTATGGCAATCCTTGGTGCTTCAGACAGGAAATTGACCATGGATGTAGAAGAAGTAAGGCGGTAGAGTGAGTAGGGAAATCGTGACGAACAGATAAAGAAAATCAAATATGCTGCAGAAGGAGGCTCAGCATCCATGAAATTCACGATCGAGGAGGCACTTGACCGGATCGGCTTGAGCACAGCGGGCCTCTCGTCGTCTTATCTTGGGGAAGGAGCGTGGCATGCCGCCTATTTGCTGCATACCGCCGAGCATGAAGCTCTTGTCCTCCGCGTGCCTAAGCCCTCAGCTTACGGCGCCCCTTTTGTCTATAACGAGCAAGAGATGGTGGGGGAGTACGCATCCCGGGGGCTTTATTATCAACATGCCAATCAGGTGATGCCGGGAATCTGTCCCGAATTTTTCGCGTATCATGTGGAGCCTGACCTTACCTTTACGATGGAATCGTATTGCGGTACGACGTTGTCTCTGTCAGAGACGACCCGTTCGGATGCGGTTGAGCTCGGACGGCAGTGCGGACAATTTATGTCAGCCATGAGCAGAGCGGAGGTTCCGCTGCGCGGTTTTGGATTCCTTGGCTGGCAGGAGAAAGGTCTTGCCGGGGAAATCCAAGGGGATCTGAAGGCTTATTGGGAAGAAGAAGCGAACGAGTACCGGGAGCAATTCGAGCAGCTCGTTCAAGCTGGAATTCCGCTTCGTGAAGACCACATTAGGGGCAAGCTGGAAGAGGCCATCCGTTATCGCTTAGGACGGACGCCTCGGCTCTCGTTGACCAACCGGGATATATCGCCGGAGAACATTATCGTTGACAACCAGCGTCTGCGGCTGATCGATCCGCTGCCGTTGCAGTATGATGATCATGCGTTTTCCGGAAATCTGCTCAATAATTTTAACACCCTGTTTCCATCGTACGACCGTTCTCCCCGCTATGCGAAGCATAACTTCGGCAGCTACAGGGCCCAGCTTAACGGATTCGCCGAAGGCTATCTTGCCGGCTATGCGGAAGGAGACGAGCGTGTTGAATATTCGCTCAAGGTTGAGGAGTTTCTAATGCTGCTTGATCTGGCCTGCCATCATGCAGGCCTGCTGAACGAGGAATGGATGGAAGGAATCCGGCTGCGGGTCGGCGACCGCGCTGCTGTGAAGGAGCGGATTCCTGATTATATTCGGCGGTTGGAGCAATTTGCTTTTGAGAGAGGGCATAACAAATGATTATGGGGTAACGCCCTGATTTGCGGTGCTACGGAAAAATATGTGAAATGAAGTAAATAATTTTATAAAACCTATTGACGGGATGAAAACGGATACATTATAATAAAGGCACAGTATGGTTTCTCTCCACTCCTATCCAATATCTATGCGCTTACTATAGCGCAGGCCGCCCATTGTGGCGGCTCTTTTTTTTACCCATACAAGTATGCGTCATCAAAGTGCTTCTTTTTTTCCTTGGCTTTAATCTCAACAGTCTCACTCCACAGGCGTATCTATTGGTTACATGGGCTCAAGTTATCTCGGATATCATGGAACTTTGACAATTAAGCTCGCGTTCGGATACACTTGGGTCATCGAGCTTATGCCACAAGCATCCGAAGCAATATATCCAAGCTGGACATTACAATGCGTGAAGCTGTTGCGAGGCGAAAGGAATGGGAATCACGATGAAGAATGATTTGCTCCATATTGGTCCAATAACCATATATGGATATGGATTGATGATTGCGATCGGTATTATTGCTGCATATCAAGTGTTGGTAACACGGGCAGAGAAAAGGCAGCTGAATCCTTCTCATATTTCCTCGATTACGCTTTGGGGCGTTTTGGGTGGATTTTTAGGCGCAAAGCTCTTATATTGGATAACCCAAGGCAAAAATATCATGAACCATCCAGAAATGTTATGGGACATTTCTTCAGGCTTTGTGGTCTACGGTGGCATCCTGGGCGGGATTCTTACGGGTTATATCTATTGCAGGATCAAAGGCTTCAATTTCCTGCAGCATCTCGATCTGTTCGTCCCTTCGATTGCCTTGGCACAGGGATTTGGAAGAATCGGTTGCCTAATGGCAGGCTGCTGCTATGGAGAAGAGACGCACGGCTGGTTTGGCATTACCTTTCACGAATCGGAGTTCGCCCCTAACGGTGTGAAGCTGATTCCCACTCAAATTATTGAAAGTTTATTTAGCTTCGGCCTTTTTTTTGTCCTGATTCATTTGACGAAGAGAAAGAGAACGGATGGATTGATTGCAAGTCTATATCTGTTGCTCTACAGTCTCGGCAGATTTATTATCGAGTTTTATCGAGGCGATATTATTCGCGGCAGTGTCGGGATCCTGTCTACTTCACAATTTATTTCGCTCCTGTTAATTATAGGCACGTGTCTGATCATGCTGGTGAAGTCTTATCAGACCTTGAGACATCGGAATGCTTAATTCTCATTGCATGGCGCCACTTCGGTGGCGTTTTTATTGCCCATTTTTCGGTGCCCAATGATGCAGCGGAAGGGCAGCATGATCCACGTGCTTCCGGGTACGAGCCGATTTCCTTGAAAATATCAACCAGATGGGGAACTTTTTGGCACGGAGCAGCATACGGTATGGATGTAATCTTACGGAATCGTAAGCTTGGACATCAAATAACTTAAAAATTTTTAATCATTATTCGACTTTTGTATGCTAAAATACGACTATATGTGAGAAATTTGTTTAACATTTTGAAGAATAATCTTACATACGCTTTATAGGTGAATGAGAGAACGACGTAATTTGAACTCCGATCCGCAACTTTTCTATACTTCGAGAGTATACCTTAACAGGTAGCGCATCGGGAAGGATATGGAAGGCAAGGAGGAACTTGAGTCCATGACCGATTCCCAGATCATCCGCGAGATTAAAGACGGCAACGTCGAGTTATTCGCGGAATTGATGAATCGTTATCAACGAAAACTGCTATCATTTATATTTCATATGTTAAAGAGCTCCCAGTTGGAATTGCTTGCCGAGGATTTATGTGCCGAGACGTTCTTCAAGGCATATCGGAGCCTGAATACGTTCCGCGAGGCAGAGGCCTCTTTTTCGACCTGGCTATATACGATTGCCCGTAATACGGTACTGAGCGAGCTGCGGAAGCAGCGCAGCGTGCAAGTATCGTTGGACGATGATTACAGTATCGTTCCGGAAGCGCCGCGCGAGGCGGCACCGGAATATGCGTTGCTTCGGAACGAGAAGGTGTCTTTGGTGCGTGAAGCCATTAACCGCCTGCCGGAGAAGCAGCGTTCGGCCCTCATCCTGCGCGAGTATGACCAACTGGATTACCAAGAGATTGCCCATGCCTTGGGGCAGACGGTAAGCTCCGTGAAATCGCTGCTGTTCCGCGCTCGTGCGAGTGTGAAGTCTCAGTTGGAGGCATACATTACCGAGCCGGGAGTTGAGGGGATGAATTAATGATGAAATGCGCGGAAGCGCTCGAGTGGATGCCGGTCTATTCCCAATTGCCTGAAGACGATCCGCAGCGGCTAGCGATTGAGAAGCATGTAAGCGAATGCGAATCTTGCGCTGAGCAATACAGCGTATGGGCTGCAAGCGAGGAATGGATGGAAGACGATTCGGACATCCTCGTTCGGGAGGCGTCCGGTTCCGGATTTTCACCGGCACGGGTTATGAACATGATTTACGAAGAACAAGATTGGCTCGTTCCGGTTCATCAACGTTCACAGACATGGTCCCTGCGATCTCGCAATATGCTTGCAGGGATTGTTGCTTTTTGTATGGGGATATTTTTGTGTGCGCTGATTGTGCTGCTTGTCCGCAGAGAGCAATCGAACATCGAAGATATTAGCGGAGTGATTCCGACAGTCGTTGCCGGCGGCGATCAATCGGGCTGGGGGAATATGACGATAGGCGTCCCGGTAGCGAGCATCAGCGATCCGGTCATTTTGCAAGTGGTGCCTACCATTCCTCACTATTGGATAGCGTTGTCCCTGTTCGGGGTTACGTTTGCCTTGTTGCTGTTGAATTGGCTGACGCGGGTTCGTCGATAATTTTTATTGAGGTTGTTCACACATTTCCACGGTACAGAAGGAGAAGCAATGGCCCAATATATTGGATTGGTTAGACACGGGATTACCGATTGGAACGCCCAAGGGAAGATTCAAGGACGAACGGACATTCCGCTTAATGATACTGGCCGGAAGCAAGCGGCGATGCTGGCCGAGCGTCTGAAGAAGGAAGACATCGCTTTTGAAGCCGTCATCTCTAGCGGCCTTCGGCGGGCTGACGAGACTGGAGCCATCCTGGCGAACGCCCTGAATATCCCGCTGCTCGCTCCGGAGCCGGGATTGGTCGAGCGTGCTTACGGCCAGGTGGAAGGAACGACGCCGGAGGAGCGGGAGAAGCGTTGGGGCGCTGACTGGCGCGAGCTAGATCTGGGACAAGAGCGAGATGACGAGCTGCGCGACCGGGCCATGAAGACGCTGGAGTCGGTGGCGCTCCGCAGCGATGGCCGGAACCTTCTGGCGGTGACGCATGGAAGCTGGCTTGCCCAATTGTTCATTGCTTTGTTCGGACAAATGTCGCAGGGCCATATCGGCAACTTGTCGTACTCGATTCTTGAGCGGCGAGGCGCGGAATGGCATCCTGTACTATATAATTGCACACAACATATCCAACCCTCTGATGCGGTGGCTATCCACCGCGGCAGATAGAAGCAGGCCTTGGTTCCGATTGATGAACCGGGGCCTGTTTATTTTTATTTTGCTGAATAAATGCCGGACTTTTTCCAATAATGGTTAATGTAACAAGGACTCGGTCAAGGAATGAAGCTACAGAGAACGGAGGTTCGGCATGAATCTGGCAGATATGCTCAGTTACGCGGATATCGGGCAACTGGCCCGGATTGCGAAGCGGTACGGCTGTGTATGCAATGAACGCTCCAAGCATGAGTTGATCCAATCGATTTTGCTGACACTTGGCAGCAGGGATGTGTTCGAACGCCATGTGAATGAGATGTCGCTGGAGGAACGGCGCTTTCTCAATTCCATCCTGTTCGATAAGCGCTCCTCCTTCAGTCTGGAGGAACTGGTGGCCCGAGTGCAGCAGACGAAGTTCGATACGGTGGTGCCGGGCAAGTCGGATCCTGCTCCGTCTGGGCCTCAACCGCGGGATACGATTGCGAAGTTCAAGCATAGCGGCTGGCTGTTCAACGGCTGCAACCCGCAGACCAAGTATTTGTTCCAGATTCCGGCCGATCTGAAGCAGCGTTTCAAAGATGTGCTGTATCAATCCTTCTCCAGCCAATTGCAAGTTACCGCTGAACCGCATGCATATCGTGACGAGGATGGGAGAATTGGCGATGACATCGTGCAGCTCCTTGATTTCGTCGCGACGGAATCTCCGCCCTTGAATTCGGAAGGGGTGATGTACAAGCGGGCTCAGCAGCAGCTTCTCGATACGTTCGCGATTCGGGAGACACCGATAGGCAAGGGAGAATGGCGATTCGGGTACGGCAGGCGGTTCCATGATTATCCGAACCGATTATCTTTCATCTATGACTATGCCTTCTACCAAGGCTGGCTGGAGGAAGGAGACGGGCGGCTGCGCTGCTCCCCGGCGGGCGAGGAGAGGCGGAGCAGGAGAGGAACCGAGCCGACGGCCTCGCTCTACCGATTCTGGTTGAAGCTGTACAAGAACGCCATTCCGAATCTGTTGTCTGTCGTCCACTGGATCCAGCTGTGCACATCAAGGTGGACGACGCTGGAATCGCTGGAACGGACGCTGCTTCCTTATATACGGCCGTTCTATTTTGACACATCCGAATCCGTATTTCGGCAGCGCATCATCATGATGATGGTTCATCTGGGTCTGCTTCGGCTGGGGGAGACTGCGAGTGGCGCCCAGGTGCTGCAGATGACGAAAAAAGGGCAGCAAATCATTCAAGGCGTCTATGTCGCCCATGAAGACAGGATTCAGCTGAACGTTGACAAGCCGCATGCCCATTGATACGATGAGACCACCTTTTATCCCATAGGATGGCATGATGAATAGGTGTCTCGGAGGTGTGCGGAATATGATTATCTCTTACAAAGGAGTTCGACCGAGCCTCGATCCGTCCGTGTATGTAGCGGAAGGCGCGAAGCTCATCGGTGACGTAACCGTCGGTCCCCTGTCTAGTGTATGGTTCAACGCCGTGCTGCGCGGTGATCTGGCTCCGATACAGATCGGCCGGGAAGTGAACCTGCAAGACGGTGTTATCGGACATGTCAACACGGATCAGCCATTAATCATTGCGGATCGCGTCTCGATTGGACATGGCGCGATTGTCCATGGCTGCCGGATAGGCACAGGTACATTGATTGGCATGGGGGCCATTGTACTGAACGGAGCGGAAATTGGTGAATATGCTTTAGTAGGAGCTGGTTCCGTCGTCACTGAAAATAAAAAATTACCGGCCTATACTCTTTCTCTCGGTTCACCCGCAAGAGTCATACGGGAGTTGACAGACGAAGATTTGCAGCGCATGAAGAAAACAACGGATAGCTATGTGGTGAAAGGAAAGGAATATAGGATCTCTTAATCGTTAGGTTGGAGGTGCATCCTATGGATAAAATGAAAGTGACGTATGAAACGATGTTGAGTTTGACTGCGGAAATGATCTGGGACGACGCGATACGGAAATATCGGACGGAACGAATTTATGAAGAAATTGATAAGGCATTGGCAGCAGGGGATGAGACCACGTTCCGCTCCTTAACGGAAGAACTGAAGACGTTACAGTAACCCCTAATGAAGAAGCGCGCTGAGCGATTCTTCATTTTTTTGTACCACGGGTTATAATATGGGGAGGAGTAACTGGAAAAAAGGGGGAGCAGCATGAAATTCAGCGAGTTGACTGCAGAACAATGGAAAGAATGGGGACCCTATCTGGACACTTGCATCCTGCCCGTGACCGGACTGTCAGGGCTGGAATCGCCGGTCGAAGCGGTGGAGCGGCTCGAACGGCTGCGGGACTGGCTGGACGGAGTAGAGATTCCGTTCCACGGGCGGACTGTTACTTATCCGGCTTACCACTTCACGGGAGCGAGCGAGCCGGAGCCGGCGGATATCGAGTTGTTGGACAAGGTGTGCGGACGGCTCAAGGAGCAAGGGTTTGCCTATATTGTCATTGTGTCGCAAGCCGTCCGGCTTCGGCAGGGGGAGGTGCCACAGGCAGATGCTGTCTTTTCGCCGGCAGAGCTTGGAACAGAAGATGCGAACACTGTCAAGGAATTGATGAAGGACAAAATTCAAAAAATGTGGTACGCGTCACAGTTTGAAGGGTAATTGTGACAAAATCTCAACATTTTCTGGCGTAAATCGTGTTCCCATTTGCATTTCAGCTGGTAAATTCTTGACGCTTTCATGGCACTGGGATATTATAATGATGTCCTAGTTAGATTGTGATTCTAATCATTGCAAGCTGCGAGAACGGTTGTGTAAAGGGGGTAAGACAGTAATGAGCAAACCGCAAAATAACGAGCAGAAACCTCACCAACCTCGCAAAGAAATGTCTCGTAGACAATTTCTTTCTTACACATTGGGTGGAGCGAGCGCTTTCATGTTCGTCGGTCCAGCTATTCCCATGGTACGGTTCGCCGTGGATCCGCTTCTGCAGAAAAAGACAGAGGGGAACTACATAAAAGTTGCGGAAGTTAGCAAGATTACCAATGAACCTCAGGAATTTACATTCGATGTAACGCAAATCGACGGCTGGTATGAGAGCAAGCCTCAATTGGTTGCTTGGATCAGCAAAGACGAGAACGGAGATATTTTCGCGTTATCACCGGTCTGCAAGCACTTGGGATGCACGGTTAACTGGAATTCCAACCCGAAGTACAAAGATCAGTATTTCTGCATGTGCCATGGCGCGCATTACACGAAGGAAGGTAAGCAACTGGCTGTAGCACGCGCACCGCTGGACGAGTACAAAGTGAAAATTGAAAACGGTTTTGTATATCTTGGTGACAAGATTCCGAACCAACACGTGCAGTAACAAGGAGGCGCAGGTCAGATGTTTAAAGGGGTTTACAACTGGATTGACGAACGTCTGGATATCACGCCGATATGGCGCGACTTGGCGGATCACGAAGTGCCGGAACACGTGAATCCGGCGCACCATTTTTCCGCGTTCGTGTACTGCTTCGGTGGGTTGACGTTCTTTATCACCGTGATTCAGATTTTGTCCGGTATGTTTTTGACGATGTATTACGTCCCCGACATTGTCAACGCTTACTACAGTGTCGAGTATTTGCAGACCAAAGTGGCCTTCGGCCAAATTGTTCGCGGGATGCACCATTGGGGCGCGAGTCTCGTCATCGTAATGATGCTCTTACATACGTTGCGGGTGTTTTTCACCGGCTCTTACAAATCGCCGCGCGAAATGAACTGGGTCGTGGGCGTATTGATTCTCTTGATCATGATCGGTCTCGGGTTCACGGGATACCTGCTCCCATGGGATAACAAGGCGTACTTCGCGACCAAGGTCGGTATGGAGATCGCCGATACCGTTCCATATATCGGACCGTACGTCAAGGAATTGCTGCAGGGTGGTACGATCGTCGGAGCGCAGACGCTTACACGGTTCTTCGCGATTCACGTCTTCTTCTTGCCGGCGGCTCTACTAGCCTTGATAGGCGCTCACTTCTTGATGATTCGTCGTCAAGGTATTTCAGGACCGCTATAAGAGAGGAGGAGAGACCAATTGGCACACGATAAGTCGTCGAAGAATGAGAAAATCGTATATGTCGGTGATTCGCGGATTAAGAAGAAAAACCACAACACGATCCCGCCGGATTATACCGCGTATCCAGGGAAGTCCGAAGCTTTCATTCCGAACTTCCTATTGAAGGAATGGATGGTTGGCGTTGTTGCGTTGGTGGGAATCTTCGTGTTGACCATTGCGGAGCCTGCTCCGCTAGGTTATCCGGCTGACCCGAACAATACGGCATTCGTTCCAATTCCTGACTGGTACTTTTTGTTCTTGTATCAGTTCTTGAAATACCCATATGCGTCTGGAAGCTATGTCGTAATTGGTACGGTGCTCATACCGGGTATTATGTTCGGCGGATTGATGTTGGCTCCGTTCCTGGATAAAGGGAAGGAACGCCGCTTCTACAAGCGCCCGATAGCTTCCTCGCTCATGATCGTCAGCTTGATTGCTTGCTTCTATTTGACGCGTGTCGCTTGGCTGGGGTATGAAGCTGAACTGGCAGAGCTGAATATTAGGCCAGAGCATGAGGTCCGGCTGGAAAAGGCCCGCGAAGCTGCGATGGCTGGCAAGCCTACGGGGCAGCCGAAGCCGAACAAGGAGATCGCGCTGGTTGACAAGGATGATCCGGCAATGGATTATATGAAAAAAGCAGGATGCTTGAGCTGTCACGCCACTGACCTGAAAGGTCAATCGGGTCCTCCGCTCCGCGGCATCGGCGATACATTAACCAAAGATGATATCCTCGACATCCTCCATAATGGTAAGGGCAACATGCCGCCAATGAAGGATGCGGCAAGTGAAGAGGAATTGAATCATATCGCAGAATGGCTTGCGAAACAGAAAGCAGAGAAGTAAAATAAGTAGAGACTCGAGCCTGACCGTTGTTACGGTCAGGCTCGTTCTGTAGATGAATATTAGTTCATTCGATCCGTCCTTGTTCTAAGCGAACGCATGCGCGACTTGGCTGGATCGGAGCGGAAGAAGGTAGAGTACGTATGAAGCTGACATCTTTGTTAAGCCGGTCTTTTTTAAGCCGGCGTTGGGTGCTGTGGACATTATTTTGGTGCAATCTTGTTGGCACGGTGTACGGATATTATTGGTATAAAGATCAATTGATCTATACGTGGAACAATCATCCGCTATGGCAAATTCCGTTTGTTCCGGATAGTCCGACCGCAAGTTTGTTTTTTACAATCAGCATTCTCTTCCTCTTAATACGTCCGCAGCCTCGTTCTGTATGGGGGAGCGCTATAGTCAAGATTATTGATGCGCTTGCGGTAGTCACCTCCATCAAGTACGGGGTATGGGCCTGCGCTATGATCTTTGCCGGTGCTGCCCTAGGAGCGCCGATGGTGTGGCAGGATTGGATGTTGATCAGTTCCCATCTGGCGATGGCGGTAGAAGCGCTGCTGTATGTGCGCTTATTCCGATTCGGAAGTGCCAGCTTAACGATAGCGGCCTGCTGGACATGGCTGAATGATACCGTCGACTACAGTGCCGGAGTATTTCCTTGGCTGCCTCGGACCCTGCATCCTTATTTGTTGGAGGTATGCGTGTTTACGTTCACATTGACGGGCGTCAGCGTTGTATTAAGCTGGGCAGCAATGAAGCAGGCAAGACGGAACGGTTAGCGGAGGCATAAATTTGGACATCTCCCCATACGATGATGGGGGAGGGATGTACATGCTTATTAGGCGTTCACGTTGGCTTGTTATCGTAATCGGAATCATCGGCATGTGTACACTCGGTCTGCCGCCTGCCGCTGCTGCAACAGAGCCGAACAGCATGGCCGGCAAGCCGGAGGAGCGATGGCTGAAGCTGGACCAGCAATCGGAGGCAATATATCAGGCCGTGAAGAAGCAAGAGCTTGATCAGGCGCGGCAGCTTGTGCAAAAGATGGGAGAATCGATGACCGACACTTCATTTTATGGCGCGACGGGTGTCGAAGGGGTTCGGGCGTTAAGTGACGCGATTGTTCAAGTGAAGCGCGCGCTGCCCGCGATAGAATTGAATGAGGAGCGTCTGATGCATGTGGCGGCCCGCTTGCGGCTGGCATCAGATGCGTTAATCCATAAAAAACAAGCGATGTGGCTGCAATACGAACAGATGCTGCGTGATGAAATGAACCGTATGAAGCAGGTAAAGCAAGAAAAAGAGTGGTTATCCAGCGCAAAACAGTGGCTGCTGCATGTGGACCGCATCCGACCGGCAGCGACCATTCAACGCAGTCCGGAGACGATGGAGGTCATCGACTCCCTCGTGCGGCTTGTCGAACGGGCCGTAGCCAAGCAGACGCCCCTCGCTGAAGTCAATCAGGCGTTGAATCGGCACGGGGATGAATGGCTTCGCCAATTGTTCGGCAAGACCAAGGATGCGCCGACATTCGGGCATGAAGATACAGGGACACTGCCGCTGCAATGGACATTATTATTTACGTTTATTATCTGCTCCGTCTTGTTCTATGTCGCATTGCAGAAGTACCGATACGAGCATGGCTCGATTCGGCCCGGCCGCTTCCGCAAGTAATGAATATCACCGGGCACTTGTAAATCAAGCAGCTTGAATACGAGGGGGCAAGCATTTGAGCGGATAAACAAACGTCACGTTATTGCTTGGTTCATGTGCTGGGGGTGCTGGTGGTTGAAAAATGGCTATGCGAGACAAAAGGGGAGAATTCCGAATGGAAGTCTGGCAAATGTTTTTACGTCCTTATGCATATTCTCCCCTTGCTTCAGGACAATGAACAAAAATCCATTCCACCGTGTCATTATTCACTTCCAGTTTTCCTCCCCGTTGAAAGCAGCTTTTGCCGCTATCCTCGCACTCTCTTACGCTGTGAAAGACGACGTCCAGAATAGCGAAACAAACACTGTCTAACTCTATCGAAAGAAGCACCATCATGCGCTGTGCAAGATGCTGCTCGGCAAGTTAACATATACACCGCCGTATGCTGGACAAGACGCTGTTCAATAGCTCAGAGTGCAAAGACAGACCGTCTACGCCGCGCAAGACGCTGCTCGGGATGGAGAAAACGTGTGTCCTGTATATATTAAGCTAACGTCGAGCGCATAAGACATACTTGGAGCAATTGAGATGCGACGGAAGCAGCTGGCGCATTGCGCCGGAAGTTAAATTCATCCAGATAGCGCTGCAGGTACTTGGCGCCGATGCCGTGGAACGTCTGATTCAACCATTGGCGGGCCTGCCGATACATTATATAAAGCCGGCTGTCCCGGCGAATGCGGAAAATGTAGCGGTTAATCTCCGTCTCATAGTCATGATTCTTCTCAACATGCTGATCTGTGAAGTGCTGACATCCCGAAGGAAGAAGCAGCTTGCCTGATAGATGCTCCCTGCCGATAAGCTTCATCTTATATTGTCTGGCCGGTCCGCACGCGGAGAAGGATGCAGCTTCCGCAACGATAATTGCCGTCTCCTTGTCATGCATCACGATGGGTGAACTGAATGGGCGTCCATAGAACACGATGATGCCCCGCACGTCTCCCTTCATAAGATCATGGGTATCATGATAATGAATCGCTCCTCGAATTTTATGTAAAATGAGCCAGGCCGTTTTATAGGTAACTTGAAGTACAACTTGCAATTGAACGGCATTGATTCCTGTCTTCCTTAACGAGACGAGCCAAATCGCCGCAAGCCATTTCCTGAGAGGGGTTCTGCTGCCTTCCATAATCGTTCCGGCAATAAGCGAAGTCTGATGACGGCAGGAACGGCATTCATACAGAGGAAGGCGGCGTGTTCTGATGACATAAGACTGGCGATGCTCACAGCGCGGACAAATGAAGCCTTCCGGCCATTTGATTTTCTCCACATAAGCGGCGCAATCCGCTTCGGCAGCGAATATCTTCCACAACTCCTCCAATGTCGCAATCTGATCCAATGGTCCCACCTGAACTCCCTCCAAACGATTACTTTTCCGTGAGAACGAACAAATGTTCCTAAAACAATTATAGCGAACATACATTCTGTTTTCAACCCTCTTTTTCCAAAAATGGAACCGAAAAAATTGAGATTCAACACCGGATTTTATACACAGCGTTTTACCTTGGCTTGGGGCTCATGTTTCTCCCTTCTTATCTTCAATCTCCCTTTGCGTCAGGGAAAATGAAGCCCATGTTCATTTCCCTGAAACCTAACATTTAGACTAGTAAGTCGTGTTTTGAAAATGGCAGCGAGAAAAATGAAGGGACATATAAAGAGGCCATATTTTTCATATAATAATGGGATTCAGAGCTATTATGTGCAGGCGGTGATTGTACGGTAAACAGTGACGAAACGCTTGTCCTGAACGATCGGGAGAGTGAAGTAAAGAGGCGGGGGAGAGAATCTTGCACTGATGAGGGTGAGAATGTTCAGATGAGGGTAAGAAATGTTCATGAAGCCTGATGCCAGGGACTGTCTGACGCAACGGGAGAATAGTGAAAAGAGCCTTGGGTGCATGCCTTGACTGCATGTCTTGCTCCGGATCAGATACATATTCGATTCAGATGCGTTTTGAATCCCATTCAATGTGGATCACATGCCGCATCACAGAGGAACACTTTCGCTACCGAGGCAACACGCTTATCGGAACGGGTATTCCCGATAAAGCAATAGTAATGCATAATAAAGAGATAACAAAACTTGCAACCGCAAAGATAGATGCGGCTGTCGTTCGCAGCCATGCAGCTTTTCATGAAACGCATACGCATACCCCGGTATATGAATGTCATACGAAAACTAAGTATCATAGATCGGTTTATATGTAGTCTCAAACAACAGATTCGCCTGTTTCCTGGCTTCTTCAGTATGGGCGATGATGAACCTCCCCATATCTTCTGGCGTCGCAATGACGCTGACTGCAGGTAATACATTATTTTCGTATAACGTTAACGGTTTGTAGGAATCGTTCTTATATACATACCGGCAACATGATGTGATCACCTTCGACAAACGTAAACGCAGCGGATGTAATGATGTTTTTGCAAGTTTTCTTCGGAAAAGTATAAAAGTATTTTTGGACAAAATTATCAATTTTTTCTGGCGTGAAGCGGGACGGCTGGGCTTGTACGGAGTCATTACATACGATCCCGGACATGTCCGCTACCATTTTCAGACACATCATCAATCTATTTAACACATTGCTGTCCTCCCATTTCTAGACTTTCCCCTTCTAAGTGCGAGAGGGGACTCCATCCGGTTTATATCTTCTATGACGAGGAAATTATGGTCGCATCCTATGATAAGTTAGGAGAAAAACCAAATAACCGGAAGCGTGTGCTTCCGGCGTTTTCCTTAGTGCGCGAAGTTTTATTGGTGCATGAATCTTCAGTGCAGGCGTACTGCAGGACCGCTATTCTTCGCGGAAACCCTCTCCAAGCACGTCGTGGACATCGCTGACGACGATGAAGGCGCGCGGGTCGATTTGCTTGACGAGCATTTGGAAGCGGCGCATTTCGGTGCGGCTGACGACGCAGTACACGATCTGCTTTTGCTCACGGGAATAGGCTCCGATGACGGGAATGAGCGTCACGCCCCGCTCCATCTCGTTCGTTATCGACTGCGATATCGCTTCGGCATGGTCGGTGATGACGGTGAAGGCTTTGGCCGCATATGCCCCTTCCTGAATAAAATCGATAATTCGGGAAGCGATAAAAACGCTTACGAGAGTATACAGTATTTTTTCCTTCGGGATGTAGAACAAGGCGGAGCCGATGATGAAGATATCGAGCAGCAAAATGAATTGCCCCATGCTGATGCCGAATCTTCGGTTCGCGATCCGCGCCAGAATGTCTACGCCTCCGGTGGTACCGCCGAAGCGGAACACGATGCCAAGGCCGGCTCCCAAGGTCACGCCAGCGTACAGGGGAGCGAGGATGAAATCATGCTCCGTCTGGAACGGGAAGATCCATTGATTGGCCACCGCTCGTTCGAACAGCCACAAAAACACAGTGAGGGACAGAACGCCATAGATGCTGTATATTAATTGCCGGGTTCCCAACGCTCTCCATCCAATCGCAAAAAGCGGGATGTTCAGCACAAGTGTGGAAAGAGACGGTTGAATGCCTGCGGCATAGTTCAGCAGCACCGTAATTCCGGTGACGCCGCCTTCCATCAGCTGGTTGGGAAGAATGAAGTAAATCAGACCGAACGCGTACACGGCCGTTCCGATCGTTATCGGCAGGTAGGTCTGCCATATGCGCTGCAGCCAGGTGGAATTCACGTGTGGCAAGGCTCCTTTTTCATTAAAGATAACCATCGCGCCTGAGCGGCGCATTCTTAGTATATCGAAATAAGTTACATATAAAAAGCATTTGTTTTCCAGCCGGGTATACGTTAACATAGTAGCAGAATGAAACAGCTGAAGAAGGGGATGGCATGGCGACAAATTCGGATTTGAAGGTGCTCTTGTCGACGCTGCGCGAGAAGCCGTTAGCAGAAATGCAGCGCGAAGTGGACCGTTACATATCCCAATTCAAGGAAGGATATTTCAGCCCGCTCGCCTTGCTAGCACGCTTATCGGAAGAGGTAGGCGAATTGGCCAGGGAAGTGAATCATACGTATGGCGAGAAGCCGAAAAAGGCTTCGGAGGCGGATAATTCCATTGAATTGGAGCTGGGAGATATCCTGTTCATTTTATTATGCTTTGCCAATTCGCTTGGCATTGATTTGACGAAGGCGCATGACGATGTCATGCACAAATTCACCACGAGAGACGCTGATCGGTGGACCCGGATTGAGGAACATCCGAACGGTTAGCGGGCAAGATAAGGAAAGGAATGGGCGAGGATGGAACAAATCAAAGTAGCTGTTGTCGGAGCAGGAGGCCGAATGGGCCGTGAAGTCGTAAAAATGGTGCTAGGAGATGAAGCGCTTCGCCTCGTTGCCGCTGTCGATCGTTCGGCAGGACCTGTCGACGCCGGTTCGCTGGTCGGATTGCCGGCCTGCGGCGTTATCGTCGAGTCCGATCTCGAGAAGGTACTGCAAGTAAACGCGCCGGATGTCATGGTTGATTTCACGGCACCGCAAGCGGTGCTGCGCAATACCGAGCTGGCGATACAGCACGGGGTTCGTCCGGTAATCGGAACGACGGGGTTCGCTCCGGAAGATATCGAACGGTTGGGCGGCATGTGCAAGGAACAGGGAATCGGCGGCTTGATCGCACCGAATTTCTCGATTGGGGCGATACTTATGATGCGCTTCGCGCAGCAGGCGGCCAAATATTTGCCGGATGTAGAGATTATTGAATACCACGGGGAGCAGAAGCTGGACGCGCCTTCGGGGACGGCAATTAAGACGGCTGAGCTGATTTCCCAGACGAGAGAAGAGAAGCGCCAGGGCAATCCGAATGAAGAAGAGAAGCTGGAAGGTGCGCGCGGAGGGTACTATAATGGATTCCGAATCCATAGCGTACGGCTTCCGGGGGTGTTTGCGCAGCAGGAGGTTATTTTCGGCGGTTATGGACAAACCTTGAAAATTCGCCATGATTCTTATGATCGGGCCGGCTATATGCCGGGCGTCAACGTCGCGGTGAAGAAAGTGATGGAGCTGCAAGAGCTGGTTTACGGATTCGAACATCTGCTAGATGACTAAGCCCGTTATATTACAGGGGATATCGCAACGGAGGTTACAGCATGTACAAAATCGCATTTATCGCACATGACCGGAAAAAAGACGAGATGGTCAATTTCGTGACGGCGTATGAAAGTGTATTCCACGGCCACCAGTTGTACTCGACTGGCACGACGGGGCTTCGCATTATGGAGAGAACCGGTCTGGATATCCATCGCTTTCAATCAGGGCCGCTCGGCGGCGATCAGCAGATTGGCGCACTGGTTGCCGAGAACGAGATGGATCTCATTATTTTCCTGCGCGATCCGTTAATGGCCCAGCCGCACGAGCCGGATATTATCGCGCTGCTTCGTCTATGCGACGTGCAGGGCATTCCGGTGGCCACGAATGTGGCGTCGGCCGAAATTTTGGTCAAGGCGCTGCAGCGCGGCGATTTTGCATGGCGGGAATTGGCTCATAAATACAAGCCGGGAGTGGAAGAGTAATGAATGAACTGGATATCCTTGCCTTCGGCGCGCATGCGGACGATGTGGAGATCGGGATGGCGGGCACGATTGCCAAGCATACGAAGCTCGGCTTCCGTGTCGGCATCTGCGATCTGACAGAGGCGGAGATGTCCTCGAACGGAACGGTCGAGCGGCGGCGGGAGGAGGCACAGCAGGCAAGTTCCATTCTTGGCCTGACGGTCCGCGACAATCTAAAGCTGCCTGACAGGGGGCTGGAGCTTCGGCGGGAGCATATCGATGCGGTTGTCGGCGCGATTCGCCGCTATCGTCCGCGCATCGTCTTCATGCCTTACTGGGAGGATCGCCACCCCGATCATATTCAATGCAGCCGCATTGTGCAGGAAGCGATTTTCAATGCGAAGCTGCGCCGGTATATGCCCGATGCGCCCGCCCATACGGTGGAGCAGGTTTTTTATTACTTCATTAACGATATTGCACCCGCTCAGATTCTGGTCGATGTGACCGATGTCTATGAAGAGAAGCGTAACGCGCTGCAGACCTATTCTTCTCAATTCGTCCGCCCAAGCGGCACGGACGATGTCGTCTTGACACCGTTGAATCAAGGCTATGTGGAACGGGTCGAGGCAAGAGACGCTCTGCTCGGGCAGGCCAGAGGCTTTGCCATGGCTGAAGGCTTTGCCATGAAGGGGCCGTATGCCGTTTCCGCCTTTTTATAATTATCAGGTCAAGGGCATGCTGGATGCCGTTGAACGAGCATTTTGGAACAGATAGGAGGGAATCGGCTTGAAGGAAGGACTGAAAATCGGAATTACCTGTTATCCGTCTCTCGGGGGCTCCGGCGTCGTTGCGACCGAGCTAGGCAAGCTTCTGGCGGAGCGCGGACATCAAGTGCACTTTATTACCCACAATATTCCATTCCGCCTCGGATCCGGGTTCTTGAAGAACATCTACTATCATGAAGTGGATGTCAACGATTATTATGTCTTTCGCTATCCGCCCTATGATTTGTCGCTGGCGAATAAAATGGCGCAGGTAGCCAATATGCAGCAGCTCGACGTTCTGCATGTTCATTACGCCGTACCGCACGCGGTGTGCGCCTACTTAGCCAAGCAGATGTCCCATCCGGATCTGAAGGTCGTCACGACGCTGCACGGGACGGATATTACGGTTCTCGCCCAGGATGAATCGCTCAAGGACATGATCCGGTTCGCCATCAATGAGAGCGATGCGGTTACTGCCGTCTCCCAGGATTTGATCAAAGAAACGCGGGAGCTGCTGGAGATTACCCGCCCGATCGATTTGACCTACAACTTCGTTGACAAGCGCATCTACTATCCGCGGGATGTCACTCAGCTTCGAGCTGAATTCGCTTATCCGTTCGAAAAAATTGTGATGCATATTTCGAATTTTCGTCCGGTCAAGCGGGTGGCGGATGTGGTGGATATTTTTTATCGCGTGCAACAGGAAGTTGCTTCCCGTCTCGTCTTCGTCGGCGAAGGACCGGATATGCCGAAGGTGCAGTGCAAAATCCGGGAGATGGGGCTGGAGGACCGGGTTCACTTTCTCGGTAAGCAGGATGAAATCGCCCAAGTCATTTCGATGGCCGATTGCTTGCTGCTTCCTTCGGAGAAAGAGAGCTTCGGCCTGGTCGCGCTTGAAGCGATGGCTTGCGGCGTGCCGACGATCGGCTCGGAGGCCGGAGGCATTCCGGAGCTGGTGAAGCATGGAGAGACCGGATTCCTCGCTCCGATCGGGGATACGGAAGCGATGGCGGATTACGCCATTCAGCTGCTAAGCCAGCCGCAGCTCGCCCGCACGATGCGCGAGGCGTGTCTGCATCGGGCTCATCACGATTTCTGCAATGATCTGATCACATGGGAATACGAACAAATATATTACCGGGTGCTCGGGCAAGAGGTCGGCATTCCGAAGCCCGTCTGTTAACGTACAGCCGGAATTTATTGCGCGCAATGGCTGCCATTGCGCGCGCTTGTATGTAAAGGGGGTGACCCATCGATGAAATGTAATGTTGAAGAAGAGTTGCTATATGCGGAATCGAAGCAAGTGATGCGCCAACTGCTGGACATGGGGCATGAAGCCTATATTGTCGGAGGCTCCGTGCGGGACAGGCTGCTCGGCCGTCCGATTGGCGATATTGATATCGCCACCTCCGCTCTGCCGGAGCAGGTGATGGCGTTGTTCCGGCGCGTCGTGCCTACGGGACTCGCCCATGGCACGGTTACGGTCGTCATGGATCATTATACATATGAGGTAACGACGTTCCGCAAGGAATCTGCCTACGAGGATCATCGCCGGCCCGAAGAGGTCGAGTTCATCGACGATCTGGAGGAGGATCTCCGGCGCCGCGACTTCACGATCAACGCGATGGCGCTTGATATTGAGGGCCGTCTGCGCGATCCGTTCGGCGGCCGCGCTGATCTGGAGCGGGGCCTTATCCGCTGCGTCGGCGATCCGGAGACGCGCTTCCGCGAGGATGCCCTGCGGATGCTGCGGGGCGTCCGGTTCGCGTCGCTGCTGGGCGGACGCATCGCCAAGTCGACGTGGCGGGCGCTTCTCCGCCAGCGGGAGACGCTGCGCTACGTCGCGATGGAACGCGTGCGCGACGAGCTGTGGAAGCTGACCGCGGGAGCCAATCCGGCCCGCGGGTGGGCCATGCTTGCGCGCAGCGGACTCCTGCGCTATGCGAAGGAGCCGCTCGGCGCGCTGGCGGGGCCTGCGCCGGAGGGCTGGCCGCGGCTCTTGTGCGCGCTCGGGTCCGTGGCTGGACCCGAGCTGCGCTTCGCCGCGCTGCTGCTCGGCCTGGCGGCCGGCGAGGAGGAAGCGAAGCGCATCGTGCAGGCTCTTCGCTTCTCGGGCGCGCAGCAGGACGCGGTGCTCGGCGTCCTGCGCGCGGAGGTGCGGCTGGCGGCCGGAGGCGAGGCCGCCCTGGCCGGGTCCGGCGGCGAGCACGCCTGGCGCCGGGCCTACGCGGAAGCGCTCTACGCCTGCGGCGAGGACGCGCTCCGCGGATGGCACGCCTGCCGCCGGGCGCTGGCTGGCGTGCCGGAGGAGCGGCTTGCGCCGTTCCTGCGGGACGGCGAAGCCTGGCTCCAGCGCATCGCCGTCCGCCGCTTGCCGGATATTGCCCTGACGGGCGGGGATCTGCTGCAAGCGGCGGAACGGCCGGCCGGGCCGTGGCTTCGCGAGGCGCTCGAAGCCGCCTGGCTCGCCGTCGCGCTCGGTGATGTGCCGAACGAGCGCGACGCGCTTAGGAAATACGTGCAGAAAGAGTGGAAGCGAGAATGAATCAACAATTACTGGACTGGTTCCGGGAACACCCGGGTCAATATATTTCCGGCGAGGAATTGAGCCGCCGGCTCCAGATTACGCGGACGGCCGTATGGAAGCAGATCAACGTCCTCCGCGCGAAGGGCTACGCCTTCGACGCCGTGCCGAAGCTCGGGTACCGGCTTGTGGCCCAGCCGACCCGGCTCGATGAGGCGGCGCTGCTAAGCAAGCTGGCTCCGGGCAACTTCGGCAACCGGCTGCGCATTGTGGAGAAGACGGAGTCGACGCAGAACGAAGCGGCCGCCTGGGCAAAGGAAGGCGTGCCCGAGGGTGCGGTCGTGCTGGCGGAGGAGCAGACGGGCGGACGGGGCCGCCAGGGGCATGTCTGGCATTCGCCGGCGGGCAAGGGCATCTGGATGAGCATCGTCCTGCGTCCCCGCATTCCGCTGCCGTATACGCCGCATCTGACGCTGCTCGGGGCGGTGGCCATGTTCCGGGCGATGAAGAAGCTGACGTCGGCCCCGCTCGGCATCAAATGGCCGAACGACATCTTGGCCGACGGCAAAAAAGTGGCCGGCATCTTGCTCGAGTCGGCCGCCGAAGACGAGCGGCTGCTCTATGTCATCGCCGGCATCGGCATCAGCGTCAATCTGGATGCGGCCGATTTCCCGGAGGAGCTGCAGGAACGGGCGACGTCCTTGAAGATCATGACGGGCCGGGAAGTAGACCGGGCGTCATTGGTGGCGGCATGCCTGCAGGAGCTGGAGCAGCTGTACCGGCTGTATGAGGAGGAAGGGTTCGCGCCTATCCGCACGCTGTGGGAGGCGCAGAGCATTACGCTCGGCCGGCAAGTGACTATCGAGACCCCCCAAGGGCCGTTGCAGGGCATAGCGGAAGGGCTCGATGAATCCGGGGCCCTGCTGCTGAGGGATAAGACGGGAACGGTGCAAAAAGTTTTTTCCGGAGATGTGCATTTTTCCGGGTGAAACCGATCCATGAATCTGCTATACTGTAGTCGGTGAGGCGGTATCTCGGGAGAGAATCGCACTCACCCGAGTAAGCAAGGAACATCGTGCCGACAAGTACATATTCCTTGACGAACGTGGTGCACGTATCTGCTCTGAGCCGAAGGGACCGAGACAGAAGGACGTCCGCATGCGACCTCTTTTTCTCTTTGGTGACCTTTTTAGCAGGATATGCTGAAAGGTTTTTTTGTTTTGCGCACACTAAAGAGAAGGAACGAGGCCGATCAACAAAAAGGGGCTGACCTCGAAGGGTCTGTGTTCCACAAGATTCCGCCATAAAGCGGAACTTAGTGAGCAGCCTCTACAAAAGGAGATGGATGTACGAGATGGCAACACAACCGTTAAGCATTGTGAAAATGAAGGCGATGAAGGGGCGGGGGGAAAAGCTGGCCATGGTGACGGCGTATGATTACCCGTCGGCTCAGCTGGCGGAAGCGGCCGGCGTCGATTTGATTCTCGTCGGCGATTCGCTCGGCAACGTCGTGCTCGGCTATGACTCGACGCTGCCGGTCACGCTCGACGATATGGTGTATCATTCGCGCGCCGTACGGCGCGGCGCGTCCCGCACCTTCATCGTGACAGATATGCCGTTCATGACGTACCACGGCAGCATGTCCGACACGCTGGCCGGCGTCCGCCGCATAATGCAGGAAGGCCATGCCCATGCCGTCAAAATGGAGGGCGGCAAGGAAATCGCCGCCACGGTCGAAGCGTGCGTGCAAGCAGGGGTGCCCGTCCTGGGGCATATCGGCTTGACGCCGCAGTCGGTGCATCAGATCGGCGGCTACCGCATTCAAGGCAAGACGGCGGAGGATGCGAACCGCCTGCTGGAGGATGCCTTGGCGCTGGAGAAGGCCGGCGCGTTCGCGATCGTGCTCGAGCTGGTGACGGCGCAGGTGGCGGCTTATATTACGGAGCGGCTCTCGATTCCGACGATCGGCATCGGGGCGGGCGCGTCCTCCGACGGCCAAGTGCTCGTATTCCACGATCTGCTGCGCTATACGGCGGATTACCGCGAGAAGCGGTTCGTCAAAACCTATGCCGATATTGGCGCCATGATTCAGGAGGGGATCGGTGCCTATGTGCGAGAGGTGAAGTCGGGAGCCTTCCCGGCGGAAGGCCATTCGTTCACGGCCGATGAAGAAGTGCAGGTCCAATTGTACGGGCATGCCGGCCGGGAAGAGGAGGATGTCCGATGATCACTGTTCGGACCATCGCCGAGCTGCGGACTGCGGTCCGCAGGCTCCGGCAGGAAGCGGAACAGCAATCGGAACGGGCAGAGGTCGGATTCGTCCCGACGATGGGCTATCTTCACGAAGGCCATGCCAGTCTGATGCGGCAGGCGAAGGAGCAGTGCGCGGTCACGGTGCTGAGCATCTTCGTGAATCCGATTCAATTCGGGCCGAACGAAGATCTGGCCCAATATCCGCGCGATGAGGAGCGGGATCTGAAGCTTGCGGCTTCGCTTGGCATCGATATCGTTTTTCTTCCGTCCCCGGAAGAAATGTATCCGCAGCCGACGAAGACGACGATTCATGTGCGCGAAGTTACCGAGCGGCTGTGCGGCGCGTCCCGCCCGGGTCATTTCGACGGGGTCACGACCGTCGTCGCGAAGCTATTCCATATCGTCAAGCCCGATCGGGCATACTTCGGTATGAAGGATGCGCAGCAGGTCGCCGTCATTCAACAGATGGTGGACGACCTGAACTTCGATGTCGCGATCGTCCCTTGCCCGATTGTGCGGGAAGCGGACGGGCTCGCGCTCAGCTCGCGCAATGTGTACCTGAGCGGCGAGGAGCGCGAACAGGCGCTCGGCTTATCCCGCTCGCTCCGCATGGCGGAGCAGTGGCTTCGGGAGGACCCGGCGCTCACGGCGGGAGACATAAAGTCCCGCCTCCGCCAGATTATCGGCGAAGCGCCGCTGGCGGATATTGATTACGTTGACATATTGACGTTCCCGGCGCTGCAGGCGCTGCCTTCTGATGAACCGGCCGGCAATGCAGGGAGCGACGTGCTTATCGCGCTGGCGGTCCGCTTCGGGCGAACGCGCTTAATTGACAACCGGCTGTTCAGCCGCCAAGGAGGACGCTTATGTTCCGTGAAATGATGAAATCGAAAATTCACCGGGCGACGGTGACGGAGGCTAACTTGAATTATGTGGGCAGCATTACGATCGACGAGCATCTGATGGAATGCGCCGACATTTGGGCTAATGAGAAAGTGCAGATTGTCAATAATTACAACGGCGCCCGTCTGGAAACTTACGTCATTCCGGGGCCGCGCCATTCCGGGGTCATCTGCTTGAACGGGGCGGCGGCACGCCTGGTCCAGCCCGGAGACAACGTCATTATTATTTCATATGCGTCGATGACCGACGAAGAAGCTCGTTCCTATACGCCCAAAATCGTGTTCGTCGATGGGGAGAACAAGCCTGTCGAATTGATGGCCGGCACGGAAGTCCACGCGACGGTCAAGTAACTTGCCTAGATAAGGACCGTCGGCCAACACAGCGAACAACGGTACAACACTTCATCCTGGACAGGCCCAGCTCTTGACAGCGCCAGGCTCCGTTGGGTAAACGTTGGAGCACGGAATGAAATCCACCCCCTTAACACACAATGAACGTAGATCCGTTATGAAGACGATACGCATCACTCGTAAAGGTGGGATGGAATCGTGCTGCAACAAGTATTCGCGACGATGAATGAAGTGCTGGATGAGTTAATTCGCCAGTATCCCCAAGCGGCGGGAGAGCGCAAGCAGGAATTGGACCGGCAATTGAAGGTGCTGTCCACCATGAGCGATTACATCGTGGAGGAGTGGCTCCGGTTCGAAGAGAAGCTCGCCTCGCTGCGCCCGCACAGTCCTAATGACGTGATCGAGGCGCAGCCGCAGCCGACACTGCCCGATATTACGGATCCGTTCCAGCGAGGTCAGGGATACTACATGCTGATGATGTATGATGAAGCCGTCAAGCATTTGGAAGCGGCGGCATCGATAAGGCCGGACCATATCGACAGCCGCATTTATTTGGCCATGAGTTATTTGCATCTGGGCCGGAATCAGGAAGCGGGACATCATTTTCAACTCATCATTCCTCTGACCGAGAGCAAATGCCTCAAAGCGATCGCTTACAATGCCTTGGGATGCATCAGCGCCGAGCAGCGGGATCTTTCCAAAGCGAAGGAATACTTCAGCAAAGCGCACCTGCTTGATCCTTCACTGCCAGAGCCTGTTTTGAACTTGAAAGCGTGTCTGTCGGATGGCGATCATTTGCAATATGGCGGTGAGTGGATTCACATGCCGTAACCAGAGAGGGAAACCTGTACGTAAAAATACGCACAGATGTTTCCCTCTGTGCATTTCCAAATGACCGATCATCTGTTATGCTAAGAACAGAAACGGTGAGAGGAATTAACAGATAATGAGATTTGCTGTGTTGGATTTTGAGACGACGGGCAATCAGCCCAGCGATGAAATTATACAGATTGGCCTTGTCGTTCTGGGGCATGATCTGAACGTAGAACAACAATACCACACCCTGGTCCGTCCGACGGTAAGCATACCCGAATTCATTACCAATCTTACCGGCATCTCCGACGGGGATGTTCAGGATGCGCCAGATCTGGACGAGGCCATGACCGGGATGGTGCCGCTGCTGAGCGACGTTGTCCTTGTGGGCCACAATGTAGGCTTCGATTACCAATATTTGCGCCAAGCGCTGGAGCAGACCGGTTATTTGCCGTTCACCGGAAGGATATTGGACACGATTGAGCTGCTTCGCATTTTGTTCCCTTCGCTTCCTTCCTATCAGCTAGGCTCCGTAGCTCATGATTTCGGCATTGCCCATGACAGGCCTCATCAGGCGGACAGCGACGCGCTTGCGACGGCGGACATCTTCCGCCGGTGCATGGAAGCTATTGATGACCTGCCTCTGCTTACGCTGCAAGGCATCGTCGATGTGTTCGGGGATCACGAGGAGCGGGATTTGAAGTGGCTTCTGGCGGAGAAGCTAACTGAACGGGAACGCAATATGGCCAGCTGGGAGGAGGAAGGCTATTTCCCCCACCGTCAGCTGATGCTCAAGCAGGACGATTGGACCGACACGCCGCCGCCCCGCGACGCGTCCGCGGACAACCCGCTGTCCGGCAAGTCGTTCCGCCATTTTCTGGATGAAGTGAAGCGGCGAATGGAAGCGATGCTTGATCATTACGAGCCCCGCGCTTCGCAGGAGCAGATGTTCAACGAAGTGATGGAATGTCTCGATCAGGACAAGCATCTGCTGATTGAAGCCGGGACGGGAACCGGCAAGTCGCTCGGTTATTTGCTTCCGGCCCTGTATCAGAGCGTTCTTCATGAGAAGAAGGTGGTCGTCAGCACCCATACAATCAACCTGCAGGAGCAGCTGAGACAGCGCGATGTGCCGCTTCTGGAGCAGATTGTTCCTTTTTCGTTCAAGGTATCGCTACTAAAAGGGCGCAGTCACTATTTGTGTTTGCGTAAATTTGAACATAAAATAAGTAACAGAGAGTTCGTCCACGCAAGAGATGACAGCATTACAGCGGCGCAGCTGCTCGTGTGGCTTAGCCGGACGGAGCATGGAGATGACGAGGAGCTTCATCTCGTTCACAAAGGCCCCGAGTTCTGGGATTCGGTATCCAGCGACAGTGATTCGTGCCTGAACCGTTCCTGTCCTTGGTTCCGCCGCTGCTTCTATCACCGGGCCAAAAATAACGCGAACCTCTCCGATATCGTCATTACGAACCATTCGTTATTATTTACCGACGTGATGGCGGACCATCGTCTGCTGCCAGGCTATGAGCATCTCGTCGTTGACGAGGCGCATCATTTCGAGGAGACGGCCGGCAAGCACTTGGGGACGAATTTGCAATATTTTTCACTCATTCACCCGCTCACCCGGCTGTTCAAAGACAGCAAGAGCGGCGCTCTTGTCGTCCTTCAACAGCGACTTCGGTTGTCAGGCCATGAGAAAGCGCTTATCTGGGCCGAAGGGATCGACAAGCTGCTGCAGCAGATCGTCGACGTGAAGGAACAATGGGATCGGCTGCATGACATGCTGTATCAGCTGCTTCCTTCCGGGGAAGCCGGGCAATTCGAGGGCGGGCAGGCGGTGCTGCGCCTCCCGGCCGGCGAGCGTCCGGAGAGCTGGCCCGAGGCGGTAGAGCTGGAGAAATCGATCCACACCCGTCTCAGCGATATTGTGCGCTCGGGCGAGAAGCTGGTCAATGAGTGGAAAGAGGCCGATGACGACGAACTGGAAGGCGTCATCGTCGATATTAGCGGGCTTCTGAAGGATGTAGGCCTGGTCCGCGACGATTTCCGGCTGTTCATGCAAGGATCGGATCCAGAGACGGTCTACTGGATGGAGGGCAACACGCAGTTCAAATTCAAGTCGCTGCAGATGTATGCCGTGCCCGTTGACGTGAGCGAGGCGTTGAACCGTTATTTCTTCGAGCCGAAGAAGAGCGTCATCCTCACTTCAGCCACATTGTCCGTAGATAAGTCCTTCCAGTTCGTGCAGGAGCAAATCGGGCTGATGGAGGCTGCTAACGACGGCAGGCTGCATACGGTCATTCTGCCTTCCCCGTTCAATTACCGGGAGCAGGCGCTGGTCGTTATCCCGCGCGATTTCCCCAGCGTCAAAGGATCATCCGACGCGGTCTTCAATCAGACGCTCGCGAAATCGATCGGGGATGTAGCGCTCGTCACGCGCGGCAGAATGCTCGTCCTGTTCACCTCGTATCGTATGCTCCGGGATGTATACGAGCCGCTGAAGGAGGCGCTGAGCGCGAGCGGCATTCAGGTGCTGGGCCAAGGCATCGACAGCGGGAACCGCAGCAAGCTGACGCGCCGCTTCCGGGAGCAGCCGGCCTCCGTGCTGCTCGGTACGAGCAGCTTCTGGGAAGGGGTCGACATTCCTGGAGACGCGCTGACCTGTCTCGCCATTGTCCGGCTGCCGTTCCAGCCGCCGAACCATCCGCTCGTCGAAGCCAAATGCGACCGGCTGAAGCGCCAGAAGCAGAACCCGTTCCGCAAATATTCGGTTCCGCAGGCGGTTATCCGCTTCAAGCAAGGCTTCGGACGCCTTGTGCGGACCGCTCAGGACAAAGGCATCGTCATCGTGTACGATACACGGGTCATTGAGACGAGCTACGGCAAACATTTCTTATATTCGCTTCCTGGGCCGAAGATGGAGCACATGGCCAATGTGCAGCTGGTGCCCAGAATCGAAGCGTGGTTAAGCGAGCACGAAAAATAGGCGTGTAAGAGCGATGAGGGGGCAACGAAATAGATATGAAAACGTTGAAAATATCAGAAGCTGTCGTTCGCAGACTGCCGGTTTATTTACGTCATCTGATGGAACTGAAGCAGCGAGAGGTTCTGACGGTTTCTTCACAGGATTTGGGTCAGAAGCTGGACCTCAATCCCGCCCAGATTCGCAAAGACTTGGCATATTTCGGCGATTTTGGACGCAAAGGAATTGGGTATGACGTCTCTTACCTGATTCAACAAATCCGCCATATACTGAAGCTGGATCAGATTATTAATGTCGGTCTCGTCGGAGCGGGGAAGCTGGGCCATGCATTGTGCAACTATACGGCATATATGAAGGACAATATGCGGATTGTGGCTGTATTCGACCAGCTGGAGCCGAAGGTAGGCACCGAGATCAACAATCTGCGCGTACAGCCGATGAGCGAGCTGGCGGACACCGTGCGCGAACATAAAATCCGCATCGGAATCATCACCGTACCCGCCTCGGAGGCGCAGCATGTCGCGGAGCAATTCGTCGACGCGGGAGTGGAGGCAATCTTGAACTTCGCTCCGGTTATTCTTCGCGTCCCGCCTCACGTGCGGGTGCATACCGCCGATTTTACGACGGACATGTTCAGTCTGGCCTATTATTTATCCGATGAGAGAAAGGAAGCTCCGGTAGAATGACGACGAAACTTATTATTAGTAACGGGAACTTTGCGTCACTTCGCCCAGGCGCGCAGCACACGGCGGTTACAGGTACGATGGTCATTGAAAATGACATGATTGTCTATGTGGGAGAACATTTGCCGCAAGAGCATGATACGCCCGAGGCGATGCGGATCGACGGCAAGGGGCTGTTCTTCATTCCGGGGCTCATTAATACCCACGGCCATGCGGCGATGTCGCTGCTGCGCGGCTATGGCGATGATATGGTGCTCCAGACGTGGCTGCAAGAGAAAATGTGGCCGATGGAAGCAAAATTCACTGCGGAGGACGTCCGTTGGGGGACGGCGCTCTCGGTTCTAGAAATGCTGAAAGGCGGGACGACGACATTCGTCGATATGTATGACCATATGGATGAGGTGGCCAAGGTCGTCGAGGAATCCGGCATGCGCGCCTGCCTGATGCGCGGCGCGATCGGTCTATGCCCAGAAGACGTGCAGGCAGCGAAGCTGCAGGAAGCCGTTCAATTCGCCCGCGAGTGGCACGGCAAGGCGGACGGCCGCATTACGACGATGCTGGCTCCGCACGCTCCGTATACATGCCCGCCGGGCTTCATCGAGAAGTTCGTGCAGGCGGCGCATGATCTCGATCTTCCGCTGCATACGCATATGTCGGAGACCGCGGCGGAAGTCGCCCAGAATGTCGCGGACTATGGGCTGCGTCCCGTCGCTCATCTGGAGAAGCTCGGCTTCTTCTCGCGCCCTTCCTTCGTGGCGCACGGCGTTCATCTGACCGATGAGGAGATCGAAGTATTGGCTCGCCATGACGTGGCCGTCTCCCATAATCCGGGCAGCAATCTGAAGCTGGCTTCCGGCGTGGCGCGGGTTCCGGAGCTGCTGCGCGCCGGCGTAACCGTATCGCTGGGAACCGACGGGCCGGCAAGCAACAACAATCTGGATATGTTCGAAGAGATGCGCTTGGCTGCCCTGATCCATAAGGGTGTATCCGGCGATCCGACGGCGGTTCCGGCGGCCGAAGCGATGCGTATGGGGACGCTGTACGGAGCGCAGACGCTCCGGGCAGAGAAGCTGGGTCTGCTGGAAGCCGGCATGAAGGCGGATATCGTGGCGGTCAATGTGAACCAGCCGCATTTCGTCCCGCATACCGACTTCGTCTCGCATATGATTTATTCCGCTTCCGCCAAAGACGTCGCTCATGTATGGGTCGACGGGCGCCAAGTGGTTAAGGACGGCCAGTGCCTGACCTTGGACGAAGAGCGCATTCTCTATGAAGCCGAGCGGTGCTTCGAGCGCCTGCTCGAGCGCTGACGGGAGGAGCGCATGGCCAGAAGCCGCAGTCGCCGCCGCCGCAACCGGTGGTTCATCGCCGTGCTGGCGTTCCTCGTGCTTATCCTATTCATTGTCGCCTTGGTAATGTACGTCAATTACATTTATTCCGATGAGCGGGTAAAAGAAGCAGAGATCCTGCAGCGCGCGCAGCAGGAAATGCCGTTGACCGAGGTAAACGGCATTGACAAGAGTATATGGGAAGAAGTCGTCTATGTTATTAATGGGGTCAACCAGGAAGAGAAGGCCGTCTGGGTATGGGTATTTCCCGATCGGGTCACCTCGATCCCGGCAGCCGACAGCGTGGATAAAGCCACGGTGAAGGCCACTATTCATCAGGCGTATCCGGATGCCCGTATCGTGCGGCTGCTGCCCGGATACAAGGATAATCAATATGTGTGGCAAGCCTTCGTCCAGCGTAAGGACGAGCAAGGGACGCGCCGGTATTTTTATCAGTTTTATTCCTTCTATGATGGTTCTCCCTTGGGCGAGATCTATGGATTGCCCAATCAATAGCCAAGGGCAGCTTGGACCTGCTCTTCCATTCCGCACCGCTTCGCTTCAGCGTGTTAACGCCGCTGAAGGGAGGCGGTGCTTTTTGCTGTGCTGGCAGTCATGGAACACTTTACATTCCGAAATCGTATATCATCTATGGTATACTAATGTATGTCATGAGTTGATAGATAAAAGTATGACTTGCACATATTTAGCACCGTATGTCAGCCAAAGCAGATGATTTCGTCTGCACGCCAGCAACATGTTCAGCCTGCAATTTTCAGTGCTATACAGGAATAGAAAGGGGTTTTCGTGGCATGACGAAGAACATTCGCATTGCGCCGACCCTGCTTATTATGCTGCTGACCGGCGGTATTTTATTCGGCGGGTGGGCCGTGTATCAGACAAAGTATGTGGAACAGCCCGTAGATCGCGTCATGCGGCAGCATGCCGAGATTACGAAGTATCAGGTAGATTGGCATTCGGATACGCTTAGCATTCAAATTCAGGCCGATCCGAACGCCGATATTCGTGAAGTGGTACAGAAGCTGAATAACGATATTGCACAGTATGCCAAAGGTAAAAAAGTGCAGATTGAATATATCAATGAGAACAGTACGCCATCGATTGACAAATGGTGGTCGCAGGCGCTGTTCGATGTAGCTCAGGCGATGGTTCACCGGAATTACAGCGATATTCCGAAGAAGCTGCAGGAGCTGAAGACGAACCAGCCAGACCTGGAAGTCGTGACGGAGATGGATAACCAGTATGTCTATATTCAACTGAAGGACAAGCAAGGCAGCAAGACGATGCTCTTGCCGCTGGACGGAACCGCAATGGGGGTGTGGCCGCATGAAGAACAGACTGTCGATCCGCTGGCCTGAGGCGGCTATCGGAGCGGCGATTTCGATCGTCATCTTCCTCGCTTTTCGTGGCGTGAATATCCTTCCTATCGTGTTGGCAGCCGTTGTATTAATCGTGCTATTGTATGCCGTCAAGCGGCGCGGCGGTGCCGGAGTGACGAACGGAAGCGCCCGCAGCGATTCGCGCAAGGCGGATGTAGCCCCGCTAAGCTTCGAGCAGATTGGCGGCCAGGAACGGGCGAAGAATGAATTAATTGAAGCGCTCGATTTCCTTGTTCGCCCGGATGAGATCCGGAAGTTCGGGATCCGTCCGCTCAAGGGCATCCTGCTAACCGGGCCTCCGGGGACAGGGAAGACGCTGATGGCCAAAGCGGCGGCGCATTATGCCGATGCCGTCTTCATCGGCGTCGCCGGGAGTGAGTTCGTGGAGATGTTCGTCGGCGTCGGAGCCGGCCGCGTGCGCGAGCTGTTCAAGCAGGCCCGGCAGCGCGCAGCCAAGGAGAAGAAGCAGAACGCCGTCATCTTCATCGACGAGATCGATGTCATCGGCGGGAAGCGGGAGGGCGGACAACAGCGAGAGTACGATCAGACGCTGAACCAGCTCCTGACGGAGATGGACGGGCTGTATGCCGACATGAGCCCGCGCATTCTCGTTATGGCCGCGACGAACCGCAAGGAGATGCTGGACAGCGCCCTTCTTCGCCCGGGACGGTTCGACCGCCATATTCAGGTCGATCTCCCCGATAAAAAGGGCCGGCTTCATATTCTGAAGCTTCACGCCGTCAATAAGCCGCTGGCCGATGACGTCGATCTGGAGCGGATCGCCGACGAGACCTTCAGCTTCTCCGGGGCGCAGCTGGAGAGCGTCTTGAATGAAGGCGCAATCTATGCGATGCGGGATGAGTCGGATGTCATTACGACGAACCATTTCTCCCAGGCGATCGATAAAGTGATGATGGGCGAGAAGATCGACCGGGAGACGAATCAGGAAGAGCGCCGGCGCGTCGCGATCCACGAGTTGGGCCACGCGATTATGGCGGAAGTGGTCCGTCCCGGCAGCGTATCCCAGGTGGCGCTCAGCCCAAGGGGACAGGCGCTCGGGTATGTCCGTCATCAGCCGCAGGAAGAGCGTTATCTGTACACGAAGCCGTTCCTGGAGGAACAGATTATGATTGCGCTCGGCGGAGCCGTGGCCGAGGAGATCTTCTACGGCAACCGCAGCACCGGCTCGCAAGGCGACTTCGATCAGGCGCTGAACATCGTCGACACGATGGTCAATGCGGGCCTGACGGAGTTGGGCATCGTCCGCTTGAAGCAGGTATCGCCTGAAGCCTTGACCCGGCAGACGCAAGTCATCATGGAGCAGCTCTTCCAGCGTACGCACGCGCTGCTGGGTGAGCGCAAGCCTGCCTTTGAGCGCATTTTGCACCAGCTTTTGAGCGAGGAAAATCTGAGCGGAGAGCAATTCCGGTGTCTATTATGTGACAGGCAGTAATTCCCAGCGTGAAAACACGCTGGGTTTTTCTTTTTATATGCAAGATTCATGTTATGATAGATTAAGATCCCTGTGCACTGATAACGAATGCCTGTTATCGGGTACACTATACAGAGCATAGATGGAGGAAAGGTGGAAGAAACCATGTTTTTCAAGAAAATCGGCGTCATCGGCGGCGGTACTATGGGCCAAGGCATTGCGGAAATGCTTGCTGTTAAAGGCTTGGACGTGCTGTTGGTGGAAAAGTCGACAGAGAAGCTGGATCATGCCTACTCGATGATTGAAGCGAGTCTGGACAAACAAATGGAGAAATGGGCAATCACCCAGGCGGAGAAAAAATTGATCCTGTCCCGCATACATAAAGTGACACATTTGGCGGAACTGGGATCTTGCGAATTGGTCATCGAGACGATCTCGGAGGATTTGGAAGCGAAGAAGCAAGTCTTTGCTGAATTGGATCGCGTTTGCCCAGGCAATATTATTTTGGCAAGCAATACATCCACATTGTCGTTAACCGAGCTGGCCAGCAAGACGAAATATCCGGAACGGGTTATCGGCATGCACTTTATTTATCCCGTCTCGAAGGTTGAGCTAGTGGAGATTATCCGCGGGCTGAAGACTTCGGACGCTACATTTAACGAAACAAAGCGCTTCGTCGAAGAGGTTGTGCAGAAGAAAGGCGTTATGGTCTATGAATCTCCGGGATTCGTGACGACGCGCGTGAGCTGCATTCTCATCAACGAGGCTCTTCATGTGCTCCAGGAAGGCGTCGCTTCGCCAGAAGATATCGACAACGCGATGCGTATCGGATACAATTTCCAATATGGGCCTTTGGAAATGGCGGACCGCTTCGGTCTGGATTCGGTATTGGCGGCGTTGGAACGCATGTTCCGCGAATTCGGCGATATCAAATATCGTCCGTCCGTATTGTTGAAAAAGATGGTGCGAGCCGGCCACCTTGGTGTGAAGACGGGCGTCGGATTTTTCAAGTATGATAAGGATGGGGATCGACTATGAAAATACTCGTAATCAACGCGGGAAGCTCCTCGCTTAAATATCAACTGTACGATATGACGGACGAGTCGGTGTTGGCGGCAGGCCGGGTAGAGCGCATCGGGATGGATTCTTCCATCCTCGTGCATGAGCCGCATCATACGGAAGAGATCACGGAAGTCAGCGAGATTCTCGATCACACGACGGCAATCCGCAAAGTATTGGACAAGTTGACCGATGCGGAAGTCGGTGTTCTGAAGTCGACCGACGAGATCGATGCGGTCGGCCATCGCGTCGTGCATGGCGGCGAATCGTTCAAAAATTCGGTACTGGTCGATTCGGAGGTCAAAGCCGAGATTCGTCGCTTGTTCGATCTGGCGCCGCTGCATAATCCGGCCCATATGATGGGGATTAAGGCCGTAGAGGCGAATATTCCGAACGTGCCGCAATCCGTTGTCTTCGATACGGCTTTCCACCAGACGATGCCAGAGAAAGCGTACATGTACGCCATTCCAAAAGTGCTGTACAAAAAGCATAAAATCCGCCGCTACGGCTTCCACGGCACATCGCATGATTATGTCAGCAAGCGCGCGGCCGAGCTGATGGACCGCCCGCTGGAAGAGCTGAAAATCATTACGTGCCATATCGGGAACGGGGCCAGCCTGACGGCGGTCGAGGGAGGCATCTCGGTCGATACGTCGATGGGGATGACGCCGCTTGAAGGCCTGATGATGGGTACGCGCAGCGGCGACCTGGACCCTGCGGTCGTTCCGTTCACGATGATGAAGGAAGACCTGACGGTCAATGAAGTCAATTCGATGCTGAACAAGCATAGCGGGCTGCTCGCGATCTCCGGCGTATCCAGCGATATGCGCGAGATTACGGACGGAATGGAAGCAGGCGAACCGAATTCGACGCTGGCGTTCGAGATGTACACGTACCGCATGCGCAAGTATATCGGGTCCTATGCGGCTGCGATGGACGGCGTGGATGCGGTCGTATTTACCGCCGGCGTAGGCGAGAACTCGGTCGTCATTCGCCAGCATGTATGCGAGAAGCTAACGTTCCTCGGCGTAGAGATTGATCGGGAGCTGAACAAGGTGCGTTCGAAGGAACCGCGCCGTATCTCGACGCCGAATTCGAAGGTGGACGTATTCGTCATTCCGACCAATGAAGAGCTAATGATTGCCCGCGATACGTATCGATTGGTTCAACAATCCAAACAATCGTAAGGGAGAGACGAATGATGACGACCACATGTGTCATCCGTGATGTCAACCGCCATGTGGGCGAAGAAGTTCGCATCGGCGGCTGGCTGCATAACAAACGCTCCAGCGGCAAGATTCAATTTCTGCAGCTGCGGGACGGCACCGGGTTCATCCAAGGTGTCGTCGTGAAGAGTGAAGTGCCGGAAGAGGTATGGGAAGCGGCCAAGAGCTTGACACAGGAGAGTTCTTTATATTTTACAGGGATCGTTCGGGAAGAGCCGCGCTCCAAGTCCGGCTATGAAATGACGGTAACCGGAGTCGAGATCATCCAGTTAACGGAGGACTATCCGATTACGCCGAAGGAGCATGGGGTCGACTTCCTGATGGATCACCGCCATCTGTGGCTGCGGGCGCCAAGACAGCGCGCCATCCTGACGATTCGCGCCGAGATTATTCGCGCGGTGCAGCAATTTTTCGACGAGCATGGCTTTACGCTGGTCGATCCTCCGATCTTGACGCCTTCCTCTTGTGAAGGCACGACGGAGCTGTTCCATACGAAATATTTTGAAGAAGACGCGTTCCTGACCCAGAGCGGGCAGCTCTACATGGAAGCTGCGGCGATGGCGCTGAACAAGGTGTACTCGTTCGGCCCGACGTTCCGCGCTGAGAAATCGAAGACCCGGCGACACCTGATCGAGTTCTGGATGATCGAGCCGGAGATGGCCTTCGTCGATCATGAAGAGAACCTGCGGGTGCAGGAGCAATTCGTAGCCCATATCGTGCAGTCCGTGCTGAAGAACTGCCGCGCCGAGCTCGATACGCTAGGACGGGATGTCTCGAAGCTGGAGAAGGTGACAGGTCCGTTCCCGCGCATCACGTATGATGAAGCGATTCAGTTTTTGCAGGAGCAAGGCCACGACATTCCGTGGGGCGAAGACTTCGGAGCGCCGCATGAGACGGCGATCGCCGAGAAATACGAGACGCCGGTGTTCATTACGCATTACCCGACATCGATCAAGGCGTTCTATATGAAGCCGGATCCGAACCGTCCGGAAGTCGTGCTCTGCGCCGACATGATCGCGCCAGAAGGCTATGGCGAGATTATCGGCGGCTCGCAACGTATCGACGATCCGGAGCTGATGCAGGAGCGCTTCCGCGAGCATGAGCTGTCCGATGAAGCTTATCAGTGGTATCTTGATTTGAGAAAATACGGTTCCGTGCCTCATTCCGGCTTCGGTCTTGGATTGGAGCGCACAGTGGCGTGGATTTGCGGGCTTGAGCACGTTCGGGAGACAATTCCGTTCCCGCGCCTGTTGTACCGTCTGTATCCATAACGGTCTGTATGCTGCGCAGCGCCGCATGGCGCCGCTAGGCACGGCCTGATAGCTAGCATATTATCCCGTATCGCTTCGGTGATACGGGATTACTGTTACACAAGTTCATGAATTTTTTGGAAACATTATCAATGTAAGCCTTACCAAAAGCATTCGTTTGTGCGACAATAAGGAGAGTATGTTGGGAAGAGGAGGTACCTTGGTGAGTGTAGACGGATTCCGGACCTTTGCCAAAGGGTTGGCGCTAGGCCTGCAATCGGGCAGCATTAGCGTGCCGTATCATTTGCTGCGTTACTATAAGCAATGGAAGTTGAGCGATTCGGATGTGATGCTGCTCATTCACCTCATCGGCTTCAAGCAGCAGGAGATGAAGGAGTTCCCGACAATCGACGAACTGCAGGAACGAATGGGAGCAGCTCCTGATGCGGTTATCAAATCGCTGCAGAAGCTGATGAAAGAAGGTTTTTTGAGTATAGACGACAACATTGATCCAGCGACGGATGTCCAGTACGAGCAATACAATTTGACCGGATTGTGGGAAAAGCTCGCCTTGGCAGCCGCTGAGGAAATCCGGGCAGAACGGCAGCGGCTGCGGGCGGCGGCGCCGTTGTCCGACGCGGAGCCTCCGAATCTATTTAATATATTCGAGAAGGAATTCGGACGTCCCCTCTCCCCGATGGAGTGCGAGACGATTGCCGGCTGGATTGACGAAGACCGGTATCCGGAAGAGCTGATTTTGCTGGCGCTGAAGGAAGCGGTATTCGCCGGCAAAGTGTATTTCCGCTACATCGATCGGATATTGCTTGAGTGGAGCCGCAACCGCGTCCGCACGATCGAGGACGCTAAGGTGTACACGCAGCGGTTCCGTTCCACCGGGAAGCTGCGCATTCCTTCCGATAATTGAGCATGAGCCGCTGCCAAGAATAGCTTCACCGTAACCCCCGGCACGAGTGAGAGAGACTCATCGTGCCGGGGGTATTCTTGTTGGAGGAGCCGCAGCTTCGGACTAGTGATGGCGAATGTCTGTCCGCTCCTCCAGCAGCGCGAGCGCTTCCGCGAGGTGATATAGTGCTATGTTGAGTTATGCCGTGTTATGGCGCTTATGCATACTCTCCCTTCGGCTCAGACTCCATCTGATCAAGGGGGATTAATTCGTAAGCAACAAGCACGCAGGGATGCCGGAGGAGCTTCGATTCTTCACACTTTTCACACAACCGCACTCTTAGAAACGTCATGTAACACGGATAACGGTATCATTTTGACAGGTGCATGGCGTTGCGGGCAGGGGGAGAGGGAGCCTTTTTTGAGAAGGGGATAGAAGAAGAGCAAACCTCCGATTATGTACCTGATTGAAGGGGAGAATGGAGCAAAGGGCTGGCTGCGTAACGGCCGCCGCGTGACCAGCTATCTCTTGAGCATAACTTCCGCAGCGGCTTCCGGAAAAAAATACGATCGCTTGGAAGATCAGTCTTCCCAAGCGATCGAAGGTGATGGCTATCGTCCCAGCGCCTTCATTCGATAGACATGCTCGAACAGAAATTCGAACGCCTCAAGATGGCGCTTCGCCTCGAAGCAGTTGGCCCCCCAAGTGTAAATGCCGTGGTTGCGCAGGACGACGCCCGGGATGTCCGGATTGAGCTTGGCCCTAATGCAGGGAACGATGCTCGGAATATGAGCGTAATTCGGAATGACCGGGATGTCGATCCGCGCATTTTCCTCCCAGATGTCGAAAGCTTTGATAAGCTCCACGCCTTGGACGGGAATATAGCCTTCGTCCCCATAGATCTCGGACACGATATTATTGAATACCGTATGAATGTGAAAAATGGCGCCTGCCCCGGTTAACCGGTAAATCTCGCAGTGGATGAGCGTCTCCGCGCTTGGCTGGAGCCGGGTCGCCTCACAGGGCTGTCCGGCTTCATCCACGAATAGGAAGTCCTCCGTCGTATGTACGGACTTGTCCTTGCCGCTGGCCGTAATCGCGAATTGAAAACGCCCCTCCTCGATGTCCCCCGTGCGAACGGACAGATTGCCGCTCGTCCCGGGAAACCAATGACGCGCTGCGAATTGTTCCTTGATGCTGCGCAGCTCGGCAAGGGCGTGCTGCTTTTCCTCGATAGTTAACCGGATGTCTATCATGAAGCCGAACCTCCCAGATGCTCGATAATATCATAAAACGTCCCGAATGGCGCATAAGGAAGATGCAGCTCTTCGCATTTGCTGATAAGCTGGGCCCGCGCATAGACGAACTCGACCAGCTTCGCTGCCGCGAAGTCCGTCACGCTGTCCCCAATAACGATCCGCTCATATTGTTCCTCCGGAAAGCGGCGGGCAATGGTTGCCTTGCACATGCCGCATTTGTTCTGGCACGGATCCTGGCAGGGATGCGGCCATGTAATCCGAATCGACTCTCCGCTGAAGTCACTTCCGTTGCAATAGATATGATCGAAAGGAATGCCGAACGGCTCAAGCAGCGGGTAGACGAAGAAATCGATGCCGCCGCTCGTGACGTACAGCGCGATATCGCTGTCGCGGCAGAAGCGGACGAATTCCTCGAACCCCGGCCGGATGACGGCTTGTCCGAGCGCAAACCTGATGACTTCATCCCGCATCGATGATGGCAGCAGAGCGAACATTTGCCCGACGCCTTCAGAAATGGAGATGCGTTCCTCCAAGACGTCCTGGACAATCGGTTCCCAGCCTGGCGGGTTGAAGTGGCGAATAATGGCGATAATATTGTCGTTCTCCGTAATCGTTCCATCGAAATCGCAGAAGATGACCCGTCGTTGGCCCCGGCTCACTGCTTCACCCCCCATGCTTGAATCGCGGCCCGCAGCTCTTCCTGATCGGCTGCCCGGCTTTCCAGTGTCTTGCCCTGCATGACGGCGTCGATAGCTTGCACGAATGCGCGCCCTCCGGCAGCGGTACCGAGCGGATGCCCATGGATGCCGCCGCCCGCATTGACAATGACATCGGTGCCGAAGTCGCGAATGATAAGCGGCACGATGCCTGGATGGATGCCGGCGGACGGCACCGGGAAGCTGCGCAGCAGCGCCATATCCGGCTGGGTGAGCGCATCGCGGATGGCGAAGGTATCCTCCGCCGGCATCGTTACGGAGCCGTATGGTGACGGGAACAGCACCAGATCCGCTCCGGCGAGCCGCATCAGCTTGCCGAGCAGCAATTGGGCCGCAATGCCGTGATGCGGCGACGGATACATGCTGCCGGCCATCGCCGGATGCGCCGCGATCGGCACCGATATATCCGGATCTGAGCTGAGCGCGTGCAGCACATCGTAGCCGTAGGCCAGCACATTGAACAGGAAGGCATTGGCTCCGGCTTCGATCGCGCGCAGCGCTTGATCCCGCAGCTTGAACGTCGGCCCGGTCAGGTTGACCGCATATAGCAGCCTTTGGCCGGTCTGCTGGCTGACGGAATCCGCCGCCTCCATGCAGGCCTTCACCCGGCGTTCGATTGGCGTCAGCGGATTTTCGAACAGAATTTCGTCGTCTTTAATGATATTGACCCCGCCCAAGGCCTGCTGCCGGAATTGTTCGGCAAGAGCCGGCAGATCATAGCCGATAACGGATTTGAAAATGCTCATCAGCAGCGGCCGGTCATGGACATCGACCAGCTTCCGCACTCCGTCCAAGCCGAACTTCGGTCCGGGGAACGCTTGCTTGAACGTATCGGACCATTCGATGTCCATCAGCTTGATGCGTCCATCCATAGACAGCTTCCCGAACATCGTCACGAGCAGCGCCGGAAGATCCCGGCTGTAGTTGACGTCGGGATAGGCGATCGTAATATCCGCATACCGCTCGCCCGGGATGTCGGATTCGCAAGGCACGACAGAGAGGACTTGTCCCAGATGCTTGGCCATATCCGCTTTTTGCGCTTCCGGCAGCTCGGTCCAACTGCCGACCGTCATACCGACGGCGATGCCTTCCGCCTTGCTGGCGAAGTCGGCCCGATCGTCATAAATGCGATACGTGGCGGTGCAATGTGCTTTCAATATGTCTCCCTCCCAATTTGTTCACCCATCTCTTGCGCGCGGGCTTCCGCGCGGTGGATAGCGGAACGCAGCGCCTGCTGGAATTGGTACTGCTCCAGCGTCTCGATCGCGGCTGCCGTCGTCCCTCCGGGAGAGGTCACCTTGCGCCGGAGATCGGCAGGCTCTTCTCCGGTTAGCCGCACCATCTCGGCTGCGCCCCGAACCGTCTGCACGGTCAACTCGCGGGCTTGCTCCGCGGAGAGCCCGCCGTCGACGCCCGCCGCGATCATCGCTTCCATTAAATAGTATACATATGCCGGGCCGCTTCCGGATAGGCCGGTAACCATATTCAGATCATGCTCGGCCACCACGGTTGCGTAGCCTACGGCCTGCAGCAGATGAAGCGCAGCTTCCTGCTGTTCAGCGGACGTCTCTTCCGACCAGCAGACGCCGGTGGCGCCGAGGCCGATCGAGCTGGATGTATTCGGCATTGTGCGCACGACGGGAACCGGACCTGCAATGCGCTGCATCGTAGCGATGGAGAGCCCGGCGACGACCGAGAGCAGGAGCGCACCCGGCTGAAGGCAGGTCTTCAGCTCGGCGAGTGCGCCTGCCGCATCTTTCGGCTTGACGGCGAGGAGGACGATATCGGCTGCTTGCAGCAGCCGTGATTTGCCCTGCGGAGAATTATCGGCGGCAACGCCGTAACGCCGCTGCAGTTCCTCCAGCCGCTCGGTATTGCTCCGGTTCACGACCGCGATCCGGTCCGGCGCGATCAGCTGCTTCTCCGTCAGGCCGCGAATAATCGCCTCCGCCATGGAACCGGCCCCGTAAATGCCGATGCGAAGCGAGCGGAACGAGTCGGTTATATGTGTATGTCGATTGTCCATCAGTATCATTCCTCTCTCTCTTCCTATCCCTATCGATTTGCTAAGCTTCTCTCTTTAAGAACAAATCTGTTCTGTTAGCAACGCTATCCTGTTAGGAACGAATCTGTCCTGTTCCGTAGATTCGGTACTTGCTTGAGGTTAGAGCCGGCAATCCCATCGGTCCGCGTGCATGCAGCTTCTGGGTGCTGATGCCGATCTCGGCGCCGAAGCCGAATTCGAATCCGTCCGTGAAGCGGGTCGAGGCGTTGTGATAGACGGCCGCGGCGTCAACCTCCTGCAGGAAGCGCTCGGCATGCCGCGCATTCTCGGTAACGATGCACTCCGAATGCATCGTGCCGTAACGCGCGATATGCTCCAAGGCGGCATCAAGCGAATCAACGATGCGCACATTGAGGATGTAATCGTTGTACTCAGTCGCATAATCCGCTTCGGCCACGGGCGCTACCGAAGGGTCAAGCGCACGCGTCTGCGCGCAGCCGCGGAGCTCGACATCCTGGGCCCGCATCTGGTCCAGCAGCGCCCGCAGATGCTGTTCCGCATACGACTTATGCACGAGCAGTGTCTCCATGGCGTTGCAGACCGATGGGCGCTGAGCCTTCGCATTGACGGCAATGGCTTCCGCCATCGCCGGGCGGGCCGATTCATCGATGTACGTATGGCAGATCCCGGCACCTGTCTCGATCACCGGAACGGTAGCATTTTGCACGACATTCCGAATCAGCGAAGCGCCTCCGCGCGGGATGACGACGTCGAGCAGTCCGTTCAGCTTCAGCATCTCATCGACCGAGGAGCGGTCCGGATTTTCAATCAATTGCAGCGCATCCGCCGGGAGCGCCGTCCCGGCAAGCGCCTCGTGCAGCACGGCGACGATGCGCTTGTTCGATTCCATCGCGGCCGAGCCGCCCCGCAGGACGACCGCATTCCCGGTCTTCAGGCAGAGGCCGGCCGCATCGACGGTGACATTCGGCCGTGCTTCATAGATCATGCCGATGACGCCGAGCGGGACCCGGATCTTCTCGACCCGCAGGTCATTCGGACGGGTGAACGTGTCCAGCACGTCGCCCACCGGATCGGGCAGAGCGGCGATCTGGCGCAGACCTTCCGCCATCGCTTCGATGCGGGCGCTGTTCAGCGCCAACCGATCGAGCAGGGAAGGGGAGGTGCCTTGCTGCCGGCCGTTCTCCAAGTCCTTCGTATTAGCTTCGATAATGGAGCGTTCTTGCTCCAGCAGTTTATCCGCCATTTGGTGCAGCGCCGCATTTTTCTCTTTCGTGGTCAACCGGTTCATAATCTGGGCCGCTTGCTTCGCGAGCCCGGCTTTGTTACGCACTTCACTCATCGTAGTTCCTCCTCCATATAAAAATCTATTTTTGCCGAAACATTAGGAACGCAGGGTAACCCATTCATCCCGGTGAATGACTTCGATCCGGTTCACTTCCATCCGCTTCATCACTTCGTCGCTCGACCAGCCGGCCGCCGTGCGCAGCTGATCCGAATCGTAATTGACGATGCCTCTGCCGATAAGCCGCTCATCTGGACCGATGACTTCGACCACATCGCCGGAATGGAATTCGCCTTCGATCGATCGGACGCCGGCGGGCAGCAGGCTGGAGCCTTTGGCCAGCAGCGCCTCCTCCGCCCCGGCATCGACACTGATGCGGCCATGCGCCGTCGAATGGAATCCGAGCCACTGTTTCTTCATCGGCAGCGCATGAAAATGGGTGTCGAAATAGGTCCCCTTCCCGTCGCCATCCACCGCGTGCAGAAGATCGCCCGGTTCATTGACCTTGCCGACAAATGCGGGGACCCCCCCGCGCATAGAGATACGTGCCGCGTCCAGCTTCGACCGCATCCCGCCCGTGCCTACAGAGGAGCCTGCTCCACCGGCATACGCATACAGATCCTCGTCAATCTGATCGACGCGCTCGAAGCGGGTCGCCTCGGGATTTGTCCGCGGATCGGCCGTATATAAGCCGTCCGTATCGGTGACGATAATGAGCCGGTCCGCGTGAACCAGATTGGCGACGAGCGCAGAGAGCGTATCGTTATCGCCGAATTTCAGCTCCTCGACCGAGACGGTATCATTCTCATTAATAATCGGGACGACCTCTCTGGCCAATAGCTCCTGCAGCGTCATATACGCATTATGGCCCCGGCGGCGGTTCGCGAAGTCGGAGCGGGTGAGCAGAATCTGGGCCGCAGGGACTCCATGCAGCTGCAGCTCCTCCTGGTACGCCTGCATCAGCAGAGCCTGCCCGACCGCGGCGGCCGCTTGCTTCTCGTGCAGCTGCTTGGGCCGTTCCCGGTATCCGATATGCCGGAACCCGGCCGCTACCGCTCCGGAGGTGACCAGCACAACCTGGGCCTCGCGTTGGCGCAGGGAGATCATTTCCCGGACATAGAAGGAGACCCGAGCGCGATCAAGGCCGCCATTGTCCGACGTAAGGGAACTGCTGCCGATTTTCATTACGATGCGTTGCAATTCAATCACTTCCTGCCGTTATACTGCGTGCTTCTATACCTGTTGCGGAATATAAAAAAACTTTCGTCCTATAAAGGACGAAAGTTGAACTTCCGCGGTACCACCTTTGTTGAAGACGGACATCATCCTCGCGTCTGCCGGCCATCGCAGCATGATGCTGCTCATGATCAACGGCCTTGCGCGGGATTGCTCCGCTTCCTGCTTCCTGCCGATAACGGGGCTGCCGTTCAGCTTCACGATTCATCGCTTACGCCGACCGCTCAAGGATAGGTTCGGTAACGGTCAACGGCGGTGCTTGCAGCCGGGGCATCCGCTCTCTGGGCATGACTTGGTTACGTACTGGTCCTGTCATCGCGTTCCATGTATCCGGCGCCTGCCGTTCCATTGCGGCGGCGCGGTTACCCTTAGAATACCATGCGGTTCTGAGACGTGTAAAGCGGCCGCTAGCTACGGATTGTCAACGCTGGGCGGAACGTTGTCCATTCACAGCAGATCGGATGCCGTATCAGCCGCCGAACAGACCGAGCGCTCCGATGCGTTCCGCCGCCTCGATCAGCCGCTCCTCCGGCGCGAGCAGGCCCAGCCGGACATATCCTTCGCCGTGCCCGCCGAATCCGATGCCCGGAGCGGTCACCACATTCGCCTGCTCCAGCAGCAGATCGGCGAAGGACGCCGACGAGAATCCGGCAGGCACAGGGAGCCAGCAGAAAAAGGAGCCGGCCGGCGGCGGCGCGTTCCAGCCAATGCGATGCAGCGCCGCGTAGAGCGCATTGCGCCGTGATTCATAGGCCCCACACAGCTCGCGGACGCAGTCCTGCGGTCCGGTGAGCGCGGCCGCCGCTGCGGCCTGCACCGCGCCGAACAGGCTGACGTACATATGGTCCTGCATCAGATTGATGAGCCGGATGATCTCGGCGTTGCCCACGGCGAAGGCGACGCGCCAGCCGGCCATATTGTAGGTTTTGGACATCGTATAGAACTCGACGCCGACCTCCTTCGCTCCCGGGAGTTCCAGGAAGCTGATCGGACGGTGGCCGTCGAAGCCGATCGCGCCATAGGCGAAATCACTTGCCACGACAATACCGTTCCGTTCAGCGAAGCGAATCGTCTCTTCGTAGAACCGACGATCCGCGATTGCAGATGTCGGATTGTTCGGGTAATTGAGGAACATCAGCTTCGCCCGTTCCAGACATGCGGTGTCAATCCGCTCATAATCCGGCAAATATCCGTTCGCCTCAAGCAGCGGCATCATGACCATCTCCGCTCCGGCCAACGCGACGCCGGACCAGTAATCGGGATATCCGGGATCCGGAACAAGACAAACGTCGCCCGGGTTCAGTAATATCTGGTTGATCTCTACGAGCCCGGTCTTGCCGCCGAAGAGAACGGCAACCTCGGTATCCGCATCCAGCTCGACGCTGTAATCGGTCATGTACCGTTCCGCGACGGCCTCCTTGAGGAAGCGGTAGCCTTGGAACGGGGGATAGCGGTGATATAACGGATTGGCAGCCGCTTCCTGCAGGGCGGCGACGATATGCGGAGAAGTCGGCAGATCGGGATTGCCTTGTCCGAGATTGATAACATCATGACCGGCTGCGACCCTTGCTTGGGCGCGCGCAACCAGAGTGGCGAAGAACTGCTTCGGCAGACCGTTCATCCGATCTGCCGGCACGATTTGGGGTATAGTAGGCTTCATCGTCAATCACTCCAGACACATATATCGCCAAGCGCGAAGATTAACGATAATTTAACATGTTTTTCCGGAAGTGTATATACCTCTTTTTAATACGATGAAAAGGAAGCAGCCGTCCCGAGGGTCAGCTGCTGGAAGGCGTCACTTGCTTCGGGGAGGCCGGAGCGAGCAACTTCTGCATGAACGGCTTCACGTTCGACGAAATACGCAGAAGGAACGGCTTGCGCTGCTCGGAGAAGACCAGGAGCAACGGATCTTTGTCCGGACAGTAGATTAAGAAAACATCTTTCGTCTTCAATGGCCCCGGCGGGAGCTTGATCTCTACGGGCGCTTCCAGCGGGATGCGGACGATATAGCCGCAGCGGCTGTCGAGCGTCATCTGGGGAGCGAGGCCGGTAACGGATTGAAGCCATTCCCGGGCGGCAGCCTGATGTTCTTCCTGGTTCGGAATCGTCTTAATAATGCGTTCCTGCTGCATGTCGAACAGCTGAACGGGAGGAACCTTCGCCGACGGGGCGGTGTTCCCGGGCTCGAATTCCGCAGGGAAGGCGCCGGCGGCGGCGGTCCAAGCGAAGATTCCGATCAGCAGCGCGGCAGCAGCAGCTCGAATTGCTTGACTTATCATAAGGAAAACTCCTTTCATCTCGGTGCCGTAATAGAGGTTCAGAGAGTCGTTGTTGAGCACGAACCTATAGACCTTCTTTAGTGTGTCCGGCTTGACTCCATTCCATGAAAAGGTATCATGAAGGAAAGTGTGGAAAAACTGGACCGAACGAAGGAGCGTGGCAATCGAATGAAGCCGGAAGCATGGAGAATATGCCTGATTCAAATGGATGTCAGCATCGGAGAGCCGGATCGCAACGTCGACCGTGTACAGCGCCGCATCGAGCAAGTGATGGACAGTCCGGAAGGCCGGCCTGATGTCATCGTGCTGCCGGAGATGTGGAATACGGGCTATGCGTTGGAAAAGCTCGATCAATTGGCAGATCCCGGAGGGGAAGCGGCGCGGGAGCTGCTGTCGGAGCTTTCCGCCCGGTATGGAGTGAATATTGTAGGAGGATCGGTATCGGTACGTGAGGGAAGCCGCTTCTATAACCGCCTGTATGTAACGGATCGCCAGGGACGGATTGCAGCTCAATACGATAAAATTCATCTGTTCCGGTTGATGGATGAGCATTCGTATTTGACTGCGGGAGACATGCTGGGACGCTTTGAACTGGATGGTGTGGCGTGCGGTGCCATCATTTGCTACGATTTGCGCTTCCCGGAGTTGGCCCGCACGCTGGCCCTCGACGGCGCGGAGGTGCTGTTCGTGCCGGCCCAATGGCCGCATCCGCGCCTATACCACTGGCGCATGCTGCTGACGGCCCGGTCGATTGAGAATCAGATGTTCGTCGCCGCCTGCAACCGGGTCGGAACAAGCATAGGTGCGGACGGAACGGCGTCCGCCTTCTTCGGTCATTCGGTCGTGCTTGATCCTTGGGGAGAACCCATCGCAGGGGCGGAAGAAGAAGAGACGGATATTTACGCAGATATCCCGCTGTCATCCGTAGAGGAGGTCCGCAGCCGCATTCCGGTCTTCGCGGATCGGCGGGAAGCGTTGTACCGCGGAAGCGGGCAGGTCATTGCGGCCAAGGAGAGGGAATGAGCACGCCTTCGCGTTCGAACCGGCACGGCCGGACACGGCGAGGCGGATTCCAGCGGAAGCTCATTATTCTGGCCTCGGTGCTGCTTGCTGCGGCCGTTGGCCTCGGTGTCTGGTTCGCGCTTCAGCCTGAGGCAGGATTTGGGGGCGGGCCCGGTAACGGTGCGGGCAATGCCCCGCCGTTACCGGGCGGTAAGCCAAGCGGGGACGAAAGAACAATCGCCGAACAGAAGAAGGAAAGGGAGTTCATTGAACGGACGCTGTCTGGCATGTCGCTCGATGAGCGGATTAGTCAAATGCTAATGGTCGATGTGGAGGCGGTCGCCCAAGAAGCCGGCGGCGTCCAACTGGTGGAAGCGATGCAGCAGCTCCATCCTGGCGGGGTCGTCCTGTTCCGCGGCGATATTCCCGATATCCGCACGGTCTTGACGCTGAATCGCCAATTGCAGCAGACGGCTGCCATTCCGTTATGGATCAGCACCGATCAGGAGGGCGGCATCGTCACGCGGCTGCCCTTCGCCTCGGCGATGAACGGCAATATGGCGATCGGCGCGACGGGGCGCCCGGAAGCGGCCGCCAAGACAGGGGAAGTGCTCGGCCAGATGCTCGCCAAGCTGGAGCTTAATCTCGACTTCGCCCCGGTCGCCGACATCAACAGCAATCCGGACAATCCGGTCATCGGCCTCCGCTCATACGGATCGGATCCGGCGCAGGTTGCGGATTTCGTCAAGGCATTCATCGGCGGTATGCATGCCGCCGGGCTGCCTGCGGTGGCGAAGCATTTCCCCGGGCATGGCGACACGGCAACCGATTCGCATATCGGGCTTCCGAAGCTTGATTACGGCCTCTCACGCTTCGAATCCGTCGAATGGGTGCCATTCCGGGCCGCGATCGCGGAAGGCGTCGATGCGATTATGAGCGCACATATTCAAGTGCCGCAGCTGGAGCCGGCGACAGCCGTCTCGAAGCTGGACGGGAAGCCGGTTACGCTGCCCGCGACCTTGTCGCCCGAGCTGCTGACCGGCGTGCTGCGCGAACAGCTTGGCTTCCAGGGGGTTATCGTGACGGATGCGCTCAATATGAAGGCTATCGCCGATCACTTTGGAAGCGAGGAAGCGGCGGTCATGGCGGTGAAGGCGGGAGCGGACATGCTCCTGATGCCGCCGGAGCCGGCCGCGGCGGCGAGCGCGATCCGCAGGGCAGTGGATGCCGGCGAGCTTGAGGCCGCCCGGATTGACGACAGCGTCCGCAGAATATTGCGGATGAAGCGGAAGTACGGCCTGCTGCCGGACACGGCCTCCCCGCCCGTCCCGCTGGAGGATGCAATCCGGGGAGCCGAAGCATATTTCCAATCAGGCTCGGCGGAGCAGACGGCCGACTGCATCGCGTCCGAAGCCGCGACCGCATGGGGGAGCGGAGTGAAGACGAATTTGCCGCTGCTTCGCGGGGACGGCCGCCGTGTCATCCTCATCGGGGATCAGCGGACGGTGCTGGAGCGCGTACAGCGCGAGATCGAAGCGGCCGCTTCCTCTGCGGCCGGGGGGAGCATCCAGGTCGAAGCGCGGACGCCAATGGAAGCCTCATCGACCCGGCAATGGCCGACCGGGACGATCGCGGTCTGGGTTACGCAAGACCTGCATCATAACCGCACCAGCGCGGAGACGGCGAGAAGCTGGTTCCAGGCTGCCGCGGAGCAGGGCATTACGGCTGCGGCGCTGTCGGTCGGGACGCCTTACGATATCGCTGAACTGCCGGATATCCCGCTCGGCATCGCTGTCTACGGGACGACGGCCAGCAATCTCCGCGCCGGGGTTCAGGCGCTATTCTCTGCCGAACCGCCCGCAGGCAAGCTGCCGGTGACGATGCCCTAGACAGACATACAGCCCCGGACCGACATAAGCGGTCCCGGGGCTGTTCTTCATTTAAGGGGTTCCGGCCTGCCCGCCGAATCGCTTGGCGACCGTATTCTTCAAGGTCTCCATAAACGCTGATGCCGCATGGGACATATAACGGCCTTCACGGTAGGCGATGACGAGGGTGCGCGCGGGGCGTCCGGCTAGCGGCAGGTAGGCGGGGACGAATTCGATGCGCGGCGCCCGCGCGATGAACGCGGGGACGAGCGCAACGCCCATTCCTGCGGCCACGAGCGATTGCACGGTCTCGATATTGCTGCTCTCGAATACGACATTCGGCCGGAATCCGGCCTGCTCGCACAGATCCATCGTCAGCTGGCGGAAGCCCTGTCCCCGCTTCAGGAGGATGAACGGCTCGTCCTGCAAGGAAGCGAGCGGTACCTCTTCGGCGGGAGCTCCGCCCTGGGGCAGGAGCGGATGCTGGCTGGGGACGGCGAGCAGAATCTCCTCGTCGACGAGCGGCTCCCAGGTCAGGGCCGGGTCGGTTAGCGGCAGCGAGAGCAGGCAAAGATCGTTTTTTCCTTGAGCCGTCATCCGTTCCAGGTTGGACGTAGACGTATCCTCCACGAGCACGAGCTCGATATCCGGGTAGATAGAATGGAACGAAGGAAGCACATGCGGGAGCAAATGAGAGCCCGTAATCGGCATCGTCCCGATGACGACCTTGCCTTTTTTCGTCTGGCTGATATCGGCCATTTCACTTTTTAATTGCTCCATCGCATCCCATATTTTTTGAGCGCGCTCGACGAAGATCTCGCCTGCATGCGTGAGCTCGACTGAGTTGGTGGTGCGGCGGAACAGCAGCACGCCGATTTCCTTTTCCAGCTTGGACAGCTGCTGGCTGAGCGAGGGCTGAGCGATATGCAGCTTCTCGGCTGCCCGCGAGAAATTGCGTTCCTGCGCAATCTGCACCGCATATTGTAGTTGCCGGAATTCCATAGGTATGTCCTCCAATGTATGAATATCGCTAACTCCATGATGTACAGATGAGTTATAGGTTGAACCTATCATTGTTATAGATATTATATCTTGGATCAATGAAGAAGCAAATGCTATATTCATTCTAATAGTACAGCGCATTATGCGGAGAGGTGAAGAACGAATGGCTGCTAAGAAAACGATGTATGAAAAAATTTGGGATGATCACGTTATCGTTCAAGAGGAAGGAAAGCCGGGGATCTTGTATATTGACCTGCACCTGGTGCATGAAGTCACATCGCCGCAGGCGTTCGAAGGGTTGCGCATGAGCGGCCGCAAGGTGCGCAGACCGGAATTGACGTTCGCGACGATGGACCACAACGTGCCAACGAAGGATCGCTTCAATATTACCGATCCGATCTCGAAGCAGCAGATCGACACACTGTCCAAAAACTGCGAGGAGTTCGGCGTGACGCTGTTCGATCTGAACAGCATCGATCAAGGGGTCGTGCACGTCATGGGCCCTGAGCTGGGCCTGACCCATCCGGGCAAGACGATTGTATGCGGAGACAGCCATACGTCCACTCACGGGGCGTTCGGAGCGCTCGCCTTCGGTATCGGCACAAGCGAGGTCGAGCATGTACTGGCTACCCAATGCCTGCAGCAAGCCAAATCGAAGACGATGGAAGTGCGCTTCGTCGGCAAACGGAAGCCGGGCGTCACGGCGAAGGACATGATTCTCGGGTTCATCGCGCAATACGGAACGGACTTCGCGACGGGCTATGTCATCGAATATACGGGAGAAGCGATTCGCGAGCTGACGATGGAAGAGCGGATGACGGTATGCAACATGTCGATTGAAGCGGGGGCGCGTGCCGGACTGATCGCGCCGGACGAGACGACATTCGAATATTTGCGCGGACGCCAGTATGTTCCTCAGGGCGAAGCGTTCGACAAGGCGATCGAACGCTGGAAGCAGCTTGGCACGGATGAAGGGGCCTCCTATGACATGGTCGTGGAAGTCGATATGGACAGCCTCATTCCACAGGTGACCTGGGGCACAAGCCCTGGCATGGGAACGGATATTACGGCTGCGGTGCCGAATCCGGCCGATTTCAAGACAGAGAATGAGCGCAAGGCCGCGGAGAAGGCGCTTGAATATATGGGGCTGACGCCGGGAACGCAGATGACCGAGATCGGCATCGATTATGTGTTCATCGGATCGTGCACGAACGGACGGATTGAAGATTTGCGCGCGGCCGCTGAAGTGGCCAAAGGGCATAAAGTAAGCGGCAAGGTCACCGCAATCGTCGTGCCTGGATCGGGCCGCGTCAAATTGCAGGCTGAGCGCGAAGGGCTGGACGCCGTGTTCAAGGAAGCAGGCTTCGAATGGCGTGACGCCGGATGCAGCATGTGCCTTGCGATGAATCCGGACGTATTGCAGCCGGGCCAACGCTGCGCGTCGACTTCGAACCGGAACTTCGAAGGACGCCAGGGCCGCGGAGGGCGCACCCACCTCGTCTCTCCAGCGATGGCAGCTGCCGCTGCCATTAAGGGGCATTTCGTCGATGTCCGCAATTGGGAATTCAACTCGGAAGTATTGAATTAGGAGGGAACGGACGATGCAACCATTTACAACGATGACGGGATTGGTGGCGCCGGTAGATCGCGTGAACGTAGATACGGACGCCATCATTCCTAAGCAATTTTTGAAGCGTATCGAGCGCAGCGGGTTCGGGCAATTTCTGTTTTACGAATGGCGTTTTGATGAGGAAGGGAAGGAAATTCCGTCTTTCTCGCTCAATCAGCCGCAGTACGACGGAGCGTCCGTATTGATCTCGCGAGCTAACTTCGGCTGCGGATCCTCGCGTGAGCACGCGCCGTGGGCGATTCTCGACTATGGATTCCGCTGTGTGATTGCTCCTTCCTTTGCGGATATTTTTTATAATAATTGTTTCAAGAACGGTATTCTTCCTATCAAGCTGTCGGAGGAGCAGGTGGAGGACCTGTTCCAGCGAACGGCGAGCCATGAAGGCTACAAGCTTCATATCGACCTGGAGTACAAACAGTTAACCGATGATTACGGCCTGTCCTGTTCGTTCGACCTCGATGAGCACCGCCGCCAATTTTTGCTTCAGGGACTCGATGATATCGGGTTGACCCTCCAGCATGAGGATGCGATTGCCGCGTATGAGGCGAAGCATGCCGAGCGCCTGGCCGCTTCCGCATCTTAATAAGAAACAGTGCAATCCATAAGACTCCCTGCCGCGAAGACTCTTCGCAGAGGGAGTCTTGTTCGTTGTTGGCAGCTTGACTCCGCATAGAGCGTGACATATACTCGGCATGATGATACGCATGATGCGAAGGGCTTACCTTGTTGTTCAAGAGGGGGAAGTTACATGAGAGAACGGCTGATGCAAGCGGCCTTGGACTTGATGTCGATACAGGGACTCAAATTTACGATGAGTGATCTGGCCGGGGAGATGGGGATTAGCAAGCGAACCATTTATGAGCATTTCTCGTCGAAAGAGGAGTTGATCGGCGCGATTGTTGACCAATCGATCGATGAAGTTATCCAGCTTGAGAAAGGGATTTACGAGAATCCGCAGTGGAGCAGTCTGGAGAAGCTGAAGCGGGTGCTCTCCATCGTGCCGAGCGGGCTGAAGCTGAGCGATCAGCGGCTGCTGGCGGAGATGAAGCGGCTTGCTCCACATGAATGGAATAAAATCAACAATTATTTGCAGGAAGAATGCGGCTGGTCTACCGTGAGCAATATTATTGAAGAAGGCATTGCCGCCGGGGAAATACGGCCTGTCCATGTGCCGAGCGTCGTGCAGATGATGATCGGGGCTTCGGCCGCCTTGTTCGAGCCTGAATTTTTGATGCGGTCATCCTGTACGCTGCAGCAAGCGGTAGCCTTGATGGCAGAGACGATGACGCTGGGGCTGGCGGCTCCGGCAAGCGATGCAGAGACGCCCGCTTGAATGGCAAAATGGCGGGAAATGCCGGTTAACGATATACGAAGATGTAGAGGAGAAGCGAAGCAAGCACGCTTGGCAGGCCGAGCAAGAGCAGCGTAGCGCTGAAGCTTGTCTGCCTGCGCGTATCATCCTCCGAGTTGCGGGTGTAATTGAATTGCCAATAGCGATGATCCCTGAACGTGCCGGACAGCAAGCCGGCACATGCCCATAGTCCGAGACCGACGAAGCCGTTGATGAGGAACATGTGGTACAGATTGCCCGTAACCAACGCATAGATTCCCGTAACTCCTATGATGATCAATCCCCATAGGATGCGGATGTACATAGATAGCGCCCCCGTTACTAATTATTCCATCGACATCTATTATACGATGATATGGCTAATAATGGAATGGATTGATTGCAAATAACCGCCTTATCCGAAGGGATAAGGCGGTTCGTTCGTTCCGATGCGCATATTAAGATTTGGAATTAACGATGACTTGCTGTCTCGCTTCTCCTGCATGGTCGCCTTGCTTCACCTTGACATCCTTCGCGGAGCGAAGCGGGATTTCCTTCAGGAAGAAGGTGAGGATGACGGCTACCGCAGTGACGATTGCTCCCGTCAGGAAGGTGCTGGTAACGCCGTAGCTAAGCGCTTCGCGCACCATATGAACGAGATTGTCGACCATCGTCTGCAGCTCGGGCGGCAGCTGGTTTATGATGCTTTCCAGCTTCGGCTGATCGAGCAGCGTCTGCGGATTCATCACTTCCTTGAGCGACTCCGCGTATTTCGGGTCGATTTGCATTTGTCCGCCAGCAGCGCCGGATGCCGCGCCAAGTTCGGTCATTTTGCTAGTCATGTGCGAGTTCATGACGGTACCCATCACGGCGATTCCGATCGTTCCGCCCAAGGAACGGAACAGCTGCGACGATGCGGTCGCCACGCCGAGCTGCTGCGGCTCTACCGCATTCTGAATCGTCAGGGAGAAGACAGGCATGCTGATCCCGAGACCGAGACCGACGATGCACATGTAGATAATCGTAATATAAATCGCTGTATCCGGAGTCATAAAGTGCAGCAGCACCATGCCGAAGGTCATAATGAGCAGGCCGCCGATGGCCATCTTTTTATATTTTCCCGTCTTCGAGATGAACTGTCCGATAAATGCCGTACACAGAATCATAACGACAGACATCGGCATAGTGACATAACCCGAATAGGTCGGGGAGATGCCCTTCACCCCTTGCACAAAGAAGGGAACATAAATAATGGCGCCCATCATGCCGGCATTCAATACGAATCCGGCCAGGTTCGAGACTGTGACGATGCCGTTGCGGAACAGCGACAGCGGCAGCACCGGTGATTTAACCTTCATTTCCACCAAAATGAAAATAATGAGGGAAACGAGGGTAGCCGAGAACAAGCCGATAATTTGCCATGAACCCCAAGCATATTTGCCTGCGCCGTCTCCCGCCCAGGAGAAGGCGAGCAACAGCGGTACGATAGTCGTCGTCAGGAACACCGAGCCCCAATAGTCGATCGATTCTCCAACTTTGCGCTCCACTTTCGGGAACAGGGAGATAATCATAAAGAAGGCGATAATGCCAAGCGGCAGGAACATCCAGAATACCCATCTCCAATCAAGATGGTCGACCAGATAGCCCCCAAGCGGAGGCCCCAGTACGCTGGACAGGCCGAACACGCCGCTCATGATGCCCATCCATTTCGCCCGCTCACGCGGCGCATAGAGATCGCCGACCGCCGTGAATGCGGTAGACATTATAATGCCGGCGCCCATCCCCTGGATGCCGCGGAAGGCAATCAATTGAAAAATATCAGCGGAAAAACCGCACAAGAATGCGCCCAGCATAAAGAGCGCTATACCTGTCAAAATAAAAGGCTTGCGCCCATAAATGTCGGATAATTTGCCGACCAGCACGGTAGCGACCGTCGAGGTGAGCAGATAAATCGTAATTGCCCATGTATAATAGTCCATCCCGCCAAGCTTCGCGATAATGCGCGGCATGGCAACGCCGATGATCGTCTGATTGATGGCCGAGAAGAACATCGCAGCCATAATCGCGATCATGATCGTTAGTTTTCGTTTTTCTGATAAATGTTCCATAAATCCACTCCTTGTCTTACTCCATTACTCTTCAAGCATTTCTTTCTCATATTTGTCCAGGTTCTCCAGCAGCTTCTCATAGGTACGATTGAGATGCTGCAGATCGTCTGCTGGCAAGTTATTGAACAGATAGCGGATGATCTCCAGCCGCTCCTGATGAAGCTCCCTCATCACGTCCATGCCTTTGTCGGTAATCTCCAGAAAGACAACCCTGCGATCCTCTTCATCGCGCTTGCGCTGCGCATACCCGCTCGCGATCAGCTTGTCGGAAATGCTGGTGACGCCGCCGGGCGTAATGCCAATCGACTCCGCTAACCCGGACACCTTCTGCGGCCCTTCGGTCGCCAGCTTCACGAGAATATAAGTCTGCGAATCCGACAAGCGATCGTTGAACTTCTTCTTGCGCAAGCACTGAATCTTGCGGGACACTCGCCAGAACAGCCGCTCGAACTGAACAAGATCTTCATCCCTCGCCATTATCCAACCTCCTTTAGTTGCTATAATTTATACAAAATATAATGTATACAAGTTAAATAGTTTACCTACTAAAATAAAAAGCAATTTATAGTATATCCCTTTTGTTAAAATGGCGTCAACCTTTTTTTAAATTTTTGGTTGCCACGTCGTCCCGCTTCTATTACCTTAATAAGTAAGGAAAAATATACCCGAAAAATGTTGAAATCACGCAACTTTTGGTCATGTTTTCCGTCTAATATATCGTCTGGTCTGAACACATAGACAGATAGGCCGGAACAATTTGAAAGGATGTAGAGGTGAAGATGAAAAAAGGAAAAAAATTTGGTGTAGCTCTGATGCTCATGTGGTTGTTCATGCTGTTTCCTCAATTGGGACAAGCTGCTCCGACAGGAGCCTTGTACCTGGATGGCAATTCCATTCCATTGCCCGAAAAGATTACGTTAGTTAATTCGGTCACTATGATTCCGGTTCGCGTCGTGTCGGAACAGTTAGGGTACAAGGTCGATTGGGACCCGAAGGCGAAGTCGGTAGCCATATATAATGACAGCAATCGATTGACTATGGCCGTCGATCAGAAGACGGCAACGGTAAATGACAAGGAAGTAAAGCTGGATGTAGCTCCGATGCTGCAAAAGGGCACCACACTTGTACCCCTGCGGATCATCGGGGAAAATATGGGATTGACGGTAGATTGGGACAGGGAGACCAAGTCGGTCTATCTGTTCACGGCTGACGAGTCATCCGAAGTCGTCCCGCCAACGCCGGGGACCCCGAGCGGCGAGGACGCGAATGGTAGCTCGGATAACGGCAAATCCGATGACAACGGTGGCGGTGTCGTGAACCCTCAAGAAGGGGATGCCCTAATCACTGATTTTTCATTCATCGATAATAAGTTACATATCGCTGCTACTCGCAGCGTCACGCCGAGCATCATGACGATGGACTCTCCGGATCGGGTCGTTATCGACTTCCCGAAGGCAGTATTTTCCGATGAATTTTTGGAGAAATTCGGTTTCAACAGCGGCAGTCAGGGGGAAATGGAACTTACGGACTACCCTGACGTGCAGCGAATCCGCTTCGCGATGTTCAGCGACAGCCCGAATACGGTCCGGTTCGTCATTGACCTGAACAGCCCGAATCACGGGAAGATTGTCTATAACGAATCGGGGCTGACTTCGATCGAACTTGTTCCGGGCAAAGACACCTCCGAGCCGAAGCCTCCGATCAAGACGGACGGCAAGTATACGGTCGTTATCGATGCCGGTCACGGCGATCATGATTCCGGGGCCGTCAGCGTGAAGAAGCGGTACGAGAAAGATTTCAATCTGTCGCTCGCTCTGAAGGTTGGCGAGATTTTGAGTCAAGACGACCGGTTCAACACCGTACTGTCACGCGAGGACGACACGTTCCTGGAGTTAAGTGAACGGGCGCAGCTTGCGAACAGTCTGAATGCGGATCTGTTCGTGTCGATTCATGCGAACAGTGTTGACAATAAACCTTCTGTGTCGGGCACGGAGACATACTACTGGCGCTCGGAGAGCAAGGCGTTCGCCGAGACGATGCACAAGCATCTGATGGAAGGAACGCAATTCAAAGACCGCGGTGTCCGCCAGGCAAATCATCATGTCACGAGAGAGACGAAAATGCCGGCCATTTTGCTTGAAGTCGGGTTTTTGACCAATGCCGCCGAAGAAGCCCAGCTTTTTGACGAACAGTTCCAACAGCGCGTCGCCGACAACATCGTCAAGGGGATTCTTGACTATTTGGGCTTGTCCTGAGGATGAAGAACGCAACTTTTTGCTTCGTGTTGCGTTAGGAACGGTGTAAAGGAGGTCATTACTGATGAAAAATAAAAAATGGTGGGGATTGGCTGCGATCGTCCTGTCGATCTCTTTGGTTACTGCATGCGGCGCCAAGCCGACGACGAATGCCGGCCAGCCGGAGGTGCCTCCGACTGAGGTGCAGCCGGATAACGGGGCTGTTCAGGATCCGGATCACACGGATTCGAATCAGCAGGAACCGGATAAAGAAGAGCCTGCGAACCAAGAACCGGGGAAGCAGGAGAAGCAGGAGCAGTCAATTACGGCTTATGTGTCCGATGGCGATCTGATGGAATTAAAATCGTACTCCGCCAAGATTCAATTCGCGGATGATGAAGAGAAGTATAGAGAAGCGCTGAAGGCGCTCCAGACGTCTGATAATCCAGAAGACACTCCGTTATGGGCAAAAATAGAATTCAAGTCAGTGAAGCTGAGCGACGGAACATTGACCGTTGATATCCATATTCCGGACGATGCCCGTCTCGGCGCCGGTGGCGAATCGTTCGCTATCGAAGCATTGACGAAGACACTGTTCCAATTCGACGAGATCAAAGCGATTGATGTGCTCGTAGACGGCCAAGCTGAGGAGAGCATGATGGGGCATGTTACGCTGGAGCATCCGATCCACCGACAATAATACGAACTTTTTGGGAACAGGGGCAGGAATTGCCCCTGTTCTTGTCGAAATGGAACTACTTATAGCAATTTTCATGGACTATTACATGGACTATTACATGGACTATTTGGGGAAGGGGATTACATATGCACTCGAATAATACACAACCAAAGCGCAAGTTCCGTACGCTTGGCAGCGCGCTGCTTGCCGTCTCGCTGACGCTCACTTCCGCGCCAATGGCAGTTATGGCGGCAGAGTCCGCACAGACGGCGCAGAATCAGTCTGCGTCCGCGGGAGTCAGCCCGATGTTCAGCGATGTTAATTTGGGATTCTGGGCTGAGAAGCATATACATAAGCTCGCAGCTTTGGATATTTTGAAGGGCAACAACGGCAAATTCCGCCCGAATGACGACGTCACCCAGCAAGAGGCGATCACGATGGCGATCCGCTTCATGGGTCTGCAGGGAGAATTGAACTCGTCCGATTCAGTTGCTCTGCCAGCCGACTTCAAGGTGGGCGAAATTTTCAAGCCTTACGTCGTGCTTGCCTTCCAGAAGGGGCTTATCGACAAGAACGAGGAAATGGCGAATCCGGATCCGAAGAGCAGCTGGGGCGAGAAGAAAGCGACGCGGGAATGGATTACGAAAATCCTCGTACGTGCCGTCGGCAAGGAAGAGGAAGCCAAGCAGGCGAAGAGCAAGCAGACTTCTTTTGCCGATAACAGCAAGATTTCCTCGTCTGCGCTCGGCTATGTCAATACTGCCGTCGATTTGAAGCTGGCAGCCGGCCTGAACGGCAACAAATTCGACCCGCTGGGCAAGGTCACGCGCGCGCAGCTTGCGACCTTTTTCAGCCGCGGGGAGAAGATAGCGGACGTCAAGCGCGAGAACGAGTCGATTGGCTATATTATGGAGCTGACGGACAAGGAAATCCGCTTGTACGGGGAGAATGACCAGGCTTCGACGTTCCGTCTCGATGACAAGACGCTGTATTACCAGGCCGATTCGGATAAAGCGATCAAGGCATCCGATCTGGCGCTGTACACGAAGGTGCGAGTCCTTGGCAGCGGCGGGGCCGGCGCTTTCGTCGAGCTGCTCGACAGCACGCCGCAGGTGGAATCCTCTCAAGCTACGCTGAAATACGCCGTTAGCTCGGAGAACAAGCTGTACGTGAAGCGTGACGGCACAGCGGATTTGACTGAAATTTTCTATGATTCGTCGACCGTGCTGAAAGACGCAAGCGGCAACTCGATCCAGGCTTCGCAGCTGACGGAGGACAGCGTGCTGGAGATTAAGCGGGAAACCTTTACCTCCGATCGCAAAGTAATCGAGCTTCAAGTGAAGTCCGGCCCTGTCAACAAATCGGACAAGGGCACCGTTGTCGCCGTTGACGCGACCAACCGTTCCATTACGATAAAGCCAGAGAGCGGAAGTGAAGAGACCTTCACCGTCGCTGAGGATGCGGTTGTGCGCTACAAGGATCAACTGATGAACGGCATCAAAGATCTGAAGCCGGATTCGGCAATCTCCTACGTGGTTAAGAACAGCATCGTCCAGTCGATTGAACTGACCCAATTGACGGAGTTGACGATGACGGGCCGTCTGTACGAGAAGGGAGCCGCGAAGACGAGCTTGACGATCCGCAAGGAGAATGACAAGCTGGAAGCGAAGATGCTCGCGCCTAACGTGGAAATCATTATGGAAGGCATCAAGGTTCCGACGTTCGATGATCTGGTTGCCGGAGAATTCGGCGATCGGGTGGAACTGACGTTGAACAGCGATGATCTGGTTACGAAAATTAAAGTGCTCGATCGCAAGCTGGAGACGCTGATCGGGGTAACGGTAATCAACTATGACCGAACGAACAATCTGTTGACCGTAATGGACGCGAATAAAGTGCCTTACGCCTTGAAATTGACCAATGAGACCCGCTTCGAACGCAACGGCGATAGTGTGTACATCGATGATATCGTAAGCGAACTGCGGGAGGGCAAGAAGAAAGCGAATATCCAGCATACGGCCAATCAAGCGCTGCTGGTCCAATTCGTCAACAAGTTCGAAGGCACGTTCATCTCAGCCAGCGGCACCGCGAAGACGGTGACGATGAAGCTGGAGAACGGCATGGCGGTTACGCTGCCATACAAAAACACTACATTGTACGTGGAGAGATTCGATAAGACGAGCGCAACGGTGGCCGATCTCCGTAGCGGCGATTATGTCGTAGCCTACTTAACGGACGATCAGACGACCGTGAACTCCCTGGCGCTGCGCACCGTCGAGCAGTTCGAGGTACAATCCGTCGATACATCGCGCAATCGTATCCGTCTGCGCACGTCCGGTTCGAACGTAGAGGAATTCAGCGTAGGCAGCACGTCATTCTATGATCTTGACCGCAAGAGAATCAAGTTGGCCGATATTAAGCCTAACGAGTATCTTAATGTGGTGATGGACGGCCGCAACTTCGTCGAGGCAAGCAAGGTGCAAGTGACCTATGGACGCATCGAATCGATTGACGCCTCTTCGGGAGTGTTAACGGTTCGTGACAATGAGGGCAGCGCATCGGTGCATCAGCTCGGTAAAAATCCGGTTATTCAGGTGGACGAGTCTTCCACAGGCAGTGTCAATGCGCTCAAAACCGGCGATCGGGTCTTTGTACGCAAGAACGTTGACGGTCTGACTACGGTCAATCTGATCACCGGCACGAAGCGGAGCTTCTGGAGAGTAAGCGGAGATGATCTGTATGTGAAGCGTTCGCTTGCGGAGAGCAATTATATCTTCAACATGGCGTCAAATGTGTATGTTCATTCCAAAGGAGACAAAATTTCATTGTCTACGATCAAGGAAGACACTGAAATTATGCTCTATATCGTGAAAAACAAGGTTGTTGAAATCGAAAGATTGTCTTAAAATACAGTAGGGTTGTATCTGACCGTCTCATTCCTGTTCAGGGATGAGACGGTTTTTACCTAAGGAATGGAGGGAAAGAATTGGCAACCAGTGCACGTGTACGCCGAATATTGGATACGATCGCCAGCATGTATCCGGATGCGCATTGCGAGTTGATCCATTCCAATCCGTTCGAATTGACGATTGCCGTTCTGTTGTCGGCCCAATGCACGGACGAGACCGTCAATAAAGTAACCGCGGACTTGTTCCGGAAGTATAAGCGCCCCGAGGATTATTTGGCGGTGCCACTGGAGGAACTGCAGGCGGACATCCGGCGGATCGGGCTGTACCGCAACAAGGCAAGCAATATCCAGAAGCTGTGCCGTATGCTGCTCGACAAGTATGACGGCGAGGTGCCTCGGGAGCATGCCCAATTAACCGAGCTTCCCGGTGTCGGGCGCAAGACGGCGAATGTCGTTGTCTCCAATGCGTTCGGCGTGCCGGCGATCGCGGTCGACACGCATGTGGAGCGGGTAGCCAAGCGCTTGAAGCTGGCCGATGAACAGGACAGCGTGCTGGAAGTGGAGAAGAAGCTGATGCGCAAAGTTCCGCGGGACGAATGGACGCTTACGCATCACCGGCTTATATTTTTTGGACGTTATCATTGCAAAGCGCAGTCGCCCCGGTGCGAGATTTGTCCTCTCATCGATTGCTGCCGCGTGGGAAAAGCACGTATGAAAGCGACCAAACCAAGAAAGACTGGAAAATAAAAGAACGTGAATAGGAGCGGTCGCGATGAAATGCATTTCTGTCTATACGAATGATTTTGAGCAGTTTTCCGATATCTACGAGGCCATTATTCAGACTCCGCTGCAGGAGGATGAGGAGAAAGAAGTAGAAGGCGTCATGATATACGGAGCCGGCGAGGTGCCTGCGCAATATGTGGATCGCATGCGCCAGAAGCGGGGGGTCGTCGTGATGAAGGTGAAGGATTTGGGCATCACCATTTTGCAGCACGGGGAGCAATTTGAAATTATCCTCCCGGAACAATAAAATATGGTAAACTAGAAACCGAGTCTAAGGCGGATGCAGCCAAGGCTCGGTTTTCATTATATCAGGCCTTATTATCGCAGACCGGAGGACATGAAGATGCTGGACTTGAATGCAAAGCAAACGGCCGCAGAAACGACAGCAGGAATTAGCTCCATGGAAGCGTGGCTCAAACATACGGCGGATCAATTCCGCGAGACAGGAGATCACGCCAGGAGCCGGCAAATGCTTGATTTGCTCGGCAAATGGCGGGAAGGCACGATTATTTTGGCGTTCTGCGGGCATTTCTCTGCCGGCAAATCGACGGTGATCAACCGGCTGTGCGGAGCGGATCTGCTGCCGTCCAGCCCCATCCCGACAAGCGCGAACGTGGTCACTGTTCGCTACGGCAAGCGGCGCGCCGATATCATGCGCAGGGACGGCGAGCAAGCGAGCGTTGTTTCCGTGCCAATTGAACAGCTGGCAGAGGTATGCCGTGACGGGGAGGCCGTGGAACGGGTGTATCTGTACAATGAAGCCGATTGGCTGAAGGAAGGGGCCGCTCTGCTCGATACGCCCGGAGTCGATTCGGCCGATCCGGCTCATCGGGAAGCGACCGAAGCGGCTATGCACTTGGCAGATGTCGTGTTCTATGTTACGGATTACAATCATGTTCAATCGGAATATAATTTTGCATTTGCGAAGGAAGTGGCCGATGCCGGCAAGCCGCTCATCTGGATCGTGAACCAGATAGACAAGCACCGGGAGCGCGAGATCGCCTTCGACATCTACCGCGACGACGTGAAGCGGGCGTTGGATGCTTGGCAGCTCAAGCCGGCTGCCATTTTCTATGTCAGCTTGAAGGAGCCGGATCATCCGCTGAACGAATGGGCAACGCTGGAGCGCTATATGCGCCGCATCGTCGAGGACAAGGCGGCATTGGTACGGTTCGGCGTGGAGCGGGCAGCGAGGGAACTGGCCGTCTCCCATATCGCGATGCGCATCGCGCCGATTGAGCAGGCGCGGCAGGCGTGGATTGAAGCCCTAGGCGGGACGGAAGCGGCACAGGCGCTGAGGCAGCGCTGGGAGACGCAGCAGGCGGCCGTGCGTGCCGTGGAGGCCGAAGCGCAATCCTTGTCTTCGGCCTTCCAGGAGGCGCTGCAGAAGCTGCTGCGGGATGCGAATATTACGCCGGCGGCGACGCGTGACCTGGCCCAGTCGTATTTGGAAGCGCGGATGCCTGGCTTCCGGGTCGGGCTGCTCTTCTCCGGACAGAAGACGGAGCAGGAACGCGAGCGGCGCCTCGCCGCCTTCGCGGACGCTTGGCGGGAAGGAATCCGCGCCAATGCGGAGGTCCATGTGCTGCGCATGATTCGGGAAGCAGCCCATGCTGCCGGCATGGACGAGGCGAAGGCAGCCGCAGAGCTGGAAGCGGCGCTGCCGGCGCTGGATGGTCCATGGCTGGCACAAGCGGTTCAGCCCGGGGCAGGAGCCCCTTCGGAGTATACGCTCAATTATTGCCGCGCGCTCGGTGATGAGGCGCGCTCGCTAATTCGCCGCGCCGTCCTGGCTCAGGCCGAGCCGTACCTCGCTGCGCAGCGGACCCGGCTGGAGCGGAAGGCCGAGGCGCAGCGGGCGCTGGCTGGCGAGCTGAGCGCCGAGCTGGCGGAAGACGAGCGGCTGGCCGCGCAGGAGCACGCCATGACGGCACAGCGCACCGCGCTGATCGCCTCGTGGGAGGGCGTCCGTTCTATCGAAGCGGACGACCCGCAGCGCTTGCTGCCACCGGTGGAGCGGCCGCAGACGCGCCGCCTGCCGGCACAGGACAACGGCGCAGCGGCGGCAGCGCCCCCTTCACTGCGCGGACCGCTGCCAGCCGCAGCGGAAGCGCCAGCGGGCGCACCCGTGCAAGCGGCCGGGGCGCGTCGGCTGCTGCGCGATGCGGCGCAGCGGCTGACGCAGGCCGCGCAGGCGCTGGCGCCGCTGCCGGCGATGCGTCCGCTGGCGCAAGGGCTGCGCGACAAGTCCGCGCGGCTAGAGGCGAACCGGTTCACGGTCGCCTTATTCGGGGCGTTCAGCGCCGGGAAATCGTCGTTCGCCAACGCCCTGATGGGCCAGGATGCGCTCCCGGTCTCGCCGAATCCGACGACGGCGGCCATCAATACGATCGCGGCGCCGACGGAGGATCATCCGCATGGTACGGCGCGTATTACGATGAAGAGCGAGGCGAAGCTGCTCGACGATGTTCGCTTCGCCCTGGAGAGCATGGGCGAGAGCGGGACCGCTGCTATGGATATGGATGAGGTGCTGAAGGCCCTGGACCGGCATTCGCCGGAAACGCTGCATCCGACCGGGCGTCCGCACTACAGCTTCATCCAGGCGGTCAAGCGGGGATATGACGACGCGCGTCCGCATCTCGGGGCGGCGCTTGATGTCGGCTGGGAGGAATATCGCGCCTACGTCAAGGATGAATGGAAGTCCGCGTTCGTCGAGCGGATTGACCTGCACCTGGACAGCCCGTTGACCCGGGAAGGGTTTGTGCTCGTCGATACGCCGGGCGCAGATTCCATTAATGCCCGCCATACCGGAGTTACCTTCAATTATATGAAAAATGCGGATATCATCCTGTTCGTAACCTATTACAACCACGCCTTCTCCCAGGCGGATCGCCAGTTCCTGACCCAACTCGGCCGCGTGAAGGACGCTTTCGAGCTGGATAAGATGTTCTTCCTGGTGAACGCTGCGGATCTGGCGGCGTCCGGGGAGGAGCTGGAAGGAGTCGTAAGCTACGTCTCGGATCGGTTGACGGAATTCGGCATTCGCCGTCCGCGCTTGTTCCCGGTATCGAGCCTGCGGGGACTGGAAGCCTCGCTGTCTGGCAACGCGGAGGGGTGGCAGGTTTCCGGACTTGCCGCCTTCGAGGAGCAATTCCTCCGCTTCGCTTCGGAGGATTTGGCAGGCCTGAGCGCGGAAGTATCCCGCCAGGAGCTGCGCCGGGTGCTGTCGCAGCTGCTGGCGATGTGGGACGCCGCGCATGCGGACGCATCGGAGCGGGCGCGCCAGGCGGAGCATAACCGGCAGGCGGCTTCCGAATGTGAGGCGCGTGCCCGCGAATGGCTGCATGCGGACGAGAGCGCCCGGCTGGAGCAGGAAGCCGACGAACTGCTGTACCATGTTCGGCAGCGGATGCTGTACCGGTTCAATGACAGCTTTGCATACGCGTTCAATCCGGCCTCTCTGCGGCAGGATGCTCGCGGCGGCGACGCCGCGCTGGAGCGGTGTTACCGCGAATGGCTGCGTCTGTTCCGCAAGGAGCTGTCCAATGAGCTGTACGCGACGTCGCTTCGGTTGGAGCAGACGGCCAAGCGGATCGTGCAGGCACAGCGTGCGCGTCTGCTCGAGCATTGCGAGCAGCAGCTTCCCGGCTTCGCCTTGGCAGCGGAACCGCTGGAGTCGTGGCCGACGCCGGAGGTACAAGAGCCTGCCGAACCTGCGGACGTATCGGTCCGCTGGCTGCGCTCTTATTTCCGCAATGCCAAAGCCTTCTTCGAAGGAGGAGGGCGCGATGCGCTTCGTCAGGCGCTCGAAGAGAAAGCGTCGCAGGCGATTCAACTGACCGTGCGCGACCATCGCGACGCGTTCGCGGAACATGCGCTGCAGCAGATGGGCCAGACCGCCCAACTGTTGCGCGGACAATGGGAGGATGCGCTTCGCGCCCATGCCGAGCGTCTTGATGAAGCATCGCGGACGGACTATGACGCCGAGCCGCTGCGTGAAGCGATCGAGGCGGTGCGGCGCACGTTGGAATGAGATGAGTTGAACGGGTTTCTATATCAAAAAGGCATCAATTCGAAGATAACGCTTACCACGTATGAACGGGGTAAGCGTTATTGTGTCTCTAGCGGCTAGGATCGAAGGAAATCAGATGATTTAAAAGAGATCATCGGATTCGTTATCTGAATTCTCGAAATAGGAAGTCATAGCCGGAATTATGAGCGAATTGCCGTTTTGCCGTTGGATGGGGCCGATGATAAACTGCAATACATCTAATGAGTGCGCGTTCAAAATGTTTGCCTTCCGATTCGTTCCGGTGTGCCGCGTCGGCGGGGACAGATGGTTTGAGCAGCCACCACGAAAGATAGTTAGGGAGGAGAAGTCCGATGAACGTCTTCAAACAGCTCGGCTCGTTCTACTGGCCCAAACGAGGCCTGCTGTTCGCATCGGTGTTTTGCTTGATTGTCGCGACGGCGCTCGGATTGGTTTATCCCAATCTGCTGCGCATTCTAATCGACGACGTGATAGCAAAAAAGCGGTTCGAATTGGTGCCTTGGCTGGCCATAACGGTAGTCGTCGTTGTCAGCATCAAAGGCATTTTGCAATTTATGCACGGATTTTTTGGCGGACGCCTGGGGAATCATGTGGCCTATGAAATGAGGGGCGCCTGCTATCGCAAGCTGCAATTTTTATCATTCCGCTATTATGACAAAGCAAGAACCGGCGACCTGATGTCTCGCCTGACCGCCGATTTGGAAGCGATTCGCAACTTTATCGGATTCGGGTTCGCTCAGATCCTGAATATGGTGCTGATGGTGGTCTTCGGCGCGGCGATGATGTTTTCGATCGATTGGGGGTTAACGCTAACTACCCTTGTCTCCATTCCGCTGCTCGTGTTCGTTGCCTTCCGCTTCGAATCCAAAATTCATCCGGCTTTCCGGGAAATGCGGATTGCATTCAGCCAATTGACGACGGCGGTCCAGGAGAATATTACCGGTGTGCGCACTGTCAAATCGTTCGCGCGCGAGAGCCATGAAGTCGATAAGTTCTCGGATCGGAACGAGGCGTACAAGGCAAACCAAATCTATGCATCGACCTTATGGGGGCGTTATTTTCCCTTAATGGAAATGCTGGCCTGCTTCTGTATCGTACTCCTCATCGCGGTTGGGGGAACGAAGGTTATCAACCGTTCAATGTCTCTTGGTGAACTGGTATCGTTCTTCAGCATGATCTGGTACATTATCGGACCAATGTGGGGCGTCGGCTTCCATATTAACAACTATACACAATCGAAAGCGTCCGGCGAACGGGTGCTGGAACTTCTGGACACGCCGGTAGACGTTGAGAACCGGAAGGATGCGATTGTGCTCAATGACAGCCAGGTCACAGGCCATGTCCAGTTCAATGACGTGACATTCCGCTATGAAGGCGATGTGGACGCCATCCGCAATGTGACGATTGATGCGGAGCCCGGCAAGGTCATCGGTCTTCTCGGTGGAACCGGTTCGGGGAAAACGACGATTATCCAGCTGTTGATGCGGGCCTATGACGTGAAGCAGGGAAGCATTATGTTGGATGGGCAGGATATCCGTAATGTGGATATTCAAAGTCTGCGCACCCAGATGGCGGCCGTATTCCAGGAGACGTTCCTGTTCTCTTCTTCCATTTATAATAATATCGCCTACGGGCGCGATGACGTGACGATGGAGGATGTCATTCGGGTAGCCAAGCTGTCTAAGGCGCATGACTTCATCATGGAGTTCCCGCTCGGCTACGATACGATTGTCGGGGAACGCGGACTCGGCCTCTCCGGAGGCCAGAAGCAGCGGATCGCGATCGCTCGAGCGCTGCTGAAGGATCCGAAGGTGCTTATTCTTGATGATGCGACCAGTGCCGTAGACATGGAGACTGAGCATGAGATTCAAGCCGGCTTCCAAGAGGTGATGAAGGGGCGCACGGTATTCATCATCGCGCATCGCATTTCTTCTCTGCGCCATGCGGATGAGATTATCGTCCTCGACAAGGGTGAGATTATTCAACGCGGCACGCACGACGAATTGATTCAGGTGCCGGGCACTTATCAGGATGTCTACCATATTCAATATGCTGACCAGTTGCAGGGCGCTGCGGCAGGCATGAGAGAGCAGGTGAGAGCATGAGCGCGATGAACGAAGCGGCTGCCGCCGGCCGGAAGGGGCGGGAGACTCCGCAGGATACATCACAGAAGCGATCCCGGTTCGTCTATCAGGATGACGAGATTATCGAGAAGCCGTTCAACTGGGCCCAAATGCGCCGCTTGCTCGTCTATATGAAGCCATACCGCAAGCAGCTGCTGCCGGTGCTGATCATCATGATGGTGCTGGGCACCATTACGAAGCTGGCGATCCCTTTCCTCATCAGCTACGCGATCGACCATGCGATACAGCCGGCGGTCGGGGATCCGTCGACACGGCTGCTCTATATTATTGCCGGAACGGTATTCGGCCTGTACCTCGTGCAATGGGCGGCCAACGCGTTCCGCATCAAGTTCATGAACGTGATCGGACAGCGGATCATTTACGATCTGCGGGCAGACCTGTTCAAGCATATTCAGAAGCTGTCCTTTCATTTCTATGACAAACGTCCGGCGGGTTCCGTACTCGTTCGGATTACCAACGACGTCAACTCGCTCCAGGATCTGTTCACGAACGGAGCAATTAATACCCTTGTAGACTGCTTGCAGTTGCTCGGGATCATCATCATTTTGCTGTTCCTTAATGTGCAGTTAGCGGTCGCCGTCATGATTACCGTGCCGATTATGTTCCTGATCTCGACCAAGCTGCGCAAAAAGATCCGTTTCGCTTGGCAGGATGTGCGCATCAAGCAGTCGCGCATTAACTCTCATTTGAACGAAGCGATTCAAGGCATCCGGGTAACGCAGGCGTACACGCAAGAGCAAGCGAACATGGAATATTTCGATCACATGAACCAGGTCAACAAGAAATCATGGGATCGGGCGTCCGCCATGAACCAGACGTTCGGACCGGTTATCGAGATTACGAGTGCTATCGGAGCGTTCATCCTGTTCATGCTCGGCTCGCATCTCGTGCAGACCGAGGCGATTACGGTCGGTATTCTGTTCGCCTTCGCACAATATATCGGGAACTTCTGGGAGCCGATCAACCGGCTCGGCCAGATGTATTCGCAGATGCTGATCGGTATGGCTTCGTCGGAGCGCATCTTCGAATTCATGGATGAGCGCCCGACCATCGCGGAAAAGGATCAAGCGCGAAAGATGCCGGAAGTGCACGGCGACGTGAATTTCGAAAACATTGTGTTCGAATACGAGAAAGGCCGCCCGGCGCTGCGCAACATCTCGCTGTCCGCCAAAGCGGGCGAATCGATTGCTCTCGTCGGACATACCGGCTCAGGAAAAAGCACGATCATCAGCCTGCTCAGCCGGTTCTACGATCCGACAGAAGGCCGCGTACTCGTTGACGGCATCGATATCCGGGATGTGACACTGGAAAGTCTTCGCTCCCAGATCGGCATCGTGCTGCAGGATACGTTCATCTTCTCGGGCACGATTCGCGACAATATCCGCTTCGGCCGGCTTGATGCTACGGATGCGGAGGTCGAAGCGGCCGCCAAGGCGGTATTCGCCCATGACTTCATCGTCAAGCTGAAGGACGGGTATGACACCGAAGTGCAGGAGCGGGGCAATCTGCTCTCTATGGGACAGCGGCAACTGCTCTCGTTCGCTCGGGCGCTGCTGGCGAATCCGCGCATTCTGATTCTAGATGAGGCGACGGCCAGTATCGACACCGAGACCGAGTTGAAAATCCAGGAGGCGCTGAAGACGCTGCTGCAGGGCCGGACTTCGTTCATCATTGCCCACAGGCTGTCGACGATTCGCCACTGCGATAACATCATCGTCTTGGATCACGGGGTGATTCAGGAGCAGGGGACCCATCAAGAACTGATGACGAAGCAAGGAACGTACTACGGCCTCGTCGCCGCCCAATATAAATATATGTAAGCTGAAAAAAGATGGCTCCATTCGCCCGAATCGACCTGGACCGCGCAAGCGAGTTGGGAGGTTCCGTGGATGGAGCTTTTTTGCTGTGGAAAGGCACCGGGGCCGGAATCCCCGCTATGCTCAGAAATTATGGGGTCGTAAAGTCATTGATAGCGACTTTCTTTTCATGACTCTCTATGGCAAATCGGGAACGGCGCAATCGATGCGGATGCTCAACTGCACTCTCCCCAGTGCTCAGAAAATCGGCCTAGAAATGCAAGAAGCCGCTTATAAGCAATCTCCCATCCAGTCAGGCGCAGGTGAAGATGGAAGTGCAGTGTAGATAGAAAATGAAGGTGGAATAAGTCAATGCTTGGGTCTGCGCTGAACCTCTTATACATATTCTCCCCATTGCTCAGAATGGTGGGTCCCGAACGGCTTTTCTCCTGAAAGTTCAGTATTATTGCTGTCCATTTCTCGATTGGAAACAAAGTCTTGGTTCATTATGTAAGGGTTCAATGATAAATTATTGAATCCTTAAAATGATGATCACGTTGAGGCTGATTGAACGGGATAATACCCAAAAGGCACTGTGAGAGGTGCACCTGGACGAACCTGTGTGGAAGGAAGAGTGCAGAGAGCGGTTAGAGTCGCAAAACTAGAAGGATGGCGATTGACAAGAATAGAGACAGTCTTATGAGAAGGGATAAGCGTAAAAGGGAATAGAAAGTCCTGACGAGAAGGGAGAATGCGCCAAAGTGAAACAGAGCGACCTGATTAGAAGGGAGAATGCATCAATGGATACCGGAGTAACTCCTGATAGGTTGGGAGAAGACATCTATGACAACCAGAGAAGGGATGGTCCTGAGCGAATGGGAGAATGGTGAAAAGAACAGTGAAGGGTTGAGGAAGGGGCGGGAACTAACCAAATTGCTCCGGGGAGCGGCTTTGTTTTGCAAAACGTAAGGGACTCGTTTGCAAATCGGTACGGGAACAGGTATTCTAAAACAATATAGCATGTATTGTCAATCGCATGGCAGTATACGTAACATGTCGGCCATCTTTAGGCGGAGATCCGGAATACCCGGGCAAAGATGGTGAGGGAGGATGGATATGCAGCGCAGACCAATCTCGCAATTATGGAGTTGGATTGTTATATTCGGATGTTTGTCCACGGTTCTGCTTATCATCGGTTTTGGCTTCGGGGTAGCGGATATTTTGCGGCCGGCGTCTGTGCCGTTCACGGATAAGCCGGAGATGAAGCTGCCTCCTGTTGAGGAGACGAGCCGATCGAAGGAGCTGCTGATAGCGTCGCTCGGCGATTCGCTGACGAGAGGCACTGGTGACGGTACGGGAGAGGGGTACGTTCGCCGTACGGTGTCATTGCTGAAGGAAGGTACGGATAAGCCGGTCACGCTGCTTAATAATATGGGAATTAACGGCTTGAGGGCAGAGCAGTTAGCCGAACGGGTTGAGCAGGAGAGCACCGGGTACGTGCTGAAGAAGGCGAATGTCATTCTGCTGACCATTGGCGGCAACGATCTGTTCCAGAGTGCGCAGAGTGAGCAGATGAGTCCGTCCGCGATGGATGAGCGTGCGCTGCTGGCGAAGACGGAGAAGGGGACTGCAGATCTGAAGCGGATTTTGGAGGGCATTCGCCGTTGGAATAAGGATGCGCTTATCGTCTATGTCGGGCTGTACAATCCGTTCGCGGATCTGAAGGAAATGCGGCAGATCGGGAATACAGTCGTGCAGAAATGGAATGATGAGGCGTTCCGCATCATTAATCAGGACGAGAACATGCTGCTCGTGCCGACGACCGATTTGTTCCAGCACAATATCGGAAGTTATTTGTCTTCGGATCATTTTCACCCGAACGGGGAAGGCTATCAGGCGATCGCGGAGCGCATCGTCCAGAGTATCCGGTAAGGATCGCGTGAGAGGAGGAAGCTTATGAGCATGGATTCATCCATCGTCCTGTCGGTGCAGCAGGTCGTGAAGCGGATCGGCCGCAAGTCAATCATTAACGATGTCACTTTCGATGTGCGGGCAGGGGAAATCTTCGGCTTTCTCGGCCCGAACGGGTCGGGCAAGACGACAACGATCCGCATGCTGGTCGATCTCATTAAGCCGACATCCGGGCGCATTCAAGTGTGCGGATTCGATGTGAATCGCGAGCCGGAGCGGGCCTTGCGCTATGTGGGATCGATTGTCGAGAACCCGGAGATGTATAACTTTTTGACCGGGTGGGAAAATTTAGAACATTTCGCCCGCATGATGCCGGAGCTGGGACCCGAACGAATTCAAGAGGTCGTCGACATCGTTGGCCTGTCCAACCGGATCCATGATCGGGTCAAGACCTATTCGCTCGGCATGAGGCAGCGCCTCGGCATCGCGCAGGCGCTGCTCGGACAGCCGAGGCTGCTTATTCTGGATGAGCCGACGAACGGGCTGGACCCGCTCGGCATCAAGGAGCTCCGCGCCTTCATTCGCGAGCTGGCGGACAGCGGCATGGCCGTGTTCGTCTCCAGTCATTTGCTAAGCGAGATTCAGCTGATGTGCGATCGGGTCGCGATTATTAGCCGCGGGAAGGTGCTGGCTGTCGATGATGTCGAAGGGCTGTTGACCGGAAGGAATCAATTCGTTATCTGGCAGGCACAGCCGGCCGCCAAGGCGCGGGAGATTCTGGAGCGCAGCGGTGCGGTCCGGTTCTACAGCCGGGAAGAGGGCGTCATCGATGCCGCGGCGCTCGTCGGGCTGCCGGAGGACGCGATTTTGACGGAGACGGCTCCGGAACAGATTGCCGGGCTGAACCGAAGCTTGCTGGATGCGGGCATCGAAGTGGAAGGAATCCAACGCATCATGCCGACCCTGGAACAGCTATTTTTGGAAATAACGGAGGGGGAGCGCATTGAGTAGCCTGTTGCCTTTGATTCAGAACGAGACGATCAAAGTGTTGAGGAAGAACCGCTTCTATGTCATCCTGCTTATCCTCATCATTATTATTCCGGTCTTCACCTACGCGCAAATGAAAACCGTGGAAAACAATCGTGAAAAATTCAACCAAGACTGGCGTCTGGAGCTGCAGCAGCGGATTACGGACATCCAGAACTCGCTCGGAAGCGACCGGGTTCCGGAGGAGTGGAAGAAGTACCGGCGCATCGTGCTGCAGCAGCTTCAATATAATCTTGATCATGATATCAATCCGAGCGACCCGAATGGGGTTACCTTTACGCGTACCTTTTTGGATAATGCCGTTACGCTCTTCATTCCGCTGCTTGTCATGGCGATTGCGAGCGACATCGTGTCCTCGGAACGTTCGACAGGCACGATCAAAATGCTGCTGACCCGGCCGATCCGGCGCTGGAAGGTGCTGCTGAGCAAATGGATTGTGCTCATGATGTTCACCGGCATCATCGTATTATTGACAGCGCTGCTGTCTTATCTTATCTCCGGGCTCGTCTTCGGTTACGGCGGCTGGACCTATCCGATATTCACCGGCTTCTCCTTGACCGGAACGGATGTCAATTTCGAGACGGTGCATACGGTGCCTTCCTGGCTCTATATGCTGATGCAGCTCGGACTTGTCTGGTTCTCGAGCATTGTCGTCGCCGCGCTCGGCTTCATGATATCGGTGCTTGTCCGGAGTACGGCGGCCAGCATCGTGACGCTGATGGCAACCTTGATCGCCGGATCGATTCTTTACAACATGGCCTCTTCCTGGCCGGCAGCAAAATATTTATTCATGATTAACCTGAAGCTGACGGATTATTTGGCGGGAACCCCGGCTCCCGTGGAAGGAATGACGCTGCCGTTCTCCCTCGCCGTACTAACGGTATGGGGGGCTGCCGGATTGATTGTCGCATTCCGCGTCTTTACGAAACAGGATATATTGAATTAGAATATACAAGTACTTGTTTTCCTTGTTCGTAAAGATTTTCGGACAAACTTATCAAGAAGGCGTAACATCTGTTTGCATCCGGACGATATACATGGTGGGAGTGTTCTCCTTTCCTACGGGTGCGACAGATTTTCTTTTGATTATGAACAGATGCATTTGAATGAAGGATTGAAGGAGGAGCTGGAATGGTCGAGCAAATCGATTTGTTCAAACAGCTGCCGGGCAACGAGGGAGCATCGGGGAACCGGAACGGGGAATATGGAGCGGACGATATACAGGTACTGGAAGGGCTTGTCGCTGTTCGCAAGCGGCCGGGCATGTACATAGGCAGTACGAGTTCCTCAGGTCTGCATCATCTGGTATGGGAGATCGTGGATAATGCCGTGGATGAGCATTTGGCCAAATTCTGCTCCCAGATCGATGTAACGATTCATAAAGACCAGTCGGTGACGGTCCGTGACAACGGACGCGGCATCCCGACAGGCATGCATAAGACCGGCGTTCCGACGCCGCAGGTCGTCTATACGGTGCTGCACGCAGGGGGCAAATTCGGCGGCGCGGGCTATAAAAAATCAGGCGGCTTGCACGGGGTCGGCGCTTCGGTCACGAACGCGCTCTCGGAGTGGCTTGTGGTGGAGATTTACCGGGACGGACATATTCATAGACAACGCTTCGAATCGTGGACGGATGAGAACGGGACGGAGCATGTCGGGGAACCGGTGACCGGTCTCGAGATTATCGGAAATACGAACAAGACCGGCACGAAGGTGACCTTCAAGCCGGATGCCAAAGTGTTCCATGGCAACATTCATTTGAGCTATGACAACCTGGCGGAGCGGCTGCAGGAGATTGCCTTTCTCAATTCCGGTCTGAAGGTCGCTCTGAAGGATGAGCGGACCGGCAAGGAGGATACCTTCTGCTATGAAGGCGGGGCAAGCGAATTTGTTCGCTTCTTGAATGAAGGCAAGAGCGTGCTCAATGAAGTCGTTCATTTCGCTGCCGAGAAGGATGAGACGGAAGTGGAGGTCGCTCTCCAGTATAATGATGGCTATACGGAGACGATCGCTTCGTTCGTCAACTCGATTCCGACTCGCGGCGGCGGCACGCACGAGACGGGCTTCAAGACCGCCTACACGCGGGTGATGAATGAATATGCGCGCAAGAACAGCTTGCTGAAGGAGAAGGACAAAAATCTCGACGGCAACGACCTGCGCGAAGGCATGATGGCCGTCATCAACGTGAAAATGTCGGATGTCGAGTTCGTCGGACAGACGAAGGATCAACTGGGCAGCGCGTCTGCCCGCAGTGCGGTCGATACGGTCGTGTCCGAGCATATGAGCATTTTCCTGGAGGAAAATCCGCAAGTCGCCCAGATGCTCGTCAAGAAGGCGATCCAGGCCTCCAAGGCGCGCGAGGCGGCGCGCAAAGCGAGAGAAGAAGTGCGCAGCGGAAAGAAGCGGAGCGAGAGCTCGAATCTGAACGGGAAGCTGACGCCAGCCCAGTCGAAGGATTATACGCGCAATGAACTCTTCATCGTCGAAGGGGACTCGGCAGGCGGATCGGCGAAGCAGGGCAGGGATTCGCGCTTCCAGGCGATATTGCCGCTAAAGGGCAAGCCGTTGAATCCGGAAAAAGCCAAGCTGGCGGATATCTTGAAAAACGACGAGTACCGCACGATCATTCACGCGATCGGAGCGGGCGTTGGCACGGAATTCGAGGCGGATGAGAGCAACTACGCCAAGATCATCATCATGACCGATGCCGATACCGACGGCGCGCACATTCAGGTGCTGCTGCTGACATTCTTCTACCGTTATATGAAGCCGCTGATCGACCAAGGCAAGGTGTACATTGCGCAGCCTCCTTTATTTAAAATTACGCATAAAAAAGGGAAGCATGTCTCGGTACGCTACGCCTGGACGGATGAGCAGCTAAGCAACTATATGAAGCAATTCGGATCGAGCGCCGAGATTCAGCGGTACAAAGGGCTCGGGGAAATGAATCCCGAACAGCTCTGGGAGACGACCATGGATCCGGAGACCCGCACGCTGCTGCAGGTTCGCATCGAGGATGCAGCCAAGGCGGAGCGCAGAGTGTCGACGCTGATGGGCGACAAGGTGGAGCCGCGCAAGCGCTGGATCGTGGAGAATGTGGATTTTGCGGAGTTCGAGGAATAGAAAGGTGAGAAACTGATGAGCGTATCGGAACAATTCAAACCAGCGTTTCTGGAAGATGTCGTCGGCGACCGGTTCGGCCGGTACTCCAAATATATTATCCAGGATCGAGCGATTCCCGATGTCAGGGACGGCCTCAAGCCGGTCCAGCGCCGCATTCTGTATGCGATGTATGAATCCGGCAATACGCCGGACAAGCCGTACCGCAAGTCGGCGAAGACCGTCGGGGATGTGATGGGGAACTACCATCCGCACGGGGACGCGTCGATTTATGACGGCATGGTGCGCATGGCCCAGCCTTGGAAGATGGGGCATGTGCTCGTAGACGGGCACGGCAACTGGGGCTCGCAGGATGACGATCCGGCAGCTGCGATGCGGTATACGGAAGCCCGGCTGTCTCCGATAGCGATGGAGCTGTTGAGAGATATTGAGAAGGATACGGTCCAGTTCCGTCCGAACTTCGATAATACGGATAAGGAGCCTACCGTACTGCCCGCGCGCTTTCCTAATTTGCTTGTGAACGGGGTCAGCGGGATTTCTTCCGGCTTCGCAACCGAGATTCCCACCCACAATTTGCGCGAGGTCATCGATGCTTGCACCGCATTGATCGACAAGCCGGCGATGGAGCTGGACGATCTGATGCAGATCGTGCACGGGCCAGATTTCCCGACCGGCGGGATTATTATGGGGGAAGACGGAATTCGCGATGCTTATCGGACCGGCAAGGGCCGCATTTACATTCGGGCAAAGACGGAGATCGAGGATATCCGCGGCGGCAAGCAGCAGATTGTCATTACAGAGATTCCGTATCAAGTCGTCAAAGCGCGGCTTGTCACGTCCATGGAGAACATCCGGCTGGAAAAGAAGGTGGACGGCATTGCTGAGGTTCGGGACGAGAGCGGCCGGGACGGCCTGCGGATCGTCGTAGAGCTGAAGAAGGATGCGGATTCGACCGGAATTCTGAATTATTTGCTGAAAAAGACGGATCTCCAAATCGTCTACAACTTCAATATGGTCGCGATCGTGAACAAGGCGCCGCAGCAGCTCGGCCTCAAGCCGATGCTGGAGCAGTACGTCAGCCATCAGAAGGAAGTCGTAACGAACCGCACCCGTTACGATCTGAACAAATTGGAGGACCGGGCTCATGTGCTTGAAGGCTTGGTCAAAGCGCTCGATATTTTGGACGACGTCATCGCGACGATTAAGGGCTCCAAGAACCGCCAGGATGCGCAAGCTAATCTGATGGACAAGTACGGCTTCACGGAGCGTCAGGCCGATGCGATCCTGACCTTGCAATTATACCGTCTCACCAATCTGGAGCTGACAGCCCTGACGAAGGAGCTTGACGAAATCCGGAAAAAAATTACGGAGTTCCGTTCAATACTGGACAATGAGCGCAAGCTGTTCTCTGTGATCAAGAAGGAACTGAACGAGATTCGCAATAAATATGGCATCGACAGACGGTCAGTCATCCAGGGCGAGGTCGAGGAGATTAAGGTCAACCTGGAAGTGATCGTCAATGCCGAGGATGTCATCGTAACGCTCTCGAACGAAGGCTATATCAAGCGAACGAGTCTGCTCTCGTTCACCCGTTCGGGCGGGGAGTGGGAAGGCTCCGGCGTGAAGGAAGGCGACTATATCCGCCATGTGTTCGAGGTCAATACGTTGGATCGGCTGCTGCTGTTTACGCAGCGGGGGCAATATTTCTCGCTGCCGGTTCATCTGCTGCCCGAATTCAAATGGAAGGATAATGGCACGGCGATCGTGAATGTGATTCCGATCGGGAAGGAAGATCGCATTGTCAGCGTCATTCCTGTCAAATCGTTCGCCGATGAGCACTCCTCCTTGTTGTTCGTCACCCGGCGAGGCCAGGTGAAGCGAACCTTGCTCAAGGAGTATGAGACGAATCGTTCCGGGGCGATCGCGGCTTGCAAGGTCGCGAACGCCGACGAAGTGCTGACGGTGCTGCCGAGCGACGGCTCGCATGATCTCATGCTCGTGACGAAGCTCGGGATGTCCATCCGCTTCGCCGAAGAAGAGGTCAGCCTGATGGGACGGGCCGCCGGCGGCGTGCGCGGCATCCAACTGAAGGAAGACGATGAAGTAGCTGCGGCGATTCAGGTCATTGGAGACGAAGGAGAAATAACGGTCATGTCGGATCTCGGATGGGGCAAGCGCTCGCTGCTGCTCGACTATCCGACCCAAGGACGCGGCGGCAAAGGGATCGCCACCTTCGAGTTCAAAGAGGGCAAGCGGGTGAAACCGAACGGATCCCGCCTGATCGGCGCCTTCTTCAGCAAGACCGCCTATCCGATTACGTTCATTACCGATGCGGGACATGCCCATACGCTGCTGACCGAACAGGCGCCATTGATGGACCGGAAGGCGCATGGCCGCTCTCTCGTGCCAATGGACAAAGGGGAAGAGATCGCAGCGACGGTCGTGATCGGACCGCGCGGGGATTAGTCAAACGGCTTGTGCGGAGGATACAGATCATCATGCATTCGGATTATCCATTCTAATAGGACCCGCAGGGGCACCGGTTCATCGAGCCGGTCGACCCACTGCGGGTCTTGCTGCAAGAATCCGGCCCTCACGGCCTTGTGGATTAGCTCGTCATCGGTGAACTTCATCAGCATTCCTCCTCGCCATTCGGTATGGGATTAGGCGGGACATTCGCCCATGTGCTATCTTATGCGCACCGGGCCCGCAGCGTGCCGAATCGGGCCCGGAACCACGCTGGCAGAAGGGAACAATGGACGCGAGCGTGGCTGGAGTGATGACCGCGCGTGGATCATGTGGTATAATTTACTTGTTTTTGGGAATCGGATATTCTCGTAATTGAACTCGGCACGGAGAAAAGGGGGAAGCAGCGGATATGCATGCAACCGAATTTGCCAAGCTATGGTCGAAGTTGTCGAAGGATTACAAGGGGGTTATGGATGAAGCGCTGGCGCCTAGTCTGACGGAAAGCCAGCTCGTCGTGCTTGAGCTGGTGGCGGAGTACGGCAAGGTGAAGCCTTCCGATCTGCTGCCGCACCTGGCGACGACTCCGGCAGCGATTACGACATTGCTCGATCGAATGGAGAAGAATGCGCTCATTATGCGTGAACGCGACTCGGTCGATCGGCGAATCGTGTGGATTCAGGCTACCCCGTTCGGAGAACAAGAGATGCGGCGCGGCATCGAGATTCGGGAATCGTATTGGAATGATACCCTGCATCGCATCTCCACCCATAATCAGCAGCTGCTCATTCTGCTGCTGGGGAAGCTGGCGAACAAGCCGGCCGCCCCTGCACCCGATACGGAGGCGGTAGCGGCCGGTACGAAGCGTTGAATTCCCGAGAGGCTGGAAGCGCCGCGACGTTCGCGCTAGCGGGCCGGCAGTGCCTGCAGCAGCACCGGCACCTCGGACATGGAAGAGACATGTCTGGCTGCCCGCTGCTTCATGTTGGACATCTGCTGCCGTTGCTGCTTGGTGAACCGTGTATCCGTTTTATCCTTCAAGACTGAGGATAGAGGAATGACGCTGTATTTACGTTTTTCATGCGGCCCATTAATATGCACCCATGTCGGCTCAGCCGAAATTTCCTTCAGCTCGATTGTTCCTTCCGGCATATGCATCTCAATTGTGACACCGAAGATGACACCGACATCTTTGCCGTCTCCCCGTTGATTCGATATAAAGTTGCCTAGTGAATAAATAATAAGTCCCTCCCGCGTCTGGCCGTGCTTATCTTTGACGGTCAAGCGCTCATAAGGCTGAAGCACATGCGGGTGCGAGCCAAGAATGATGTCGGCTCCGGCTTGGACGAGCTTGCGCGCTAGCCGGGTCTGTTCTTTGTTCGGATTCGGCTCGTACTCGGTTCCGAAATGCAGGGCGATGACCACGACATCGGCCCCGGCCGAACGGGTCTTCTGAATATCTTCAATCATGCGCTTTTCGTCAATGAGGGAGACGAGGTACGGCTTATCCTTAGGAAGCGGGATTCCGTTCGTTCCGTATGTATAAGCAAGAATACCCATCGTTATCCCGTTCTTGTCCATCAATGTCGGCTGCTTGGATTCCCACAGGGAAGCCGAGATGCCCTTCGTGACGAGGCCGCGATCCTTGAGCACTTCTCTCGTTCGCAGCGCTCCGCGTTCCCGCCGGTCCAATGTATGATTGTTCGCGGCGGTGACGATGTTGAAGCCGGCATCCTTCAGCGCGTCGGCCAGCTCGGGCGGGGCATTGAACATCGGGTAGCCCGTATACACCTTCTCGCCCCCAAGCAAAGGGGTCTCGAGATTTGCCCAGCACCAGTCGGCTTCCTTCAGTATCGGCTTCACGTTCGTGAAGAACCCGCGGAAATCATACTGTCCCGTCTTCGGATTCAGATATGCCGGGAACTGCGGCGAATGCATCATTATATCGCCTACAGCCAGGAGCCTTCCGCTCAGCGTATACGGTTCGGCTTCAGCGGCGGGCTCTTCCGCTTTCGCGGCGGTGTCCGTCTCGTCCATCTCGTCCGTCTGGCCTGTCTTGTCTGCCGAGGCAGGCACCGCTTCCTCGAATGTGTCCTCGTCCGTCTGCTTCTCCTCTCCGGCCTCCAGCGCGGCTGCCTGCCCCTGATGGGCATGAGGATTAGGGGCGAGAGATCCGCAGGCGGTCAGCAGCAGGATGACCAGCATTGCATAAATGAATCTCTTGTCGAATTTGAATCGATACTTGTTCATCATATGCCACTCCCTTCCCTTAAGACGCAGGCAGCATCAGCCAAGGATGCTGTCCTTCCATATGGTCCAAGGGTATTCATGAGGCGGGGTGGAATAGAACTCCAACTCCGTCTTCGTAACCGGATGGGCAAAGGTCAACCGCCGCGACCATAGCGCGAGCTGCTGTCCCGGCCGATTAAGCTCGGCCCCGTACTTCTGATCTCCGTATAGCGGGCAGCCCAACTGCTTCATCTGCACGCGGATCTGGTGCGGTCTCCCGGTGTGCAGCGCGATCCGGACAAGCGACATCCCTTCGGCGCTTCCAAGCACGTCATAGTCGAGCACCGCTTCCTTGCCTCCCGCCGTGCCGGGCGGCACGACGCGGACGGTATTGGTCCGGGCATCCTTGAGCAGTGTATGCTTCAAGGTGCCGTGCCGGGAGGCAGGGACGCCATGCACGACGGTGATATACTCCTTGCCCAACTCCCGCTTGCGGACCGTATCGGACAGCCGGGAGGCCGCCTTCGATGTCTTCGCGAACACCATCGCGCCGCCGACGGGACGATCCAGCCGGTGAACGAGGCCGAGATATACATTGCCCGGCTTGTTGTGGCGTATCTTCAAATCCTGCTTGATCGCCGTGAGCATGTCCATATCCCCGGTATCATCGGCCTGAGACAGCAGATTCGGCGGCTTCACGACGACGATGACATGATTGTCTTCGTACAGGACGTCTATGTTCGGCACCGGAGTCACGCCTCCCAGCGGCCCAGGATACCGCATGGAAGCACCAGTCCGGACTGCGTGATTGGCAGTCCGATCTCGCCGCTTGTAATCTTTCCTCCGTACCGCTTCTTCATCGTCATGCTGAGCATATTGTTCAGTACGGACGGGGAGAGCCCGGTCGTATACGAGTTGATTAACAGGAACAATGGGGTGTCCGACATAATTTTCATGCAGGAGGCCAGGAACGGATACAAGCTCTGCTCCAGCTTCCACGTTTCACCGCCAGGTCCTCTCCCGTACGATGGAGGGTCCATAATAATGGCATCATACTTGTTGCCGCGGCGCTCCTCCCGCTGCACGAATTTGAACACGTCATCCGTTATGAAGCGAACCGGACGGGAGACAAGGCCGGACAATTGCACATTTTCTTTGGCCCACTGCACCATCCCTTTGGCGGCGTCCACATGGCATACTTCTGCACCCGCATAAGCGCATGCGACGGTCGCGCCGCCCGTATAGGCGAACAGATTCAGCACTTTGATCGGGCGGTTCGCTTGCGATATTTTTTCCATCATCCAGGCCCAGTTCACCGCTTGCTCCGGGAACAGCCCGGTATGCTTGAAGTTGGTCGGGCGGATATGGAACTTCAAGTCGCGGTACTGTATCGACCAGCGTTCCGGGATCGGCTTCTTCATGTCCCAGCTGCCGCCTCCCGAAGAGCTGCGGTGGTAGTGGCCGTGAACCTGATGCCAATGCTTCGCTTCCCGTTCGATAGGCCATATAATTTGCGGATCCGGGCGGCGCAGGATAACATCGCCCCAGCGCTCCAATTTCTCACCGTTCCCGGTATCGATGACCTCATAATCTTGCCAATCTTTTGCCATATACATATCGTGCACTACTTCCTTTCTGACTTCAGTCACTAAGCGTTATTGTACTATAACCGAACGGCGGGCGCCAGAAAATCCGCATGCAAACATGCCCGCATGGCTTCATCGGCTTCATACGGGCAACTTGCGCCGGTTTTATTCATATTGAAACTTGTAGCCTACGCCTCGAACGGTGACGATATAACGGGGGTGGGCGGGATCGCGCTCGATTTTTTTCCGCAGATTGCTAATGTGCACCATCAACGTGCGCGTGTCGCCGAAGCTCTCGGAATTCCAGATATGCTGATACAGCTGTTCGAGCTTAAATACTTTGTTCGGGGATTTGGCGAGATAGGTCAACAGATCGAATTCCTTCGCGGACAGCGAGACCGTCCTGCCGCCGACCTTCACGTCGTGGCTGAGCAGATTGATCTCGAGTTCGCCATAATGCAATTGGTGGGCAGAAGGTGAAGGCAGGATAGAGTAGGATTGCAACGTTCTGCGCAAGTGAGCCTTGACTCTGGCCACCAGTTGGCCGGGGCTGAACGGCTTCGTGATATAATCATCGCCGCCTACGGTCAGACCCATTATAATATCTATGTCCTCGCTTTTACAGCTGATAAACAGGATCGGGACGGAGGAAGTTTTGCGTATTTCCTTGCACACTTCATAGCCATCCAGCGACTTCAGCAAAATATCGAGAATGATAAGATCCGGATTGGTCTCCTTGACCATATGCAAGGCAGAATATCCGTTATCCGCCACGAAGACCTGGTACCCTTCTCGCCTCAAATACAGCGAGATAAGCTCGGTGATTTCCCATTCGTCATCAACGATTAATATCCGTACGTCATTCATTACCGGTCATCCCCTCCGCTCTTCTTCCCATTATAGCGAATGTTGTCAGATGATGACAATCTATACATGCGTTTTCATAGGAATAAGTGGAGGCGAGCGGCCTCCATCTCGCGGCCCGAGCAGGGTAGGGGCGTTCCGACATAAAACGGCGCCTGTCCGATGTGAGGACAGACGCCGCGATTCAGGTTCAGGCGAAGTTCCCTATTCGATTCAAGGCGGAGGACATGTCCAGTCCGGCTCAATACAGTGACAGCGCGAGCGAGTCCATCTCCCGCTTGGAGTGCAGGATCGCCTCTGACCCGATGATCTCGATGCTGATCAAGGATTCGAGACAGGTCTTGATGGCTTTCTTGCCTGTACGCACCTTCGTATTCAAAGCTTCCATTAATAACGAGAATGTATTTTTGTGCGATATATTTGTGCAAAACACGGGAATTTTACGCTCCTGAAAATCGATAAAGACAGTTTTCATCTGTAACGGACCTCCTTCAACTTCTGATTATTTCCGTTATAGTTATTCTACGAAAGGAACATTAAATGAACATTAAAATCATAAGACAATGTTGTTACAAATCGAAAAAAAATGTTACCCAAGGCATGAAATGGAGGCAGAAAATGATGAAAAAAACGGCGAAACGTGAAAAACGTATTCGTTTTCCTGTCTGCCGCTTACATGTATGAATGTGCGAACTGCATCTATGAATGTGATGCCGGAGGCAGGGAAGGCGCAGTTCTTGCACGCCCCCCTGTCCGCAGCGATTATAAGCCGGTGTCGACTTGAGCCCAGATCTCATCATCCACTTCCAGGCGAATCTGGTGCCGGAAGGCACGCTGCCCGTATTCCTTGTGGACGTATTGCTCGATCGCTTCCAGCAGGTTCATCTCGACCAAATATTGATGACGCCCGTTCACCCATACCTCGGCGGTGAATCCGTGTTCCTCATCCCAACAGAGCTCGACTTCAATATCCGTCGGTTGAACCTGTCTGCGCATCGCCAGGTGCAAGCACACGGCGTTCACGATCTCATCCATACTAATGCGAAGCTGCATTTAGTTCCACCGCCCGCTGTCCGGCCGCGGCGGCTTGCGGCGATCCTTGAATTTACGGAAGATCATGACGACGAGCATGAACAGGGCGAAGAGCGCCATGAGATTCACCAGCAATCCCAATATTTCTCCGAAGAAGCCCATGTTGCCGAACAACCCGCCGAACAGCATGCCGGCCAGCCCGCCGATCATCAGGCCCTTCATGAAGCTGCCTCCGCTAAAAAATCCGCGGTTCCCCGTCGTGTTCGTGCCGGTTGTCTTGGTATTGCCGGTTGTGTCCGAACGATTCACTTGGTTGTTCGTCTCCGCTTTCTTCGGGGCGGGTTGATACTTCTTCACGCCCGAACGGAATGATCCCCCTCGCTTGGCATCCACCAGCGATGGCGTTGTCACCGCAAACACGAGCAGGAACGCCATCATAACGATAATCCATTTACGCATGAACTGCCTCCTCCAGTAGATTAGTTGTATCCGATACTAATACGGGCTGTTCCGAAAGAGGTTTCAAAAAAATATTGAACTTGTTACAATGAAATTGTCTGTGCCGCTAATCATAGAAACTAGGATCCGTTAAGGCGGATTTTTTACTATTTTATTATTCAAGGGAAGATAAATCCGGATAGATGAGAGGAGGATCCGAATGGATTATCCGCTAGCGTACATCGACTATATGCTGGAATTCCACGGCACGAGGGATTGGTTCGAATGCCACGAGATTATGGAGGAGCACTGGAAGGCGGAGTCATCGGCTGAACGGAAAGTCTGGTGGCTGACTCTCGTGCAGATTGCGGTCGGCTTGTACCATGAGCGCAGAGGCAATCTGGCCGGGGCCGGCAAAATGCTGCGCAGCGCGCTTGCGCATGCTCCGGAGGTTGCGTGGTCGCAACTGGGGATCGACGGCTCGGAGCTTATCGCCCAATTGTCGGAGCGGGTGGAGTCGTATCGTCAAGGGGGTGCGCCGGAGCGGACGTATGCCGAGTGGAACTTCCCTATTGCCGATCCGGAGCTGGCCGCTCAATGCGAAGCCCGTTGCCAGGCCTTGGGCTGGCAGTGGTGCCGCACGGGAAGCGAGCAAGACGAGAGCATCCTTCATCGTCATAAGCTGAGGGACCGCGAACCGGTCATTGCGGCGCGCAGGGCGGCCCAGCGCCTGAAGGGGCGGAACCGGAAGCAGGGGCGTCCGTAGAATCCCGTTCCGCCAGGGGAGGCGCATGCCGGCCGCGCCGTCTTAGGAGGTCGAGTCCTCTTCCTCCAGCATCCGGACGACCCAGCGGCACCATTCGATCTGGGCCGTCGCGAGCGAGATCGCGCGGTGCAGCAAAATGTAGCTTCCGAACTTTTTGGAGCGGACATGACGCTCTTCCTCGGGAATGCGCTGCAGCAGCTTTTCATGGTAAGCGATTTTCGTCTCCAGCTGCTTCTTGCGTGTCAGGAACAAAGGAATGGCGAGTTCACGATCGATCATCCAGATGCACTTGGCCTTCAGGCTGAGCTCGTCGCGGGACAACTGCTCCGCCGGCGGCTCGCCCAACCAGTCCAAGACCGCCTGCTTCCCCTGTTCGGTCAGCGAATAGACCTTCTTATCCGGCTTGTCCTTCTGTTCAATGCGCACATATTGAACGTAGCCTTCCCGCTCCAGCTTGGCCAGCAGCGGGTAGATCTGGCTGTGCTTCGCCTGCCAGAACGGCTGGATGCGAAGCATTAGATCATAACCGGAGCAAGACTCGCTTGCAAGAAGTCCGAGTAGTCCGTAAGATAATGTATTAAGCACGGGGGACAACCTCCAATACAGGAATGGGTCTGCGTCCCGCCGCAAAGGGGAACGGACAGACCTTTTCACATTCCATTATATGTAATTGATTACATATTTGCAAGCAGTATTCAACATCAACCCGCGATGCGGTTGCTGCGAGTTCAGGCAAGTGGAAATGGGGTAGAGTACGTAATGGCGAACGCAATATCAGACAAGGCACAAAAAATTCCCGTCGTTATCCTGGCGGGCTTCCTCGGGAGCGGCAAGACGACACTCCTTCAGCAATGGCTGCAATGGAGCCTTGATGCGGGCATGAAGCCGGCTGTTGTCATGAATGAGGTCGGCGAGGTGAATCTGGACGGGCAGCTGCTGCCTGAGGACGTGGCGATGACCGAGCTGCTGAACGGATGCATCTGCTGCTCGATGCGGGGCGATTTCAGTCTCAAGCTGTACGAACTGGTTCAGTCGGAGCGTCCCGACATCATCTATGTGGAATGTACCGGCATCGCCCAGCCGATGGAGCTGGTCGACTCGATTACGGAGATATCGCTGTATTCCGATGTCGTATTGAATCATATCGTGACCTTGGCCGATGCTTCTCATCTTGCCGCGATGCTTGACGAAGGGGAAAAGCCGAACCGCAAGCTGATGAATCTCCTGCAGGAGCAGGTCCGCGCGGCTCAGCTCATTCTGGTGAACAAGGCCGATCGGGTGAATGAAGCGCAGTTGGAAGCGGTACAGCGTGAGCTCCGCGCATGGAATGCCGAGGCCGACATGCTCGTTACCGAGCGGGCCGCCATCGACCGTTCAAGATGGCAGGATGCGATTCGGACGGGGGATGCCCCCGTAGAGCAAGAGGCGAAGCCTGGCTGCGCGTCAAGGCATCACGCGCACGACAAGGTTACCGTGTGGACGCGAGCCATTCCGCGAGCGGTCGATAGCGAGAGGTTCGAGCGCTGGCTGCTTGGACAGCCCTCGAACGTATACCGGGCGAAGGGAATCGTCACCTTCACCGATACGACGAAGCGCTATATGTTTCAGTACGCGTACCGGGCGACCGAGTTCGTTCCCATTATGCCGCAGGGCGAGGTGGAGGATGTTCTCGTCATGATCGGCGAACAGATGGATGTCGCCGAACTGGAGCGCTCCTTCTGCGATATATGCCAATAACTACGAAAGCTCCTGGAGCAGAACCGGATGTTCTGAGCCAGGAGCTGTCGCCGTTAGATCAACGGGTGGCCGAAGGGGTATGCGTCTCCTTGTCCGCCAGTTCCGGATCGGATTGGAGATCCTCCAGGTAGCGGTAGCCGTCCGCTACCCATTCCAGAGCGCCGGTATCCGGATGAATGACCATGCCATGCACGGGGATATCGTTCGGCAGCAGCGGGTGCTTCCGCAAAATGCGCACGCTGTTCAACACGCCCTCATGGACGTTGTCGAATCCGCGAAGCCAATGGTGAAGCTTGATGCCTGAATTGGTGAGCGTGTCCAGGACGACATCCTGAACTCCTCTTGCCTTCGCCTTCTCGATAATGCCCTCGGAATTCAGCCCGGTCATGCCGCATCCATAATGCCCGACGACGACGACTTCATTCGCTCCCAGCTCATAGATGGCGACGAGCACGCTGCGCACGACGCTGCCGAACGGCTGCGAAATAATGGCGCCCGCGTTTTTGATGATTTTGGCATCGCCGTTGCGCAGATTCATCGCCCGGGGAAGCAGCTCGACGAGCCGGGTATCCATGCAGGTAATAATAGCCATCTTTTTGTCCGGGTACTTGTTCGTCAAAAACTGCTCGTATTCCCGCTTGTCCACGAATTGCTTGTTGAATTCCAAAATGGATTCCATGTTGTTCTTCATCAATATTCCTCCTCTGAAGATGCCTCGGAAGCCGTGCGCCGATCCGAGCAAATGACATGTGTCGAATAGATCTGCTGCGGACTGCTGAGCACGAAGGATCCGGCAATCGCTCCGGCATCGAGCTTCATGCGATCTTCATAAAATACAGCCTGATGGCGGCCGAGCAGCATGGGCAGGCTTGCGTTATTCGGAAGGTCCTCATCGCAGGCGCCCCGTTCCCTCACCAGCCAGAGGGCGGGAACCCCGTTCACCGCGCATCCGCATCCATCCGTATCATAGATGAGCTTGATATAGCCTGCTTCGCCGGACGGCCCGTCCAGCTTCCGTCTCAACGCTTCCTCTGCTCCCGGCGTCACTTCGATGCTGACTGACATAGTACCAACTCCTTCTTCAGAGCTGCAGCGGGAATGCCGCTTTTGAAAGTTGATTATATCCCGAACACCACGTATCATCAAGAGGTGAGCGGAAACGGCAGCAGGAGCGCCCGTAGAATCAAGAAAAATGAGGTGAGTTTTGCAAATGAGCACAAACGAACATCCGGTGTTGGAGCAATTTCACGATATGTTGACGAAAATGAAAAGTTATGAGGAAGCGTTGGGCCTCATGCAGTGGGATCTGCGGACAGGCGCCCCGCGCAAAGGGGCGGAGCAGCGGGCCCACGCCATCGGCGCGCTGGCGGCAGAGATGTTCTCACTGTCCGTCTCTCCAGAGATGGGGAACTGTCTGGATGAATTGGAGCAGCCTGGCATGCTCGATTCGTTGAGTCAGGCGGATCGCAAAATGGTGAAGGACGCCCGCAAGGAATACAATCGCAGCCGGCTTATCCCGCCGAAGCTTCATCAGGAGTATGTCGTGCTGACCTCTCATGCCGAGACGCTGTGGGAGGATGCGAAGCAAAAGGGAGATTACGAATCGTTCAAGCCGTACTTGCGGGACATCGTAGCGAAGACCCAGCAATTCATCGATTACTGGGGCGTGCGGGATACGCGCTATGATACGCTGCTGGACGCCTATGAGCCGGATATGACGGTAGCCAAGCTGGATTCAATATTCGGACGGCTCCGGGATCAGCTCGTTCCGCTCGTGCAGTCGGTCCAAGCCTCCGGCAAGCAGCCGGCCGCGGATTTTCTCTTCCAGGAGTTCCCGATTGAAGGGCAAAAGGCGATCAGCCATTACTTGCTGAAGGAGATCGGCTACGATTTCGATGCCGGCCGACTCGACGAGAGCGTTCATCCGTTCGCGATCGGGCTCAATCCGGGCGATGTGCGGATTACGACGCATTATAAGACGCATGATATGGCCGATGCGATATTCAGCTCGCTTCATGAAGGCGGACATGCGCTGTACGAGCAAAATATTAGCGGAAAATACGCAGGCACGCCGCTGGCGTCCGGCACCTCGATGGGGATTCATGAATCCCAGTCGCGCTTCTGGGAAAATCTGATTGGGCGGAGCCGCGCCTTCTGGTCAAGATACTATGGACAGGTGCAGCAGACCTTCCCGTTCCAGCTCGGACAAGTGACCGACGAGATGGTGTACCGGGCGGTGAACCGGGTGGAGCCGTCGCTGATCCGGATTGAAGCGGACGAAGTCACTTATAACCTACATATTATTATCCGCTATGAAATCGAGAAAATGCTGTTCAACGAAGGCTTGTCCGTGGACGATCTTCCGGATGTATGGAATGATAAGTATGAATCGTATCTTGGCGTTCGTCCGAAGCATGCGGGAGAAGGCGTGCTTCAGGATGTCCATTGGTCGGGCGGCGGATTCGGCTACTTCCCGTCTTATTCGCTCGGCAATATGTATGCGGCTCAGTTCATGCATGCGCTGCATCGAGGCATGCCGGATGTGGAGGACCGGATCGCCAGCGGCGAGCTGCTGGCGATTAAGGAGTGGCTGACCGAGCGCATTTATCAGCACGGCAAGCTGCTTACGCCTGCCGAGATCGTGATGCAGGTGACGGGGGAAGCGTTGAACCCGCAATATTTGGTCGATTACTTGTCGGCTAAAATGAAGGATGTATATAGCCTGTAATCTATAATTGAAAACGGCAACGAACCGAGCTCGCGAAGAAGCCGCGTCATCCCGCAAGGGAATGATGCGGCTTCTTCGTGCTGTGCGAATAACCATTTATTCACCGCCTGCATACGATGCAATATCCGTGAACATGATCTCCGGCGGCCGGGCCGGCACGGCTGGAAGGACAGCGGGAGCAGGAGCGGAGCAACGGTTTTTATTTTACCCGCAGAGGAGGGATCATTCGATGAAGCATAGACGGCTTGGCTTCACCGTGCTCGCCGTGCTGCTGCTGTGCTCGGCAGTGCTGGGGGCTTGCGGAGGCAAAAGTGACAAAATGAAGGTGAAGGTCGGGGAAGTGACCCGGTCGATCTTTTATGCGCCAGAATATGTCGCGATGGGCAAAGGATTTTTCGAGGCAGAGGGACTGGAGGTGGAGCTGCAGACGACGTTCGGGGGAGACAAGACGATGACGGCGCTGCTCTCCGGAGCGATCGACGTCGCGCTTGTCGGCTCGGAGACGTCAGTCTATGTCGCGCAGCAAGGAGCGGAAGACCCGGTGATCAACTTCTCGCAGCTGACGCAGACCGATGGCACGTTCCTGATGGCACGCCATGCCGAAGGCACCTTCGATTGGAATGATCTGAAGGGCAAGGTGTTCCTCGGACAGCGCAAAGGCGGCATGCCGCAAATGGCTGGCGAGTTCACGCTGAAAAAGCATGGCATCGATCCGCACGGCGATCTGGAGCTGATTCAAAATATTGATTTTGCCAACGTCGCCTCTGCATTCGCTTCGGGCACAGGGGAGTACGTGCAGCTGTTCGAACCGCAGGCGTCCATTTTCGAGAAGGAAGGAAAAGGGGCGGTCGTCGCTTCGTTCGGCGTGGAGAGCGGACTGCTGCCGTATACGGTCTTCATGACGAAGCAGAGCTATCTGACGAAGAACAAGGAAGCGGCTCAGAAGTTCACCAATGCGGTCTATAAGGCGCAGAAGTGGGTGGAGTCGGAATCGCCGGAAGCGATCGCCGATGTTATTATGCCGTTCTTCAAGGATACGGATCGGGACATTGTCGTCAGCTCGGTGAAGCGGTATAAGGAACAGGGCTCCTTCGCGGCCGATCCGGTGCTGGACGATAAGGAGTGGAGCAATCTGCTGGATGTGCTCGACTCGGCGGGCGAATTGAAAGAACGGATCGAGTATGGCCGGATCGTCAATAATGAATTTGCGGAGGAAGCCAAGCGGCAGGTGAAGTAGCTGACGGACAGAATGAAGGAGGCGGACGCGTGATCCCAGCGGTAGAAATGTCTCAAGTCACTCATGTCTATGTGACGGAACGCGAAGCGAAGCTTGCGATTGAGCGGCTGTCCGTCATGATTATGCCGGGGGAATTCGTCAGTCTGGTCGGGCCGAGCGGCTGTGGCAAGACGACGATCCTCTCCATTATTGCCGGGCTGCTGGAGCCGACGCATGGCAGCGTCCGCGTCTATGGCAATGCGGTCGCGGGACCTTCGCCGCGGGTCGGTTACATGCTGCAAAGCGACTATTTGTATCCGTGGCGCACGATTCTGGAAAATGCGAGCCTCGGCCTTGAGCTGACGAAGCGGTGGAATCGGGAATCGGAGGAGCTGGTGCGGGATTTACTGAACGGAATGGGATTGGGCGGTACGGAAGCGTCATATCCGCATCAGCTGTCCGGAGGCATGCGGCAGCGGGTCGCGCTCGTGCGGACGCTGGCGACCTCGCCGGAGCTGCTCTTGCTGGATGAACCGTTCTCCGCGCTCGATTATCAGACGAAGCTGCAGCTGGAGGATCTGGTCGTCGATACATTGAAGGCCCGGCGGAAGACCGCCGTGCTGGTAACGCACGATCTGTCGGAGGCCATTGCGGTCAGCGACCGGGTGATCGTGCTCAATCGCGATCCCGGCAGCATGCGCAAAGCCTTCACTATCCCGGATGCGATACGGGAGGCGCAGCCCTTCTTTGCCAGAGAGCAGCCCGGCTTCAACGAGATGTTCCATGAGCTGTGGAAAGAGCTGGAGGCATCGGACGGAAAGGAGGGCGAACATGCAGAGCGGAACTGAGATAAACAGAGCGGCCGAGGAATCCAGTCAGTTGCTCGCACGGACATATTCGCGCTATCGGGCCGACCGCCGGAAAAGGACCTGGATCGTCTTGCTTACCCAAACGGCTATTCTCATCGCTTGCGTTGGACTGTGGGAGCTGGCCGGCCGCATGAAATGGATCGACGTGCTGCTGTTCAGCTATCCAAGCAAGGTATGGGAGCAGATTGTGCAGGACTTTGCCGACGGGTCGATCTGGCCGCATCTCGGGATGACGGTCGGGGAGACGGTTGCCGGGTTTGTGCTGGGGACGTTATTCGGCACGCTGCTGGCCGTCGTGATCTGGCGGTCGGACTTCCTGGCACGAGTGTTGGATCCGTACATGGTCGTCTTCAACAGCATGCCGAAGGTGGCGCTTGGGCCGCTCTTCATCGTTGGCTTCGGAGCTGGCTTCGCGGCAATCGTCGCCACGACGTTATCGATCACGGTCATCATCACGACGATCGTCGTATACAACAGCTTCCGGGAGGTCGACCCGAATTATATTAAGGTCGTGCGGGTGTTCGGCGGAGGCAAAAGCGTCATTTTCAGCAAAGTCATCCTGCCGGCCTCCTTCCCGGCAATCGTATCGACGCTGAAGGTGAATGTCGGATTGGCCTGGGTCGGCGTTATCGTAGGAGAATTTCTCGTCTCCAAGATCGGACTCGGCTATTTGATTATTTATGGCTTCCAGGTGTTCAATTTCACTTTGGTGATGGCGTCTTTGGTCATTATCGCCGTGGTGGCGACCTTGATGTACCAGGGAGTCGCCTATCTGGAACGGGCATGGTTGAACCGATCGTAAGCCGCAGGGCGGCAGGTGGAGTGCGGAACAACGCTGCCGCCCTCTCCGGCGGTGAAGTCCGATCACCACGAAATGTTTGGTATGCAAGGGGATTGTAGATTATAATGAAAGTCTACCTAATCCTTTTACAGCAAGGAGCATTTCTATGATTTTCCGATTTGTCGGCATTCGTGTCATCAAGACGGCAATCGCCTCGATCTGCGCGATCATTACAGCTGGGCTGATAGGAAGCCCCAACCCGCTCGGTGCGGGCCTGTTGGCTATTTTGGGAGTCGATGTGACGCGGAAGCGGAGCATCCAGACCGTCTCGGCCCGCTTTTTCGCCTCGCTCGTCGGACTGCTTATGGCGTCGCTTCTGTTCGGACTGCTCGGCTTTCATCTGTGGGTACTGGCTTTATACATATTGTTGGCTTTTCCGGTCATTGTACGGCTCAATTTCAAAGAAGGCATTGTGACGAGTTCGGTCGTCACCTTCCATATTTATGGCGCAGGCACTTTGACGCTAACGGGGGTGCTCAATGAGGTCGTGCTGCTGCTCGTCGGCCTCGGTTCCGCGTCCCTGGTCAATCTGATTTACATGCCGAGCGAGGAAGATAAGCTCGTTCGGATTCGGAGTGATGTCGACGAGCGCTTCTCCCGCATTTTTCAGCAGATCAGCCGCTGTCTCCGCGATCCCTCATACGCATGGGACGGGCGCGAAATTATCGAGGCGAACGCCTCGGCCGACGAAGGCATCCGGCTCGCCTCCCGGGCGCTTGAAAATTTGCTGCTTCGTTCCGACGACGTGCGGGAGGACGAACGGTGGCTGGTCTATTTCTATATGCGCAAGACGCAGCTCGACCATGTGCAAAATATGATGCAGCTTATCTCGCAGGTATATGAGCAGCTTCCGCAATGTCTGTTGGTGGCCAAGCTATTCGATCAGCTCAGCCGCGACGTGAAGGAGCCGCACTATACGGGCAAGACCGAACAGCTGCTGCTGGAGCTGGAGGGGCTGTTCCGGGCGATGGATCTGCCGGCGACGCGGCAGGAATTCGAAGTCCGCTCCGCAGTGCTGCAGCTGAATCGCGAACTGTACAGCTTCCTGAAGATCGCAAAAAAGGACAAACAAAAAAAACAACTGGCCGCCTGAATTGGCCTGCCGGTGGCATGCGGACAGTCTCTTCCATCATAAAGATATACTATGTATGACGGTGCGGAACGGACTCTCTCTTTCTTGCTCGCTATGTTCGCAAAAGGATGGAATAGTGGAAGAAGTGCAGGCGCGGTAGAAATCGGCGGTTCCCGGAAATGCCGCATCGCTAGAATCTCCGTCGGCAATAAGGAGAAGCGCGGCGGCCGCGAGCCGCATATCTCCGGCGCGACATCATGATATGACCGCTGGCGCAGCGCCCGCGCCGCTTCGGTATAGAAGCTGGATTCCGAAGCATATATCTTTTTTCTCTATATTTAAATCTGTCTATTCAACATTCGCCCACGTCCTGCATACACTTTATTGAATGATTGTATGGAGGAGGTCCACACGATGGCAATTTCAGATAAACACCACTGCCGTGAGATAATCACGAAAGCAGTCTGCGGCAAAGGTCGCAAGTTCTCCGTCGTTACACATACCGTCACTCCGCCTCATCATCCGACGAGTATACTGGGAGCCTGGATTATCAATCATCAATATGAATCGGTGAGGGCCGGAGATGGAATTGAGGTCATCGGCACGTATGACATCAACATCTGGTATTCGTACGACAACAATTCCCAGACGGATGTAGCCAAGGAGACGGTATCCTACGTGGAGCTGGTCGGATTGTCTTATGTCGATCCGAAGCATCGCCGAACGACGGAAGAGGTAGCGGCTGAGGCGATCCAAGAGCCGAATTGCGTCGAGGCCAGCGTCTCCTCGTCAGGGACAGGGGTTACGATTCGCGTGGAGCGGGAATTCGCGGTAGAGATGATAGCGGAGACTAAGGTATGTGTGCGCGTCTGCCCGAACGGTTGCAACGATTTCGAAGACAAGGACTTTGATTTCGGCATCCAGGACGATGAGTTCGACGATCTGGATCCGGATATAACGGATGAGGAGTTGTGATTAGGTCCGCAGACCCTCACCGCCTGCGGAGATATCCCGGATAACATCCTGAAGCCCTCATCCGTTGAACTTCATACTTATGCATATGCAGCAGCAGCATCATCGAAGAGGGCGGGAGCCCTCCTTTTTTTTGAAAATTTGCCGAATTGCCGCATACAGGCAATCGGGATCATCATGATGAACGGGGGACGAGGCGATGCAACGTCTGGAATTGGGCGGCGGTGTCTGTCTGTATACCGATCATGCCGCCGGATATCGTCAATGGCGGCGTTATGCCGCAGCGCTGCGTCCGAAGGCAGCCGAAGCGCCGCCGGGCGTCGATGTCCTCTGGCTGCAGGCGCCTGATGCCGCCCGCCTGCCGGACGCGGCGGCTGGCATTGGCTCCGCTGGCGCCAAGCGGATGATTTTGAACCGCCATGCCGGGTCATGGAGCGGGCCTGCGATGCGGGACCGGCTGCGGCTGTGGGGACTGCCCGTGCTGGACAGGGCCGCCTGGGACGACGAGCCGGGAAGCGAGCCGTCCGGCCCCGGCTTCGTGCGCACGCTCTGCTTCTGGGTGAGCCAGCTTGAAGCGGTCGCGGCGGCGCAATGCTTCCAGGCGCCGTCCGGCGGCTATTTCTACCGCCTGCTGGACGATTGGAAGCGGCCGCCCTACCTGCGGCTGGCCCGGCTCGCTGTGCGGGCGGTATATGCGCTCGGCCGCGACACGGGGGCGGTCACGCTCCGCTGCTGCCCCGCCGCCGAAGAGGCCGATGCGCCCGCAGGCGTCCTGGAGGAGCCCCGCCCCGGCGACGCCATCGAGCGGGTAGAGCCCGTTCCGGCGCCCCTCCCGGCATGGGTGCTGGAGCGCTACGCCGCTTCCTGGGCCAAGGCGGCCGCCGAACAGCAGTCTGCCCGCGCCCGGCCGGGCTCGCTCCTGCTGGGGCTCGATGCGGAGCTCGTGCTGCACGATGCGCGCCGGCGCAAGCTAATTGCGGCGAGCCGCTATCTGCCACGGGGCGGCCGGGCGGGCTGCGATGCGGTGCGCATCGGGGGGCAGGTGCGCTTCCCGCTGATGGAGCTGCGGCCCGATCCTGCCCCGAGTCCCGCGCAGCTCGTGCGCAATATCGCCGCCGCGATGGCGGAAGCCCGCCGCAGCCTCGAAGCGGCGGAGGAAGGCGCCGCGCTGGAGTGGCTTGCCGGCGGCCTGCCGCTCGGCCGTTTCCCGCTCGGCGGACATATCCATCTGAGCGGGCTGCCGCTGACGTCCGAGCTCGTGCGGGTGCTGGATACTTATGTCGCCGTGCCGGTAGCCGCCTTGGAGGACCCGTCCGGCGCGTCACGGCGGCCTCGCTACGGAACGTTCGGCGACGTCCGCCTGCAGGAGCATGGCGGGGCCGGCGGCTTCGAATACCGGACGCTGCCCAGCTTCCTGTTCTCGCCCGATCTGGCGCAGGAAGTGCTGGCCCTGATGAACGCGGCCGTCAGGCACAGTCATCGCTTGAAGCGGCGCGACAGTCTGCGCGACCGTGTCATCCGGGCCTATCACGCCGGCCGGCCGGCGGAGGAGCTGCGTCCGATTGCCCGGGCCGCGGTGCAGGGGCTGCTGGCCGCGCTGGAGTATGAAGCCGTCTCTGCCGGAGGTGGAACCGGGAGCGAGCGGGAGCAGGCCCTCATCCGCTCCTTGGCCCGCCGCATCGATTCGGCCTGGCGGTGGAATGAGCGCGCAGATATCCGCCAGACATGGGCCATCCGGAAGGAAGGCGCGGTCAAAGCGTGAGTCTGCGCTCTTTTTTTGATATAATGAGGACGATTCAAGGTCAGGTATCGGAGGGTGTTTAATGGCGAAGATGACGCCGATGATGGAGCAGTATTTGGCGATTAAGCAGCAGGCGGAGGACGCAATTTTGTTTTTCCGCCTCGGCGATTTCTATGAAATGTTCAATGACGACGCAATTGTGGCGGCCAAGGAGCTGGAGATTACGCTCACCGGACGGGGCAGCAGCGGGACGGAAGACCGGATCCCGATGTGCGGCGTTCCGTATCATTCCGCCGACAGTTACATACAGCGGCTGATCGAGAAGGGGTACCGGGTCGCCATCTGCGAGCAGATGGAGGATCCGTCGGCCGCGAAGGGGGTCGTGCGCCGCGAGATCGTGCGCATCATCACCCCGGGCACGATTATGGAAGGGAAGATGATTGACGAGAAGGCCAATCATTATTTGCTCTGCCTGACGGAGCATGAAGGCATGTATGCCCTGGCCGCCTGCGATCTGTCGACCGGCGAGGTGACGGCGACGTCAGCCCCGGCCGGCCAGTCTTGGCTGCTGGACGAGCTGAACGTGTATGCGCCGACGGAGATTCTCGGCGCCGAGCGAGTGCTGGACGAGGCGCGGCCGGTGACGAAGGCGTGGAGCAAGCCGGTTCTGTTCACTCCTTGGACGAAGCGGGATGAGACGCTTGCTCAGCGGCAATTCGGCGAGGCGGCATGGATGCGGCTCGAACCGGAACGCCGTCAGGCGCTAGCGCTGCTGATGTCGTATCTGGCCGAGACGCAGAAGCGCTCATTGTCTCAGCTGACCCAGGTGCGGACGTACGAGCCGGATCAATATCTGGTCCTCGATCCGTTCACGCGCCGCAATCTGGAGTTGACGGAGACGGTGCGCGAGCGGGCGAAGAAGGGCTCGCTCCTCTGGCTGCTCGATCGGACACAGACGTCGATGGGAGGCCGGCTGCTGCGCCGCTGGATTGACAAGCCGCTCATGAACAAGCGGGCGATCGAGGCGCGGCTCGAAGCGGTGGAGACGCTGTATCATCATATGATCTGGCGCGAGGATATCCGGGAGCAGCTTCATCAGGTGTACGATCTGGAGCGTCTCGTCAGCCGGATTGCGTTCGGCACCGCGAACGGCCGCGATCTGATCGCGCTGAAGCATTCCTTGGAGCGGGTGCCGGGCTTGAAGCGGTGCTGCGCCGAGACCGATTCGGCGACCCTGCGCGAGCGGGTGTCCGGCCTGGACGACTGCCAGGATATCGTGGCATGGATCGATCGCGCCATCGTCGAGGAACCGCCCGTGTCGGTACGCGACGGCGGCATCATCAAGGCGGGTTATGACGCGCATTTGGACAAGCTGCGGGAAGCGAGCGTGAACGGCAAGCAGTGGATCGCGGAGCTGGAACGCCGCGAACGGGAAGAGACGGGCATCAAGTCGCTGAAGGTCGGCTATAACAAAGTGTTTGGCTATTATATCGAGGTTACCCGATCGAATCTGCAGGCGCTGCCGGAGGGCCGCTATGAGCGGAAGCAGACGTTGGCGAACGCAGAGAGGTTCATTACGCCGGAGCTGAAGGAGAAGGAAGCGCTCATCCTGGAAGCGGAAGATAAAATGATCGGGCTGGAATACGATCTGTTCAGCCAGCTGCGCCAGCGCATCGGCGAGCAGATCCGGAGGCTGCAGACGCTGGCCGAGGCGATCGCGGAGATTGACGTGTATCAGTCGCTGGCGGCGGTCGGCGCGGCGCACCGCTTCGTCCGTCCTGAGGTTACCGACGGCTATGATATGCATATCGAAGGCGGGCGCCATCCGGTGGTGGAAGCGGTCATGGAGAGCGGCTCGTTCATGGCGAACGATACCGTGCTGGAGGAGCAGGCCGCAGCCATGCTGCTCATTACCGGGCCGAACATGGCCGGGAAGAGCACTTATATGCGCCAGGTCGCGCTGATGTCGATTTTGACTCAGATGGGCGCCTTCGTGCCGGCCGATCGGGCGGTCATGCCGATAGTCGATCGGATCTTCACCCGCATCGGCGCGGCGGATGATCTAATTGGCGGCCAGAGCACCTTCATGGTGGAGATGATGGACATCCAGGTGATGACCGCGAAGGCGACGCGCCGGAGCTTGGTTATTATCGATGAGCTCGGACGGGGAACGTCGACGAGCGAAGGGATGTCGATTGCTCAAGCCGTGATCGAGTTCGTGCACGACGAGATCGGCTGCAAGGCGCTCGTATCGACCCATTTCCACGAGCTGGCGCACCTGGAGGAACGGTTGTGCGGCTTGCGCAACGTCTGTATGGCGGTTCAGGAGAGCGGGAATCAAGTAACCTTCCTGCGGAAGCTGATTCCGGGAGCGGCGAGCACAAGCTACGGCATCTACTGCGCGAAGCTGGCCGGGCTGCCGGATTCGATTATCCATCGCTCCTATGATCTGTTGAAGACGTATGAGACGGGAGCGCCGCGGGAGACCGGGGAGACAGCTTCGGTCGACGCTGGCATAGCACAGGCGGAGCGGCAGGTACTGCCGGATCGGGTGCGGGAGCAGGCCGAGCCGACGTCGGTTGCAGAGGAAGGCGCGGCCAAGGGGTTGGTTGCGGAGCCGGCGCCGGTGCGGGAAGCGGGAACGGCCGCAAGCGGCGCCGTCGAGCAGCTGTCGCTGTTCGGCTGGGAGGAATCCGCGGCGGCGACGGCTTCGGCTGCTCCAACCGCTCCGGTCACGAAGGAGGAGCAGCGGCGGAACCGGCAGGCCGATGTGTTGATTGCCGAGCTGCAGGAAGTCGACGTGCTGTCGCTCACGCCGCTCGAGGCGATGAACGCGCTGCACGCGTTCATGAAGCGGGCACGCGGGCTGAAGAACGAATAAGGGGGAATCCGAGATGGCCGTCATTCATATATTGGACGAGCATATCGCCAATCAGATTGCGGCTGGCGAGGTCGTGGAACGGCCTTCCTCCGTCGTCAAGGAATTGGTGGAAAATTCGATCGACGCCGGGAGCACCCGGATTGATGTGACCGTCGAGGAGGGCGGGCTCCAGTTGATTCGGGTCAAGGACAACGGATCCGGAATCGGGGAAGACGATGTGGAGAACGCCTTCCAGCGCCACGCCACGAGCAAGATCGCTTCAGGCAAGGATCTGTTCGCGATCCGCAGCCTCGGCTTCCGCGGGGAGGCCTTGCCCAGCATTGCCGCCGTGGCGCGGGTGGAGCTCACAAGCTGCGCGGATGACAGCGGCCTCGGGCGGAAGCTGACGATAGAAGGAGGAACCGCACAAGCATCCGAGCCGGCGCAGTCGATGCAGGGGACGGATATCGCCGTCCGCGATTTGTTCTACAATACGCCCGCCCGCTTGAAATATATGAAGACGGTGCAGACCGAGCTCGGGCATATCTCCGACTACATATACCGGCTGTCGCTCGCCTATCCGCAGATTGCGTTCACGTTGAAGCATAATGATAATTTGCTGCTGCAGACGATCGGCAACGGCGATTTGCAGCAGGTGATCGCGGCGGTGTACGGCGTGCAGACGGCGAAGAGCATGGTGCCGGTGGAGGCGGAGCAGCTGGATTACAAGCTGGAGGGCTATATCGGGAAGCCGGAGCTGACCCGATCGAACCGCAACGCGATGTCCTGGTTCGTGAACGGGCGCTATGTGCGCAGCTTCGCCTTGAATCAGGCGGTACTGAAGGCGTACCATACGCTGTTGCCGATTAACCGGTTCCCGATGATCGTCCTCCACGTGCGGATGCATCCGACACTGGTTGATGTCAATGTGCATCCGGCGAAGCTGGAGGTCCGGTTCAGCAAGGAGCCGGAGCTGTGCGAATTTATCGCGTCTACGCTGCGCGACATTTTGCTGCAGCAGGCGCTCATTCCGCAGGCCGCTCCGGACAAGGCGAAGGTGCGGACTTATGTCGAGCAGACGGAATGGCAGTGGGCGGCCGCGCCGCTGGCCGGCGGCCGCGACGAGCCCCGGCTCAAGCCGATGGGCGCGCTCGTTCCGTCAGCGGAGCCGGATCTGCCGCCGCTTCCGCCCGAGAGCGAGGCTCCTGCCCCTGGTCCGGGTCCGGATCTGGCAGGGGTTGAGCTTGACCGCACCGGAGTGAAGCCTGCAGTCGATGCAGAGCGGAGCGCTGGGGCGGGGGCAGTGCCAGCGGAGAGCGGCCAGGCGGCTGCTCCGGAGGCGGACTATGGCCGCCGGGATGCTGTGCAAGCGGAGCGGGAGCCTGAGCCGGATGCCGGGCCGATGCGGGAGCCGGAAGCGGTGCGCGAGTCCCGCGGAAGCTATGCCGGCGGGAGCGGAAGCCCGCGTTCCGGTGCTGCTGCCCCGGCGCCAGCGCCGAACCGGCCGCCGTCCGGCTTCCGCCAGGCGGGTGTTCAGGCGGCATGGCAAGCCGGCCCGGGCAAGCCGCCGGAGGCGGAGCTGCCGCCATTCCCGGCCGTCGAGCTTATCGGCCAGCTGCATGGGACGTATCTCATCGCATCCAATGCGGAGGGGTTGTATCTGATCGATCAGCATGCGGCCCATGAACGCATCAATTATGAATATTATTACGAGCGCTTCGGGCATCCCGAGGAGGCGTCGCAGGAGCTGCTGCTGCCGTTGACGCTGGAGTTCACGACGGCGGAAGCCGCGCGAATACGAGATCGGTTGCACCTGCTGGAGCAGGCAGGCATCCGGCTGGAGCCGTTCGGAGGGCAGACCTTCCTCGTCCGGTCGTATCCGCACTGGTTCCCGAACGGAGAGGAAGCCGATCTCGTGCGGGAGATGACGGATTGGGTGCTGCGCGAAAAAGTGCCGGATGTCGGCAAGCTGAGAGAGGCTTCGGCGATTATGTGCTCGTGCAAAGCCTCGATCAAGGCCAACCAGCGCTTGACCGAGGCGGAGGCGGAAGCGCTGCTGGCCCGGCTGGCCGCATGCCGCCAGCCGTATACTTGCCCGCACGGGCGCCCGATCGTCGTCAAATTCACGACCTATGATCTGGAGAAAATGTTCAAGCGGGTCATGTAATGCGGTTGCCGCATTTGTGTTTCCCTTTCTGAAGCGTATATAATGAGGAGGAGCTCATGATTGTAACTACGGGGGATAAGACCTCCCCGCACATAAGGGAACGCGCCCGGAAGATGGCCGAGACGTTCGGCCACCGGTTCGTCGAGCGCCGCAGATGCACGCTGGCCGCTCTTCGGAACCGGTACGGGGACGATGAATTTGTCGTCTACCGCAATAAGGATGTACGATATACGAAGCTAGGGGTAACCGAGCTGATCTATCACCCCAGCATGGCCTATGTCCGTATCAAGCGGCTGCTGGCCGGCGAAGGGGACACGATGGTTGCCGCCAGCCGCGCCCAACCGGGCGATGAGGTGCTGGATTGCACGGCTGGTCTCGGATCCGATGCGCTCGTCTTCTCCCATGTCGTGGGCGAAGCGGGCCGCGTGACGGCTCTGGAGAGCGAGCAGGCGCTTTTTACCCTGCTGCACGAAGGCCTTCACTTGTATGAGAGCAGCATTGAATCCGTCAATGAAGCGATGCGCCGCATCTTGCTGAAGCAGGCCGATCATGTGGGATGGCTGCGCAGCCTTCCCGACCGTTCGGTGGACATTGTCTATTTCGATCCGATGTTCCGTGAACCGGTGAAGGAATCGGCATCGATCGATCCGCTGCGCGCATTGGCCAATCCGGGAGCGGTGAAGCCGGAAGCGATTCGCGAAGCTTGCCGCGTGGCCCGGAAGACGGTCGTCATGAAGGAGTTGCGTGGCAGCGAGGAATTCGGACGGCTCGGATTTGAACGGATCGTGCACACCGGGACGAAATTAGCATATGGAGTGATTGACATTGCCGGCAACAACGTCGCCAACTAGGCCAAGGCTGCTCGTGCTCGTCGGCCCTACGGCAGTTGGCAAGACGAACCTGAGCCTGGATGTGGCTCATGCCTACGAGTGCGAGATTATATCCGGCGACAGCATGCAGGTATACCGTGGGATGGATATCGGCACCGCGAAGCTGCCGCTGGAGGAGAGAAGGGGGATACCTCATCATCTTCTGGATATCCATGATCCGGATTATGCCTTCTCCGTCGCCGAGTTCCAGGAGCGATGCCGTCATCTGATTGACGATATCACCGCACGGGATCGGATGCCGTTCATTGTCGGGGGGACCGGCTTGTATGTGGAATCGGTCTGCTACAGCTTCGAGTTCAGCGATGCCGGTTCGGACGAGGCTTTTCGCCGGGAAATGAACGAATTTGCGCTCGCTCATGGCCCTGAAGCGCTGCACGCCAAGCTGCAGGCCGTTGACCCGGTAACGGCGAATCGGCTGCATCCGAATGATCAGCGGCGGGTCGTACGGGCGTTGGAGATTTACCATCTGACCGGCCAGACGCTGTCTTCGCAGCTTGCAGGCCAACAGAAGACGTCTCCGTATGACCTGTGCTTAATCGGTTTGACAATGGACCGGCAGATGCTATATAAACGTATTGAGGATCGAATCGACATCATGATCCGGGACGGACTGATTGAGGAAGTGCGCCGCTTGCTCGATGCAGGCTACTCGCGCCAGCTCATCTCCATGCAGGGGCTGGGGTACAAGGAAATCGCAGCGTATTTGGAGAATGAAATGTCGCTGGAGGCCGCCGTCGAACGATTAAAGCGAGATACGCGGCGTTTTGCGAAGCGTCAGCTGTCATGGTTCCGCCGCATGCAAGATATTGAATGGGTGGATGTGACCGATGTGGAGCGTGCGGACGAACATTTCGATCGACTTTGTAAAATCATAGCAGGAAAGTTTCGGTAAGAGGTTGAATATATTTCAACACAACCTTATGATTATGGGGGTACGGACGATGAATAAATCTATTAATATCCAGGACACGTTTTTGAACCAATTGCGCAAGGAGAGCATCCCGGTGACGGTGTATTTAACGAATGGGTTCCAGATTCGCGGGGTTATCCGCGCATTTGACAACTTTACCATCGTCATAGACAGTGACGGCCGCCAGCAAATGGTGTATAAACACGCCATTTCCACGTTTACGCCGCAGCGTAACGTATCCCTGATGCAGGATCATCAGAACGACACGCAATAAGTTTTAGCGGGGGCCGAAGAGAAGCAATGCAACTTTTCGCCCCTGTTTTGCGTCTAATGGTATAGTCCGCTGCCGAACAACCCTGAAGGGTTGTTCTTTTCATTGCACGTCCCATCAGGTGCTGGATAGCATGCAAATCGTAGGAGATAGAGTAGAGAGAACTCATTTCTGTGAACAAAAGGGAGTCGGTTACGATGACGAGAGAGAAGCAACCTCCCCAGCGTACACGCACGCGCACACCGGTGCCAACTAAGGGGAAAGGAAAGGGGAAGCCTCCGAAGAAACGCAGCAAGTGGAGTTGGCGCAAAACCTTCTGGCTATCGTTTTTTATGGCTGCGTTTGCCGCCTTTATCGCGGTTGGCGGTTATCTGTTCATCTTGCTGAACGGGGAGCGGCTGATGCGCGAGTATAAGGACGCCGACATGTTCGAGATGGCTGAAATCTCCACCGTATATGACAGCAATAATAATGTAATCGCCCATCTGGGCAAAGGGATTGAGCATCGGGAGATTGCCGAGCCGGAAGATATTCCGCAGCGCGTCCGCGATGCGTTCATCGCAACGGAGGACCGGCGCTTCAACGAGCACCGCGGGGTCGACCTATGGTCCATCGGGCGTGCTATGGTGAAGGATATTGTGTCGCGAAGCTTGGCCGAGGGCGGAAGTACCATTACCCAGCAGCTGGCGAAGAACATGTTCCTGACCAGCGACAAGACTTTCTTCCGTAAGGCGACCGAGGTGTCCATCGCGCTGGCGCTGGAGAATCATTTTACCAAAGACGAAATTTTGACGATGTATTTGAACCGTATTTTCTTCGGAAAACGGGCCTATGGCATTATCGCCGCATCGAAAACTTACTTCGGTACGGAAGATCTCAATCAGCTTGAATTATGGCAAATTGCTACGTTGGCGGCCATTCCGAAGGCGCCGACCCATTACAATCCGATCAATAATCCGGAGCGCTCGAAGGAACGCCGCCAGGTCGTGCTCCAGCTGATGTACGAGCAGGGCTATATTACAGCGCAGGAGCGGGATGAAGCGTCTGCGGTCGATTATGTGCCGGTAGAGACCAAGGATGAAGGCGCGGCCGACAGCAATACCGAAGAAGCGTATTATTCTTATCTTGATTATATGGTAGAGGAAATCGTGGAGAGGACCGGTCTTACCGAAGACCAGTTGTTCCGCGGCGGCTACCAGATCTATACGACGCTGGACGCGAATGCGCAGCGTATCATGTACGACGCCTTCAATAACGACGCAATGTTCGAGAAGAGCAAGGACGAGACGAAGGTACAGGGCGCGATGGTCATTACGGATCATAAGAATGGCGCAATCCTGGCGATGATGGGCGGACGAGACTATGCCCGTAAAGGATTGAACCGGGCGACCATCACCCGGCAGCCGGGTTCGGCCTTCAAGCCGATTGTGTCCTACGCCCCGGCGCTGGAGACCGGCAAATGGTTCCCGTGGTCGAAGCTGAGCAACGAGAAGCAATCCTTCAACGGCTATAGTCCGACTAACCTGGGCGGCTATACGACTAGCGTCGATATGAAGGAAGCGGTCAGACGCTCGATCAATATTCCGGCGGTCTGGCTGCTCAATGAGATTAAATTGAAGACTGGCTTTGAATTTGCCAAGAGCTTGGGCATTCCGTTAACGAATGACGATTTCAACTTGTCGATTGCATTAGGCGGGATGACGCATGGCGTGACGCCGATTAATATGGCCACCGCCTATAATGCATTCGCCAATGGAGGCAATTATTATCCTTCTTACGCTGTGGCGAAGATTGTGGACCGCAAGGGGCATGATTATTTCACGTATCATGTGCCGAAGCCGATGAAGGTTATGAGCGAGCAGACTGCCTATTATATGACCGAGATGCTTACGGATGTCGTGAAAAGCGGCACCGGTACCCAGGCGCAGATCAGCGGCCGACAGGTAGCGGGCAAGACGGGAACGACACAGCATTCGGTTCCGGGCTATGACGGACCGGGCGACCGGGATGCATGGTTCGTCGGCTATACGCCGGAATGGACGGCGGCGGTATGGATGGGATATGACAAGACGGACCGCGATCACGTGCTGCTTGAGAGCAGCCGGGTGCCTTCGCGCATGTTCAGCGAAGTGATGGGCAAGGCGCTGAAGGACCGGAAGTCCGGTTCCTTCGGGAAGCCGGACGATGTCGAGAAGCAGCCTGATCCGGTGCAGAAGGTCAGCGGTCTGACCGCTTCCTACTCGGAAGCGACGAAGACGGTATCGCTGAGCTGGCAGCCGGTACAAGGCGAGAACATCGTCTACAATTTGTACCGGAAGTCTTCCGCCGAACAGGATTACACGAAGTTGCTGTCTGGACTGAAGGTAACGAATGCGGAAGATATCGGCGTATTCGCCGGCGAGACGTATTCTTATGTGGTAACGGCGGTAAGCGGGGACGAGGAATCGGCCCGTTCCAATGTCGCCACGGTCAAGATCGAGGAAGAAGAAATCCAAATACCGGAAACGCCAGAAACACCGGAACCGCCGATCGTAGATCCTCCGGATCCGGGGGGAGACCCGGACGGATCGGTTGATCCGTTTCCTCCTGACCCTGACGGTTCCGATCCGTCCGGCGACGGGGATGATACGGGCACGGTGCCTGGAACCGTGGTACCTGATCAAACGGAGACGTCGACTCCGCCGGATCAGAATAGCTTCGAAGCTCCGGATCCGGGGCAGGATCAGGCCGTTCATGGCAACAACGGAGAGGGCAACGGCCATGGCTTTGGCCGTAACGGAAATAACGGCAACGGAAATGATTAATGCATTTCTAAGCATCAGAGGAAGCGCGCAATGTGGAATTGCGCGCTTTTCTTTTGAACAAGGAGGAGTGAGCCGCGCATGATTCAAGGACAAGAGCTTGGCGTACATACAAATAAGGGCAGATTGCGGGCGAGGCTGCTGTCACTTGCCGGAACGCTGCTGTTCGCAGGCCTTCTGTGGTTGGCCTATACACAGTGGAAGATAGCGTCGATGCCTGATGTGGTACAGCCCGTCCGCACGGACATTGGCATCGTGCTGGGCGCTTCGCTCTGGGGAGACGAACCGAGTCCGGGCTTGCGGGAGCGGCTGAACAAAGCGCTTGAGCTGTACAAGGAGGGGCGCTTCGATTATATTATCGTGTCCGGAGGGTTGGATCGCCCGGATGCGAACTTCACGGAAGCCGAAGGCATGGCTCACTATTTGATCGATCACGGGGTAAGCGAAGATCGCATCGTACTGGAAGGCGAGTCGACGAGCACGCTGGAAAATCTCCGCTTCAGCCAGCGCATGATGCAAGAGCGAGGCTGGACGTCGGCCACGATCGTGACGCATGATTTCCACGGCATGCGCGCGTTGGAGATCGCGCAGGCGCTCCATTATGACCAGCCGCAGGTTGTAACGGTTAACAGCGAGGTGCTGTCTCCGCTATGGTACCGCAGCCGTGAATCGTTGGCCTATACGAAATGGAAATGGGACGAGTTGTGGATTCCGTAAACTTCTAATAACCTGTTCGACGCTAGAATATATTGAACAACATAGACGGTTCTGCCTCGGGATGGCAGGATCGGGAGTTGAACGTCGAAAGGGTGACGCATATGAACGTACGACTCAAAGCGGCCGGATCGAACGCAGAAACAAGACCTTCGCGTCAAATTAATGTCGTCATCCGTCCGGTGGACACGCCGGCTGAGTCCGCGGCTCAGCCGGATCAGGCCCGGACGGCCGGTCAGGATCAGTCGGCCATGCAGGCAGAAGGGCCTTTTGCCGACATCCGCAAGGAGCTGGACCGGCTCGTCGGTCTGGAGCATATGAAGGAGATTGCGTTTGAGCTCTATGCCATTCTGCAAATGAATCGCCGCCGCCAGGAAGCGGGCCTCACATGTCACTCGCATGTCTATCATATGATTTTTAAAGGGAACCCGGGGACGGGCAAGACGACGGTTGCCCGGATTATGGCGAAAATGTTCCAGCAGCTCGGATTGCTGAGCAAAGGCCATCTGCTCGAAGTGGAGCGCGCGGATCTGGTTGGGGAATATATAGGACATACGGCGCAAAAGACACGTGACTTGATCAAAAAGGCGATGGGCGGCGTCTTGTTCATTGACGAAGCGTATAGCCTGGCTCGCGGCGGCGAGAAAGATTTCGGCAAGGAAGCTGTGGACACACTAGTAAAAGCGATGGAAGATCAGAAGAACCAGTTCGTTCTGATCTTGGCAGGCTATTCGGAAGAAATGGACTGGTTGATGCAAACCAATTCCGGGTTGCCCTCCCGCTTTCCGATTCAAGTCGAGTTCCCCGATTATACGGTCGATCAGCTGCTGTTGATTGCAGAATCCATTGCCAAGGAACAGGATTATGTGTTGATGCCGCAATCGCTCTCGCAGCTGAAGAACGTCATTCTGGACGAGAAAATTATGTCTTCCAACTTGTTCAGCAACGCGCGGTTCGTGCGCAACGTTATGGAGAAGGCGATGCGCAATCAAGCGGTGCGCTTGCTGCAGACCTACCCGGAACAGTCGCCGGGCAAGCTGGAACTGATGACGCTTCGTCCGGAAGATTTAAAATGGGAGCGCAAATGAGGTATACTGGGGTACAGAAGCGGGAAGCGGCCACTATGACATGAAGGAGACCTTCAATGCATGCGAAGAACGTTCTATGAGACTTCTCAACATATTCAAGACCGTGCGGTCTTGGTGACACTCATTACGGATGAAGTCCGGCGAAGCCGGCTTCGTCCGGAGGATTCCTTGCAGGAATTGGTGCAGCTGGCGGAGACGGCCGGCGTTGCCGTGCTGTCGGTCATGATGCAGCAGCGGGAGAGCGCCGATCCGAGATGGTTCATAGGCAAAGGCAAGGTTGCTGAACTGGGAGCGGTCATCGCGGAGCTTGACGCGACGACCGCCATCTTCGATCAGGAGTTGTCCGGCGCCCAGGTGCGCAATCTGGAAGAAGCGCTCGATGTGAAGATTATTGACCGGACACAGCTGATCCTGGATATATTTGCACAGCGTGCGAAGACAAGAGAGGGGATTATTCAAGTTGAACTTGCACAGCTATCTTATCTGCTGCCGCGGTTATCGGGCCATGGACGCAATTTATCCCGGCTAGGAGGCGGCATTGGAACGCGCGGGCCGGGGGAGACGAAGCTGGAGACCGATCGGCGCCATATCCGGCGGCGCATCTCCGATCTGAAGCGCCAGCTGGAAGAGGTCGTCCGGCATCGCGGCGTCTATCGCGAGCGCCGCAAGAAGAGCGGCGCGATTCAAGTGGCGCTCGTCGGCTATACGAACGCAGGCAAGTCGACGCTGCTACGCCAGCTGACGGAAGCGGATGTCTACGTGGAGAACCAGCTGTTCGCCACGCTGGATCCGACCTCCCGGCAATGGGAGCTTCCGAACGGCAAGTTAACGATTTTGACGGATACGGTCGGCTTCATTCAGCATTTGCCGCATGAGCTTGTCGCTTCATTCCGCGCGACGCTGGAGGAAGTAAATGAGGCGGACCTCATTCTGCATGTCGTGGATGCCTCTTCTCTGATGCGGGAGGAGCAGATGCGGGTCGTCGATGATATTTTGCAGCAATTGGGCGCCGGGGCAAAGCCGCAGATTGTGCTGTATAATAAGAAGGATATGTGCATCGAAGAGCAGCGCCAGATGCTGCCTTTGGATGAGAGCCATTTCTTGATCAGCGCGTACGACGAAGCCGATCTTGAACAGGTGCGGCTTGCCGTGCAGCAGCATCTGTCGGGCCGCACGGTAACCTACCGGCTGCCGGGCGCACGCGGCGATCTGATTGCGCTTGCTCATCGCATTGGCGAAGTGCTGGAGCAGGAAGCGGACGGCCAGAATGTACAGTTGACCGTTCGTCTCGATCGAGCGGAGGCAGAGCTCCATAGCTACAAGCTGGAGCCTTATCTATCATAAGTACAACGGGAGCTTGTTGGGAAGTGCGTTGTCGGAACAAGGGGAATGAATGGATCATGCAATTTACAGATGAGATGATGAAGCTGGCAGAACGGGTAGAGGAGAAAATCAAGGATCGGGTCCGGGACATCGAGTCGATTGCGGAACAGAACCAATGGAAGGTCATTCAGGCTTTTCAGCGGCATCAGGTAAGCGATTATCATTTTGCCGGATCGACGGGCTACGGCTACAATGATCGGGGCAGAGAAGTGCTGGATGAGGTCTATGCCGACGTATTCGGCGCGGAGGCGGCGCTTGTGCGGCCTCATTTCGTATCGGGGACGCATACGATCGCGACCGCTCTGTTCGCCGTGCTCCGCCCGGGTGATGAACTGCTGTATATTACCGGAACACCTTATGATACATTGCACAAGGTGATTGGTCAGGAAGGCGACGGGACCGGCTCGCTTCGCGACTGGGGCATTCAGTACGGCGAGGTGGAGCTGTCGGATGAAGGGCAGGTCAATTGGGCGGAGGTTGAGCGGCGGATCTCGCCGCGAACCAGAGTGATCGGCATTCAGCGCTCGCGTGGCTACGCCTGGCGGACATCGTTCCGCGTCGATGAGATCGCGGACATGGTTACCCAAGTCAAGCGGCTGATCCCGGATGCAATCGTGTTCGTCGATAACTGCTACGGCGAATTTACGGAACGGCTGGAGCCGACGGAGGCCGGAGCGGATATCATTGCCGGTTCCCTTATCAAAAATCCGGGGGGCGGCATCGCCGAGACCGGAGGCTATATCGCCGGCAAGCGGCGCTTCGTGGAAGCGGCGGCGGCACGTCTGTCCGCACCGGGCATCGGCGGCGAGGTTGGGGCGATGCTTGGCATGACGCGCGCCATGTACCAAGGACTGTTCCTTGCGCCGAGCATCGTGGGACAAGCCGTGCGCGGCAGCGTCTTTGCGGCGGCTATGTTCGAGGAGCTCGGATTCGAATCGTCCCCGCACTGGTCGGCACCGCGGACGGATCTGATCCAGGCGATCCGCTTCGATTCCGCCGAGCATCTGATCGCCTTCGTGCAAGGGATTCAAAAGGCATCCGCCGTCGACGCCCATGTCGTGCCAGTGCCTTGGGAAATGCCCGGCTACGAGCACCCGGTTATTATGGCGGCCGGCACCTTCATCCAGGGCGGGAGCCTGGAGCTGTCGGCGGATGCGCCGATAAGGGAGCCGTATACGGCGTACATGCAGGGCGGCTTGACTTATGCGCATGCGAAGCTGGGAGCGATGACCGCATTGTCCGCGATGGTGGAGCGGGGGCTGCTGAAGCTGTCCTGATTTTTCTGTCAGTTTTTCTGACATCTGTTGACACCTATTTGAACGGGAGATACAATGAAGGGAAGCAAGGGATCACCAGAGGAAGGTTGATGAGCGGTGGGGGATGAAATTCGCAGAAATATGGCTTTGTTTCCAATCGGCATCGTAATGAAGCTGACGGATTTGACCGCAAGGCAGATTCGTTACTACGAGCAGCATGAATTGATTATGCCTGCACGCACATCCGGCAACCAGCGTCTATTCTCATTCAATGATGTAGAGCGGCTGCTGGAGATTAAGGCGCTTATTGAGAAGGGTGTGAACATCGCCGGGATCAAGCAAGTGCTGAATCCGGTCTCCAAGGAATCCGAGGAGGCGACCGTGCTAAGCGAAGATTCGGAAAGCAAACGCAAGGAACTGTCGGAGACTCAACTGCATCGAATGCTGAAGCAGCAGCTCATTTCCGGAAATAGACCGGGTCAAGTGTCATTGATTCAAGGTGAACTGTCTCGTTTCTTCACGAAGTGATCAAACCAATCTAATCCAGGTTCACAAGAAGGAGATGTTACTCCATGGGTTACACCAGAGAAGACATTGTACGCATCGCGGAAGAACAAAATGTACGATTTATCCGGCTTCAATTTACGGATTTGCTGGGAACGATCAAGAATGTGGAGATCCCGGTAAGCCAATTGAACAAGGCGCTGGACAACAAAATGATGTTTGACGGCTCTTCTATCGAAGGTTATGTGCGGATTGAAGAATCAGATATGTATCTGGTGCCTGATCTGGATACTTGGGTGGTATTCCCATGGGTAACGGAAGATCGTGTAGCACGGTTGATTTGTGACGTATATACAACAGACGGAGTTCCGTTCGCCGGATGTCCGCGCGGCATTCTGAAGCGGGCGCTGAAGGAAGCGCAAGAAATGGGCTATACGGCGATGAATGTCGGACCGGAGCCGGAGTTCTTCCTGTTCAAGACGGATGAGAAGGGCAATCCGACGATGGAGCTGAACGATCAGGGCGGGTATTTCGATTTGGCCCCGACGGATCTGGGGGAGAACTGCCGTCGCGAGATTGTATTGAAGCTGGAGGAAATGGGCTTTGAAATCGAAGCTTCCCACCATGAAGTGGCGCCGGGGCAGCATGAGATTGATTTCAAGTACGCGAACGCCATCAAGGCCGCTGACCAGATCCAGACCTTCAAGCTCGTCGTGAAGACGATCGCGCGCCAGCATGGCCTGCACGCCACCTTCATGGCGAAGCCGTTGTTCGGCGTGAACGGCTCCGGCATGCACTGCAACATCTCGCTGTTCCAGGGCAAGGAGAATGCGTTCTATGACGAGAAGGATAAGCTGGGCTTGAGCGATGATGCCCGCCGCTTCATGGCCGGGGTATTGAAGCATGCCCGCGGCTTCGCGGCCATAACGAATCCGACAGTCAACTCCTATAAGCGGCTCGTTCCGGGATATGAGGCTCCATGCTACGTCGCTTGGTCCGCAAGCAATCGCAGCCCGATGGTTCGCATTCCCGCATCCCGCGGTCTCAGCACACGGGTTGAGGTGCGCAACCCGGATCCGTCGGCGAACCCGTATTTGGCGTTGGCCGCTATTCTGAATGCGGGATTGGACGGAATCAAGAAAAAATCCGACCTGCCAGCGCCGACTGACCGGAATATCTACGTGATGACGGACGAAGAGCGCGAAGCGGAAGGCATCCCAAGCTTGCCATCCAGCCTCAAGGAAGCGCTGGAAGCATTGCTCCGCGACGAGATCATTTGTGATTCGCTCGGCGAGCATGCGCTGCAGCACTTCATGGAGCTGAAGGAAATCGAATGGGATATGTACCGCACACAGGTTCATCAGTGGGAACGCGATCAGTATATGACCTTATATTAATTCTTTAATCCCTAGAGCCGTAAGGCTTCTGGGGATTTTTAATTTGTGGGTGAAATGATGCGGGGAAGGTAGCGGAGTGGAGCACCCACAAAACACCCACAATTTTATTCGAGAATGTTTTTGAGGTGATTCTCAAACTTGTCCATATTCGTAGCCTCAAGTTTTTTGGATACGTGGGCGTACACGTCCGATGTAATTTGAATACTTCCGTGGCCAAGCCGTTCCTGGACATACTTCATATCGGCGCCGCTCTCAAGCAATATGACTGCGTGGGTATGGCGCAGCGAATGGATCGGCAATGGCGGTAATCCGGCGCGATTCAGAATCCTGGAGAAGGCATTAAAGAGTGATGATTTTGGCATGAAATTTCCGTCTTCTCGACATAGTACCAGATTCAGATCGTGGTGGTATGCATCATTTAGGACAAGCTTGTTTTGATTTTGCAGTTCATGTGATAACGTAGATCATTGGTAAAGACTGACTCATTGAAATTACGCGAGTAGAGCGATACGTTTTGATGTCCCCGAACAGTTCTTTTATTCTTCGCCGTGATATTCCAAGGTCTTGAATTGATTTCTGGAACATTATCGGCTTGATATCTTTTAGCAAAATTTCTTTGAAATATGGCTTGATTTGTTGTTTAATATTATACTCGTGCAGCTCCAGGCCGTTGGAAAAGCCTGTTTTTTACGAAGGGGTGGAGATGTCCATTTACACAATCTAAACTTGGCACTCAGAATATTTTCTACTGAGAGACGAGCTCCACGATATAAAAAATGAAGTGGCGAAAATCCCCCAATACTTCTCAACGGCCTAATTTTACGGGATCCAAGAGACCGCGTCGGATCCTGGGGGCATCATCGCCTTCAAGATGCATCATCGCCTTCAAGATGCATCATTGCCTTCTGGAGGCATCGTTGCCTCCTGGGGCTTGAACGTGTGGAGGGAATTGCTTCTATTTTACAGGAATTTCGGCTCAATGAGTCCACATCCCGAGGAATTGCTGCAAATCTACATCATTTTAGGCCCTTTTGCTTCAAGTCAAAGCGAAACGGGTGAAATTCCTGCAGTTTTGCAGGATTCCCTTTCTGGTAAAGTCGTCCATATCGAATTGCTGTATTGGCGCAGGATTTCGCTTACCGAATAGGCGTGCTTGGAGAAATCGTGCAGTTTTGCGGAATTCGCCTACCGGATAGACGTGTCTAGGGAAATGGCCGTTGGAAAATTTTTTACGAAGGGGTGGAGATTGTCCATTTTCCTACTCAAAACTTGGACCCTTAGCGTTTTAAATCGATTTTTTCTACGGAGAGACGAGATCCACCACATAAAAAATAAAGTGCCACAAAATCCCTTGGACTTTCTCAACAGCCTGAGCTCGATTGTTTTTTGCGAACTATGCCTCTCTAAGGCTTAAACTGTAAATCCATCCTGCCGGCAGCACAGTCAATGAATACAGGAAGGTTCAGCAATACAGCTTTATGAAGCGTGTCGGCGAGCCGTATCCGATTAGGGACTAAATCACGAAATCGAGAATGAGATGCAGATTGACCTCTTCGACATCGGCGGATGCAGTTGATTCCTCGAATATTAAATCTATGGGCGCTCAGCACCTAAGGGGAGGGTGAACCTCCCCGACATATATCACAAATTATTCTGGCATGATCCAAACGATTTCTGCAATGCGGACAAAAAATTTCTTTTTTCTTTGTTCGAGCAAAACATGGTCTTGTTTGACATCCAGGACACATCCGTCGATTCTACCACGTGTGGTTTCCAGAATAACAACATTTCCAATTTGGCACATTAAAGCTTCAACAACGCAAGGATTTACAGGATAAACCACGATAGGCTTGTGATGCATATATGGCTTGTGGTGCATATAGGACTTGTGGTGCATATAAGGCATTTGATGCATCATTGGATGACTACTCAAAATAATTACCTCCCAAATAATTTATATGGCATTCTATGCAGTCGCCTACAAAATGAATTGGACGAATGCCCAGAAACGTGTTGTATTATGCGGGGAAAGAGGTATGAATAAAGCAGAAAAGGTAGCACACAAGCACTTCTGCCTGTTCGAAAGCCTCGATGGATATGAAATGATCTATGTCCACTACGAAGATACAAATGGTACATCCACACGAATACTGTGATGATGGCACGAAGCAGATTTCTCATGACCAGGACCCAATTGTTAAAGGAATATACATGTTTACATTAAGGGCCTTCGGGCCCTCTAAGGGGGAGATAGATATGTACAAGTACACGTTGAGACGATGAACACTACGGCTGTTCCCTATGTCCAGCAAATGCGCTACTGTTTTACGAAACAACGAATCGTGACGGTTAAAATGTATCGCTCGAACCCGCCAATCTGCCAAGCTTGTCCGCTCCGGACACAATGTGAGAGTAAAGATGCAGTGAAACGCATCAAGCGATATGTTTGGGCTGAATATGTTGAAGAGGCAGACCACCTTCGCCAAACAGAGGAAAACAACGAATGTATGCGGGGCGAAAGGAGACAATAGAGCGAGTTTTTGCTGCCATGACCTCAAAAAAATGGCGACCTGGACCTGGAAGGCTGTCACCCATCTGATAATTTGAACTTCGTATTTGAAATATGGACAAAGAACATAAAGAACTCCCGGGGCTGCAGTATTTCGCGAGGGTTTGTCTCAACCTGAAGCTCCGGATCACTCCGGGGCTATTTTTATGGTACGAATCACCCACAAAACCACCCACAATTAAGAAGTCATATGAAGTTACATAATGTTCCCGATTACGAAAAAGCCTGTTATTATAAGGTTTTTCAAGTAATATGCAACTGTGTGAAAAGCAAAAACTTAAACCCGCACACAGGTTCATCAGTGGGAACGCGATCAATATATGACCTTATATTAATTATCGAAGCCCTTGGACCTCTAAGGCATCGAGGTTTTTTTACTGTGGGGGCACGGGAAGATTTTTTGCGTCATTCGGGTCGATACCCTCAAATGCCCACAAAAAATTATGAGTATAAAGAGCCGTAGAGGTATTTGCCATTCCGGCTCTTCTGTGGTTCTCAACAATTCCATTCGTATTGGAACTCGGCTGAACGAAATATTATTTTTCCGTTATCCTTTATTTTTTAACTTTGGAAACGGTCATCCCATCACCTATTGGAATAAGCAGTGATTCTAATTGAGGATGATTGGCCACGGTTTTATTGAATTTCTTCATTATTTCTGTATAACGCTTAGGCTGAGCGTCCTGATCCGCTACCGTGCCGCCTGCCAGTACGTTATCACTAACGATTAAAGCGCCCGCTTCCGCGAGACTAATGCAATATGTCAGGTAAGTTTCGTAATTTTCCTTGTCAGCATCAATAAAGAAAAAATCATATTGTTTATTGTTGGCAACTAATTTTTCAAGACTTTGCAAAGCCGGTCCGGTAACATAGGTGACTTGATTACCAAAGCCAGCTTTAGAAAGATTGCTGTATGCTAATTCTGCGTAACCTTCCTCTAATTCAAGGGAGGTTAATTTTCCTTCGATACCGAATCCCCTGGCCAGGCAAAGCCCGCTGTAGCCCCCCAGAGCCCCTATTTCCAACACATTTTTAGCCCTTGAAATGGAAACAAGCATCGTCAGGAGTTTTCCAGAGGAAGGAGATACCGATATGGCGGGCATTCCGTTTTCTTGTATGGATGAAATAACATCCTCCAAAAGAGCATCTTGCTTATAAAATACGGAATCGATATAACTGTTAATTTGTTTCATCAGATTCACTTCCTTTCTCATCTTTAGCTTTAAACTCTTTGCTTTCCGACACAGAAGTTTCCGTTTCTTCATTCTTTGTCTTGGGTATTTCCATGGCTTCACTTATGTGTATTTCAAATAACTGAATAAATTCGTTGATTACCATATCGATGGCTTTTAATTCACCAACTAAAATTTGATGAATCGATTCAAACTCTGGTTGATCTAACTGTTGTTTAATGGTGGAACGCTTAAGATTCAACATCTCTAAAAAAGCAATTGCCCTCCCACGTCGAAAGGTTTTTGGACCCCGCTGGTGTGAACTATCTTTTCCTTTGTAACGTTCACCATGATGATGTCTCTCTTTCTTAAAATCTCTAAATACTTCATCTTTCATTTTAAAACCCTCCACTTGTATACAATTGAATACATATTACTTTGTTATGAATTGTATACAAACGTATACAATGTGTCGATGCACATCTAAAGAGACCATAGTAATTAATTTTCCAAAATGGTATCTGCGTATCTGGCTTTTCCGGAGTTTTACGAGGCGGATGAACGTATTTTATTGCACTGCCTTAATGACATGCTGCGGGGGCATGATGCGGTAAACAGGGCAAGACGAGCTGAATCAGCGATCTGAACTACAAGTGTAGGTCCAATACCATGTCTTCATTTAAAAATGGAGCACATACTGATCCGGGTGCTTGAAAGTGGATGGGGGAGCAGCGGGTTAACGATTCGGGCTAACCTAATAGACCTTAAAGGGAAGGGGCCTGTTGGGGTTATAACGATGACAACGACCGAATACTGCTCAGTAAGAGGACAGTACGGAGGCTGTGTCAGGAATCATTCAAAAACCATAGTCTTTGATGTGAACTAAAGCGAATCAGATGCAGAAGGAGGTAGCAATTTTGCTCAATTTATCGAGCCGATTGAAAGTTACGGAGACAATGACTTTTACCTGATAGATAAACTTATGGAGGTCGTTTTAATTATAGTCTTACATTGAAATCTCCTCCGGGACTTAATTACGATATGCAATTAATAACTGATGAGACCTACTGATGATGAAGTAGAAGCAGCTCCTGAAAAGGGCAAAATACGCGAACTTGTGACTTCTATCTAATATCGTATAAAATTGGCACAACCATAAAGAGCATATCTACAACAGTTTCAAGAAAACCCTTACGAACATAAACATCCTGCTTACCGAAAAGAGAATTTGCCCTATAATCTTGTCATCATGAGTTATCCAAGGAGTAGTGCAGAAGATGAATATTCCGAATTTAATGAGTACTTGAAAAATACGATTATGAGTGACTTATAGTCAGACTATGGCACTTATGCTCCTCCCCTGGGGGTATCTTGGGAATTTTGAGTTCTCTGATGCTTCCAGGACAGTAACAACGATAACGATTCCGGATGGCGATACGCTTGACCTTGCAACGCCAGTAATAGTTGAGTTTTTTGTAACTTAACTTCTGCGGTTTCGTTTGTGTTGAATGGGGCATGTGAGGTTCCTTGGTCGTTCCCAAAGACAGCATATTGCGCAAAATTACTGGGCTCATTGACTTTTCCTTCGTGTATGAGGAACTCGAACAGAACTATTGTCGAGAGAACGGCAGAACTGTAATTGATACGATTCGGATGTTCAAGTACTTGTAGCTCAAAGCAATTTTTGAGTAATTTGATAAGAACACGAAAGCTGATGGAGTAAGAAATCCAGCTTTTAAGGCAGAATTAAAAAGCGAAAAGACGACCGATATTCCAAACTCAGGGATACCAACCATCTTATAATTCTCGGTATTCAGTTGTTTAGTTAAAACCGCAAGTTATTCAGTAGCCTCGGATTACTCCGAGGCTTTTTTTCTTACGATATACACGGGGGAGGTGCCCCAATGGCAGCAGAAACTGCACTACATCTGAAGACGCCGAAAGGCTAGAACAAGGCCGTCAGCGGAAGGGATGGAGCACCAACGCTAAGGTTCTACGGTGCTCCACACAAATGAGTAATTACCAACAATGTCTTCTCCGTTTTCTTCTACACACTACCAATACTTTCTGACCTCGTTTAAGAACAACAGTGATTGTTCTACGATGACGTCTCATTCAAGCCACCTCCTTTCTGTATTACATTATGAGTAATTGCTTTAAATGATTGTGCTAAAGCTGAGGGGTATCTATCCTGAAAGTGATGGCACAACACTTTCACTCCTGGGAGCAGCAAGGTCACGGTTGAGGGCGCCGTTCGCACTAACGGCCCAAATTTTGTGCCTATGGGTTATAGCCAAGTCAAACCGTCCGTAATTCTAATATCATGGGAGTACCAAGTGAAAGGAGGTAACTCGAATGGGTGGAGTTACTTGTGGTATTGGTGGGCTCTGGACGTCGACAGGTGTAATTTTGGTATTGTTTATACTGCTAGTAATCGTTTCCCGTGCATTTATTTACTAATCGTTTTTTATGAGTCAGCGCCTTGCGCATTTGCGATTAAAGGCAGCCTACTGTACAAGGTCCTGCTTATTCAGCAGGGCCGTTTTTGTATGCCCGGATAAATGGGAGGAAGGACTTACAATAATTTGTTTTTGAACTGGAGCATAATTGGTCCATAGGCATATGATGAGGTATGAACTATGAGGGGAGTTGTTTTTCTTTGAGTTACCAATACCAACCATATTCAATGTCTCTTAACCCGTGGTCATACATGAACCCTTATTCTTATCCTCATCATTCCTATCCGCATGAATGTTCGGAGACTCAACATTTAAAGATGGAAACATTACAGACCGTCGAGCCATGGGTGCAAAACGGATTAAAGGAAGCACATTGCATATCGGTTGAACATGCGTTGCGCGAAGCGGCAGCCGTATCATATCTGATTGGGAAAGGATATGATCCGACTGTTGCGCATCAAATTGTCGAATCCTGGTGGCATTAGTAAAAGCGCCCGGTACCAGGAATAATGATTACTTAATTTCGCCCCCGTTGACATGCAAACTCTGTCCGGTGACGTAAGAGGAATCAGCACTTGCCAGATAGACGTAGCTGGGAGCGAGCTTTTCAGGTCATCTAGGGCGCTGCACCGGCATTCTTTGAAGCTGTGCATCTGAAATGCGACCGATGCGCTCCAGCGGATGCTGTTCGCCAGCATTATTGACTAATATGTCCAGCTTCCCAAGCTCCTTTACGGTCTGTTCCACAGTATGGTTACAGAACGATTCTTCTCCAATGTCGCGACCGATAAGCACGCAGCGCGTCCGGCCTGCCTGACGCCGCTTGCTTCCTCGGCATGCTCATTCAAATACACCATCGCGATGTCGGCGCCTTCCTTGGCGAACGCGACGGCTTCAGCCCCCGAATGAATCATGACATATGGCCCGGACTCGTCAAAAAGCCGCTTCCGAATACAGAACTGCTGTATCCAAAGCGGCTTCTTTACACTTGCTCCCATTGGTTGTAACCATTAATGAAAATCACGGAACAACCCAATCACTTTGCCCAAAATCGTCACATGCTTCAACCGGATCGGCTCAAATGTCGGATTCTCCGGCTGAAGGCGGATATGATCGCGTTCCTTGTAGAATGTCTTTACGGTTGCTTCGTTCTCCTCGGTCATGGCTACGACAATTTCACCGTTGTTCGCTGTCTGCTGCTGGCGGACGATAACGTAGTCTCCGTTATGTATTCCGGCTTCGATCATGCTGTCGCCGACTACGGATAGCATAAAGATGTTGTCATCATCTCCCACCATATGCACCGGAAGAGGGAAGTAATCTTCGATGTTCTCTGTTGCCGTAATCGGTTCTCCGGCCGTTACCTTCCCGATGACGGGAACGCGTGCCACGGCATGGCTGAATTCCGAATGGCGATCCGATTGTTCGCTCAGCAGTTCGATTGCTCTTGGCTTCGTTGGGTCCCGGCGGATAAAGCCTTTCTTCTCCAGCCGGTCCAGATGGCCGTGCACGGTAGAACTCGATGCGAGGCCGACAGCTTCCCCGATCTCTCTTACGGAAGGAGGATAACCCTTGGTGCGGACTTCATCACGTATAAAATCAAGGATCGCTTGTTGTCGACTTGATATTTTAGACAAAGATATCAACTCCAATGAATGCTCTTTTGTCAAAATTATACCATAGAACCTCCGTTCGCACAAACGTAAGTTCTAAAAAACCTTGATTTTATGCGGTTTTTTTCGTTTTCCTTTCGGGAAACGTCACTTAATGGGATTCGGGAAATAAAAAAGAGAACGCACGTTCCTTAAAAACTGTTGACCTGAACGTATGTTCGTGCTACATTATGGACAACAAGAATAGAACAAGTGTTTGGGGAGTGGGCGAACATGAGCCAAGTGGTATATAACCCGAGACGGAATTATGCATATCGAACGGAAGCAAGATTATCTATGCATCAACCTGTAGAGCAGAACCGTTATAATAGAAGGAAGATGATTCGAGCGATATTGCTCTTTGTTCTGTTGTTCCTTTTATGTGCGGGAATCGTCCAAGCATGGGGGGATGACGACATTGTATCCGAGCAGCCTTCTGTAGTTACGGAGCACGTACTTGTTCAGCCCGGGGACAGCCTGTGGGAGATCGCGACGGAATACAAACCGAATGGAATGGATACCCGTGAATACATATACAAGATTATTCAATTGAACGATTTAAGAGGGCATACGCTGCAATCCGGCATCGTCATTGACGTGCCGATATTTTCTTGACGATATTTCCGCTGTGACGGATCATATTTCTCACAGCACCGCTTTTCTCTCCTATTGAGGCCGAAGACGTGCTTCTTGTATTCTCTCGCCGTCAGCTTGCTTGACAAGGCTGAGGCAGCATGTCAAAGTAGAAGATATGCACCAGTGTATGGAGGGTACAAGATGAACATGGATAAATTAATCGCGCGCATCAACGAGCTGGCCCGCAAGCATAAGAGCGTAGGGCTGAACTCGGAGGAACTGGCGGAACGGGCCGCGCTTAGAGAGCAATACCTCGTATTGTTCCGGCAGCAGGTACGCAACAAGTTGGACAGCATTCGCTATGTGGAAGACGAAGAAGGCGAACAGAACAATCAACCGGGAAGCACCGTTCATTAGAGTGTTTAGCATATATAGGAGGTCTGGATGGGATGTCGCGTAGTTGGGAACGTCAAGTACGGCGCAATAGCGCTCAGTTGAACAAGCAACGCAAAAAGCAGGGCAAGCCGGGGATCGCTTCCCATACGGTTGCTTTCGATGAATTCAAGGGCCGGAATTTTATTCTTCCTTTGATATTGACCGGGTTTACGATCATTTATGGGCTGCTTGGCAGTGTTGGCACGAACCTGCCGTCCCCTACGCTGTACTGGATAACTGTTATTTGTTATTTGGCATTGGCATTGATGCTGTTTTTGCGCCGGCCCTTTTTACGGGTCACGAAAGACGAACTAAGCACGACAAAATGGAATCGGCTGCGTACGCTCAAAGTGGAAGACATCAAAAAAATAACGTATCAGCCTGGCTTCATCGTTATTGAAAAGAACGGCAAAGGCGCGAACTGGGTGTTCTCCCGTATGATGAACCGCTATGATATCGAAGCGATGCATGCGCGGCTGCAGCAGTTCGCTGCCCAGAACCAGATAGCGTACGAAGAGAGTTCAAAAGCAGACAAGAACGATAAGTCCAAGGAGACGGAGCAGTCGGATAAGGTCGTCTTCGTGAAGCCGAAGAAGTAGTTTTGCCAGAGTGGAGACAAGGGGGGAGACGCAATGGCCATACGTGCCGTATTATTCGATCTGGATGACACGCTGCTGTGGGATGAGCGGTGTGTGGAGGAAGCCTTTGCCGCTGTGTGTCACTATGCGCACTCCACAGCGAGAGTAGACGCGGAACAATTGGAGACCGAGGTGCGGAACGCTGCAAGAGCGTTATATGAAACCTATGCAACCTACGCCTTCACGACCAATATTGGCATCAATCCTTTTGAGGCGTTATGGGGGCATTTTACCGGGGGAGAGCATGAGCAGTTCCGAAGCCTGCAGCAGTTGGCGCCGGCTTACCGGACCGCCTCATGGACGACAGGTCTTCGCCAATCAGGGTGCGAGGATGAGGCGCTGGGAGCGGAGCTGGCGGAGCGATTCATGCGCGAACGTCGGTCGCGTTCTTACGTATATGAGGAGACGTATGATATTTTGCGGGCGTTGAAGCCTCATTATCAATTGCTCCTCTTGACGAACGGGGCTCCGGATTTGCAGCAGGAAAAGCTTGATGGCATTCCTGATATCATTCCGTTCTTCGATCATATCGTCATCTCCGGTCATCATCCGGAAGGGAAGCCTGCACCGAGTCTGTTCCGCCACGCGATGTCATTACTGGGCATCGGTCCTCATGAAGGCTTGATGGTTGGGGACAAGCTGACCACGGATATATTGGGTGCGCAAAATGTTGGAATGCATCATGCCTGGATTAATCGCAAGGGCGTGACATTGACCGGCAATATCCGGCCCGAACACGAGATAACCAACTTGATGGAACTGATCGGCGTGATTGAATCGATAAATCAAGCGGCGTTAAAGTAAGCCTATAAATGATAGGGAAGTCTGCCTGAAGGGCGGGCTTTCTTGCTTGATGGGGGTCAAATTGTACGCCGCGGAGCTGTCATGCGCAGATTTTGATGTGATGAATGTCACATAACCGTCACATAACTGTTCAGGATCTAGCCCGATCGAGTCATATCTTACGAAGTATTGTTGTTTATAATGAATATATAGAGAGGTTTGGAATAGCTAAGGAGTGAATGGGCATGATGAAGAAGGCAATGTTGGCGCTATCGCTTTGCCTGATGCTTATTTTCGCTGCAGCCTGCGGAAATGGCAATAGCAATGGCGGCGAGCATGCGAGCCACAATGGCTCCGGCGATCACAGCGGGCACGATGAGCATGGGCAGGATGGGGCGGTACCGGACTTGATCAAAGTAGACCTGCAGGTTCCTGCGGAAGTCAAAGCGAATGAGCCTGTCACGATAACCGCTCGCGTTACACAGAACGAACAAGCGGTGGATGATGCGGACAAAGTGGAGTTCGAGTATTGGCTGGAAGGGGAAGAACAGCATGAGCGAGCCGAAGGTTCGTTCACGCAGGATGGTACATATCAATTCGAGCATACGTTTGATAAAGCGGGCACATATAATGTGATCTCCCATGTAACAGCACGAGATATGCATTCGATGCCGAAGAAGCAATTCGAAGTCAAATAAACAAGCAAGGAAGGAAGCCCTGTCATGGCGACAGGGCTTTTTTGGCCATTCAATCCGATCACGCTTGCTGGAAGGACGGATCCGCATACGGATGAGCGATCCAGCCCTCGGTTTCGATAAATAAGCGAACGGCTACAATTTTGCGATTTTCCATTAAGGTGAAATAGTGCGGCTTGTTCTCCGGAACGGAGATGACATCGCCCGCAGACAGAATGACATCCATATAGCCGACGTCATCGGATCCTTTAATAACGAAGATGCCGTTGCCGGCGGTTATCGCTCTTACCTCATCTTCGGTATGAGTATGAACTTGCTCGAATTTTTTGAGCAGATCTTCAATATTCGGCGTCGCGTCGGAGAGTGCGATAATGTCCCATGTCCGATACCCTCTGCGCGCGGCCAAGTCACGGACTTCGTCATCGAATGTGTCAAGGATCGCCTGCTTCTCGTCATCGGTCAGCACAAATTTGTCTTGCAGGGAGGCGTCTAATTTGTTCGGATTCCAATGCTCATACAGCACGCCTTGCCCCTCCAGGAACTTACGAACATTCTCTTCTCCAGTAATTTTTTCGTTCGTGTTTCGAATCCGAATCTCAGCCATTCGCCAATCCCTACTTTCATAATCAGAATAATTGTGATTGTATTATAGTACACAGGAAATGAATGGGCAAGAGCCAATCGAGTGAAAAGATCGCAAGTCTTTCCTAAACGTTGCACTTCTGTTAAACTAGGTTCTAAACGTTTGACAGAGGGTGGGCAGAAGGATGAAGAAACCAACATTAGAAGAACGACTTCAAGAACGTATTCTCATTCTAGACGGTGCGATGGGAACGATGATTCAGCAGGCGGATTTATCGCCGGAAGATTTCGGAGGCGAACATTTGGACGGATGTAACGAAATGCTCGTTCTGACTCGTCCTGACGTCATTTCACGAATACACGAACAATACCTTGAAGCCGGAGCTGACATTCTGGAGACGAACACCTTCGGCGCGACCAGCATCGTGCTCGCGGAGTACGATCTGCAGGAGCAGGCCCGTGAATTGAATCTGGCAGCGGCGAAGCTGGCGGTAGAGGCGGCGAAGAAGTTCAGCACGCCAGATTGGCCGCGCTACGTGGCCGGAGCGATGGGCCCAACGACGAAAACGCTGTCGGTCACCGGAGGGGTTACCTTCGATCAACTGGTAGACACCTATTACGAACAAGCCCTGGCGCTCATTGAAGCGGGAGTCGACGCGCTGCTGCTGGAGACGTCTCAAGACACGTTGAACGTGAAAGCCGGTTCGATTGCCATTCAACGCGCGATGGAGACGACGGGACAGAAGCTGCCGTTAATGATTTCGGGCACGATCGAGCCGATGGGAACGACCCTTGCCGGACAAAATATTGAATCCTTCTATATCTCCCTCGAGCATCTGAATCCGGTGTCGATCGGCTTGAACTGTGCGACCGGACCGGAATTCATGCGCGATCATTTGCGATCGCTCTCCGCGATTAGCCGGGCGGCGATCAGCTGCTACCCGAATGCAGGCCTGCCTGACGAGAACGGACATTATCACGAATCCCCGGAATCGCTCGCCCGCAAAATCGCCACCTTCGCCGAACAGGGCTGGCTGAATATTGCAGGCGGCTGCTGCGGGACAACGCCGGAGCATATCCGTGTGCTGAAGGAGGAGTTGGATAAATACGAGCCTCGTCAGCAAGCCGGAAGCCACCCGCCGGCCGTATCCGGAATCGAGACTGTATATATCGAGAATGAGAGCCGCCCATACATGGTCGGCGAACGGACGAACGTGCTGGGCTCGCGCAAGTTCAAGCGGTTAATCAGGGAAGGCAAGATTGAAGAAGCGGCAGAGGTGGCGCGTGCCCAAGTGAAGAGCGGAGCTCATGTCATCGATGTGTGCCTTCAGGATCCGGATCGGGATGAGACAGAAGATATGCGCGTGTTTTTGCAGGAAGTGGTAAAGAAGGTCAAAGTGCCGCTCGTCATCGACACGACGGACCCGGAAGTGTTGGAGCTGGCATTAAAATATACGCAAGGCAAGGCGATCATTAACTCGGTTAATCTGGAGGACGGACTGGAAAAATTCGAGAATGTCGTTCCATTAGTGCACCGTTATGGCGCATCGCTCGTCGTCGGCACGATCGATGAACGCGGTCAGGCCATTACCCGGGAGGATAAGCTCGAGGTCGCTCAGCGCTCCTATGATATTCTGGTCAATGATTTTGGCATCGAGCCGGAAAATATCATCTTCGATCCGCTGGTGTTCCCGGTCGGAACCGGGGATGAGCAATATATCGGCTCGGCGAAAGAAACGATCGAAGGCATCCGCCTCATCAAAGAAGCGATGCCCCGCTGCCAATCGATACTCGGCGTCAGCAACATATCGTTCGGCTTGCCGGAGGCCGGCCGGGAAGTCCTGAATTCTGTCTTTCTATATGAGTGCACCAAGGCGGGACTCGACTACGCGATTGTCAACACGGAGAAGCTGGAGCGATATGCTTCCATACCGGAGCATGAGCGGAAGCTGTCCGAGGCGCTTCTCTACGAGACGAATGACGAGACGCTTGCCGAGTTCGTGGCCGCGTTCCGCAACCGGGCAGTAGAGAAGAAGGTGAAAACGAACGATCTTCCGTTGGAGGAACGGCTTGCTTCTTATATAGTGGAGGGCACGAAGGAAGGACTTACCCCGGATCTGGCGCTCGCTCTGGACAAATATCCGCCGCTTGACATAATTAACGGCCCGCTGATGAAAGGAATGGAAGAGGTTGGCCGCCTGTTCAATAACAATGAGCTGATCGTGGCCGAGGTGCTGCAGAGCGCGGAGGTGATGAAGGCATCCGTTGCCTTCCTCGAGCCGCATATGGAGAAGAACGAATCTGCAGTCAAGGGGAAAATATTGCTCGCCACCGTAAAAGGCGACGTCCATGATATTGGGAAGAACCTGGTTGAAATCATTCTGTCCAACAACGGCTATGAAATTATTAATCTCGGGATCAAAGTTCCGCCTGAACAACTGATTGAAGCTTACCGCAAGGAAAAGCCGGATGCGATTGGCTTATCTGGTCTGCTGGTCAAATCGGCCCAACAGATGGTTGTGACCGCGCAAGATCTGCGGAGCGCCGGCATCGATGTGCCGATTATGGTCGGCGGCGCGGCGCTGACGCGCAAATTTACGAAAAACCGGATCATTCCGGAATATGACGGCCTTGTCCTGTATGCCAAAGATGCAATGGAGGGGCTGGACTTGGCGAACAAGCTGATGAACGCCGAGGAACGGCAGCTTCTCGTCGATGAGCTGCGTGCCCATAAGGAACGGCTAGCGAAGGAAGAGGAAGGGGAGCAGAAGCTGCCGAAGCTGACCCGTGCGGTCCGCTCGGCGATCAAGGAAGCGCCGGTGCAGCTTCCGCCGGATCTGGAACGCCACGTGCTGCGTAATATACCCGTGCCGCAAGTGATTCCGTACGTGAATATGCAGATGCTGCTTGGGCATCACCTCGGCATGCGCGGGTCCGTCGAGCAGCGCTTGAAGGAGCGCGATCCGAAGACGGTCGAGCTGAAGGAGACGGTAGATCGGATTTTGCGCGAGGAAGCGGAGAGCGGCGTGCTGCAAGCCAACGCGATGTATCGTTTCTTCCCGGCGCAGTCGGAAGGGGATTCCATTCATATTTATAATCCGGAGCGGCAGGATGAAGTGCTCCATACCTTCACGTTCCCGCGGCAGCAGGTCGATCCTTATATGTGTCTGGCTGATTTCCTGCGATCGAAGGAGAGCGGCGTCATGGATTATGTCGGCTTCCTGGTCGTAACGGCCGGGAAGGGAGTCCGCGAACGGTCTGATGAGTTCAAGCACCAAGGCGAGTATCTGCGTTCCCACGCCCTGCAGTCGGTGGCGTTGGAGCTGGCGGAAGGTCTGGCTGAGCGGATTCACCACATGATGCGGGAAGTATGGGGTATCCCCGATCCTGCCGAGATGACGATGAAGGAACGGTTCGGCGCCAGATACCAGGGCATTCGGGTGTCGTTCGGTTATCCGGCCTGTCCGAACCTGGAGGATCAGGAGCCGCTGTTCCGCCTCATGCAGCCGGAGGATATCGGCGTGCACTTAACGGAAGGCTTCATGATGGAGCCGGAAGCCTCCGTCACCGCGATGGTATTCGCTCATCCGCAAGGAACGTACTTCAACGTGGATAAGGCATAAGGCGTAAGGAACCTTTCAGCATAATGGGTCACACAACAGCAACTCCGCACCGCTTTCTCTATAGGCTGGTGCGGAGGTTTTGTTTTGTAGGGGCAGGGGCGGAATCGAACGAAGCGCAGTTGGGTATAGCTTACTACGAATGCACTATCAGTAACCGAAATTATTTTATATCATGAAGTAAAGGGGGAGACAAGGCCATGGATCTTTATTTTCTCGGCACTGGGGCTGGCATGCCGACTACCCGGCGCAATGTAAGCAGCCTCGTGCTTCGCTTGCAGGAAGAACGGGGAACGTTCTGGATGTTCGATTGCGGCGAAGGGACGCAGCATCAAGTTCTTCGTTCTCCATTGAAGCTTGGCAAGTGCGAATTTATTTTTATTACGCATTTGCACGGGGATCATTTATTCGGGTTGCCGGGGCTGTTGTCCAGCAGAGCTTATCAGGGCGGAGTTGACCCGTTGACCGTGTTCGGACCGGCAGGGCTGAGCGAATTCATGGAGACCGCGTTTCGAGTAAGTGATACGCATTTGCCCTATGCGCTGCATATCCAGGAGATCGGGCCGGGCTTAATCTGGTCCGACGACAGCTTCCGGGTCACCGGACTTCCGTTGGATCACCGTGTGCCTTCCTATGGCTACCGGGTTGAGGAGCTGGCCCGTCCGGGCAAGCTGCGCATTGAGGTGCTTGAGCAGATGGGGATTCCACCCGGACCGATCTATGGCAAGCTTAAGCGCGGGGAGGATGTCACGCTGCCGGACGGGCGGCGCATTGCGGCTGCGGCCGTCCTGGGAGAACCGATACCGGGGAAGGTGGTCGCGATATTAGGCGATACGCGGCCGTGCGAGAATGCGGTACGGTTGGCGGAAGGGGCGGATGTCCTTGTTCATGAAGCTACGTTCATGGAAGATAAGCGCGGCAATGCGCATGAATACGGCCACAGCACCGCCGCGGATGCAGCCGCTATCGCCATGAAGGCCGACGCGGGCAAGCTGGTGTTGAACCACTTCAGCTCGCGCTACAAAGAAGAGGAGACGTTGGCTCATTTGCTGGCCGAGGCGAGGGCGATCTTTCCCTCCACAGTGCTCGCCGACGACCTGCTTGCCGTTCCGCTCGCGATGGAACCGGACAATAGCCGCTAGCGAAGCCTGTAATCGGAGTGCCGACTGTTTGGCGAAGCCCGGATGCTTCGGGGTATTATTTTCCGGGAAAGCGCACAAGTTGACAATGGGTGCACCATACGGGGCGGAACGGGAGACTTAGAGGGAATTTCGACGTCGATCGACGCGGCGTACCGTCGAAAATGGACGGGTCATTCTAATATCCAGCCTTGCAAGCGGAGTGGCGGTTCTTTACAATGGATCAAAGTTGAGTATTTCCCGGCAACCTATCGTGAGCGAAGGCGGGAATTAGGAAAGGTGGAATCCTCCATGCAGAAGCTTGGTTTCTCTATAGTAGGGTTCGGCACGATCGCCAAAACCCATATGATTGCATTGAGAACGCTGCCGATTGTGAAGCCGCTGCCCGTGGAGCTATATCTCCACGCGTTGGTCACCAGACGGCCCGAAGAGGTGGGCGTCCAGGCACGCCGCATCGGATTTGCCCATATTACGAATTCGTTGGAAGAGGCGCTTCAGATCGAAGGCTCTGATGCGGTTAGCATTTGCACACCGAATGCGCTGCACGCAGATCAAGTCAGAACCGCGGTCGCCCGCCGGCAGGCTGTATATTGCGAGAAGCCGGTAACGGACAATGCGCAGGCGACGAAAGAGTTGGTAGGGGAGATACCCGCACAGCACCCGCAGCAGCTCGCATTTGTATTTCGTTATCACCCGGCTGTCATGCGCATCCGGTCCTGGCTGGAGGCGGGGCTGGTCGGCGAAGTTCTGCAATGCAAAATCGCTTATCTGCGTTCCGGATATTTGAGCGAATCAAGGCCTTTCAGTTGGAGGCTGAGCGACTCTTTGTCCGGCGGAGGAGCCATTACGGATATCGGCGTGCATGCGCTTGATCTGATCCGTCACTGGTTCGGTGATTTCGCGAGCGTGGATGGTCATGTACATACGTTTGTGCCGGAGCGGCCGAAGACGGCCGGCTCAGAAGAGCGTGTCCCGGTCCATGTCGATGATTGGGGCGTCATGACCTATAAGACAGAGAGCGGCGTCCATGGGATGGTGGAAGTATCCCGGATTGCTTATGGCGCTGAGGCGTTCCGGATAGACATCGTCGGTACGAAGGGGAGCATAACCTGCGACCTGGAACGGGACAAGATGCCGGCCCTTCATTTATTGAACGGACAGCATCCGGCGCTCCCTGAACCGGACAGCCTGTATTTGCTCCCGGACGAAAAGGCCACGATGGGCGTGTTTCAGGACAGCCACTTTGCGGCGCTTCATCATTTCATTTTGCGATTGTCCGGAGATGAACGCTGGTCGGATATCGTTCCGACCTTGGCAGACGGCAATGCGGTTGAGCAGTGGGTGGATCATGTCATCCGTGCCGACCGGGAGCGGTAGGCCTAGACATGTTACGGCAAGCGAAGAAAGGAATGGGGAAGCATCATGATGGACACGAAATGGTATGCCTGCATTGATCTGGATGGAACGATGTATCACGGATCGACGATGATTGAAGGAGCGGATGCGCTGGTCTCGACATTACAGCAGCTCCGAATTCCGTATCAGTTCGTGACGAACAACTCGTCGCGTACGCCGGAAGAAGTTGCTGACATGCTGAATGGGCTCGGAATCAATGCGAAAAGTCAGGATGTGCTCACGTCTGCACAAGCTGCTGCATCGTATATTCAGAAGAAATATCAGGGCCGCCGCGTATTTATGATCGGGGAACGGGGCCTGGAGCAAGCGTTGACGGATGCCGGAATTACGTGGACGGCGGATGTAGAGGCCGTATGGAATGAAGAGATCGATATCGTCGTTCAGGGAATTGACCGGAGCGTGAGTTATGCGAAGCTGGAAGCGGCCGCAGCCGCAGTGCGCAAGGGAGCGCTCTCGATTCTGACGAATCCGGATCTGATGCTGCCTTCCGACCGGGGATTCTCCCCTGGAGCCGGGTCGATCGGGGCGGCGATCCAGGCTGCCTCCGGAGTTGAACCCGTCGTGATCGGGAAGCCGAGCCGCATCATCATGGACGCCGCACTGGAACGGCTGGGCTGCCGCGCGGAGGAAGCCATCGTCATCGGCGATAATATGATGACTGATATGCTGGCAGGTCAGCAGGCGGGGTGCCGGACGGCGCTTGTATTGACAGGCCTTACAACAGCGGCCAACCTCGAGGATTATCAGAAACGCTCGGGAGTCAATCCCGATATGATATGCGCTACGCTGGAGGAGCTGCGGCAGTGGTTCATGGAACAAGCGCATGTTAACGAATAAGCGGCATTAACGCCATTAATTTATAGACATAGGAAGGAAGATGCTCGATGCCGGGAATTCCCGAGATCGAAGGTTACCGGAGATGGTTGGATCAGCATACGGTAGGCCAACGTATCCGCACATTGGATATGCAGCGCCAATCCGGGCTGAACGTGGAAATGGAACGTATGCATGATCAGGCTCTTGGCCGACAAATTTTATTTGTGGAACGAAGAGGGACGGATCTTATTTTTCATCTGGATAATGGTCAGCGCCTAGTGCTGCGGTTGGGCCAGGAGGATGATCTTCATATTGACAGGCTCGAAGCCGGTGCGGAGGACGAGGAACTGAAAACGGCCGCAAGCGCAAGCAAGCCTTCATTTTCGCTCCGCTTGGACAGCGTGGCGGTGACCGTGGTCAAGTCGCGGTCGCTTCAGCTGTTGCTGCTGACGGCGAAAGAGCTGGATCAACAGCAGCGGGAGCATGGTCCTGATCCATTGTCCCGCCACTTGACGGCGGAACGGTTCCGCCAACGGTTCGCCAAGCGGCGGTCGACTTTGAAGGCGGCCTTGATGAATCCCGCGCTGCTGGCCGGAATTGACAGCCGGTATGCGGATGACATCGCGTTCGCCGCCGGGCTTCGCCCTTCTGTGCGTGTTGATCAGCTGCAGGAAGAAGAGCTTGACCGGTTGTATTTATCAATGATTCATGTGCTTCAGGAAGCGATCGAGCGGCAGGATGGGAGCGGAGCGGCAGCTGACGGCAGTACGGCTTCAGTCTCATGGGGAATTGCAGGCAAGACAGGGGAGCCTTGCCCGCGCTGTGGCACGCCGATTGAAGAAATGCAGATCCAGCGGAAGCCCGCGTATTTCTGTCCGCAGTGCCAGCCGCTGCCGCCAGTGGATGAATCCTAGTCTCCCAGGGAGGGGAGACGGCAGCTTTGCGCTGCAATACGGTTGTCATTTGTCGCTGCGAGGCGGGTATAGCCATGCCGCGCGTGACGCGGTCCGATTGCAGGAGGCGTTTGGCCTTGGCTGCTATCAATATTTCAGTAAGAACCCAAGGGGCTTGTCCGTCAAGCTCGGCTACGAGGATGAGGCGGAGGCGGCTCGGGAGATATGTGAACGTCACGGGATTCAGACCGTCGTTCATACGCCGTATCCGACGAATCTGGCGGTCGATGCCGAACTGGCGCCAGAGCGGTTCCAAGCGACGGTGCAATCGCTGTTGAATGATTTGATGATTGCGGAAGCCTGCGGATCGATTGGAGCGGTCGTCCATTTCGGTATGTTTAAAGGCAAGTCCGACGGTGATCAGCTTCTGCTGCGCACCTACGGGAACATTATTCGTACGATCGATACGGTGCTTGCCGTCTGGAACGGGCGCGCCCGGCTTCTGCTAGAGAATCAGGCGGGCAGTCATGGCGGCCTCGGAGTAACGCTGGAGGAGCTTATCCAGATCAGGCAGTTAAGCCGCTATTCCGACAAAATCGGCTATTGCTTCGATACCTGTCATGCGTTCGTCAGCGGCTTGTGGGATCCGTCCAAGACCGATGAATTCGTTGCCAAAGGGCATGAGCTTGGTTATTGGCCGCATATGCAGGTCATTCATTTGAACGATTCAAGAGAAGTCTATGCTTCGCGCCAAGATCGTCACGCTAATCTGGGAGACGGGCATATCGGCATTGAGGATCTGGCCCGACTGGCGATGGCTGAAGGGATCTGCGGCAAGCCGCTCATTCTGGAGACGCCAGGCAGCGAACAATACGGACATGTTCCCGAGTGGAACAGGCTGAAGCAGGCAGTTCGGGCCGGCAACAAATGATTTCATGGTGAAGGGAAAGAGGGAATGCGATGATTCATGTCTACCTGGACGACTGGCGGCGCTGTCCGGACGGATTCGTGCTGGCGCGGAATATGGAGGAATGTCTCCTGCTTCTGGAAGAGGAGCACGTCGGTATTTTATCGCTAGATCATGATCTGGGGCCGGACGAGCCCACGGGAACGGAGCTTGTGTTGGAAATGGTGCGCCGCGGACTTTATCCGCAGGAGGAAATCTATCTCCATACTTCCTGCCCGGAAGGGAGACAACGGATGTACCAGCAGCTGTATAAGCATAAGCCGGACTCCGTGAAGCTTCATAACGGGCCCATGGGCTGGGATACGCTGGAGCGGGTTAGGATGGAGAAGCAGTGAACCCGGTCCGCGGGCAAGAGCTTCAGCACTTTATGCCAGGTCGTCCGGTCACGGCTGCAGGAAGCCGGCGGGCACTCTATGTGTACAGCCCCTTTTGCGGGACGTGCCGGCTTGCTGAACGGATGCTGGCTCTACTGGAGCAATCTTATTCACAGCTTGCGATCGCTTCGGTCAATGTGCTGGATGCCGCCGAACTGGTGCAGGCGCATCGCATCGAGAGCGTCCCTTGTCTTCTGCTCTGGGGAGAAGACACGGCGGAACGGGAGAGCGGGCCGGAGAAGATTTATGCATTTCATTCGGTAACTTATATGTATGAACGATTGAAAGGCGGGGGATTGCTGTGATACAGCTAGAACAGATCAGGTTCCAGAGAGAAGAGCGAACCATTTTAGATGACGTGAACTGGAGCGTAAACCCTGGGGAGCACTGGGTGTTGCTGGGACGGAACGGATCCGGGAAGACGACGCTGCTTGAACTGATAACCGCCTACCAATTTCCTTCCAGCGGAACCGTCCGCGTACTTGGTCATACATATGGTCAGTGCGATGTAAGAGAAGTGAGACAACGGATCGGATATATTAGTCAATCGCTCGTCGAAAAATTAACGCTGCGCGACCCGGTGTGGGAAGTGGTGGCGACCGGTGCCTTCGCTTGGCTGCGCTTCTATCAGGAGATTCCGAAGGAAGTGAAGGAGCGGGCCCAGCAATTGCTGGAGGAATTCCATCTTGGCCGTCTGGCGGATCAGCCGCTTGCCGTCTGCTCGCAAGGGGAACGCAAGAAAATTATGCTTGCCCGCGCATTGATGGGCGATCCCGAGCTGCTTATTATGGACGAGCCGTGCTCCGGCCTCGATATTTATGAGCGGGAGAAGCTGCTTGAAGATATGGCGCTGCTCTCGGGACGCGATCTCGGGATTGTCTATGTGACGCATCATTCGGAGGAAATTATCCCGCTGTTCACGCATGTAGCGCTGCTGCATGAGGGGCGGATGGTCGCGTCCGGGCTGAAGCGCGAGGTGATGACTCCGGAGCTGCTCTCGGAGACCTTCGATATGCCTGTCCAGGTGGACTGGACGAATGATCGACCATGGATACGGGTTCCGTGAGCGTTGTCTTTTTGAAATTATATGTTTGCAATGATGTTCAATATAGCGATTGATATTCGCAACAAAGCTGGAGGTTTGCCCACGTGGAATCCGTACAAGAATTGATTCTGGAGTCACATTATACACCGTCATCCCATTGGATTGTCACCTCCAATCACGGTTATATCCCGTATGCGCAGGAGGAGCTGCGCAGAAGCTTCGGTCAGTTGAAGAGCCGCATGCTCGTTCCCGGCGAGATGGCCTTGATGGAGCTTCCAGCCGGTTCCGCTGAAGCGATGGAACGATGGCAGCAGGAGCCGCCGATCTTCGGCCGGCATATTCAGCCGGTGCACCTGGCGCTCAAGCGCGAGGAGGGGCTCGCGAATGGTCCGGCAGAAGAACTGGAAGCGATGTGCGCCTTGTGGCTGGAGAAGTTGACCGCAGGCTCCGGTCTCCAAGCCGGCAGCGGCATGCGGGTCGCCGTCCATGTTCGGTCCGGCGGGGCGAGGACAGAGGAAGATAAGGCGATCCGGGAGGCGTTCCTCTCCGTAATCGAACGGATTGGAGGAGAGACAGTACTGGCCGAACCGGATATTATCGTATCTGTTGTGATTAGCGAGGATGCAATCTATGCAGGAATGATGAATTCCGCGGAAGCGGGATCCGATTGGCCCGGCGGAGCGATGCGGTTCCAGAGGGAGGAAGGGCAAATCTCCCGCGCCAAGTTCAAGCTGCTGGAAGCGGAACGGACATTCGGTCTCGATTACTCTGCTTATCGGCATGCACTGGACGTCGGCGCCGCGCCGGGAGGCTGGACGAGCCTCTTGCTGGAGCGGGGAGTGCATGTTACCGCGATCGACCCGGCCAAAATGCATCCGAGCTTGATAGGGCACCCGCAGTTGACGTATGTGAAGCGGAATGCTGCCGATGTCCCGGTGGAGCCGAATGAGTTCGATCTGCTCGTCTGCGATATGAGCTGGAGCCCCAAAGCGACGGCAGAGATGGTTATCCGCTTGCTGGACGGCGTGATTGCGGGGGGAACGATCCTCGTCACCGTAAAATTGATGCACAAAAAGCCGCTGCAGACGATTCGCGATGTAACTGCCATGTATGCCGAGCATGCCCAAATTATCCGGGCGAAGCAGTTGTTCCATAATCGGGACGAGATTACACTTTATATGATGAAATATTAATGATACTAAATGTACAGTGGCACGATCTTTTTCGAAATAAGGCTGGACAAGCCGCTACAAATCTTATACACTAGCATCAAAACATAGCGTGCACACAGGGAAGCACCCTGATTACGAACGATGGTTCGTTTTCAGGGTGCTTTTTTGCGTTGTCTGGGGGGGATTGCATTGCTGGAACATGGATATAGCCTGCAGCCGGGTCAACTGCTGCACGGCAGGTACCGCATTGTCCGATTGCTCGGAAGCGGGGGGATGAGTTCCGTCTATTTGGCGGAAGACGAGAGGCTGGCTTCGAAGCAGTGGGCGATTAAGGTTTCCAAGCCCGTGGCCAGGGATATGGAGCAGCTCGTGCATGAAGCAAGGCTGCTGACGGCTTTGCGCCACCCGCATCTTCCCTTGATTGTTGACTTTTATCCGCCCGACGCGTCGGGAAGAGCCTATCTCGTCATGGAATATATCGAGGGGGTGACATTGGGAGAACGAATGCGGGAGCGGCCTGTTACGTTCACCGAGGCAATCGGCTACGCGGTGCCGATTTGCGAAGCCTTGTCTTATTTGCACAGCCGGCATCCGCCAATTGTCTTTCGCGATATGAAGCCGTCGAACATTATGCTGAGCCGGCAGGGCCAGGTGAAGCTGATTGATTTCGGAATCGCCCGCAACGTCGATGCAGACAAGGATCACGATACAGTGAAGCTTGGCACAGTCGGGTTCGCCGCGCCGGAGCAGTACGAGGGCAAGCAGAGCGATGCCCGCACTGATCTGTATGGGATAGGCGCTCTGCTGGCCTATATGATGTCAGATGGCCGCTGGAAGGGAGAGATTCCGATTCCGCCGCAATGTTTGGCCGATGATGTTCTGGCCGGCTTCCTTCCGGTTCTCGTCAAGCTGCTGGCCATCCGTCCCGAACATCGCTATCAATCGGCACAGGAATTGCTCGAAGTATTAAGGCCGTTCGCTGCGGGGGACACTCCTTCCACAGTGGGCATCAACGCTTCTCCTTATGCTGCCGGGAGGACTGGCGCCGGCGTAGTGATTGCTTTTCACGGCACTTCCTCCGGAATCGGAGCGACGCATGCGGCGCTCATGTGCGCGTATCACCTGTCTGCCGGGGAATTGGGCAGGGCAGCCTACGTTGATGCCCGGGATGAGGCGGACGGTGCGGTCATTCGCGCCTTGGATGCGGATTATGAAGGCGAAGAGCCGGATGCGATGGACAGCCGGAAGACGGCGGGAGATGATGCCGAAGGAGTTCGGCTTCATGGCGTGACCTGCTACCGCTGGACGCAGGGCAATCTGCTGCCGTATTTGCTTGGCCGGTACGAATATGTCGTGCTTGATACGGGAGCGGATGCAACGGGACGCCGGATAGAGGAGTTCGAGCGGGCTCAGATTCCCGTGCTCGTCGGCAGCGCGTCTCCCTGGCGCCGGGAAGAGCTGCGCGAGGCGGCCCGAAGGTTCGAAGCGAACCAATGCACGCATTGGATTGCAGCCATCTCACATGCGGATGCCTATCCTGCCTGGCGGCCGGCTTGGCTCCGCGGGCGTTGCAGAGGTGTGGCGAAGCTGCCGCATCAGCCGAATCCATTCGAGTGGAGCGAGGATGCCTTGCGCTGGACGGAAGAGCTCGTAGGGTCGGGCCGTACCGGCAGGAGATGGCTGAATCGGTTCGGAAGATGGATGAAGGAGATGAAGCTTGGCAAAGGAGAGGTGCGAAGTTGAGACGATGGACACGGAGAAGGAAGCAAATGGCGTGGTCCGCTCTATGCGGTGCGGCGGCAGCAGGCATCTTGTTCGGGTTCTGCCTGTGGTGGTCCGACCGCCAATTATTCGCGCTGCGGTCTTCAGTGGAAGCCGAATATAAGCAGGAATTCGATCGGCTGGAGCGGCTGGCGGCGGAACGGGAGAAGCAGCAGGCGACGATATGGGCATTCGAGCGGCCGCTCAAAGCCGGGACCCGAATCAGCATGGCCGATCTGAAGCGGAGGGAGATCGCGGAATCGGCTGCTCCGGCAGGCCAGGTGGGCGAGGTGGATGACGCCGTCGGCAAAGTGCTGAAAATCGATGTATCTGCCAAAACTCCGGTGCTCGCCTCGATGCTGTATGAAGAGGCGCGGCTGGCGGATGATATGCGCTGGGTGGAGACGGCGGTCATTCAACTGCCATTGTTGTTGAGCAAGCGCGATGCGATTGATGTGCGCATCCGGTTCCCGGATGGCCAAGATTATGTCATCCTGTCTCGCAAGGCGGTTCATGAACTGCAGGAGCCCACGATCTGGCTGCAGATGGATGAACGCGAACGGTTGTCGTTCTCCAGCGCCTGTGTGGACGCTTATTTGCATGGAGGTCAGATTTATGCATTACGGTATATCGAACCTCATCTGCAAAAGGATGCGGCAGTCAATTATCCGCCCAATGAACAGGTGCTGAAGCTCATGCAATCGAACCCGAATATCGCGAAGGAGGCGAAGACGGCGTTAATGTCCCGTCTTCGGGAACAGATGGAAAACGCATGGGCCGACAAGGCCGCCGAGCGGGACACTTCCGGCGGGGTAAGAATGAGACCTGAACAAGTGACGCAAGAAGCGGCCGGTTACCCCGTTCCCGCTCATCCCGCCGGAGCGTCTCCGCTGACGGGAAGAGCGCCGGAGGCGGTAAGGAATTCGCCGTTCGTCGGTCCGAAGGGCGGCACGTCGACAGAACGGTTGACCCAGGACACGCCGCGGCCACTGCCGGATACGGTTCCCGGAAGCGCGGGAACAGAGAAGGAGCCGGACAGAAGGCCTGCGCAGCCCCCGTCGCCGGATGAACCGGTTCATTCCATTCCGGAGGAGGAGTCGCAGCAAGGAACAGGCGGCTCCGGAAATCATACAGAAAATGCGACGGAGCACGAATCGATCTTTTCCGAGCCTGACCGCCGCCAACGGGAGAAGCGGAAGTGAAGAAGATAGGGGGAATACGAATGTCTAGCGCGGTATTTATCGGAAGCGTGGATAAGAGTGAGCATCTATTTGCGGTATGCACATTGCTTGCCCGGTTGCAGCGAAAAGTACTGTTGATTGACGGGACCCAGGCGCAATGGAGCGCGTACCGGGTTGCCGGACCGGACCCGACCATGAGTCCGCTCAATTGGAATGGGTTCGACATATTGACCGGATGCTTGAATTGGAAGGACGCGTTCCAGAGACTGGAGCGGAAAGAGGAGGCGCCGCCGAGCTATGATGATATCCTCATCGATACGGATTCAGCTGCATTTTTTGCTCCCGCGCAATGGTCGGAAGCGGATTGCCGCTTCCTCTGCCAGACTGTCGAGAGCTATCACATCGCGAAGAACAAAGAATGGCTGGCTGCCTTCCAGCGCAATCAGGAAGGGGAACCGCTCGCATTCATTCCGGTGCTGTTCCGTTCCCTGGAGCCGGAGTCCGAGCTCGAATTCGTGAAAGAACTGTATCAGCCGGGATTCGAGCAGTGCTGGTCGGAGGATGCGGTAGTCATTCCCGAAGACGAACGGGATTGGACGGCGAAGATGGATCAGGAGCATGCGGGAACGATGTGCCTTCAGGCCTATGCGCGCGGAACGAAAAGAGCATGGCGCGGGTTGGCGGAACGGATCGCAGGTCCGCTGGCAGACAAAGAATGGAGAAAATGCCTGAAGGACACGACGAAAGGATGGTAATGCAAAAATGCCGCTATGCAAGCATTGGATGATACGTTCGGCAGGACGGGGAATGTGCGGAGGCACTTCCTTGACGGCATGCTTGGGAATGACGCTCGCCTGGCGCTGCCAGCTGCGCGTGCTGCTCATTCATGCCGAGCGGCGGGGCAGAGGCCTGGAGGCGCTCCTGCCGAAGCCGGAGGCCGCGTCTTCGATTCATTATCGCACCACTCCGAACGGTTGGAGCAACCTGCTTCGCATGCTGGAGCATCAACAGGCGGAGGATGATCTCCTCGTGTCCTTCACGATTCCCGTCATGCGCAATCTCGATATGCTCCCGGGTTTTGACGACGAAAATGAACGATCGACTGGCAGAGCCAAGCTGCGCCACTGGATACAGAGGATAATGAGGCAGACGGAGAAACGGTACGATATCGTGCTATGGGATGCAGGCGGAGAAGATGACGATATGGCGCAGTCTGTCGGGGCGCGGGCCCATGGGACGCTGCTCATTGCCAGCCAACAGCGTTCTTCACTGGATGCCGCCTTCCGCGATCAGGGCTCTCCCGTCTCTGCCTATATATTAGGCATGTATGATGACGATATCCGGCAAAATGATATCCGGATTCGGCGTCAATACAGGCCGGAGGCACCCGTGTTCATGATTCCGTACTCCGCCGGTTTCCGGAACGCCGCAGACGAGGGCAAGCTGCTTGCCTGGTATATTCAGCAGCTCATGAAGCCGCAGCGCAAGCAGCGGAATGGATTCGCCCATCATCACAAGAAGCTGGCGGAATGGCTCATGGCGGAGTCAGGCGCGATAGCGCGTTCCGATCCAGGTAAAGCGGGGTGAGCGCATGTTCTGGAACGGAATTCTCATCGCGGCCATTGCTGCGGGCACGCTTATCGGGTTGGGGCTGCGCCTGCGCAGCAAGGGAAGTAAGGCGGCCAGTGCGGGCAAGCCGCAGGATTGGACATGGGAGAGGTTGGACGCTGTCGTGAAGCAGTATTTCATAACGTGGACCTCTGACATTCTGATGGATGTCCATGCGAATGAAGAGGAGTTCCGGCGCGAGACAGCGCGCCGGCTGGCGCTCAAAAAGGCGTTGAAAGCATGCAACAACGGCGAGCCTGCGGCCAAGGAATATATTAAAGAGTGGATTGTCGACATTATCGAACAGCATATCAAGCTTGCGGCAGATGAGCTAGAGCGGCTTATCTCGTTCAACAGTCCGGCTCTGCTGACTGTACAGGACAAGTTTGATTTGCTCCTGTATGCATACAAGCAACGCTACGGGTACGAAGCATTGGATGAACTGATACGGACATACAAGTGGGATGAATTAAAAGTTACTCCATCTGCGGAGGACGAATCAGGCTATGTCGTCACGAGCGGGGATGTCGACGCGGCGTTTCGAATGGAGCGTCTGCCGTTCGGACACCGGGACCGGATACGGATTGTAGCTCAACGTCTGTATCAGCGGTATAAAGGGTTCTCGGTCATTGATGAGATGCGCGATATGCGCATTGACGGCGTATCCGGCGGCATTAACGGGGTCCCTGAGGTGTTGGCCGGCACGCCGTACGCCGCTTTGGTGCAGCCGGAATCGGGGGACAAAGAGGAGATCAGAGCCTGCGACAGCGTATGGATTTTTTATAAAGGGATATCGATTCGTTTTGCGTTTCTTTCCTTCGGCAGCGACGCAGAGCTGCGCAGGGTGTGCCACAACATTTACAAATATCAATCGCCCGGCCCGTTGACCGAAGCGGATGGCTACCGGGTCAATCATATGAAGGACGGCTCGCGGGTTGTCGTTCTTCGCCCGCCCTTTGCGGAATCATGGTGCTTCTTTATCCGCAAATTCGATACGAGCCGGGTCACGCTTTCGCAGCTAATTACGGATAATAACGCCGAGCTGCCGATCGCTCTGCTTACTTATTTAATGAAGGGAGCGCGGGTGACGGCTGTTACCGGTGCGCAAGGATCGGGGAAGACGACGCTTTTGATGGCATTAGTCCAGTCCATCTACCCTTTCTATCCGCTTCGCGTGCAGGAGCAGGCGTTCGAGCTCCATTTGCGGCGACTGTACCCGCACCGGAATATTGTCTCGCTCAGGGAGACCGAGCGCATTTCCGGTCAGGCCGGGCTGGACGTGCAGAAGAAAACGGATGGCACGGTGCATATACTCGGTGAAGTTGCTACCGACCCGATCGCGGCCTGGATGATTCAAATGGCGCAGGTCGCCAGCTTGTTCACCGTCTTCACGCATCACGCCAAAACATTTACGGATCTTATTTTCGCGCTTCGCAACTCGCTGCTTAAAAGCGGAATGTTCCACAACGAAGCGATTGCGGAGCAGCAGGTTAGCGGCGTGATCCATTTTGATGTGCATCTGGCCCGGGACGCGGACGGGAAGCGGTATATTGAGCGGATCACCGAGTGCATCCCAATGGCGGATCCGGAGCCGGGGGAGATGCCGCCGGCCGCAGAGAGCGGGGGCGGAGGTGTATCTTGGGAGCGCTACATTCTGTCCTCCGAGCAGTTGCACCGCCGGCTTGGCCGAACGCGCGCGTTCGAATACCGCAATATCGTCGAATACCGGCAAGGCCGGTACTGGTTGGTTCATCCGCTATCCGATCGGCAGGCGGAAGCAATGGAGCGGGAAATGACGGCCGAGGACAAGCGGAGATTCCGCGAATGGCTGACTGAAGAAGGAGGGATGGCGATTGCCGGTTAGTACTGTGCTGATGGGGCTGGCCGCCGTCTCGGTAGCCATCGGTGTTCTGCTCTGGAGGATCAGCAGAAGGCTGGAAACGGGACAAGCTTATCTATACCGGCAGCGAAGTAATTCTTGGGGCGCACATATGAAGGCGGCATGGCATGCAGGGCTGCAGCGGTTCTATATGATGGCTGTAAAGACGCCGCTGCTGAAGAGCCGGGCCCGCGCAATCCGGCAGCGGCTAAGCCTATTCTATTCGTATGATGAATGGCTGCTGCGCCGGAAGACGTCAGCTGTCTTGCTCGGCAGCGCCGCGACGGCTGCGTTAGCGGCGATCGTATTCCTCTCGTTCGATCAGGATGTGCTGTCATGGCTCATGCTCCTGCTCGTATTGAGCGTCGCGGAAGGGCTGTACCGGGATGCGATAGTCCAACGCGCCGAACGTAAGCTGCTGAAGCTCGGGGCGGAGGCCTTCGCCAGTGTGAGGCAAGCCTATCACCGCCATCGCATGGCCGATGCCGCGATCGCCGAGGCGGCGGACGGCAGCCACCCGATGCTGGAGCCCCACATGAAGCGAATGCTTGACATGATGGATGAACAGGAGCCGGAAGCGGCCCTGGCCGCGTATGAGGAGGCGGCTCCGAACCGTTACTTCAAGCTGTTCGCTGGATTATCGCGCTTCGTGGCCGAATACGGGGATCCGCCTCAGCGGCAAGGGTCCTCCTATTTGCAAGGCATCTCGATGCTCGTGAGGGAGATCCATCTGGAATTTACGATGCGCTCCCGGCTGGAATATTTTCTGAGCGGGCTTCAGGCCATCGCGATCATGCCCGTGTTGTTCGCTGACCCGCTTGCCCGCTGGGCAAAGGCCTATTTCCCGCTGATGGAGCAATTTTACGAGAGCAAGCTCGGCTGGCTGCTTCAGCTGACGGTGTTCATCACAGTCTTCATCTGCCACAGGCTGCTGCTGCAACTGCATTGGCAGCCAGGCCGGGGCGAGGTGGGAGCCCGTCGGACATGGGAGTCCCGTATCTGGACCCGCCCTGCCGTCAAGCTTCTCGTACGGCGACTGATGGCCCGCACATCTCCCGCATCGATTCGGCGGATTCAGCGGCTGCTGAGAGAGGCGAACGACGACATGCCGGTCGATCAATTCTATGCCCGGCGCTGGGCTTTGGGTGCGGTCGTGCTGTGCTGCGGGGTCTGTCTGCTGTTCCTATTGCAGTCTACAGCCGCTTCCGGGGCGTGGAATCAGCTGCAGCGGCAGATGACGGCGCTCGGGCTGGAGCTGCCGGCCATGGTTGGCAGCACTGCCGGGCAGCCGTCCCAGCAAGCGCTTGAGACGTGGAAGGCACAACTCCTGGATCACCCCTCGGTGGCAAGCGAACGGAAATCCAGGCAGCTAATCAACTACTTCGCGAACTATGCTGATCGGCTGCAAGGGAGCTGCATCCAATGGTGGGAGGTGCTGCTGATCCTTGCTGCGAGTCTTGCCGCCTATGCCTGCCCGGTCGTCCTGCTTCACGTCCGGAGCCGGCTGCAGCATATCGACATGAGGACGGAGATTAGCCAGTTCCAGTCGCTGACCTTGCTGCTGAGAGCCTTCGACCGCATGACGGCTGAACAGATCGTGGGCTGGATGGGGCGCAGCTCTATTTATTTCAGGAAGCCGCTGCATGCATGTCTCATGAATTGGGAGAGCGGGGCGGAAGCGGCGCTGCAGCAGCTGAAGCGGGATGCTCCTTACCCGGACTTTGTCCGCTTCGTCGAAAAAATCGAACTGGCCTTCGATCTGATTCCGCTTTATCAAGCCTTCGATGACGTAGAACAGGACTGGCTCTATGAGCAGGAAATGATCAAACAGCATTATGAGAAGAGCATCGATGCCAAAGCGGTATGGGGACAATGGTTCGGATTCGCGCCGATGTATGCCCTCGTCTTTCTATACTTGGTCATACCGCTCGTCTGGATGAGCGCGGAGCAAATGCGCTCGTCTTTTGAGCAAATTCGTCAGCTGTAGCCTCCGCTCAGTAAGCGGCCTATCCAAGCCAGACATGCCAATCAGAACCCAATAGAACAAAAATCCGGAAAAGGAGCAGATGATTTGCCATGAATAATGCTCAATCCGCGCTGAAGGTAGCGGCGGGAATCTTTTTGACCATTGCGTTGATAACGATTGTCGTACTACTGTTCGTCAGCGCCCAAGAGGCGACGAAGACGGCACAAAATGAGTTCTCGTCTATACAGACGGAGCTCAGCAAAGCATCGTTCACCGTCTATGACAACACAACGGTAAGCGGTTCTCAGGTCGTGAACGCCATCCGCAAATTTTATAAGCAGGATCAGTTCGGCGTTCGCGTCATCACAGGCAAAAACAAGTCGAATGGAATTACGGAAGGGACCTACTACGGGTCAGATGTGCTTGACAACGGGACCGTCTCCAGCGCGAAGCGCAACGAAAGCCTGGAGCTGGCGACCCTGGAGTCGCTGGAAAGCTATGTAAATCCGAGCGGCAAATTTAAAGCCCGTGTCATTGTGGACCAGAGCAATGTGACACGCGGCATCGTGTTCGAGCAGCAGTAAGTGGAGAATTCAGCCAACAGGCCGCCAGAACTCTGGTTCAAAGTTGCGTCCTGTCCTTCATGGCTTCCATTCGGGCCGGAACTGTGGACGGGGGGAGATTATATATGAAAAATGCCGCTCACATGATATCCCTTTTGGTTGCCTTTATCCTTTTTATGGCGGCGCTCTCGATCTCGCATGATGCGGTAACGGCCCGCAAGCTTCTGCTGGACGAAGCGGATCGCGTTCTCGATGAACGGAATCCGAATCTCGCGCCCCGGCTGCAAATTCCGGCAACCTATACGGTCACGGGAGCTACCGTGCTGCAATCGATCTATCATATTCACGCGATAGATGCCGTGATTCAAGTAGGCTTGACAGAATATGGGCGAGATGTGGGCTGGGACCGTATAGACGCTTCGGGAATCCGGCTGAACGGTTTGTATCGTATGAAGGAGGTATGGCATTCCGACGGCAGCCTGGAGCAGGTGATTTTCGATCCGCTATAGGAAGGAGTGAGCCCGGTATGGCCAAAGGGATCATAACGTTGTTCGCCGCAGTCATTGCATGTTACTTAATGTTCCTGTATCCGCTTGGCGCTTCGTATCATCAGCAGGAGCAGCTTGCTTATACGCTTGCCTATTCGTCCGTTACCGGATTTGTCGATGCCGTTCGCGACAAAGGATTTATTACGCCGGCTATGGTCAATGACCTGAACGTGCAGCTCTCGCAAAGCGGACATGTATTCGATCTCGAGATGGAGCACGGCATCAAAAAATATAATCCTATCCATACGGATCCGGCGGATGCAGGAACCTTCCAGGCGCGCTTCGAGGTGTATTATGATTTTTATTATACGGATGATTTGAACCGCGTCCTGTTCCCGGACACATCGGCACAGGCAACTGATCCGGACCGGGTCTATTATTTGAAGACGGGAGATATTTTTCGCGTCGTCGTCAAAAATGTGAATGAAACCAATGCTGCCCTCGTTCGCAGCTTCCTGACCCGCACACATCCTGATGACATGGCGCGCATCTACATCCCGTACGGAGGAATGGTGCGGAATGAAGACTATTAATTCCAGTTTTTTCATCGGTCTGGCGCTGTTTTTCATTGCCATTTTCTTTCCGGCGATGCTGCTGCAGGATTGGCGGATCGCAGACCAAGCTGGCGCACTGGAGCTGACGCGCATGTATGACGGTGCTGTCCATGCTGCGGTGCAGGACGCGGCGTTTGCGCTTCACATGAATGAATATCAGCAATTTGAGGCGGGTTATGACTCGTTCAAACATTTCCGCGCCAATAAAGAACGGGCTTTGGAGCAATTTTACGAGACGCTGTTCACGAATTTCGATGTGTCCGGAGATGCCGTCGGACAGCAGGTGCTGCTCGGACATATTCCCGTCATCGCCGTGATGGATTATGACGGCTATTGGATTCATGCTTTCGGCGAGGTTCGCACTAGCGACGGCGAGCTGGAATCCAAGCCGCTGTGGCATTCGAAGAAGCCGTATGCTCATGCGGATGCGTCGGGGAACAGCGTGTCGTTCACCCTGGATGATTACGTCCATGCGTTCGACGCGACAACAGCTCGATGGTACGAGGGCAAGCGGGAGCGGGTCAATGAAGCAACGGGTCAGCGCATTCCACTCCTGGCGGATGCCGGCCAGTTCGAGCAGGTGCGACGGACGACTATCGTGAACACGCTTCAGTCGGATCTGGCCCATTACATCAATCTTCACAATACGCATGCCCGCAAGCTGGGGATCACGTATACGTTTACGCTTCCATTGATCGGGCAGGAAGATTGGAACAACACGGTTGATGATATCGGGATTATCGCATTTATTCAAGGGCTTCCGATGGGCATACACTACTATAACAACTATGCGTTCGGCGGAGGGCGCTTGGTCAAGCGTCCCGTCGTCTATGGAGCGGTTCGTGACGGCATCCGTATTTATTACCGTTCCCGGTGCGGGGCGCGAGACGCCATCGTTGAGACCTTCGCGAGCGAGAAAGAGGCTGCGGCCCAAGGATACTTCCCGCGGCCGTGTCCGAACGGGCCGTAACCGCCATGTTAAATATTTGTAAAGCGGTTGCGCCATTCGTACAGTGCGTGATATCAATAAGGAATCAGACGGAGGTCTGGTCTTGCCGCCGCTCCATATTCCTTATCGATCGGAGCGGCAGCGTAACATCTCAATGAATCAGGAGGCAGCGATGTCAAGTCACGGACGGCTATGGGAAGTGTTTTGGACGGCGTTAAAATTAGGGCTCACTTCGTTCGGAGGTCCCGCTGCGCATATCGGTTATTTCCGGGATACGTATGTCGGTAGGCTGCGATGGGTAAGAGATGAGCAATTCGCGGATATGAACGCGTTGAGCCAGCTGCTGCCCGGTCCTTCAAGCAGCCAATTAGGCATGGCGATAGGGATAAGGCGAGCCGGCTGGCTGGGCGGAATTGCGGCATGGGCTGGCTTCACGCTGCCATCGGCCTGCCTATTGATATTATTCGCGTTCGGCATCGGCTGGCTGCCGGGGGAAGTTCCCGGCTGGCTGCAGGGGTTGAAGCTGGTGGCGATTCCGGTCATTATTCACGCCTTGCGCGGCATGTCGGCGCAGCTGACGCCGGACCCGCTGCGCAAGACGATTGCGGCGGCGGCGGCCATCGGCGCATTAACAATACCCGGCACGTATGGCCAGCTCGCGATCATTGGGCTGTCCGCTGCCGCAGGCTGGCTGCTGCTGGGCAAGCCTTCCCAGCAACAGGCGGAAGCGTCGGGAAGCGGCGAAGTGTCGGCCCTCGTGCTGCCGCGCGGCTTCTCGATGATGATGCTGATCTTGTTCGGGGCCGGCTGTATCCTGCTTCCGTGGCTTGCGGCGGCGCTGCCGTTCCCGGCCACCAAGCTGGCGGACATGATGTTCCGCACCGGTTCGCTCGTGTTCGGAGGCGGTCATGTGATGCTTCCGCTGCTGGCTGAGGAGTTGAGCGGCAGCGGCATCATGGACGAGTCCGCCTTGCTGGCAGGATACGGAGCCGCACAGGCCGTTCCCGGGCCGTTGTTCACCTTCTCGGGCTTCGTCGGCGCCTCGCTGGCGCCGGGCTGGCTTGGTGCACTTTATGGCATCGTGGCGCTCGTCTTCATCTTCCTGCCCGGATATTTGCTTATCGCGGCGGCGCTGCCCTTCGCCGAGCGGCTGCGGACATGGAGCGGCGTAAGAGCTGCCCTTGGCGGAATCAATGCCGCCGTGGTCGGGCTCCTGCTGGCGGCGCTGTACCATCCGGTATGGACGACTTCTGTACAGGGCCCGGCCCACTTTGTGATTGTCCTGATCGGCTCTCTGCTGCTGATGGCATGGAAGCTCCCGCCATGGTCGGTCGTGCTCGTATCGGCCTTATGCGGTGCGGTCCTGCTATAGGTGCAGCAAGGGACGGCGGCGGCCTGTATTTTCCAGACCTGCTGCCGTCCCTGTATCGGCTTGCGCGGGCATGCGGTTGTCTCCTCTCAGTGAGGCCGCGCCAGCCGGCATCACTGAATGCTTGTTCCCGCTTAGTCGCGGCTGCAGATGACGAGCAGGTAGCCGTCCCGAATAGTGACGGTTCCTTCCTCGGCGGCGAACTGGTTGCTGATCGCGAGCGATTGCCCGATATGCAGGGTGGCATCTACCAGAGGATAGGCGAAGCCCTTGAGCGTAATGCCGGTAACGGTCATGCTGAGCGGGAGCAGCGATATATAAGGGTAGGGCTGCTGCGGCAGAGTCAGCTCGGAATTGGTCAGCCGGACAATATTGTGGGCGTCAACAATTTGGCATTGGATGCCTTGGTCAAGTCCGACCCGCAGCAGATGGATATTGCCAAGCGTATGATCCAATCTTGTACCGGTTGCGCCCAACAGCGTAATCTGCGCGGGCCTCCATGCGAGCGCCGTATGGAAGGCCAGCTCGGTGTCGGTGTAATCTTTGTCGATCGCGTCAAAATCTTGATAGTGCTTGCTGCACCGTCGTATTTGGTTCCGTTCGTCCTCTGTGACGGAATCGAAATCCCCAATCGCTACGTCCGGGCAGATTCCATGATTGGCCAATGCCAATGCACCCCGATCTGCGCCGATTACGACATCCGCCTCATTACACACGGAGAGCAGGGAGGCATCGAGCATGCCGCCGGCGCAAATTACGACATGCCGAGGGCAGGGAACAGGAGGGGCTATGTACATGACTATCCTTCCTTTATGAGACCTTCTCACGCGGAAAGTCCCGAATTATAGATGATGTGCGCGTTTTAAGTATATCCGATTGCCGCCCAGAGACCAATCCCTAACCTGCCTTCTTGGAACACGGGCTTGTTATTTCTTGTCGAGATAGGTATATTTACAGGTGAAGAGCCCTAACCCACCCGAGGCTGAAAGGAGGTGTACCGCAGTGGTGAACGTATTGTTCGTCTGTCTCGGCAACATTTGCCGTTCACCGATGGCAGAGGCGATATTTCGACATGAAGTGAAGCAAGCGGGCCTGGAACACGCGATTACCGCCGATTCCGCAGGTACGGGAGATTGGCATATTGGCAAGCCGCCCCACCAAGGCACGCGAACGATACTGGATGAACGCCGCATTTCATATGAAGGCATGCTGGGCAGACAAGTAAGACCTGGGGATTTCAATGATTTTACATATATTGTATGCATGGACAGAAGCAATGAACAGAATGTATTGGCATGGGAAGGGGCGGAAGCAAGACAAGCTCAGGTTATGCGCTTTATGACTGTGCTTCCGGAGGAGCAGGCTGAAGACGTGCCTGATCCGTACTATACCGGTAATTTTGATGAAGTATACCGGCTGATTCAGGCAGGCTGCATCCGGCTATTGGACAAGATCGTTCAGGAGCAAGGCCTGGATCATGGCAAAGCGGCACAAAAGTAGTGACATACCCTTCTGTATGCCACTACTTTTTTAGGTGTCCTTTTTTTAACATTACAGGCCAAGGGACTATTCAAGGAAAAAGCGGAGTGCGTCCGGGATATGCTGCTGCCAGAAGCCCCACTGATGCTGGCCGTCATGTTCGCTGTACTGGATATGGGCGCCTCTGTCCTCCAGAAGCTGCTTAGCTGACCGGTTCAAGGCGACAAAATCGAACACGCCCCGATCCGTCTTGAAAGCGGTCTCCTGCAGTCCGACGATCATGAACAAGTGCAGCCAGGACAAGTCCATTTCTCGGGCAATCAGCTCTTGCGAGTAGGGATAGTACGCACCTGACAGCGAGATAACCTGGCGGAAGCGTTCGGGATAGAGAAGCGCCAGATGAAGAGAAACGGTGCCGCCCAGCGAGTCGCCCGCCAAGACGGTCTCGGTCCAATCGGTCCGTACCGGATAATGCTGCTCGATGAAGGGAACAATCTCTTCGACGAACGCTCGGGTATATGATTCAAAACGTTCCCCGTCCGGGGAATATTCAGATGTACGTATTTTTTTGTCCACGTCGACGCCGACGATGATGAAGGGCTCCATATCCTCTTCAATAATGAGTTTGTTCGCATAGGTCGCGATGCGGCCGAAGTTGAAGAAATCTTCGCCATCCTGGCAGTAGACGACCGGATAGCTCAGCATCTCTTGGTAGCCTGGCGGCAGGTAGACGCGAACATGGCGATCTGCGCTCAGCAGGCTGCTTGGAATGACATGCTTGTGGATCGTTCGTTTGAGAATGGATGAATCGGACATCATTTACACCGCCTTGTGCAAAATTTAGCTTTTATTGGTGAATAATATTTCTAATTGGCCAAAATGTTCTTCTATCTAGAGGTTTGGACCTTGAAGTAGAAATGCAGCGATCCGCTCGTTGAGGAAATAGACGTCAGGCCCCTTGGGCAGAGTACCGCTTTGTGCTTAAGTTCACAATTTTGTAACAGCCTGTTATAGTCTGAAATCACCCCTGTTATAACAACACCAAAACAAAATGTTCACTTTTTTCGCGTTTTCTTTTGACCAATTGAGTGAAACAGGTGTATAATCATTCTATAACAGCTAAACAAAATCTTCAAACTTTTATTGAGGTGAAAACAATGAGCAAGTATCCATTTGAAGTTCAGACGGAAGATGTTCAGCCATTGTCCGTCTTGTCTCCAGAAGGAGAAATCGTGAACCCGGATCTCATGCCGGAACTTACCGACGAACAATTGAAGGAAATCATGTACCGCATGGTGTTCACGCGGACATGGGACGAGCGTGCCATCAACTTGGGCCGCCAAGGCCGCCTCGGCTTCTATGCGCCGGTTTCCGGTCAAGAAGCTTCTATGGTAGGCAGCGTATACCCGCTTGAGAAGGAAGACTTCGTTGTGCCGGCATATCGAGACATGCCGCAAATCGTATGGCATGGATTGCCATTGTACCAAGCATTCCTCTATTCCCGCGGACATCAGCATGGCGGGCAAATTCCGGAAGGCGTCAACGTATTGATGCCGCAAATCATCATCGGCGCGCAAATCCTGCACGCGATGGGAATTGCAAAAGGCTTCAAGCTGAAAAAACAACCGAACGTGGCGATTACGTACACTGGTGACGGCGGATCGTCCGAAGGCGACTTCTATGAAGGCCTTAACTTCGCGGGTGCGTACAGCCTGCCGGTTATTTTCTTCGTACAGAACAACGGTTATGCAATTACAACGCCGTTCACGAAGCAAACGGCAGCCAAATCGATCGCTCACAAAGCGGTAGCGGCGGGCATTCACGGCATGCAGGTTGACGGCATGGACGTGCTCGCGGTCATCAAGGCGGTTCAAATCGCGGCAGAACGCGGACGCAAGGGAGAAGGCGCAACACTGATCGAGTCGTTGACGTACCGTTTCCGTCCTCACTCCATGGCCGACGACACGACCAAATACCGCACGAAAGACGAAGAAGCGGAATGGGCAATCAAAGATCCGATCGTACGCTTCGGCAAGTATTTGGAGAAAAAGGGACTGTGGACTGAAGAAGATACAGCCCGCGTGAAAGACGAAGCGAAAGCAAAAGTGAATGAAGAAATCAAGCGTGCGGAAAAAACCGAAAAAATGACGGTTGCTGGTCTGATCGACAGCATGTTCGAGACGACGCCGAAATATTTGGAAGAGCAAAAAGCCGATTTTCAATAAATAGCAGAATGACAATGAACCGGGTAAGCAGGGAAGACATCCGGTTATCGATAGAAGTCAGCATCGCATGAGAATGCGAACCAGACCGAATCAGGCTGTGTGATAACGTAAGGAGGATACGATGCAATGGCACAAATGAATATGAAAGAAGCGATTCGCGACGCAATGCGCGTGGAATTGAAGCGGGATCCGAACGTGTTGGTATTTGGGGAAGACGTCGGCCATGTCGGCGGCGTGTTCCGTGCGACGGAAGGTCTGCAAAAAGAGTTTGGCGATGAGCGTGTCTTCGATACGCCGCTGGCAGAGTCCGCAATCGGCGGGATGGCTGTCGGTCTCGGCATCCAAGGCTTCCGCCCTATCGCGGAAATCCAGTTCGTCGGCTTTATCTATGAAGCTCTTGACCAAATCTGTGTTCAAGCAGCGCGCATGCGCTACCGCTCCGGCGGACGCTACAACGCGCCAATCGTATTCCGTACGCCGTTCGGCGGCGGGGTAAAAGCGGCAGAACTGCATACGGACTCGCTCGAAGGCTTGCTCGTACAGACGCCGGGCATTAAAGTAGTTATTCCTTCGAATCCATATGATGCGAAAGGATTGCTTATCTCGGCGATCCGCGACAATGACCCAGTGTTCTTCATGGAGCACTTGAACCTATACCATGCTTACCGCGAAGAGGTGCCTGAAGAGGACTATACTGTTCCGCTCGGCGAAGCAAAAATCGTCCGCGAAGGCAAGGACGTAACGATCATCGCTTACGGCTTGATGGTTCATACGGCGATGAAAGCAGCCGCTGAACTGGAGAAAGAAGGCATTCAAGCGGAAGTCATCGACCTGCGCTCGTTGGTTCCTTTGGATATCGATACAATCGTGGCTTCGATCAAGAAGACGAACCGCGCTATCATCGTTCAAGAGGCGCAAAAAACTTCCGGTGTCGCTGCAGAAGTCATTGCCCAAATCAATGAAAAGGCGATTCTTCATCTGGAAGCGCCTGTGCTGCGCGTAACCGGTCCGGACACGGTCTATCCGTTTGCCCAAATCGAGGATACTTGGCTGCCAACGCCTGCCCGCATCGTAGCTGGCGCCAAAAAAGTATTGGACTTCTAAGTTAGAACCGAACAGATTTGAAGGAGGTTGTTCTTGTGGCTAAATTTGAATATCGCTTCCCAGAGCTGGGGGAAGGGCTGCATGAAGGCGAAATTATTAAAATGCACATCAAACCGGGTGACAAAGTTACCGACGACGACATCATCATGGAAGTTCAAAATGATAAAGCTGTCGTTGAAGTGCCTTGTCCGGTAAACGGTACGGTGCTTGAAGTGCTGGCGAAGGATGGCCAAGTATGCCATATGGGCGAAGTCGTGGCTATCATCGACGCCGAAGGAGATATTCCGGAACAAGCGGAACCTGCCGAAGAGGCTAAGGAAGAACCGGCAGCAGCAGCGCCTGCAGCGGAAGCTCCAAAAGCGGAAGGCACAGCAGCAGCGCCTAACCATGAAGTGCTGGCTACGCCAAGCGTGCGCAAGCTGGCGCGTGAATTGGGCGTGAACATCGGCGAAGTTCCTCCAACCGGCAAGAACGGAAAAATTACGCGCGAAGATGTGGAAGCATTCGCCAATGGCGGAGCGCCTGTCGCGAAGGCAGAAGCGCCTCAAGCCGCTGCCGAAGCCAAAGCAGCGCCTGCCGCTCCAGCAGCAGCTACCGGACGCGAAGCCGAAGAAGAGCGCGTGCCATTCAAGGGCATCCGCAAAGCCATCTCCAATGCGATGGTCAAATCGGCTTACACGGCGCCGCATGTTACCATCATGGATGAAGTGGACGTTGCGGAGCTGGTTGCATTCCGTACCCGCTTGAAGCCAATGATGGAGAAGAAAGGCACGAAAGTAACATACCTCCCGTTCATCGTCAAAGCGCTCGTGGCGGCTTGCCGTCAATTCCCGGCTATGAACGCGATGATCGACGAAGCGAATAACGAGATTGTGTACAAAAAGTACTACAACATCGGTATCGCTACAGATACAGACAACGGTCTGATCGTTCCGGTTATCAATGATGCGGATCGCCGCAGCATCTGGATGATCGCCGACAGCATCAAGGATCTGGCTGCCCGCGGTCGCGAAGGCAAGCTTGGGCCGAATGAATTGAAAGGCAGCACGATCACGATTACGAACATCGGTTCCGCAGGCGGCATGTTCTTCACTCCAATCATCAACTTCCCTGAAGTTGCGATTTTGGGTACCGGACGCATTACGGAAAAACCTGTCGTGAAGAACGGCGAAATCGTGGCAGCGCCAGTGATGGCCTTGTCTCTCAGCTTCGACCACCGTCTCATCGACGGCGCAACGGCACAAAACTTTATGAACTATATCAAGCAGCTGCTTGCTAATCCAGAGCTGCTTGTCATGGAGGTGTAACCGGACATGGTAGTAGGAGACGCATCTTTGAACATTGATACTCTGGTTATTGGAGCAGGCCCGGGCGGTTATGTGGCAGCGATTCGCGCTGCCCAACTCGGCCAAAGCGTGCTTATCGTAGATAAATCGACTGTCGGCGGCGTATGTCTGAACCGCGGTTGTATTCCTTCCAAAGCATTGATCAGCGCAGCGCATCAGTATGAAGTGACTCAGCATGCCTCCGCGATCGGCATCACGGCGGAAAATGTAAAAGTCGACTTCAAAAAAGTGCAAGAATTCAAGGGCGGCGTCGTGAAAAAGCTGACCGGCGGCGTTGGCGCGCTGCTGAAGGCGAACAAAGTGCAAGTATTCAACGGCGAGTGCATGTTCATCAATGAAAATGAAGCGCGCGTATTCAACGACCAAGAAGCGCCGCGCTACAAATTCAAGAACTGCATTATCGCAACCGGCTCCCGTCCAATCGAATTGAAGGCTTTCCCGTTCGGCGGACGCATTCTGTCTTCGACGGAAGCTCTCGAGCTGCAAGACATTCCGAAATCGATGATCGTCATCGGCGGCGGCTACATCGGCGCAGAGCTTGGCCAAATGTACTCCAAGTTCGGCACGAAAGTAACGATTATCGAGGGCGCAGACATGGTGCTGCCAGGCTTCGATAAAGATATGACCCAGCTTGTCGCGAAGAACATGAAGAAATCCAATGTGGAAATCTTCACGGGCGCGAAAGCGGAGAGCGCTGCGCAAACGGATAAAGACGTTACCGTGAAGTTCACGGTGAAAGGCGAAACCAAAGAAGTTACTGCAGAATACCTGCTCGTAACGGTTGGCCGCCGTCCGAACACCGATGGCGAGCTTGGTCTTGATATGATCGGCGTCAAAATGACTGACCGCGGCCTGGTTGAAGTCGACCACCAAGGACGCACAAGCATTCCTCACATCTTCGCAATTGGCGATATCGTTGCCGGTCCAGCTCTGGCGCATAAAGCTTCTTACGAAGGCAAGGTTGCGGCGGAAGCCATCGCGGGCATGCCAAGCGTCGTCGATTACAAGTGCATTCCTGCCGTATGCTTCACCGATCCGGAATGCGCAAGCGTGGGCTTGTCTGAATCGGAAGCGAAGGAAAAAGGCCACAACGTCAAAGCAGGCAAGTTCCCATATGCGGCGAACGGACGCGCACTGTCCCTCGGCGGCAACGCGGAAGGCTTCGTCAAAATCGTAGCTGATGCGGATACCGGCGTCGTGATCGGTTCCCAAATCGTCGGCGCGGAAGCGTCCAACCTGATCGCGGAAATGGGCTTGGCTGTGGAAATGGCGGCAACGCTGGAAGATCTGGCGCTGACGATCCATGCTCACCCAACGCTTGGCGAAATCGTGATGGAAGCTGCGGAAGTCGTGCTTGGACATCCGATTCACACAGTAGCGAAGTAATGTTTTAATCATGCAGTACTCCTGCTCCAGGAGCGTTCTGTTATCTTTCTGTTACGGTTCTATTCGATATTGATTTGCTTTGTGCCCTCGCAGCGTGATGCTGCGGGGGATTTTTTTATTATATGGCAATGGGAAAAGACGAATGCACTTCTCCTGGCTCCATAACTCGTTATTGACTAACCTTCTCCAACGTTGTAAATTAAATGTAAGCTCTATATAGTCATTAGTGAACAGAATGTAGCTTTGAATGAGGGAAGTACTCGGTTTCCTTATCGAACTGCATTCTTTTTGTTTTTTAGAGGTCGTGAACGTGTATATTTGAGTTGGCGGAAACGAGTGAAAGAATAGGATGAAGCAATGGCCTTTAGCGAATAGTCATTAGAAGCCGTTACCGAAACTACTATTTATAGTAAAGCAGGTGCGGATATGCAGGTAATGGATCATAAGGAAGATCATCACGCCGTGTATGTGGGCGGCGGGGCATTAACGATTAGGCAGGTCGTTCAGGTTGCCCGCTTCGATGCGAAGGTGGAGCTGTGCGAAGAGAGCATCCGCAGCATGGAGAAGAGCAGGGCTTATGTTGAAACATTGCTTCGCGAGAAAAAAGTGGTGTACGGCTTGACAACCGGCTTCGGGAAGTTTTGCGATACGTATATTTCCGGCGAAGATGTCAAAGCGCTGCAGTTGAATCTCATTCGAAGCCATGCGTGCGGAATCGGCGCCCCGTTCTCGATCGAGATCGCGCGAGCGATTATGCTGCTGCGTGTCAATGCGCTTGCGCTTGGCTACTCCGGCATCCGTCCGGAAGTGGTGCAATTGATGGTCGGCATGCTGAATCACGGGGTAACACCGGTCATCCCGGAAAAAGGCTCGCTCGGCGCAAGCGGCGATTTGGCGCCGTTGTCCCATTTGGCGCTCGTGCTGGTCGGCGAGGGAGAAGCTTATTATCAGGGCACACGAATGCCGGGCGGCCAGGCGATGCAGCTTGCCGGTCTCGTTCCCGTCACGCTGGAGGCGAAAGAGGGATTAGCCCTTATCAACGGGACGCAGGCGATGACGGCCGTAGGCGCGTTGGCCTGTTACGATGCCATGAATCTGGCGAACTGGGCCGATTGCACGCTTGCATTGACTTGTGAAGCGCTGTTCGCCGTCCGGGACGCCTTCGATCCGTTGACCCACCTCATTCGCCCGCATCAAGGACAGCGCCAATCCGCCGAAAATGTAATCCGGCTAACCTCTGGAAGCAAGTTAATGACGAGTCAAGGGGAGCGGAGGGTGCAGGATGCCTATTCCTTGCGCTGCGCGCCGCAGGTCCATGGGGCAAGCCGGGATGCGCTGGCCTATATTGCCGGCAAGCTGGAAATTGAAATCAATTCGGCGACCGATAATCCTCTAATTTTTGTGGATGAGGGGCGAGTGATCTCGGGCGGGAATTTCCATGGGCAGCCGGTTGCACTGGCAATGGACCATCTGTCCGTCAGCGCAGCGGAGCTGGCCAACATTGCCGAACGGCGAATCGAAAGGCTCGTCAATCCTCATTTGAATGAGCAGCTTCCGGCTTTTCTGACGAGTAATGGGGGGCTTGAATCTGGCTTCATGATCGCGCAGTACGCAGCGGCGTCCGTCGTGTCCGAGAATAAGGCGCTGGCTCATCCCGCCAGTGTCGATTCCATTCCGTCCTCGGGCAACCAAGAGGATCACGTCAGCATGGGAACCATCGCCGCGCGCAAAGCGAAGCAGATCATTGAGAACGCTTACGCAGTGCTCGCCATTGAGCTGCTGTGCGGGGCGCAAGCGGCTGATTTCCGCGACCCGCGGCTGCTTGGGCTGGGGACGAAATGGCTCTATGACCAATGCCGCACGCTTGTCCCGGCCGTGGAGAAGGATCGCGTGCTTGCGGATGATTTTCACAAGGTGGCGGAGTGGATGAGGCAGACTGATGCCGCCGCGAGCATTGGGGATGTAATCAAGCTTCGGTAGATGGACATGGTGTCAAGGCTATACAGCGCTGCTTTCTGTCTCGCTTTGGCTCCACTTTGCTGTATCCCTGGCTGTATATCACTTTTTCAAAGACATGGGATTGCTGTGCAAGAAGGGAGGTTGGCAATGAGTAACCGGAATGAAGGAAATCGGTTCGACTGCGGCAATTATACGATGGGCAAGCTGACTTCGCTTTTGGTCATGCTCCATAACGAAGAAGCGGGCGCGGAAATTGAGGAGGAGATGAGAAAAAGGGGATACCGGTATACGATCGGCAAGGTCGGCGCGATGGAATTGGTCAAAGTCGTGACGGCGATTGAAACGAGCGCCAAAGCGAACAAGGTGATTGATCCGAACTCTTATCGGGAAGTTCATTCTTTATACCATGCCATCATCGAAGCGCTGCAGGGGATTGGAAGAGGGACGGTCCAATTCGGAGATATTTTGCGGACCGTAGGGTTAACGTTCTGCATCACGAGAGGGAGAGTCGAAATATCGGGATATTCCGAGGAATGGTTAAGCGTCTGCGTATACGGCACGATTGGCGCCCCCAAAAAAGGATTCGAGCACGATGTGCTCGGGTTCGGGTACAACCATATTTAAATGCAGCGTCATCTTGCGATACTCCTTCATGTCATGCTGCTATGCGCGCAAGCTGGGCTAGTGTCAGACGCCCTTCTTTAGAGATGTTTTGAAGAGGTGGAAAGCGGGCTTTGATATTGTTTGTCGAATCTATCACAAAGGAGTGGCTATTTGTGAAGCAACCTACCAAACGTATCATCAGGGCGGCACATGGAACGGAATTGACTGCGAAAGGCTGGCAGCAGGAGGCGGTCCTGCGGATGCTTATGAATAATCTGGATCCCGATGTGGCCGAGCGTCCGGAAGATCTGGTCGTATATGGCGGCATCGGCAAGGCGGCGCGCAACTGGGAATGCTTCGACAAAATCGTGGAATGTCTCACGAACCTGGAAGCGGATGAAACGCTGCTTGTGCAATCCGGCAAGCCGGTCGGCGTGTTCCGGACGCACACGCACGCGCCGCGGGTCCTCATCTCCAATTCGGTTATCGTGCCTGCCTATGCCAATTGGGACACATTCCACGAGCTTGATAAGCAGGGACTGATGATGTACGGGCAAATGACGGCCGGAAGCTGGATTTATATTGGGACGCAGGGCATTTTGCAAGGAACGTATGAGACCTTCGCCGAGGCGGCCCGCCAGCATAATGGAGGCACCCTTAGAGGAACGCTGACGTTAACGGCGGGCCTCGGCGGCATGGGAGGAGCCCAGCCGCTCGCCGTCACGATGAACGACGGCGTCATGATTGGAGTGGAGGTCGATCCGTCCCGGATCCAGCGCAGAATCGATACGAAATACTGCGATATTATGGTTCACGATCTCGATGAAGCGTTGAAGCTGGCGAGTGATGCGCAGGCGGAGGGAAGAGCGCTCTCGATCGGCCTGGCGGGCAATGCGGCGGAGGTGTTCCCAGAAATGGTGCGGCGGGGGATCAGACCCGATTTCGTCACGGATCAGACGTCGGCCCATGATCCGCTTAACGGCTATGTACCGGCAGGCTATTCACTGGAAGCGGCTGCCGAACTGCGTGCGGCCGATCCGGCGCAATATGTGAAGCTGTCCAAAAAATCGATGGCCGCCCATGTCCAGGCGATGCTCGATCTTCAGAACTTGGGCGCGATTGTATTCGATTACGGCAATAATATCCGCCAAGTGGCCTTCGATGAAGGGGTAACCGAAGCATTTCAATTCCCTGGCTTCGTTCCGGCTTATATTCGCCCGCTCTTCTGCGAGGGGAAGGGGCCGTTCCGCTGGGCGGCGCTATCCGGCAATCCGGATGATATTTATAAGACGGATGAGCTTGTATTGAAGCTGTTCCCGCAAAACACCCATCTGTGCAACTGGATCAAGATGGCCAGGGAGAAGGTCGCGTTCCAGGGCCTGCCTGCGCGTATTTGCTGGTTGGGCTATGGGGAACGGGCCAAGATGGGCTTGGCTATCAACGAGATGGTGCGCAATGGAGATATTTCTGCCCCAATCGTCATTGGCCGTGATCATCTGGACTGCGGATCCGTCGCATCGCCTAACCGGGAGACGGAGTCCATGAAGGACGGCAGCGATGTGGTCGCCGACTGGGCGATATTGAACGCGCTGGTGAATACGGCTTCCGGCGCGAGCTGGGTATCTGTCCACCACGGCGGCGGCGTAGGCATGGGGTACTCCCTGCATGCGGGCATGGTCGTCGTCGCAGATGGTTCAGCAGAAGCGGACGAGAAGCTGTCCCGCGTCTTGAATACAGACCCGGGCATGGGCATTATCCGTCATGCCGACGCCGGTTATGAACTTGCGATTAAGACGGCGAAGAATTGCGGAGTTCGCGTACCGATGCTTGGCATATAACAATGATGCGCAGCAAGCCCGGCCGGGCTTGCTGCCTTCGAGAGGGGGAGCCTGATGGAACATAATCGAATTGATCTGTTGATCCATAACATTGGAACGCTTATCACGATGCAAGGGAGGCGGGGGCCGCGCACAGGCCGTGAAATGTCAGAGGTGGGGGCCGTGCGCAAGGGAGCTGTAGCGATCCGGGACGGACTCATCGTGGCGGCGGGACCGGAAGACGAAGTGATGGCGGACATCAGCGGATTGGCAATAGAGCGCAAGCATGATGCCCAGGGCTTGCTGGTTACGCCGGGGCTTATCGATCCGCACACCCACCTCGTTCACGGCGGCTCGCGCGAGCATGAGCTGGCATTGAAGCTGAAGGGCATGTCCTATTTGGAAATATTAGCTCAGGGCGGCGGGATTCTGAGCACCGTTCGAGCCACGCGTCAGGCAACGGAAGAGGAACTGTATGCGAAGGCGAAAGCGAGCCTGGATATAATGCTCTCCTTCGGCGTGACGACGGCGGAGGCGAAGAGCGGCTACGGGCTGACGCTGGAGGACGAACTGAAGCAGCTTCGGGTCACTCACCGGTTGAACCGGGAGCATCCCGTTGATTTAGTATCTACGTTTATGGGAGCCCATGTCGTGCCGGAAGAATATAAAGGCCGATCCGGAGAATTTGTGCGGCTGGTCATCGAGCAGATGCTGCCGGAGGTGAAGCGGCAAGGGCTGGCCGAATTTTGCGATGTGTTCTGCGAGCACGGCGTTTTTTCTGTGGACGAATCGGAGCAAATCCTGCTTGCCGCCAAGGAATTGGGCTTCGGCCTCAAAATTCATGCGGATGAAATCGAGCCGATCGGAGGAGCTCAATTGGCAGGCAAGCTGGGCTGCATTTCGGCCGAGCATCTGATTGCGGCTTCGGATGAAGGCTTGGAGGCGATGCGGCAGGCCGGCGTCGTGGCCGTCTGTCTCCCTGCCACTTCCTTCAATCTGCGGCTGACACATCACGCCCGGGCGCGGACCATGATCGAGATGGGGCTCGCGGTAGCCCTGTCCACGGACTATAATCCGGGAAGCTCGCCTACGGAAGCGCTCCAGCTTGTCATGACCTTGGGCTGTCTGAACTTGGGCATGACCCCTGAGGAAGTATTGACGGCCGTGACCATCAATGCGGCTCATGCCATCGGGAGAGCGGATACCGTAGGGAGCCTGGAAGCCGGCAAGCAGGCGGACCTCGTTATTTTCAAGGCGGCTAACCTGGCCTACTTGCCGTATCATTTCGGAATCAATCATGTTCATACTGTATTCAAGCGCGGGAACGTGGTCGTGTCTACAGGCAATTGATGATATCCCCGGCGATCATCGAGCCGGGGGAGGGTCGGCTTGCGGCGGCGCGGTCGCCGGCAAGGCCGTGAAGATAGACGCCCAGGGCCGCGGCGAGGCCGGCGTCGAAGTCTTGCGCGAGCAGGCCTGCGATCAGGCCTGCCAGCGCGTCGCCCGCACCTCCCGTAGCCATCCCCGGGTTGCCGGACGGGTTCACGTACACGTCCCCGGCGGGGGTGGCGGTTACGGTGCGGGCGCCCTTCAGCACGAGCGTCACGCCGTGCTGCACGGCATAGCGGCGCGCCAGGCCGATGCGGTCGCGCTGCACTTCGCGCGCGGTGAGGCCCGTCAGGCGCGCCATCTCGCCCGGATGCGGCGTGAGGATCGCAGCGCCGTCACGCTGCGGCCATGCTCCGAGGCCGCCCGCATCCGCGATCATGTTGAGCGCATCCGCATCGACGACGAGCGGGCATGGCGCGCCCGTCCAGATCGCGCGCAGCCATGCGGCGTCGCCGGCGAAGCGGCCCATTCCCGGGCCGATGGCCAGCGCCGTCTTGCCGGCGGCCAGCCGCAGCACCGCCTCGGGCGGTACAGCCGCCCAGTCGCCGCGTTCGTCGTCGGGCATGCCGTGCAGCATGACTTCCGGGAGTCGCCCGATCATCGGGTCCAGCATCCGCTCCGGCAGCGCCCAGCTCACGAGTCCGGCCCCGGAGCGGATCGCCGCGGCGGCAGCCAGCAGCCCGGCGCCGCTATATTGGCGGGTACCGGCCGCGACCAGCACATGGCCGTAGATGCCCTTATGCGTATCCGCCTTGCGCGCCAGCGGCAGCCTCAGCCCGAAGCGCCGCAGGAACAGCTCCTCATTCGTCCACAAGGTCCGAATGCCCTCCCTGTCCGCAAGCTCCGCCGGGATGCCGATAGAACGGACGACGACGCGACCTGCCCGTTCCGCACCCGGATATTGCGTCAGCCCGCGCTTGAGAAAGGCGAGGGCCACGGTCAAATCCGCGTCAATGCAAGGAACATTCACTTCCCCTGTATCCGCATCCAAGCCGCTCGGAATATCGATGGCGACCATCGGCAGTCCGCTGGCATTCGCTTCCCGGATTAGCGAGGCGTACGGCTCGCGCGGAGCTCCCGCCGTTCCCGTGCCAAGGAGCGCATCGACTATCCCCGCATACCGCTCCCACCGGATGCTGTCCGTCCCATAGACAGAAGCGGCGATGCCCATCCTGGCGGCAATATCCCGCTGGATCGCGGCGTCGGATGTCAGCTTCGCCGGATCCGCCGCATACAGCATCTCGGCTTCCACGCCCAGTTCCCGCAGATGCCGCGCGGCGACCATGCCGTCGCCGCCGTTGTTGCCTTTGCCGATAAGGATAAGCCACGGCTTGCTCGCTTCCAGATCTCCCAGCTCGGACAATAACTTGGCAATCTCCTCCGCAACGGCTCTGCCCGCGTTTTCCATAAGCACCGCTGCGGGAATGCCGATGGTATGAATGGCGTACTCATCGAGAGTGCGCATTTCTGCAGAAGTTACGATATACATGAACCTCACCTTCTCTCTTTCCTTCGAATGCATTTTCTTCCATTATATCATTTCAGCGTCGTTTTCATTGTCTCCCATATCTCCATTATCCTTTTGTTTTCACGATCTTGATCATCTATTAATGCGAGGCTTGAGTTCGTGAACGGATTGCCCGCGATATGAGAGGATGGTACACTATGAAAGATACACATCAGTACGGTAGAAAGAGAGTGGTTGAAATGAAGTCATATTTGGCGTTGTTACAGGATATTTTGGAGCACGGAGTGAAGAAGGAGGACCGGACTGGAACAGGCACCTTGTCCGTGTTCGGACGTCAGCTTCACTTCGATCTGGCTGAAGGCTTTCCGCTTGTCACGACGAAGCGGCTGCACCTGAAATCCATCGTACATGAGCTGCTCTGGTTTTTGAGCGGGGATACCAATATTCGTTATTTAAAGGAAAACGGCGTCCGCATCTGGGACGAATGGGCGGATGAGAATGGCGACCTGGGACCGGTGTACGGATCGCAGTGGCGTGCCTGGGAGACTAAGGACGGACGCGTGATCGACCAGATTGCGAATGTGATCGAGCAGATTAAGACAAACCCGGATTCGCGCCGATTGCTCGTCTCCGCCTGGAATGTCGGCGAGGTCGATCAGATGAAGCTGCCGCCATGCCATTATTCATTCCAATTTTATGTCGCCGGCGGCAAGCTGAGCTGTCTGCTCAACATGCGATCGGTCGATACATTCCTGGGACTGCCGTTTAATATCGCCAGCTATTCGCTGCTCACTCATATGGTGGCCCAGCAATGCGGCCTGGAGGTCGGAGAATTCATCTGGAGCGGCGGCGACGTTCATATTTATTCGAACCATATGGAGCAGGTGAAGACCCAGTTGGAGCGCGAGCCGCTTCCGCTTCCGAGGCTCGTCATCAAGCGCAAGCCGGACTCCATTTTTGATTACCGGTTCGACGATTTCGAATTTGTAGATTATCAGCATCATCCGACGATTAAGGCGCCGGTTGCTGTCTAAGTGTCCTGCTTGCATGTCAGGGATGGCTAACATAGACGGTAGGCTTAGAGATAGCCGTTTACAATTTATTATTGAATACTAGAGAGAAAGGAGGCGCACCTCTATGCCGATAACGATGATTTGGGCGATGGACAAGCACCGTCTCATTGGCAAGGACAACGGAATGCCCTGGCGGCTGCCGAGCGATATGGCTTATTTCAAGGCGATGACGCAGGGGAAGACGGTTGTCATGGGGCGCAAGACGTATGAATCGCTGGGGAAGGCGCTGCCGAACCGGCGCAATATTGTGCTGACCCGCAACCCGGACTGGACGGTGCCCGATGCGGAGGTAATGCATCACATCGAGTCCGTGCTGCCGCTGGCGGCGGATGAAGAAATTATGGTGATGGGCGGCGCCCAGATTTACCGCGAGTTCCTTCCTTATGCGGACAAGCTGCTGCTGACGCGGATTGAGGCTGAATTCGAGGGCGACGAGTATTTTCCGCCGTATGACGAGTCGGCTTGGGAGCTGGCGGGGGAAGCCGACGGACCGGTCGACGAGAAGAACCGGTATCCGCACCGCTTCCAGACCTATGTCCGGAAGGAATCGTGACGGGAGGCCAGCCCCGCGCACGGGCAGTGAGCCATTTCCATATGTATTGAAATGCAAATCATTCGTGATAGACTCCATATGTTCCGGGACATCGTTTAAGGTACGATCATTGGCACACACATGCCGGAACGTCCGATGTCCGGACATGTCATCAATCGGCACAATTGCGAACAGGCTTCGTGATTGCTACGCGAACGGATGGAGGAGTCAGCATGTCAACGCCGACCGGATTTATGGAATATTCTCGACAAATACAAGCCGAACGGGACCCGGCTGAACGGGTGCTGGATTGGAAGGAATTCCATCTTCACCTGACCGAAGAGGAGATGCGGACCCAGGCATCCCGCTGTATGGATTGCGGCACGCCCTATTGCCATACGGGGATGGAACTGGCTTCCGGCACCTCTGGCTGCCCGGTGAACAATCTGATTCCGGAATGGAATCATCTGGTGTACCGCGGGCTGTGGCAGGAAGCGCTCGAACGGTTGCATGCCACGAATAACTTCCCCGAATTCACGGGAAGAGTGTGTCCGGCGCCCTGCGAAGGAGCGTGTACCGTCGGTCTCATCGGCGATCCGGTCACGATCAAGTCGATCGAGGAAGAGATCATCGAACGCGGCTTCCGTGAAGGCTGGGTGACGGCGAAGCCTCCGGTACGCCGGACAGGCAAGCGGGTCGCGGTCGTCGGATCGGGACCGGCGGGACTGGCTTGCGCGGATCAGCTCAATCAGGCCGGGCATTCCGTCACGGTCTACGAGCGCGACGATCGCATCGGCGGTCTGCTTACGTACGGCATCCCGACGATGAAGCTCGACAAGGAAGTGGTGGAGCGGCGGGTGCGGCTGCTCGCCGAGGAAGGGATCCGCTTCGTGACGAATATCGAGATCGGAACCGATATTCCGGCCCGCGAGCTAGTCGATCAGCATGATGCCGTCGTGCTGTGCACCGGGGCGACGAAGCCGCGCGAGTTCGTCATCGAGGGCAGCGAACTGGAAGGCATTCACTATGCGATGGACTATTTGAACGGGACAATTAAGAGCTATTTGAACTCCGGCCTAGAGGACGGCAGCTACGTGTCGGCGGCCGGCAAGGATGTCATCGTCATCGGCGGCGGCGATACGGGAACCGACTGCGTAGCGACCGCGCTGCGCCACGGCTGCCGCAGCATCACGCAATTCGGCACGCGTCCGCAGGCTCCGGCCGTGCGCGACGAGGCGTCCAATCCTTGGCCGCAGTTCCCGAATGTGTATACGCTCGATTATGCGCATCAGGAAGCGAAGGCGTTGTACGGACGCGATCCGCGTGAATTTTCCATCATGACGACGCGCTTCGTGGGCGACGAGGAAGGGCGCGTGAAGGAGCTGCACACGGTTCAGATTGAGCGGATCGTCGATGAGCAGGGGCGGAAGACGTATCGGCCGATTCCGGGAACGGAGCGGGTCTATCCGGCGCAGCTTGTTATCATTGCGGTCGGCTTCGACGGCCCGGAGGCAATGCTCATCGATCAGCTTGATCTTGACACCGATCGCCATACCAATGTGAAGGCGGTCAAGGGCAAATACGGGACGAAGCTTAGCAATGTATTTGCCGCCGGAGATATGCGGCGCGGACAGAGTCTGGTCGTCTGGGCCATTCACGAAGGACGGGAAGCCGCCCGCGAAGTTGATGCGTATCTCGCGAATCACTTGTCATCCCGCCCGGAATGAGGAATAATAAATAGAAGAGAACGCTGCAAGAAGCTGCGCTATCCATAGCGCGGCTTTCTGTCGTTCGCCAGAGAGACGGGGGGAGCAGATGAAGACGCTGATTATTGCGGAGAAGCCGGATATGGGACGGAATATCGCTGCCGCCATAGAACCGAAAGCGAAAAATCACCGTACCTATCTGGAAGGGGAGACGTACATCATTACGTGGGCGATCGGTCATTTGGTCGGACTCGCCGAGCCGGAAGCCTATGATCTGAAGTATAAGAGATGGAGCATTAACGACCTTCCGATTATTCCCGGCGACTTCAAGCTGATCGCTTATCGCAAGACGAAGGATCAACTGAAGGTCATCGCCGAACTGGCCAAGCGCTGCAATCTGCTGGTTAACGCTTGCGACGCGGGAAGGGAAGGACAATATATCTTTTCGCTCATCCAGCGTTATTTGAAATTAAAGCATCCGGTGAAGCGGCTCTGGATATCCGATCTGACCCCGGAGACGATTCGGCGGGGCTTCGCCGAGCTGAAGGACGGATCGGAATATGACAATCTGACCAGAGCGGCGAGCGCCCGCAGCGAAGCGGATTGGCTGATTGGCATGAATGGGTCGCGCGCGTTCACGACGAAGCATAACGTGCTGCTGTCCGTAGGCAGAGTGCAGACGCCTGTCTTGGCGTTAATCTACGAACGGCATAAGCAGATTGAAGCCTTTACTTCTTTGACTTATTTCGAGGTAGAAGGCCATTTCTCGCAACGGGATGGCACATACCTGGGGCTGTGGCAGGGCGATCGGATCACCGACCGGGCGCAAGCTGAGGCCTTGGCTGCGAAGGTGCGGGGGAAGCCGGGACGGATCGCCTCTTATCAGGCGAAGGAGACGAAGGAATATCCTTTGCGGCTGTATGATCTGACCTTGCTGCAGCGGGAGGCGAACAGCCGCTACTCGTTCTCGGCGAAGAAAACGTTGGATATCGCCCAGTCGCTGTACGAGAAGCATAAAGTCATCTCTTATCCGCGGACGAATTCGAACTATGTGACGGAGCAGAACATTCCGGAGATGCACAAGGCGCTGTCCGTGCTCCAGGGCACAGCCTATGACGAGTGGGTGAAGGGTGCGAACCGGACTCTCGTTCATAAAGGGAACAAGTACATATGCAATCCGGCCAAGGTGGAGGATCACCATGCGATTCTGCCGACCCAGCGGAAGGCATCGGGCCTGTCTCCCGATGAACAGAAGCTGTACGATCTTATCGTGCGCCGCTTCCTGTCCCAGTTCTATCCGGCTGCGGAATACAAGGTCCATACGGTGATGACGGAGGTCGAGCAAGAGACATTCAAAACCTCGGTCAAGGAGCTGCTCCATATTGGCTGGAAAGCTATTTATGCCGATATGAAGAAGGAGAAGCCCAAGTCCGGAAGAGGGAAGCGCAAGGGTGAGGAGGAAGCGGAAGAGATCGAGGTCGAGGAGCCGTTCCGGGTGAATCCGAACGAGGCGGTTCATTGCGTCCAAGCCATCGTCAAGGACAAGGAAACTCAACCGCCCAAGCCATATACGGAGGGGACGCTCCTTAAGGCGATGGAGAGCGCGGGCAAGCAGATTGAAGACGAGCAGCTGCGCGATGCGATGAAGGATTCCGGCTTGGGGACGCCGGCCACTCGCGCTGCCACGATCGAACGTCTCAAAAAAGTGGGCTATATTGAGATGAAGGGCAAGACGATTCAGGTGACGCAAAAAGGCCGTACGGCAGTCGAGCTTATCCGGGGAGCCGGCATTGATCTGCTGACCTCGCCGGAGATGACTGGGCAATGGGAGCGCCGGTTGACGGAAATATCCCGGGGCGCGGCTTCTGATGTGCAATTTATGGAAAATGTCAAAAAATTCGCAACGATGATTGTAGACAAGGTGAGGCTGCAGGCGCGGGCGGCGAAGACCTCCTTCGAGAGCGCCGAGCCGAAGCAGGGGAGCACGCGCCGGCGCAAGGGCGCGGCCGGACAAGCGTCCACTGCGGCGGAACCTGCGGAGGGCAATTCGGCAGCGGCCGGGAGCCGGCTATCTCCGCAGCGGGGAGCAGCGGCTAAGGCTGCGGAGCCGCAGCGGAGCGAGGGGCCGGCCATCGTCGGGACTTGTCCGCGCGCCGGCTGCGGAGGCATGATTTTTATGGGGCGCAAAGGGTACGGTTGCTCGAATTACAAGCAGGGCTGCGGCTTCGTCATCTGGAAGGAGAGCTTCGGCCGCAAGCTGAGCGACACGCAGGTGAAGGCGCTGATCGAGAAGGGCAAGACCGCGAAGATGAAGCTGATCTTGCCGGATGGCTCCGAGACGCAAGCCCGGATTGTCCTGGCGAGTGTGGAGACCGGGGAGTTGGCGACAGAGGCATAACCTTGGGTGCCATGCCATGCGGCATGCGCTGGCAGGACGAGGGGATGTCATGCCGGCCTAGGGGCATCGTTATGCCCAGTATAACAGAAGGCCGGCTCTGGGGAGCCGGCCTGTCCTATTACCGCAGGGTCAATATCCAGTTGCGAATGACGCGAGGCACGTCGGTTAGCTGCTGGATCGTCTCGAAGGCGCCATTCGGCTCGGCATCGATGTCGACGATGTTAAATGCCCATTCGTTCGCCTGCTTCAAGTAGATCGCATTCAGGCCGGACAGCAGGGCGGGAATCACGTCAGTACGCAGTGAATTGCCGATCATCCAGGTGCTCTCCGTCCGGAAGCCCTGTTCCTGCACAATGGAGGACAATGCATCCGCTGTCTTGTGCCGGCGGATGAATATCCGATCTCCGAAGTAGTCCGACAGCTTCATTTGCTCAATTTTGCGCCCTTGTATGACGGGTTCCCCGCCGGTATACAGGAAGAGCTCATGTCCGTCATCCCGCAGCCGGTCAAGCGTATCGATCATGCCGGGATAAGGCTCGATCTCGAACTCGTAGACGCTCATTCCGAGCTTCCAGAGCAGCTCGGACTCGTCGGCGGCCGGGGCGCGGCCGGTCAGTGTGCAGAAGTGCTCGTAAGTTTGGATGAACGAGCGCGGGAAGTGCTCGCTATGAAAGCCGTTGTCCTGCACGCCGGCGATATCGATTCGGACCTGCACGGCGCGAATGTCCTCGGCCGGCAGCTTCCACGGGGCGAACCACGTCATCATCGAATCGAGAAATTGTTGAATGACGATGTCAAAATATTTGTTGCAATGGACGAGCGTATCGTCCAGATCGAATAATATTGTCTGTCTCGGCATTACGGTCATGCCGAATCACCTCCTTGACGCTATCAGAGCCGCAACAGCGCAAGAGGCTGCAATCAGGCTTGCTGTCATGAATGTATGTAGGCTTCGAGAAAAGCGGATAAATCCGCCAGCCCTTCCGGGCGTAGCGAGATGCGCTGCACTTTGCCGTTCCAGTACGTCCGGATATAGCCTGCGGAGCGCAGGACCGCCAGATGATGCTTGAGCGCTCCCGTCGACAGCGGAATGTATTCCTGGATTTCCTCGAACGTATACGGCTTCTGGCCGACCAGCCGCAAGATGCGCAGCCGCTTCTCGTCGGCCAATGCTTCGGTCATGCGGCGCAGGTTGTGCGACGGGACCATCAGATCCGGTTCCGGCTTGTCCACCGGGTACAGGATGAGAATCCGGCTACGGAACGTACAGTTGTTATTAATCGGGCGATAGTGCCACATCGGGGCAAGAATCACTTCGTCAAGCGACTCGTGCTCCGGAATGACGACGCCGTTCGTGGCCAGCTCGATGAGATCCTGCGGCTTTATTTTGTCCAATAACCGCCGCTTCTCTTCCGCGTCATGCAGAAGGATCGGTTCCCATTCCGGAAGTGAGTGACGGATATAGTGTTCATACCAGAACCGGAGCGCCGGTACATATAGCTCCAGGCAGCGTTCCAGCCGGAAGGAGCCCAGGCGCAGGCCGTTCTCCAGACCGACTCGGTCCCATTCGGCCGGAGTCAGCTGCTCCAGTTGCTCGAGATAGGAAGGAATATCGTTATGATTCCGCTCCAGCGCCAGCGCGTAGAGCATGTCGAAGTCGCTTAACGAATGCTTCCGGATCTTCTCGCTGTACGCATTCCACTGCGGAGGGAGCTGCTGCTCGATGCTGCGCGCCCATTCCATTCCGTTCTCTACGTTGCGGATCCACTTGCGGTGAACGAACAACATAAAGCTTCCAATAAGTTCATATACCGATGAATAGTCGATACGAACATGGTAGGTCATGCCTTACGGAGCCCCCTTGGATAACATTGCGTTACTCTATCATTATGAATTGTGTTGTATCCTATTGTCTACTATAATGTTGAAATGTTGGTGTCCAATGAAGCTTGCAGGGGGCGGCCGCGTGCCGCCGCTTCAGGCGTTCAAATCATAGTAATTGTGGAGGAAAGTCCATGTCAGCAAGGCGTTTCACTACGAATTCTCCAAGCATGCAATTTTTCATTCTCATTATTGTTGTCACATTTACCGGGTTGAGTCAAGGGATGCTGCTCCCGCTCTTAACCATCTTCCTGGAGCGGATGGGCGTCCCTTCCGATCTGAATGCGCTGAATGCGACGGCGTTGTACGTCGGCGTCTTCGCCATGATGTTCGCCGTCGAACGGATCCTGCTCCGGGTGGGGTACAAGCGAATGCTTCTCGGCGGACTGATTGTCGTAACGGCAGCGATCGTACTGTTCCCGCTGCTGCACAACATCTATGTCTGGTTCGTACTCCGGATGATTGTCGGCCTGGGGGATAGCGCGCTGCATTACGCGACTCAGCTGTGGGCGGTCTCCGTTAGCCCGGCTCATCGGCGCGGACGGAATATTTCGCTGTACGGGATGGCCTACGGACTTGGCTTCAGCTTCGGTCCGCTCGGCATTAATCTGCTCCGCGTGCATGATTCCGCACCGTTCCTGGTGATGGGCGCGCTGTTCCTTGTCGTCATCGGGCTCGTCCTGTTCGTGCTGCCGAATCAGCCGGTGGAAGGCTTGCATGAGGGCGCTCGTCCCGAGAAGCGGTATGCCCGCTCTTATCAATGGGCGTGGTTCGCGCTGCTGCCGGCGTTTTTGTACGGCTATATGGAAGCATCGATGAACAGCAACTTCCCGATCTATGCGCTGCGCATCGGCCTGGAGGAGCACTGGATCTCGTACCTGCTGCCGTTCTTCGGCATCGGCGGCCTTATCCTGCAGCTTCCGCTCGGCATACTGAGCGACAAGATCGACCGCAAAAAGGTCTTGATGGCTTGCGGTCTGACCGGAGGAGCGGGATTCCTTCTCGTTCCGTTCGTCGGAACGAGCGTCTGGGGGATCTTGATTCTATTTGTGCTCATCGGCGGCTTGGTCGGCTCCTTTTTCTCGCTTGGCTTGGCCTATGCCGCGGATATTTTGCCGAAGGCTTATCTGCCCTCCGCCAATGTGATCGCATCCGTTCACTTCAGCCTGGGCAGCATTATCGGGCCGAACCTGGCCGGCTTGGGGCTGCAATATGTGTCCATGGGCAGTATGTTCTACCTGCTCGGCCTCTGGTACATCGGCTTCTCTCTGCTCGGCTTGATCTTCAAGCGGCAGGCAAAAACGCTTGCAAGTTAGGTCGCATCTTCCTACACTTATAAATATATGTTCAAAAGCATCGCAAGCGGATTTTGGAGAACAACCTGAAAGAAATCACAACGGAATGTCTTCAGCGGATAGAGAGGAGTCAATGCCATGATTAAAGTAGAACGTCTGGTCAAACGGTATCCGCCGGCCCCGCCTATCTTGGATCGATTGAGCTTCGAGCTCGAGCCTGGCGAATTCGTCGGCGTTATCGGTGCAAGCGGCAGCGGGAAATCGACGCTGCTCAAATGCATCGCGATGCGCGAGAGCTGGACGAGCGGCAAGTATAACGTCGATGGGGTTAATATTTTCGAGAATCAGGTCAACGGCAAGCGCAAGGTAATGCGCGAATTTGCTTACCTGGAACAGAATCCGGTCCTTAATCTGAATCGAAAAGTGCTGAAAAACGTGCTCATCGGCCGCTTCCATCAGACGCCGCTCTGGCGGATGGCTCTGGGCATTGTTCGATCAGACGATTATATGGGGGCGATGGACACGCTCGAGATGCTCGGCTTGCTGGACAAGGCGCATGACCAGTCGAGCAAGCTCAGCGGCGGGGAGCGCCAGCGTGTCGCCATTGCGCGTGCGCTCGTGCACGGGGCCAACGTTCTCTTGGCGGACGAGCCGGTGCTCGGGCTGGATCCGAAGGCCGCTGAGTCGGTGCTGGAGACATTCCGCAGCTTGTGCCAGCGGGAGCGGAAGATCGTGATCGCCGTCTTCCATCAGGCGGAGCTGGCCGAGAAATATGCGACCCGCATCTGGGGAATGAAGGAAGGGCGGATCGCGGTCGACGTGAAGGGGCGCCGCCTGCTCCAATCGGAGAAAGCGCTCATACATTAATGCAATGCGGAATGCCGGTTAGGCGAATGTCACGCTGCGCCGCTCCTCGCATATATTGGGCTTATGACCAATGATGAAGCGAGGGGATAGGAATGCGCACATCAACGGAAGCGGATGCCACATCAATGTACCCGCTGCCTGTTCAGGTGGATACGTATGTCATCCGCAGACCGAAGCTGACCGTCTATGTGCCTCAGATTCGCGGCCGTGACGGGGACGAACAAGCGGTATCCCGCATGAATAAGGCGATACACCGCCAGGCGGTCCGGCTCATTCGAATGACCGGCTACGGCGAAGCGCCGGACACGGAGGTAACGGGCTCCTACGAGATCAAGCTGAATGAGCGCCATTATATTAGCCTCACTCTCCTCGTATACGGATATACAGATCATGCTGCGCACGGGATGACCTATCAGGCCGGGATGACGATGGATGTCAGGAACGGGCGGGAGCTGAAGCTGGCGGATCTGTTCAAGCCGGGAGCCCCGTATGTGAAGGTGTTGTCGGAGCAGGTAGCCGCCCAGATTAAGGCACGCGGCATTCCCGTATTGGAGCCGTTCACCGAGATTCGGCCGGATCAAGATTTTTATATGACGGACAAAGCGCTTGTCCTGTTCTTCGGCCTGTATGAGCTGGCTCCATACGCATATGGTTTTCAATATTTTCCGATATCCATCTATACGTTGCAGGATATCAAGGCAGAGAATGGAATGATCGACGCGCTCTGGTACTAGCACGGGGTTTGTCATGGTATTGTCACCTTTCGGTGACAGTTTTTTTTTATAATGATGGAGGATGTAATCTGTTAAAATATAATCAGGATAAATCGAACTGATGAAAGAGTGATAAGCGGAATGACAATGCGGTGGATACGGAGCGTGTCACTTCTTCTCCTGGCCTGCATCCTGCTCAGCGGATGCGATTGGCTGGAGGATCCGAAGTCATTAATGAGCATGCCCCGGCTTCCTGAGGATAAAGCAAAGATAATGACCATTATTTCCTCGCAAATGCCGAAAGAGGCGGAAATGTTACGGCCAGCCAATGCCGAGGATGCTAGCGCCATACGGCTTGCCGATCTGAACAATGACGGGCGGGCGGATACGGCAATTGTGTTTTACGAGACGCCGGACAAGGATGTGCGCCTGCACGGACTCGTCTTCCATAGCGATGGAGAGACGTGGAACAAGGTGGTCGAGTTCGACGGGGTAGGGGTCAGCCTAGATCGGGTCGAGCTCGTGGACTTGACCCATGACAACAAGCTGGATCTCGTCGTCGGCTATGGAGGCAGCGACAAGGATCTGAACAAAGGATTGGTCGTCTACACGTTCACGCAGGACGGCATCGTCAAAATATTCGAGCAGCCCTATTCCCAGTTCGTCATCGATGATCTGGTCGGGGACGGGAAGAACCAGTTATACATCGTCAATAACCGCCGCGACATGCCGCCGGTGCTGGCCATGTACGATTTCAAGGACGGGAAGATGGCCAAGCAGAATGAAGTGTCGCTGGACAAAGACGTGAATATGTATACGAACATGATTTCAGGCAATATCAGCAAGAACCAAAAAGGAATTGTGCTTGACGCGGTGGCTGGCGCCAATTACGGCGTGACGGATATTATCAAGTTGACAGAGGATAATCAGCTCATCTCGATTCTGCCGGAAGAGATGGCGATCAAGCCGTATAATATAGCCAGCGGTGACATGAATGGAGATGGCATTATCGAGATCGCGATTCCTGAGATGCCGCCGGGCTGGGATATTTATGAGTCATACGTTATTCCGTATTTCACGAGCTACTATCAATGGGACGAGAAGAACGGATTGAAGCTGGTCGAGAAGCAGTACCGCGACTATGAGGAGCGGTTCCAGCTGAAGCTGCCGAATTCGTGGTATGGCCGGGTAACGATTGATACGAAGTCGAAGAAGGATGAATATATCCGGTTTATGGACATGCATACGAATGAGACACTGGCCGAGATTAAGTTTTTCAACCCGGAAATGTGGGAGACGTACAAGGAGAAGTGGACCTATCTCAGTTCGTATGGAGATACCATTATCGGCGTCTTCAGCAAGGAGCCGCTGATGCTGAACAGAGGCACCCCGAAGATTCCGGATATGAACCGGGAAAGCAATGAATGAAAGAAGGAGACGGGAAGAGATGACGAAGATACTCATTCTGGAAGATGAAGAATCCATTCGCAGCTTTATTGTCATCAACCTGAAGCGCAACGGATTCGATGTGGTGGAGGCCGCCAACGGCAACGATGCCTATCAGATCCTAGTTAACGACAATACGATTGATATTGCGCTGCTCGACGTGATGGTTCCGGGCATTGACGGCTTCGAGGTATGCCGCCGTGTCCGCCAGTTCAATGAGCGGATGGGCATTATTTTCCTCACAGCCAAGGTTCAGGAGCAGGATAAGGTATACGCGTTGTCGGTCGGTGCCGACGATCATGTGAGCAAGCCGTTCAGTCCGACGGAGCTGGTGGCCCGCATTCAGTCTCTTCTGCGCCGGGTCAACGCCTATCAGCAGCCATCACAGAAAGTCGTCTATCATTCGGGGCCGTTCACGCTCGATCTGATCGCGAAGCGGTTCACGAAGCATAACCAATCAATTGATTTGACTCCGACGGAGTTCTCGCTGGTTCAGTTCTTCATGGAGAAGGAAGATATGACATTAAGCCGCGATGTGCTGCTTGATTATGTATGGGGCAAAGATTATATGGGCGATCCGAAGATTGTCGATGTTAATATCCGCCGCCTGCGGCAAAAAATCGAGGATGAACCTTCGTCGCCGAAATATTTAGAAACAGTCTGGGGACATGGATATAAATGGAAAGGCTCCTCTTCATGCTAAAGCCGGGAATACGGCGTTCCGTAGTAATGCACTATTTTATCGTCGTGTTCTTGACGATGCTTATTTTGGAGGCGATATTTCTTATCGCTGTCCGTTCCTATTATTATGATTCGATTTCTAGCCATATGTCGTCTCATTTGAGTGTCACGACATCGTTCTACCAACAAGGCAATGCGGGGGTCAATACGCAAGACCGAAGCTGGCTCCCCGTGCTGCTGAAGCAGTACAATATGAAGAAGGCGGAAGTGCAGATTCTGAGTCCGCAAGGCGAGGTGCTGATATCGTCCAGCTACTTCCGGGTGGACAAGCCGGTCGCCACGGCCGACTTCATCAGTGCCCAGAGCGGGACGGTAGGGAAGTGGATCGGCAAGCAGCCGGGAACGGGAGAGGCGGTGATGTCGATCGCGTCTCCGATCTATGCGAAGGGAGATATCGTCTATATCGTCCGTCTGGTCACTTCGCTGGACTTGGTCAATGCGCGCATTAACAGCATCGTGCTGCTGTCTGTTGTCATTGCGATCGCAGTTCTCATCGTCGTGCTCATTATCAGCATCGGCCTGGCGAATTCCATCGTGAAGCCGATCAATGAGATTACGAGCGCCTCTGCCCAGATGGCGAAGGGACGATTCGATGTTCGGATCAAGGAAGAGTACCAGTATGAGATCGGCGAGCTGGCCCGGACGCTCAATTTCATGGCCCATGAGATCGTCCGCAGCAATCAGCTTAAGAATGACTTCGTCTCCTCGATCTCGCATGAGCTGCGCACGCCGCTAACCGGGATTAAGGGGTGGAGCGAGACGCTTCTCTCTGGACAGTTCGAGGAAGAAGAGAGCAAGCTGGGGATGAACGTCATCCTGAAGGAGACCGATCGGCTTATCGGGCTGGTCGAGGAACTGCTTGACTTCTCGAAGCTGCAGGAGAATAAGCTGCAATTCAATTGGTCGCCAGTCTATTTATCAGGCATATTGGAAGACACGGTTTTGCAGGTAAAAATGAAGGCCGAGCAGAAGCAGATTCATATTGAGGTTCGTTCCCGCGGCGGGGAGCAGCCTATCTCTGGCGATGCGAACCGGCTGAAGCAAGTCTTTCTCAATCTGATTGACAATGCGGTGAAGTTCTCTCCGAATGAATCAGTAATTACGGTCCATTCGACATGGGACGAGAACAACGTGGTCGTTCGCATCGTGGATCAGGGGATCGGCATCAGCAAGGAGCATTTGGCCAAAGTCATGGATAAGTTCTATCAGGTGAACCCGAGCCATGGCGGCACGGGATTGGGCTTAGCCATAACGTATGAGCTAGTGAAGGCGCATCATGGCGACATGACGATCGAGAGCAAGCCGGATGTGGGTACGACGGTGATTGTGACGCTGCCGATTCATCAGCCCGCCGCAAGCGAACCGGAGGAAGAGAAGCAGTAATCCTATGACTTTTGTGTAAATGAACAAGACTTTTGTATATATGAACGTATACAAAAGTCTTTTTTTATGGAAAATGGAAGATATGATATCTATGATCGATAAAACATACTATAATGGGATCGAACTTGATCGTAGGAAATGTCGCAAGCCATCGTTTTATGTCATTGTCCAAGATTGAAATCCGTTAGTATTAGAGACTGGGCTCTGGCGATGCAGTGAGAGCCGCCGGGCCAAACGGAGGCTGTTATGTTACGGACGATCCACCGGCAGATGATGGTCCGCATCTTTGTGACCGTTATTGCCGCACTTGCTGTCATTTCATTTTTCTCCCACCGAGCGGTACAATCGATCATTCAGCGGAATATGACAGAGAATTATTTGAATCAGGTGAAGCTGGCTGCGAATGAGGTGGATTCGGCACTCCTTCATCACAAGAAATCGGTGGAAACGTTTTCTCGCATTATCCGCGAGCTTTACCGGCTGTCGGATGACGTGTCTTCCGACGTCAGGAGCGCGACGAGGCTCTTCGCAGGAAGTCCCAACCAATTCGTCAATGGCTATTGGTTCACAGCACAGTCGACCTATCGTAACCAGGGACAGTACTTCGTCTGGTATGGTTATGATGAGAATGGAATGCCTCTCCAAATAAAGAGCGGTCAGGAGTTAGATGCATCGTCGCACGTCTATGAGAGCGATTCGCGCTTCGATTACTATCATGGGGCCGCGAAGAGCGGCGGTACGCATATTACCGCCCCTTTTATTGATCCGTTTACACATCAGCCCCTGCTGTCTATCAGTACGCCGGTCTACGATCAGGAGGGGCTGCTGGTGGGTGTGGCCGGCATCGATATCCATTACAATGATTTGCAGCAGGTCGGATCTAGCCTCAGCTTCCATCCGGACAGCAAGACCTTGCTCGTTACGAGAGACGGAGATCTGCTCTATGACCCGGACGAACAGCATAGCATCTTCGCCAATCTGTACCGGGATTTCGATGAAGATCTGATTCCAATATTCGAGCAGGTCAAAAAAGATATCGATCAGACCGCCGAGACGTCATCGATGACAAGGTATCAGGATCGTAAAATGATCGTGTATACAGTTGGCTTGAAAGAGACGGACTGGATTGCGATGATTATGCTCCCGGCAACGGTTATCGACTCCGTTCTTTATCACGTCACTTGGGTGACGTTCTGCACCTTTACGTTGGCTGCAGTTGTCGTCGCACTGCTTTTGCATATGTGGATCCGCCGCCTCATTCACCGGCCTTTGCGCAGTCTGGTCGATGCCTCGTCCCGACTTGCCAAGGGGGATTATAATGTGCGGGTGGAGCACGATCAGCATAATGAATTCCGGTTGCTTGGCGAGCATATGAACCGGGTGACCGATTCGCTCCACAAGCAAGTACAGCTCGAGCAGGAGTTGAAGCGAATGGGCGCCTTGAAGGTTGTGGGTGAGATGGCGGCGGCCATCAGCCATGAGATACGCAATCCGTTGACGACGGTCAAAGGATTTCTGCAGCTGCTCCGCAGCAAGCCGGAGCATGTGAAGGAGCATGTTTATTTCGACACGATGATGGAAGAAATCGAGCGTGCGAACTCCATCATTACGGAATACTTGACGTTGGCGCAGCACAAAGTCGTCGAATTCCGCAAGCAATCATTGAACGATGTTATCAGTCATATTTATCCGCTCGTGCAAGCGTCCGCGACAACAGATTGTCAGGAGATTCGGCTTGAGCTGAATCCGGTGCCTGATTTCGAGATGGATGAAAAAGAAATTCGCCAGCTGCTGCATAATCTGATTCGCAACGGGCTGGAGGCGATGGAAGCGAATCAGACGCTGACGGTTCGGACCTGGCATGATGACCATGCGATACATCTTGAGGTCGAAGATGAAGGGCCTGGCTTTGACGCGACGGTTTTGCAGTCGGCGGGGACTCCCTTCCTGACGACGAAAGCGGGCGGAACCGGCTTGGGGCTGTCCATCTGCTTCCGAATCGTAGATCGCCATCAGGGAAGCATGGAGATCTCTTCCGATCCGGGCAAAACACTTATACATATCCGTTTCCCACTTATTCCGGAGATCTCAGATCCTGCTCCGTGAAGTTGAACGGCGGGAAGCTCGTGTTCAAAGACATGTTCTTCCTGCCGTTGTATGCGTAATTATATACATAATTATACATATTAAGTCGTTCGGCCGCATAAGCTTCGGAATAGGTTGAATATTCCAAGAAATAGATCGAAAATGGCACAGGAAAGGATGATGCTTTTCTAGCCTGAGAAAACGGACGCTTGCCTATTGAATTTGTGCCAAAAATAGGATGTCAATAGCAGAATTGAAGAATAAATATGAATTTGCCGGTTTTACTCAGGTATTTGGATGAAAAACCGAAAATTTGCACATTTTAGTAATAAATCAGTTCCCTGCACAATTGATCGGCATTTATTTCTTTAATTGGTGAATTCCCCCGTAAAATCAGCTATTCCAGCATCTTTTTTTGTTCTGAACCATTGTATATCTATACATCATCATGTATAATTGGGAACGACCGAAATCCTCCTATCATGGGAAGGAAGGATAATCAGAGAAGTGGGGATGAAGTATAGTGAGAACAATGAAGATCGTAGCGGTATGTTCGCTATTAATGGCCATTCTGGTTGGCTGCGGAGCCAAAGGAGATAGTTACGACAATATTATGAGCAAGAAGACGCTCGTCGTCGGCGTCAGCGCCGATTATCCTCCATTCGAATTCCACAAGACGATAAACGGCAAGGATGAAATTGTCGGCTTCGACATCGACTTGGCGAACGAGATTGCGAAGGATCTGGGCGTTGAATTAAAGGTTGAAGATATGAAGTTCGAATCGCTAATCGGAGCTTTAAATACGGACAAGCTGGACATGGTTATCTCCGGTATGGATCCAACTCCGGATCGGGCCAAGGCGGTAGACTTCTCCGATCCATACTACCTGGCTGAGGCAGGTGTCATCGTGCGTGCCGCGGACAAGGACAAGTACAAGACGCCGGAAGATTTGAAAGGGATGAAGATCGGGATTCAGAAAGGCTCGACTTTCGAGAATGTCATTTCACAGATTCCGGAAGCGCAGCCTGAATTGCTTGCCAAGGTAAGTGATCTCGTCTTGGCGCTCGAGTCGAACCGGGTAGAAGCGGTCATCGTTGAGAAGCCGGTCGCGAAGGCTTATGCCTCGAACCGTCCTGAACTGGAGATGTCGGATGCGGTGCTGCAGCCGGCGAGCGATGGCTATGTCATCGGCTTCCGCAAAGGCAGTCCGAAGATGGTCGAAGCTGCGAACAAGACGATTGCCCGCCTGAAATCGGAGGGCAAGCTGGACGAGTTCATTACGAAGGCGACCCAGATGGCGGAAGAGCAATAAGGCCCGATTCACACGGGGAAAAAGAGGCGGCGTAAGCCGCTCTTTTTCGTTCTATTACATGACAGGCAGAGATTGGAAAGGGGAAGAGGCTGTTGTTGGACTGGCTCTCTATGCTATGGGACTATAAATGGGATTATTTGTCCGGAGCCCAAATTACGGTGCTGCTATCGCTGGTGGCGGTGCTCGCCGGCTTCGTGCTTGGCATAATTATTGTATTGATGCGGATCGGGCCGTTCAAGCCGTTGAACTGGTTCGCAGTCGTCTATATTGAGCTTCTTCGCGGCACTCCGCTGCTGGTGCAATTGTTTATTATTCATTTCGGACTGGCTCAGTTCGGCATCGAATTCAGCAAGTTCACTTCCGGCGCAATTGCCGTATCGATTAACAGCTCGGCTTACTTGGCGGAAATTTTCCGATCGGGTATTCAGGCGGTCGATAAGGGGCAGGCGGAAGCCGCACGTTCGCTTGGCATGTCCAAGGGCATGACGATGAGATATATTATTTTACCGCAGGCATTCCGTACGGTTATTCCCGCAATTGGGAACGAGTTCGTCACCATTATCAAGGAGAGCTCGATTGTCAGTCTGATCGGAATCGCGGACATTATGTTCCAGACGGATATTATCCGCAGCAAGACGTATACGGCTATGGGGCCGTTACTTGGAGCGGCCATGATGTACCTCGTGCTGACGATTCCGCTGTCGAAGGCAATCGGTCTGCTGGAAAGGAAGTTGAAGAATGATCGAAATTCGTGACCTGCATAAATCGTACGGAGAGCTGAACATTTTGAACGGCCTGAACATGAAGATCGAGCAAGGGGAAGTCGTCGTTGTGATCGGTCCGAGCGGCTCGGGCAAGAGCACCTTCCTGCGCTGTCTTAATCTGTTGGAGACGCCGACGGCAGGCGATATTTTGTTCGAAGGCATGAAAATCAACGACAAAAAGCATGATATTAACGCGACGCGAGCCAAAATGGGCATGGTCTTTCAATCCTTCAACCTGTTCCCTCATATGTCGGTAATGGACAACATTACGCTGGCCCCGATTAAAGTAAAAGGGAGAAGCAAGGCGGAAGCGGAGGCGATCGCAATGGAGCTCTTGAAGAAGGTCGGATTGGCCGACAAGGCATCCGCTTACCCTGACCAGCTGTCCGGCGGACAGAAGCAGCGGATTGCGATTGCGCGGGCGCTGGCGATGGAGCCGCATGTCATGCTGTTCGACGAGCCGACATCCGCCCTGGATCCCGAGATGGTCGGTGAAGTGCTGGAAGTAATGAAGTCGCTCGCCCGAGACGGTATGACGATGGTGATCGTAACGCATGAGATGGGTTTTGCGCGCGAAGTCGGAGATCGCATCGTGTTCATGGATGGCGGGCATATCGTCGAGCAGGGACCGCCGCAGCAATTGTTCTCGGCGCCCCAGCACCCCCGCACGCAAGAATTCCTTGGACAAGTTCTCTAAACGAATTCGACGGACACAATTATAAATCGATGGAGACGGTTATTGATTTACCGCTCCGAGGCCGCAACCAGCCGGGAATCCCGGCTGGTTCTGTTTCTGCTGCCGACTGTTGACGTGCGTTCCTTACTATGCGAAAAAGAAGCCCCGTACTTATCCGCTTTTCACCTCTGAAACATAAAGCTGCCCCTTGCCCCTTATAAGCAATATCCCCGACAGCTCCAAAAGCGGGAGCCACCTGAAGGATAGGGAAAGTGACCGAAAGGCAACAAAACACCTGACGGACAGGGATATTGACCAAAAGGCAGCAAGACACCTGACGGATGGGGATAGTGACGAAAAGGCAGTGAGACACCTGACCGACAGGGTTAGTGCCCCAAAGGCAACAAGCTCCCTGACAGACGGGGATATTGCTCAGAGTTGCATGATACCAGTAGTTTGGACATGTCCAATAATAGGAAGAGTCCAAACTGTTTACAAATTTGTAATCTATGATATAGTAGGAGTCGCTGGTTACAATTTTGTTACATACCTAATGCTTTGGGGACTGGATAAAGCGATTTCATACGTTATTTCGGCCCATTTTACAGGATTAAGAGGCATTTTATTTCGTATTTACCATTAACTGACTGCGCATAGGTTACAAAATTGTGATATGATGCAATTCGAGCCGAACATAGTACGGGGGATGATTGACCGGTGTTCATTCATAACGGGATGAGCGCCTTGGGGTGAATCAGAGCTGGCGAATCGCCGGCATGTAGGGTACTCCTTGACCCGAATCCGACAACTAACCTCGCAGGCTATCTTAAGGGGGAACATATACTATATGCGGAAAAAAACGATATTAAAGCTTACAACGGCACTGCTGGGATTGAATCTGGTATTTCAAATGATGCCAGTTTATGCCGAGCCCTACACTGCTCAGGAAGGAGATACCTTCTATACGCTTGCGAAGAAGCATCAGATTGATCTGGATGAATTGATGAAGGCGAACGCCAACATCGATCCTTTAAATATCTATGGAGGGCTGAAGCTGGAGCTTCCGAAAAAGACCCTGCAAGGTCTGGCGGTGGAATCAGAGAACGCGGAATTGATTGAAGCCGATAGGGATAAGGACGCATCGGCAGCGGACAAGGCTGAAGCATCTGAGGACAAGCCAGCAAAAGCTGCGAAAGAGGCCGCTGCGCCGGCAGCGATGCCGCAGACGGAGGAGAAAGCGAAACCGCAAACCGAGGAGAAAGCGAAGCCGGCATCGAAGCCGCAGACCGAGGAGAAAGCGAAGCCGGTTGCGGCAACGGCGAAGAAGAACGTAATTACGGTCTCCGGCAAGGAGATGACATATAAAAAGAAAGTGAACATGAAGGCCACCGCGTATACGGCCCATGCGAGTGAAAACGGAAAATGGGGCGCTGTCGATTACTTCGGCAACCCATTGAAGCTGGGGACAGTAGCCGTCGACCCGAAGGCCATACCATTGGGAACGAAGCTGTTCATCACCGGTTATCAGTTCAAGCATCTGCCGCAAGGCGGATTCATCGCGGAAGCCCGCGATATCGGCGGTGCCATCAATGGCAACAAGATTGATATTTTCGTTCCGGTGAGCAAGCAGATCGGCAGTACCTTCGGCATTCAAAATGTTGAAGTGTACATTATGTCTTAATTGATATCAGTATAGGTTCAACCCCTGTCCATAGCGGCAGGGGTTGTTTTGCGTGTAAGACAGTTTCAATTGTCTTTTTTGTCCTTGCGGTCCTGGAGCAGCTCCGGCACGGTGACAAAGTGGTACCGCTGCTGCTTCAATTGCTTAATGATGGACGGTAGGGCTTTGAGTGTTCCCTGCAAGTAACCATTCTGCTTGCTTCCTCCGGCATGATGAAGCACGATTGAACCGGGCCTGACCGCGCTCATTACGTTATTGTATACTTCCTTAGCGTTCAAGCCCCGCCAGTCGTTGGAATCGACGTCCCAATTGACGACGAGATAGCCGTGATCCCCGGCCCATTTCAATTGCTCTTCATTGATCTCTCCGAAGGGAGGGCGATAGAACCTTGGCTTGTAACCGATAATTTCTTCAATTGCCCGTTCCGCATCCTTCACTTGCTGCTCGAAGGCAGGCAGCGTCAGCTTCGTCATTAACGGATGGCTGTAAGAATGATTGCCGATAATATGGCCTTCCCGGACAATGCGCCGAACCAACTCGGGATGGGCTTTCGCCCGAGAGCCGACGAGAAAGAAGGTCGCACGAATGTTATGTTCCCGCAAAATATCCAGTACAAGCGGGGTTATTCGGTTATCGGGAACATCATCGAAGGTAAGGGCGACTCGGCGGAGTCCGCGCTTGGATCCATGAAGCTTGAAAATGTGCGGGTATTTCATTCTAAGCTGAGCCAAGCTCAAATTGCGCTGGCTTATTCCGGATTTCGTATTCTGAGATGCAGACTGGGCTGGCTCCGGGCTCCGCGGCTCCTTTGGCTTCATGACGGATTTCTTTTCCACGGCCTTCCGTCCCATGGTGTCAGAACGGACGCCTTCATTGACGGATTCCGTGTGGGCCGGGTCCTTCGTCGTCAAGTGGAACTTGGGCAAGGGCAGGGGCTGATGCGGCAGCGGATGCGGTTTGTCCTCCAGGACGAAGGATATCGTGCCCTTGCCGGTCTCAGGTCGTTCCACCGCTTCATGGGGCGGCTGTCGCGATGTTAACTCCGCTGATGGCTGGTTCGTGTCCAACGTGTTCAGCTGCGGATCCGGAGCAGCCTGATGCGAACGCGGAAAGCAGCCGGTTACTCCTACCAGGCACACCAGCAGACAGCATATCTGTTTTGTGCGCAATAATCTTCCTCCTTTCCCGATTCCACCTGTCTTCTTGTTATGTCCTTTGTCAGGGGGATTTATGCCCAACGTGACCTGCATCACAGATGAATGGCGCCGTTACAGGCATAGTAGAATTGCTAAAGGTGAACAAAGGAGCAGACACGTGCATAAGATTCTTACCAACAATCAGATAGCTCAAGATGTTTATCTCATGACAGTAGAGGGCACTTTTGAAGGCCGGATGGGGCAATTCTATATGTTAAGGGCATGGACCCATTATCCGGTTCTGTCCCGTCCGATCAGTATCTACAATTTGGAGCCGGACTCCATCCAGTTTCTGTACAAAGTCGGAGGCGAAGGAACAGCCCGATTCGCAAGTCTTCGCCCTGGCGATTCGATTCAGTTGGAGGGGCCGTTCGGCAACGGGTTCCCGGAAGTTGACGGGAAGACCGCGCTAGTCGGCGGAGGCATCGGCATTGCGCCCCTTCTGTACACGGCGAGACAATTGGACAAGCCGGATATTTATCTCGGATTTCGGGGAGCGTCCTATATGACGGAAGCATTTGCTCCCTATGCGAGTGAGCTTGTCGTCCGGGTCGATGCGAATCTGCTGCTTGATGTCGATATGAAGAAATACGACAATATCTTTGTATGCGGACCGCTAGGAATGATGGAGGCGGCAGCCCGCATGGCGGAAGGATTAGATACGAAGCTGTACGTGTCTCTGGAGAAAAGAATGGCTTGCGGCATTGGAGCCTGCTACGGCTGCTCCGTGCGAACGGCAAGCGGCAACCGCAAGGTCTGCTCAGACGGACCGGTATTTCAGGCACAGGAGGTGACGTGGCATGAGAAGCTTAGCGTGTAATGTGGCGGGAATCGAGTTCAAAAACCCGCTTGTCATGGCTTCCGGCACATTCGGCTTCGGGCAGGAGTATGCCCAATACTATGATATCAATCAGCTTGGCGGCATCGCCTCCAAAGGACTCACCTTGCATCCGCGTCCTGGTAATGAGGGAACCCGTATATGGGAGACGGCAAGCGGGATTCTGAATAGTGTCGGCTTGGAAAATCCGGGCGTCGATGCGTTTCTTCAGGAAGAGATGAAGTTCTGGGAGAAGATAGAACCAGTCAAAATCGCTAATCTTGGCGGGAGCACTATCGAGGATTATGTGCTCGGCGCATTGAAGATTACGAAGGATGCCGAGGACCGCCGCAAATTGAACCGGCCCGCGGTAGATATGATTGAGTTGAATATATCCTGCCCCAATGTGAAGGAGGGCGGCATGGCCTTCGGGATTCGGACCGAGGTCGCCCGGGAAGTGATTCGGGAAGTACGGCAGGTGACTTCCCTGCCGCTGGCGGTCAAGCTGTCGCCGAATGCGGAGAATGTGGTCGGCATGGCGGTCATGTGCCAAGAGGAGGGAGCGGAATGCGTGTCGCTCGTCAATACATTTTCCGCGATGAAAATTGACATCTACGAGCGGCGCAGCGTGTTCCAAAATACGTATGCGGGGCTATCCGGTCCGGCTATCAAGCCGATTGCGCTCCGCATGGTGCATCAAGTGGCGCAGGCGGTCACGATTCCGGTAATGGGAATGGGCGGCATTTCCTCTTCGGAAGATATCATTGAGTTTATAATGGCGGGAGCCGCAGTGGTTCAGATCGGTACGTACAATTTCATGAATCTGCGGGCAGGGGAAGATCTGCTGAACGGTCTGACGGCCTTTATGGAAAAAGAGAATATTAACAGTTTGGATGAAATCAGGGGAATTATTTCGTGAGCGGGACCTATAATGAAACGGCTCCGCCCGGAGCCGATATCCGGGTCGAGGGCATTCGGCAAGGGCGGGATTGGTTGTTCCTAGTAAGCGGAGGAGATGCGCATATCGGCGCCGTATCGACCTCGTGGAAGGAAGCGGGACAGTGGAATGTTGCCACACATACCGTTCCCGGGCATCGTGAGGACGAGCTCAGCGCGGCCATGGCCCTCCGAGCAGCGGAAGCGCTGGATACGACTGTAACCGTCGCCGCTGGCATTCATTACGACGATCTGCGGAAGGAAGATATCGCGAAGGTCGTAGAGCAGGCGTGGCGGAGATTCACTATCGAATTGGACCGGGTTCGCCGGTAAGTCCGATTATTATGCCGGGGTCGCTGTGACGGCCCCGGCATTCTCTGTATACAGAGACCTGCTGTGACAGCTATCCTTCTCCTCCTCAGCATGATAAAATAGGAAGAGCAAAAAAAAGTGAAACAACGCCGGATTCCATTCGTATGTATGGGTATAAACACGGATTAACAATTTGCCCAGGAATCCAAGGTTTCCAGGATACACTGAGGATAAGACTGCATAGGGAGGAACTGTCCATGTCATTATTCAAACGCTTGCGTGATGTAACCATGTCCAACATTTATGCGCTAATCGAGAAAGCCGAAGATCCTATCAAGATGACCGATCAATACTTGCGGGACATGCAACAGGATCTGGAGGAAGCAGAACGTGCGGTAGCTCAGCAGATCGCGATTGAGAAGCGCTTCAAGCAATCGTACGAGGAGCAAGCCGCACTGGTGAAGAAGCGGGAGGAGCAGGCGCATATCGCCGTGCAGGCCGATAATCTGGATCTTGCCCGCCGGGCGCTGGAAGAGAAAAAAGCGGCCGAAGAGAAAATGAATGAGTTCAAGGCGAGCTACGAGCAGAATAAGGCTTCCGCCGACAACCTTCGCGCGAAGCTGGACGAGATGCGGAAGCAGTATTCCGACATGAAGAGCAAGCGCGAGACGCTGGTCGCACGCTACAATGCGGCGAAGGCACAGACGGAAATCAACAAGGCGATGGCCGGGTTCGGCTCCGATACGGCGATGTCCGGGTTGAAACGGATGGAAGACAAAATGCTGGCAATGGAAGCTCAGGCCGAAGCCTCGAACGAGATGAACGGTTCTTCCAAATCGCTTGACGACGAGTTCGCCAAGCTTGGCAAGAACAAGGACGTTGAAGACGAACTCGCGGCCATCATGAAAAAATACGATAAATCCGCTGAGTAAGAGTAAGGACGCTTGCCGCCAGGGCAAGCGTCCTTCTTAACCAGATAGGTGCAGAAATCTCATCGAACGGTAAGGGGAGTGCAGTATTAACATGATTCTCGACAATATTGCCGGGATTGCGCTATGGACGGCAACGGGAGCTTTGCTCCTGTTCTTGCTCATGTTCGTGGATTCGCTGTTCACGGGTTACAATGATATTCAGGAAATGCGGGCAGGGAACGTTGCGGTGACGACCCGCTTCGTCATGAAGCTGTTCTCGCAAGGATTCATCCTGTCGAGCTCGATTAAGGTTGCCTACAACCTGGCCGAAGCGCTGTTCATGTCGGCCGTCTCCTTCGTCATCCTCCTCATTCTGGAGTTCATCCTCCGTCTGCTGTTCCGGAGCGGGTTCGGCATGAATCTGGAGGAAGGCACGAAGCAGGGGCAGATGTCATATGCCCTGGTAGCCGGTTCGATGCATGTTGTAGGCGCGCTCATCATCGCCGCCTGTTTGTAACGGACAGACGGGAACGGAAGGAGAGATACGGTGAGCTTGTGGAAACGGATCAAAAACATAATGGCTAAGCCCGAGGCGCCGCAGCCCGAAAAAAAACCGTCCATGTTGGAACCGGGAGATATTTGCGAAGTATCTCTAATCAGCTATGAGATCATCGGACGTACCGATTGGCGGGTTCGCCCGGGTGCCTGGGTTACCTTGCGTGACGGGGCGAACATCCGGTACTTGCATATAGAAGAACGGGAACAGCCTTATTACAGCCTGTATCAAGTGATTGACGGACGGCTCGATTCGGTGGAGGAGGTTCCGACGGAGATCGAACTGGACGGAAGATGGTTCTATCTAGAGGATCAATATGACGGCAGAGTGATCTGCACGGGGCAGACGCCGTTCGGCACAGCTGGAGAGCAATATGTATGGCAATACCAGTCCGACGACCGGAAGCTGCTCCGCATCGAATGGCAGGACGGCCGCTTCCAGTTGTATGAAGGCGAAGCGGTCATCGCGGCGGATGTGCGCATCATCCGCCGATCATGAGGAGATCCGCCATGAATACACGGGGTTGGAACACCGTCAAATGGATCATTATCGCCAGCCTTCTCTTCCCGCTGCTGGCGGCTTGCGGACAGATCGATCTGTCCGCGTCGTATCCGCTGGAATCGGTGGCGAGGGACGGAAGCAGCACTTCCTATATCTATCGCGCGGAGAATACGCCGGTGCCGGAGGCGGCCGAGGCGATTGCGGAACAGCGCAGGCCGGAGCAAATATCGGAAACGAGTACCGAGCGAATGTTCCTGGTCTACCGCGATCAGCTGATTCAGATCCAGCAGGATCCGGCGAATCCGGATGACAGCCTGATTGAGGTCGATTCCAAAGAATATGTAAAGAACAATTACGATCGCAGCTTCCTGGAGATGTACATCCAATATCGTCTGCTGGATACGCTGTTCGACTCGCTCCGAGGAGCGGGGGGCTACCGGGGATATGCGGATCGTGGGGATTACAAGCCATCGAAGCCGTACCGGACGCCGACGACCGAGGAGAAGAAGAAGATTCCTCCGCTTACCGTCGAACGGAAGGGTTCAATCTTCCGCCGTGGCACGAACAGCAACGACTCGACGGTCGGCAGCGGGGGGAGCATCTTCAAGCGTACGCCGTCGGACAGCGATACGCGGGGCTCGATCACAAGGAACAAAAAGGAGTACGATAATTCGTCCAAGTACACGCCGCCGAGGGTGAAGAAGTATAAACCGCCGAAGACGCGGAGCCGCTCAGGCAGCATTTTCCGGCGAAGGTAAGCAGCGCCGCCCCTCCCGTAGCTACACGGGAGGGGCGGCGTTTGCATGCGGAGAGGAGGGATTGCCGCTGATAGCCAGCTCGCACCAGAGCGCTGCCCCTAATCCTCTCCCCGGCGCTCGATCGCCTCGGACATCGTCTTGTCCGTCAGATGGGCGTAGATCTCGGTCGTCTCCGTCGAAGCATGGCCGAGCTGCTCCTTTGTCTTGTAAATATCATTATGCAAATAATAGTCCGTCGCGAAGGAGTGGCGCAGCTTATGAACGGTGAGGGCCGGCTTGCCGAACCGCTTCGCGTATTTGAGGATCATCTGCTGCATGGCCCGCTTCGTCATCCGTTTGCCTTCTGTCTCCCCGTTCTTGATGGCGAGGAAGAAGGCGCGTTCCTTCTTCGGGGCTGCATAGCGCTCGGATCTGAGGTCAATATAATCCTGCAGATGCTGCTTGGCGCTGTCGCGGAAATAGACCGGCGTCTTGAAGGTGTCGTCATTATGGCCTTTGCGGTAGACGTTGACCAGCTTCCGGTTCATATCGACATCGTCCATATTCAAGTTGACGACTTCGCTTACCCGCAGCCCGGAGTTCAGGATCAGGCTGACAATCGCAGCATCGCGCACCGCATTGAGAGCATGGGCATGGGATGCCTGCTTATTGTCGGCGACGTCATGAGCGTAGCCGGTTCGGACATATTCGACGAATTCGTCCAGTTCCTGCTCCTCCAGCAGCTTGCCCTTCAGCTTCGCTGCCGTATCCTTCGGCTTATGTACGCGCTTGATCTCGATCTTCGCCATGACATTCCGCTTCAACAGCGGGTAAAATTGCTCGTCCTCCGCAATCTGGCTCAAATAGTGAAATAGCGAGCGAAGCGAGGAGAGCTTACGGGATACCGTCACTCTCGAATTGGACGCTTCTTTGTATGTCGTTAAATAAATGCGGAAGGACGTAATATGCTCCATCCGCAGCTGTTCCAGATCGGCAAGCGTCACATCCCGTGTCTGCTCCACTTCGGTCAGGCGCTCTGCCACGATCCATCCCAAAAAAATCTCGTAATCCCGCACATATTCCAGCAGCGAAGAAGGGGACAGATCCGGCAGCTTGTATTCGATAAATTGCTGGATGTACCATGGCAAGCCAGGCAGCTTGGCATTCAGGGCCGCCCGATCCTTCGCTTTCTGAATCGTCATCATCGGTCGAGCACTCCTTTCCTCGTCTATATTGTAACCGAACCTGCGTTCCCAAGCAAAAGATTCCGTTTGATGTTACAATGGGTGAGGTGTTCTACGCGCATGCAATCATCTCCTTGTCGCCGGGGCAGAGCGGCCTGTATCGGCCTGATGCGAACTGACACAATTTGAAAGATAGGGAGCAGGCAACATCATGAAGCAAACGTTTACGCTGCAACAAAAAATCGTTCAACTGCTGCATATTTTATTGCCGATCTTCGTTACACAGGTCGCCATGCAGCTCATGTCCTTTTTCGATACGGTCATGTCCGGCAAATATAGCGCGACCCATCTGGCCGGCGTCGCGATCGGCGGCAGCATCTGGGCTCCCGTCTACACTGGCATTAGCGGGATCTTCCTCGCCGTCACTCCGATCATTGCCCATCATATGGGGGCAGGACGGAAGGGGGAAGTGGCGCCGAGCGTGACCCAGGCAGCGTATCTGTCTGTCATCGTAGGTGCTGTCGTCGTTCTGTCCGGCTCGTTCGTTCTGGAGCCGATTCTGTCCGCCATGAGTTTGGAGACGGAAGTTCATCGGGTCGCGAAGGAGTATCTTATCGCGCTCGGCTTCGGTGTCATTCCGGCATTTCTTTACACGGTCTTCCGGGCAAGCATTGACGGACTGGGACAGACCCGGGTAACGATGTTCATCACGCTGTTGTCCTTCCCCGTCAATGTCACTCTTAACTATTTCTTTATTTTCGGGAAATTCGGATTTCCGGAAATGGGGGGCGTTGGCGCCGGGATCGCGACTGCGATTACATATCTCATCATTGCGGTTGTCGCTTTTCTGTTCTTGCGCGGCAATGCGATGATGCAATCGATGGGCATGCTGAGGCAGTGGGGAGGGATTTCCTTCTCCCGCTGGAAAGAGATTCTTCGCATCGGCACGCCGATCGGGCTGTCCATCTTTTTCGAGGTCAGTATCTTCGCGGCGGTCACGCTGTTCATGAGCGAGTATGACACGAATACGATTGCGGCGCATCAGGCTGCATTGAACTTCTCGTCGCTCCTGTATATGCTGCCGATGAGCATCGCCATGGCATTGACGATCGTTATCGGCTTCGAGGCGGGGGCGAAGCGGTTCTCCGATGCGAAGCAGTATACCCGCATTGGCATTTTCTCAGCCGTGACCCTTGCATCCTTGTTCGCCGTGCTGTTGCTCCTGTTCAACCACCAAGTCGCCGGCATGTACTCCGATGAGCCGGGTGTGCGGCTGCTGACCGAGTCATTCCTTATATATGCGATATTTTTTCAACTGTCCGATGCGGTGGCGGCCCCGGTCCAAGGAGTGCTGCGGGGGTATAAAGATGTGAACGCGGTATTTTTGATCGCCCTTATGTCCTATTGGGTTATCGGACTTCCGGTCGGCTTCGTGCTGGCCAAGTTCACCTCGCTTGCAGCATACGGATATTGGATCGGTCTCATCAGCGGTCTGGCCGTTGGCGCGGTCTGCCTGTTCACGCGGCTCGCGATTATGGAACGCCGGTATGCGAAGACTGGCACTGCGGCGACTTAAGCAGAGGCCAGATTCTTTGACATGAGCCAATAACTTGCGATGTTTATGAATGAAGAGGAGGATGAATCATGTACGATTTGGAGAAGACAATCGATCGGGCGGCATTGGACGCCCTCAAAGCAGTTCCATTCAACCCATCACAGGAAGGGTGCATCCCGCTGTGGGTTGCGGATATGGATTTCCCGGCGGCGCCGGCGATCCAGGAGGCGCTTGTCGCCCGCATGAGCAAGCCGAGCTATGGATATACCTTGTGTAGGGAGCGGTATTATTCAGCCGTCATCGATTGGATGAAGCGCCGGCATCGGTGGGATGTCGCCAAGGAATGGTTCGTGCTGACGCCGGGCGTGGTTCCGGCTATGGCGTTCGCTGTCCGGGCCTTGACGGCGCCGGGGGACAAGGTGATGATCCAGACGCCGGTCTACCCTCAATTCGCCAAAATGGTTCAGTCCAACGGGGCAACCCTCGTTACAAATCCGCTCAAGCTTGTTGATGGCCGGTATGAGATCGATTTCGAGGATTTCGAACAGAAAGTGAAGGATCCGGCGCTCAAGCTGTTCTTCCTCTGCAACCCGCATAACCCGGTAGGACGCGTATGGAAGCGGGACGAGCTGCACAAATTGGCCGAGTTGTGTCTGGAGCATGACGTCATCATTTTCTCGGATGATATTCATCATGATTTCACTTATGGCGATCATCAATATATTCCGATAGCGACGCTGTCCCCGGATGTCGCGGCACGGACGATTACGGCGACATCTCCGAGCAAGACGTTCAGCATCGCGAGCTTCAAGATGGGCAATATTTTCATAGAAGAAGAAGGGCTGCGCCAGAAATATCAGAAGGCGGTGGAAAGCGCCGGAGTCGCTGAGCTCGATCTGGGCGCCATTGAGGCGACGATTGGCGGATATACGAAGGGAGAGGCATGGTTCGACGAAGCTCTGAAATATATTGAAGGGAACAGCCAATATATTGAGCAGTTCATCGCCGATCGCATTCCGCAGGTGAAGACATTCGCCCAGGAAGGAACGTATTTGAAGTGGCTCGATTGGCGGAGCTTCGGGATGACGGACAAGGAACTGAATGTCTGGGCGCTGAACGAGGCAAAAGTATGGTTAAGTGAAGGTCATGCCTTCGGGAAGGAAGGCAGCGGATTTATGCGTCTTAATATGACCTCGCGCCGGGCGGTCATCGAGGAAGCGATGGAGCGTCTGGCACGGGCAGCGGAGCGTCTGTAGGTCAGATGTGCAAGGACAGGGGCCAGCGTTCGGCCCCTAGCCAACCCGTAGACCTGTGAGCGGAACAAAAGGGCCAAGGCCTCTTTCAGTGAAAGAGGCCTTGTGTTATGCCGAAGCGCTTCTACGGCGTCATCAGCTTCATCATCACTTTATGCATGACGCTCGGAACCTGGATACGGCAATTATGAAAGGCCGCTATTTTCCACTTCCCGTTCTGTTTTACGGCTACATTCGTATTCACTGAATTTCTTTTTTTGGGCGCATGCTTATGCCAGCGGAGCTGGACGACCCCTATCGCATGGAAAATGGCCGTATCCGGCGCAATGAAGCGCAGATTTGTTATTTTTCCGCTAAGGGTCGAGCCTCGAAGCACTCCTTCCCACAGCTTATGATGCACATCCGCAATGTTGTCTCTCCCTGTAATATGCTCTCCGTGAAAAGTGACATAATCGGCATCTTCCGTGAAGCAGAGTCCGTATGCTTTGCCGTCTCCATGGTTCCAGGCAACCGATAACGAATCAAATAAGTCATGTAGCGCCTGTACATCCTCCTTCATGAACTGCCCCTTCCTTTCATCTGGGTGATCGTGCCCTGCTCCACATCCTTATAGGGAAAATGATAGTTCTACATATTGTGCCAATTTTTCGTTCGTCCTATGAGTAACCTGTCCCTAGAGCAAGTCATTATCACGAACGCATACTCGGGTGGCGATTCGGCCAAAGTATGTATATCGAAATCGCTTACAAATTTCTTCTTTACAGATTCCCGAGAACAAGGTAAGATAGGAACTGCAAAAGTTGTATACAAGTATACTTGTAGTGTAATTCAAGGAGTGAAGAGACAGCATGAATATAGGCATGATAGGACTCGGTAAAATGGGCTTCAATCTGGTAAGCAACATGCTTCGGCATGGGCACCAGGTTGCCGCATATGATGTGAATCCGGAGCCGCGGCAGAAAGCGGCGGAAGCGGGAGCGATTGCGGCGGATTCGATTGAAGAGCTTGTATCCAAGTTGCCGTCGCCGAAGATCGTGTGGATGATGGTACCGGCCGGCGGAATCGTGGATCATGTCATTGAGACGCTTATTCCGCTGCTGACGCAGGGGGACGTCGTCATAGACGGAGGCAATTCGCATTACAAGCAGTCGGTCGCTCGCGGCGAGAAGCTGCAGCAGCATGGCATTCATTATATGGATGTAGGCACATCGGGCGGTACCGAAGGCGCTGCCCAGGGCGGATGCTTCATGATTGGCGGTAAGGAAGAGGTATTCAAGCTGCTGGAGCCGTTATTCCGGGATATCGCGGTTGAACAAGGTTATCTGTATGGGGGCAAGAGCGGCAGCGGACATTTTCTGAAAATGGTCCACAACGGCATTGAGTACGGAATGATGCAATCGATCGCCGAAGGCTTCGAGCTGTTGGATAAGAGCGATTTCGAATTCGACTATGAATCGGTTGCCCGCGTATGGTCGAACGGATCGGTCATCCGCAGCTGGCTGATGGACTTGACGCAGAATGCATTCGCGAAGGATCCTTGTCTCGAAGGCATCCGCGGCGTGATGCAGAGCTCGGGCGAAGGCAAATGGACCGTCGAGACGGCATTGGATCTGCAGGCAAGCGCGCCGGTCATCGCGATGTCTCTCTTCATGAGATACCGTTCGCTGGAGTCGGATACGTTCCACGGCAAGGTGGTCGCTGCGCTGCGGAATGAATTCGGCGGGCATCAGGTGGAGAAAAACGGCTGAACAAGTCTGCGCGAGCATCAACCTAATGGAATATTCCGGTGAATGTATGATAAAATTTGATAGTATCTGCTTTTGTTCATTGGGGACATTATTTATTTCATTAGGAGAGTTGGAGCTCGATGCATTATCCACAAGAATGGCTGCAGGGCGCTTCCCTTGGGGAATCGATCGCCTGCGAGCTGCGTCTGCACATCATAAATGGAACAGTAAAGCCCGGCGAGATCATCTCGGAGAACCGAGTCGCGGCCGACTTCGGTACGAGCCGCTCGCCGGTTCGGGAAGCCTTGAAAACGTTGTCTAACGAAGGTCTTATCCGGTTGGAACGAATGGGCGCAGTCGTGCTCGGCCTCAGCATGAAGGATGTCGAGGAATTGTATGATGTCCGGTTCCTCATCGAGAGCTTCGTACAGCAGAGGCTGGCCAGTGCGGATCAGGAGCGGCTTATCGTGAAGCTGAATCAGATAATCGATAAGATGGAGCTGGCTGTGAAGTACCGTGATGTCACCGATTTCGCTTTTCAGGATTTGTCTTTTCACGAAGCGATAATTGCGGCGGCAGAGCATAACCGCATTATGCATCTGTGGACAAGCATCCGCCAAATTGTGATGACGGTCATGCTGATTACGACGGAAGAAATCTTCTCCGAGGGAGAGGACAAGCTCCGTACGGTCATCGAGAAGCACCGGACCATTGTGCAGGGCCTGGAATCCAAGGACGCGAACACAATACAGCAGGTGGTTCAAGCTTATTTTGCGGATTCGCGCCGGACGCTTCATATAAGCTTGCCGCAATAGGGAGCAGGAAGCCGATATCGGGCTTCTGCACACTCAAGTTGTCGACAAGTATACATCATAGTTAGGGCATGTTAAGAAGATAGGTATAGTTAAGGGAGGGTTCTGCAACATGAGTACGATATTCGGATTAAGCCACAACGTAACCCTGCTGCTATGGACACTGGTTGCGATCGTGTTTCTTATTGTGTTCATTGCCAAATTCAAATGGAATCCGTTTGTCACCCTGCTTCTGTCCGCGCTTCTGCTCGGTCTGACGACCGGCATGCAGCCGCTCGAAGTGGTCAAGTCTATCACGAGCGGCCTCGGCGGAACACTGGGCACGATCGCGATTGTCATCGCGCTCGGGACGATGCTTGGCAAAATGATGGCGGAATCCGGCGGAGCGGAACAGATCGCGTCTACGCTGGTTGACAAGTTCGGCGAGAAGCGCGTGCACTGGGCGATGATGCTCGTCGGATTTATTGTCGGGATTCCGGTGTTCTTCGAAGTCGGTGTCATTCTGTTGATTCCTATCGTATTCACCGTGGCCCGTAAAACGAAAATGTCGCTTCTGCAAATTGGGATTCCGATTCTTGCAGGCCTGTCGACGGTGCATGGGCTTGTGCCGCCGCATCCGGCACCGATGATCGCGATTGATGCCTATCAAGCGGATCTTGGGAAAACAATTCTGTACTCGCTGCTGATTGGATTGCCGACGGCGATCATTGCGGGCCCTCTATTCGGCAAATACATCGGTAAGCGCATCCAAGTCGAGCCGCCGGCGAAGCTGGCCGAGCAGTTCGCCCTGAAGAACGAGCGTCAGCTGCCCGGCTTCGGCATCACGCTCTTCACGATCTTGCTGCCGGTTATTCTGATGCTAATCGGGTCGATTGCCAATATTGTTGATCCGGAAGGGGTTAGCGGCTGGACTGTATTCTGTGAGTTCATTGGCCATGAGATTATCGCCTTGCTGATCTCGGTTGTATTCTCGTTCTTCTCGCTTGGCTTCGCCAGAGGCTTCAAGAAAGAGGATATCTCCCGCTTCACAAGCGAATGTCTCGCGCCTACGGCGACAATCATCCTGATCATCGGCGGGGGCGGGGCCTTCAAGCAAGTGTTGATTAATAGTGGCGTTGGAGATGCAATCGCTGCCATTGCTACTCAGGCCAACATCAATATCATTCTGTTCGCCTGGTTCGTAGCCGCACTTATTCGCGTCGCTACCGGATCGGCGACCGTCGCCATGACGACGGCGGCCGGTATCGTCGCGCCAGTGCTGGCGCTGAATCCGGGCGTGAACGTGGAACTGGTCGTGCTGGCGACCGGGGCAGGCTCGATTGTGCTGTCCCATGTGAATGACGCCGGCTTCTGGATGGTGAAGGAGTTCTTCAATATGTCCGTTCCGCAGACGTTGAAGTCATGGACCGTGATGGAGACTGTGCTGTCGGTGGTCGGATTGATTTTTATACTCCTCCTCAGTACAGTGGTATAAGAGCAGGAGAATGACGGGAAAGAAGGTAAGTACCTATGAGCAGTAAAAAGTACATGATCGGCATCGATATGGGGACGACGAGCACCAAGGCGGTCTTGTTCGAAGAGAACGGCCAAGCGGTCGCCAGGGGCAGTGAGGAATACCCTCTGTACACGCCGAATTCGACGATTGCCGAGCAGGATCCGGAGCAAATCTTCCAGGCGGTCCTCCGTTCCGTCCGTCAGGCGATGTCAGAGAGCGGAGCCGGCCCGGATGACATTCTGTTCCTTTCCTTCAGTTCGGCGATGCACAGCGTGATCGCTGTCGATGCCGAAGGCAGACCGCTCACGCCCTGCATTACCTGGGCGGATAACCGGAGCGGCGAATATACCGCGCGGCTGAAGCGGGAACAGGTCGGACATGACTTGTACTTGCGCACGGGAACGCCGATTCATCCGATGTCTCCGCTAACGAAGCTAATGTGGATGCGGCATGAAGAACAGGAGCTGTTCGCCAAGACCTATAAATTTATCTCCATCAAAGAGTATGTTGTCGCCAAGCTGTTCGGCGAATATGTGGTCGACTATTCCATTGCTTCGGCTACCGGCATGCTGAATTTGGAGAAGCTGGATTGGGATGAAGAGGCGCTCCAGCTTGCCGGAATCTCCCCGGAGAAGCTGTCGATCCTCGTGCCGACAACCTACCAGTTGACGACTATGAATGCGGCCTATGCGGATGCCATGGGAATCGCCGCCTCTACGCCCGGGATTGTCGGAGCCAGCGATGGCGTTCTCTCTAATCTCGGGGTCAATGCGATTGAGCCGGGCGTCGTCGCAGCGACGATCGGCACGAGCGGCGCGATTCGCACAGTTGTCGATCATCCGGTAACCGACCCGAAGGGAAGAATTTTTTGTTACGCCTTGACGGACAAGCATTGGGTTATCGGAGGCCCGGTCAATAACGGCGGGATGCTGTTCCGCTGGGTCCGGGATGAGCTGGCTGCTTCGGAGGTAGAGGCCGCGAAGCGGCTCGGCATCGATTCCTATGATCTGCTGACGAAGATAGCAGAACAAGTAAGACCGGGGGCGGACGGCTTGCTCTTCCATCCGTATCTGACCGGGGAGCGGGCGCCGCTCTGGAATCCGAATGCGCGCGGCTCCTTCTTCGGCTTGACGATGCATCACCGGAAGGAGCATATGATCCGGGCCGTCCTCGAGGGCGTAATTTTCAATCTGTATACCGTGCTGCTGGCGATGGAAGAGCAGATGGGACGTCCGCGCAAAATCCATGCGACCGGCGGCTTCGCCCGCTCGGCTCTGTGGCGGCAGATGATGGCGGATATATTCGATCAGGAGGTCGTTGTGCCGGAGAGCATCGAGAGCTCTTGTCTCGGCGCTGTCGTGCTCGGCTTATATGCGACCGGAAGGGCCGATTCCTTGGGGGTGGTATCCGGCATGGTCGGGTCCACGCATGAGCATCAGCCTAATCCGGATAATGCCGCAATTTATCATGAATTGCTCCCAATTTATATTTCTATCTTCCGTAAGCTGGAGGATGAGTACGAAGCGATCGCCCGGCTCCAGAGAAAATGGCTGGAGGCATAACCATTGGCCCTCACAAGCAATGAAATGATTTAGTCAAAATAGGCCCTGAATAACGGATAGCCGTTGTTCAGGGTCTTTCTGCGTCTGCGTCTGCGGAGTGGAGTGCATCTGCTGATGGAGGCTCAATAGGGCCAGCTTGTCTTATAACGAATCTCCCCTTGGGTCAGGGAATCTTGTACGGATTGCCTTATGCTCACGTTCACTGCGAGTCACGAAGCCCAGTGCTTGGATTCTCTTATAAGCAATCTCCCCATGAGTCAGGAAAAAGCGGAACAGACAGGTATTAATGGATTCAGATGTAGAACTGTGCTATAGAAGAGGTCTTGTACTGTGGTGAAGAGACATCGATATTATGCTGAGGACGAATGGTTAAGGAGGTATCCTGATCCGAAGGGATAGTGGTGCAAAGAGCCGAAGCACCGGATCGCCCTGACTCGATGGGATGGTGCACCAAGAGCTGAAACATCAGAGCACCCTGACTCAATGGGAGAATGGTGCCAAGAACTGAAGCGGGGGTTTCACCCTGAGAAGTGGGTAGCGTGGAGCGGGACGCAGATATGTGCAGGCGAAGCGATTTTTACTTAGGATGGAAAAAGATCGGAACCGATTCAGTGTTTTGGACGTATTTACCATTATGGCTTTATCTGGAATAATTGATCTGCAGGAGCTGCAACCGGAGAGGGAGATGATGACGTGGGAAAAATGATTACATTGGCCGACGGCCGCACGATTGAGGCGGAATGCTTAAGCTGCGCCCTCACGAGCGGACAAATCGAGCCTCGCGGGGGAACGATTGCGGAGACCGAGTATTTCCATGCGCATCAAGATGTCGCTTATCCGATACCGGGGCTCGTCATCGTCGCTGCCAAAAGGCATTTCTACGGATTGGATGAGATGACGGCGGAAGAGCGGTCGGATTACATCACTTTCGTCCACAACATACGGACGGTGCAGCGTCAGCAGATGTAAATTGTATCAGTCTATTATTTTTACAACGAGGATACGACGCATCATTTCCATCTCTGGATGGTGCCGCGGTATGAATGGATGCAGGCCTTCGGGCGTTCCGTCGAATCCCTGCGTCCCGTCCTGCGGCATGCTCGAGAGGAGCGGAATGACGAACCGAACCAGAAGCTTGTCCTGCAGGGCATCGAGACCTTGCGGCAAGGCTTGCGGGAACTGGCGCGTGTCAATGGAGAGGAGGAAGAACAATGAACGTGGACAAGGAAATCGAAGAGCTGAAGCACAGGCTTACGGACGTGGAAGCCCGGTTGCGGCAACGGCCGAGGAAAGGAGCCTATTACGCGCTTTGGATCATTATCGGGATTTTAGTCGTGATGTTCTTGATTGGACTTGTACAATTTCTTAGTGGGGGGAACGGGTAGAATGAACATTGTGAAGAGGAAGGGGAAGCGATGAGAGCATTTGGTTATATCGTCGGGGCCGGTCTCCTTCTGATCCAGCTATCAGGCTGCAATGTCCAGGATCGAGCCGTATCCTTTTATACGATCGAGCAGGTCAAGAATAACATGGATGCGGAAGGATTGTCCTTGCAGCCGATAGACCTTCCTTGGTCATTGGAGTCTACGGACGCCGTCAGGCAAGCGGCCTATCGGATAGAGGGAAGCGACGATGTGGTCTATCTCTTCGAATATGTAGATGACCAGATTGCGAACGAGGCCGCCCCGGTCCTGCATAATGCACTGAATGAGATCGAGAAGGATCGTTCTCTGATGCAGATTGGCGGCAGCAATATACGCATCGTGTATTTGAAAAGCAATCCTGAACTATTCGACATTGAGCAAAAGTTGATAGGAGTCATACGGTGAAGAGGATGGCATGCGTAAATTGCGCGATTTTATGTCGTGAAAGGCGAGGGGGGCCCTATGAATCTGGCCAATCGTATTACGCTGGCAAGAATAGGTTTGATTCCGCTATTTTTGCTGTTCTATCAGACTTACCCTGCGTAAATACAATCAGATTACGAATCTCGGCAAGCTGCTGGATCCGCTGGCGGATAAGCTGCTCATCTCGGCAGCGCTCATTATGCTCGTGCAGCATCATCTGATTCCATCCTGGATGGCCGTCATCATCATTGGCAGGGAGATTATCGTGACGGGACTCCGCATCGTTGCTTCGGCGCAGGGCATTGCTCTTGCAGCAGACCGATACGGCAAATGGAAGCTTGTGCTGCAGGTTGCGGCGGTCGTTATCGTCATGGTGAACAGCCGAATGCCGCTCCCTTCACAGCTTCACGGCACAATCGATTATAGCGTGATGGCTGCAGCGGTTGGTATGACGGTATACTCCGGATTCAATTATTTTCGCAGCAATTTACATCGGCTTCACCTGGATAACTGCTACACTCGATGACCGATTCCATCCCAAAAGGGAGATCAATGGAGGGGATGAGGAACGGATTAGCAATGAACCAGCAAATCTCGATAGGAGGGATTCCAGTGGAGGACGCCCATCGCCGCTTCATTCGCATATCATTGCATCGCATGTGCGATCATTATATGCCGAAGCTGGATGCGGCCTTGCATGCGTTAAGCACCGATGACGTATGGCGTACGGAATCCGGGCATGCCAATTCCATCGGCGGCATCGTACTTCATATTGGGGAGCATGTACAGCGCCATATTGAACGATATTCGAATCTCGGCCATGCTGCCGCTGGCGGGATAGAGAATTATTTTCCGGATGAGGGCATCGAAGTGAATGAATTGCGAGGCCGGACGACGAAAACGTTCGGCGAGTGGAAGGGGCTTACTTCCCGGTATGTGGCGGGTGAACTCGATGTGGAGCGGCTCGATATGGCGGATGTATATCATTTGGTGGAGCATACCGGATACCATCTGGGGCAGATCATCGACCGCGCACAGCGCCTGAGCGGAGCGAGGTTCCAATTCATGCAGGGCGGAATTAACGAGCGCAATCTGATGAAGTTATTGGCGAATGACAAATAAAGGAACACGAAGCCCCTCTTTGCAAGGACTCGGGCAAGGAAGTCGCGAGTCATGTCTGCACGGAAGGGCTTCGCCGCATCTATTGGACGGAAATAGGGCCTGAAGCCGTTCGTCGTGCTTATCCTGATGGATGCCCGTACCGCTGTCGTAGCGAAGCAGCGACGCCTCCAGCGAATCGATATCCGCATCTGGCTAATCCCAGGATAGTCAAGACGAGCGCAATGGCGTATAATTTCTTCATCATCATCCACTCCTCAATTTTCCAATCACATCACAATACAAAACGACACCGTGTCGCTTGCAATCACATAGTCCAGACGAATTCATTTTTATCGAAGGCAAGCGGGAACAGAGCCTGATGTTCAAGGTCAATCACAGATAGGGGGAAATGGAATGATTACATATCCGCCATTGAGGAACGATAGCACGATTGGCGTAACGGCGCCATCTTCGGGCGTGCCGGCAGCACTGCATGATCTGCTTCATCAAGCGCGCGCCCGCATGGAGAAGCAAGGGTATCGGGTTGTATGGGGAGATACCGTATGGACCCAGGACACAGCCAAGTCAGCCCCTGCCCGGCAGCGGGCCGAGGAGTTCAACCGCATGATGCAGGACGACGAGATCGGCATCATCATTCCGCCTTGGGGCGGCGAGCTGCTCATCGAGATTGTCGATCAGATTGATTATGACCAGGCGAAGGCCAAATGGGTGCTTGGCTACTCGGATACGAGCGTGCTGCTGTTGGCTCTGACGCTGCGGACCGGGATCGCGACGGCGCATGGCCCCAATCTGGTAGATTTGCGAGGGGAGTATTCCGACGACACAACCGCCATGTGGCAGCCGGTCTTAGCGACGCCGGCCGGAGTCTCCGTCCGCCAGCAGTCTTCCGCTGCCTATCAGGCGAAGTGGGATCATGGCACCCCGACGCCATGCGTGTTTCATTTGACAGAGCCCACGGCCTGGAGAACCGTATCGAACCGGGATGAAAAAATCGAAGGCCGCTTGCTCGGCGGCTGCATCGATGTCATCCGGCATCTGATCGGAACGCCCTATGGCGATGTCCGTCATTTCAGAAGCCAGTATACGAGCGGCGATCCGATTATGTGGTATTTGGAAAATTGCGAGCTCTCCGTGACCGACCTGCGTCGCTCGCTCGTTCAGATGAAGTTGGCCGGCTGGTTCGATCACTGTTCCGGCATCCTGTTCGGCCGCAGCGCTGCCAATCATCCGGTCGACAACTATACGGCGGAAGATGTATACCGCGAGTTGTCCGAGGAGCTTCACATTCCTGTTGTATATGATATCGATTGCGGACATGTTCCGCCGCAGATGACATTCATTAACGGGGCATATGCCGTGGTCGAAGCAGCGCGGGGACAAGGCACGGTTGTACAATATTTTACTTAGCAAGCAGGGGAGGAATGGACATGAACATGAGCTTTGTCACTTTTCCGTCGGAATGGGGCAGGGATACGAGGCATAAGTTTTTTACAAATGATTCGGATACGCTGGTGGTCGGCTTCCCGGGCATGCAGTATTCCTGCGAGCTGCCGTTATTGCATTACGCCTGCAGCAGCGCATTGGAGCATAAGCTGGATGTATTGCTGCTGGAATACGGTTATCAGAGCGCGCGAGCTGACCTGTCATTGGAGCAGCTCCCTATTGTCGTGGCGGAAGCGCAGGCGGCGATTGACCACATCCGCGGCAATTATGAGCGACTCATCTTCGTCAGCAAAAGCCTGGGTACCATTATCGCCGGTCAAGTGGCCGAGCGTATCGGCAGCGATGCGATCCGGCATATCTATCTTACGCCGTTGGATGATACGGTACCCTATATCCAGCGCTCAAGCGGGGTCGTAATTTACGGCACGCAGGATTCGCTTTTCAGCAGCGGCAGCGCACAGGCGGTTGCCGGATTGGAGCAGATGCGGATCGTTCCGGTCCCGAACGGGAATCATGTCTTGGAAGTGGGCAATACGCTAGATTCGTTGGACGTATTGAAGGAAATTGTTTCGATTTATAAGAGCTTCTTCGGGACGGCGCCTCGATAAGTGACTATCGGCCGGACGATTGTCCGGCGCATGCTCGAACAGAAGTTTACGGGACGGGATGCTATGCTGTATTATTTTTTGTCGCTGCTGACGGCGGCGATCATACTCTTATGGAATCATCCCCGCAGCGAGACGAATCGCTGGGCCGCTGTCTTCCTGATTAGCGCGTCCATCGGCGGGCTGGCGGATATACTCGCGGAGAACGGACTTCCCGGCTGGTCCGGTTGGCTTCAGTTCCTGAATCAGACGCTGACCCCTTACGGAGTGCTCGTGTTCAGCATGGTGTACGCGGAGCGGTTCCCGCAGGCCAGGACGCGCCGGAAGATGAAATGGCTGCTTCTGCTGCCCGTCGCGGCCATGCTGGCGGTTACGCCTTACCATCCGGTGCCGGCGCTGGATTTCCGTCTGCTGCTTGGCTGGACCGCGCCCTATTATTTGCTGTCGTGCTACTGGCTCGTAGCCTCCTTGTGGAAGGAGACGGATCGGAGGAAGAAGCGCAGCCGCTTAATCGTGACGCTCATCGTCGTGCCGACGATCTTGGCGGTCCTGGCATTCATCAATATAGCGAATGCGATTGCACTGGAGATTGATTTTTTTCGTTATATCTCGGTGTTCATCATCTATTCGTTAGCGTTGGGGCTGCTCTGTTCCTTCCTGTACGGCGTGCTCGGCGTCAAGCTGCGCTTCGAGCGGGACCCGCTGGAAAGTACGATGAAGGCGGTCAGCTCGGGAGCGGCTCTGCTGAACCATACGATCAAGAATGAAGTCGGCAAGATCGCCATCAGCTCGGAAAACTTGAGGCGCTCGCTTCCGGAAGGGGACGAGCCGTCGCGGCAGCATCTGGAGATGATCTCCCGCGCGGCGGAGCATATGCAGGCGATGGTGTCGCGTATTCACAGCCAGATGAAGGATGTCGTGCTGCGGGAGCAGCCCTGCCGCCTCGATCGGCTGGCCGAGGCATGCTTGGCGCAGCATGAGCTGCTATTCGCGAGCCGCCAGATCCAGACCGATGCGGACTATGTCTGCCGTCCCCTGCTGCTCTGCGATCCCGTCCATATGACAGAGGCGCTCGGGAATCTGCTGCGGAACGCCGTCGAGGCGATGCCGGACGGGGGAACGATCTGCATCAAGATCGAAGACAGCGCGAAAGGGGTGCGCTTGTCGGTTCGGGATACCGGGACAGGTATGAGCCGCGAGCAGCTCGCACGCGGCTTCGAACCGTTTTACAGCACGAAGGGACATAAGGACAATTTCGGTCTCGGTCTGTCCTATGTATACAATGTAATGCAGAAAAGCGGAGGAGACGTACATATCGCGAGCAAGGAAGGCGAGGGCACTTGCGTAACGTTGCAATTTCCACGCCGTGCAATCATCGGCAGGAATGGAGGGAACCGCCCTGAATCCGATTAGGGTGCTTCTGGTCGAGGATGACCCCGATTGGATTAAAGCGATGACCTCGTACCTGAATCAGGAAGAGGACATCCTCGTCATCGGGGCCGCCACAGGGGCCGAAGAGGCCATTCGGCTCGCTCGATCGCTGGCTTGCGATGTCGTGCTGATGGATATCCAGCTCGGCGATCGGCCGCTCGAGGGCGTCTATGCCGCGGCGGAGATTCATGAGATCAGCGAGGCCAAAATCATTATGCTGACCTCCGTCGCTGATGAGCGCGTCATGACGCAATCCTTCACGGCGGGGGCGGTCAATTATATCGAGAAGAGCCATTTCGAGGCGCTTCCGCATGCGATCCGCAGCGCGCACCGCCATCCCGGGCCGATGGAGGCGCTGCTGAAGGATTATGCCCGCTTGAAGCGGGAGGAACAGCTGAAGCGGCTGACCGCTGCAGAGCGGGAAGTGTTCGATCTGATCGAGGCGGGGTACACGCAGCCGCAGATTGAGCAAAAGCTGTACAAAGCCGAGAGCACCTTGAAGAATCAGGTGAACAAAATATTGAAGAAGCTCGGCGTGCGCAGCAGCAAAGAGGCCATCAAAAAAGTGAGGCGGAAAGGGCTGTTCATTGGAGACAGAGATTAGCCCGGCAGTCAGATGCAAGCTTCGTCATATCCATTGGATATGACTGGAGACCTAGGGTACTACGTAATGTAGTACCCTTTTGTCATTCCGTTCTATCCTAGTTGGAACTTATCGGAACGGCCCCTCCCCGCTACAATAAGAAGGGACAGGGAGGGATGCACATGACAAGCAGGCCGAGCAATACGAAGCAACCGGTTCTGTTGCTGATGGACGGTGAGTGCTTGCTCTGCCACGGCCTCACCCGCTTCATGATCAAGCGGGACGCGAAGAGACGATTCCGGTTCGCTGCGCTTCAATCCGAAGCGGGGCGGTATGTGCTGGAACGCATGGGCTGGTCCGGCCGCCTGCCGGACAGCTTCATCATGGTGCAGGGGGCCGCCTGCTATACGAAGTCGGAGGCGGCACTCCGCGCCTGCCGCGAACTGGGTGGACTGTGGCGGCTGTTGTATGGATGCATCGCCGTGCCGGCACCGGTTCGGGATTGGGCGTATGACTTTATCGCCGCGCGGCGTTACCGGTGGTTCGGCAGACGGGAAGCCTGCCTTCTGCCTGTGCCGGAATTAGCCGGCCGCTGGATCGAGACCGCAGAGGAGGTGGCGCGTGATGCGAATACGAAGCAAGCCGATTTACGTGAAGCTTGATATCCGTACGGACATGGATACGCTATGGGACTATACACAGACGCCGGAGCTGCATGAGCAGTGGGATTTGCGCTTTAGCCGGATTACGTACTTGCCGCGCGAGCAAGAGGGGCAGCCGCAGCGCTTCTGTTATCAGACGCGGATCGGATTTGGCCTCGCGATTGCAGGGACGGGATTGACGAAGGCGCGCCGGCTGGCGGACGGGGGAAGGATATCCACCCTCCTCTTCGGCTCTAATCAGACGATCTCGCTCATTCGCGAGGGCAGGGGGTATTGGAAATATACTCCGCTAGGAGAAAAGCTCTCCTTCGAGACGCAATATGATTACGAGACGCGCTTCGGCCGTCCGGGCAGGTGGTTCGACCGGACGGTATTCCGGCCGCTGTTCGGCTGGGCGACCGCGTGGAGCTTCGACGCGCTCCGGATCTGGGTGGAGCGCGGCATTCCGCCTGCCGCCAGCATCGGGCGGGCGGCTATTCATTATGTCAGCGTCCTGCTGCTGACGCTGCTCTGGTGCTGGCAGGGGCTGGTGCCGAAGCTGCTGTATCCCGAAGGCGGCGAGCTGGCGCTGCTGCAGGCTTCCGGCCTGTTCCCGGGCTGGGAGAGGCCGGTGCTGGCTCTGCTCGGCTTCGCCGAGATCGGGATTGGCCTGATGACGGCCGCCTGCCATCGGCAGACGTGGATATGGCACGGGCAAGCCGTCCTGGTGCTGCTGCTCGCCTGCACCGCGCTCGCGGGCAGTCCTGAACTGATCAAGGCGCCCTTCAATCCGTTGACGCTCAGCGCGGCCATGATCGGACTGGGCGTTATCGCCGCAGTCTCCAACCGGGATCTGCCGCGGGCGAGCCGCTGTGCGCGTACGCCGAGCCGGGGGGCTGCGAAGGGAGAGAGGGCCCATGGCGGCGTCGATCTATGAACGGGCACTCGGTCCCAAGTTCGCCAAGCTGCATCCTCGCATCCGGGAGCGCTTCGGCTTCTCAAGCGAAGACGGGATCGCCTCGATCGGCCGAGGCGTAATGGAGCAAATATGGTATTCCCGATGGGCCGCCGTTCCGCTCCATATCGGCAAGTTCCGGCACATTATGTTTCCGGAGTCGGGCTGCCGTGTACCGTTCACGATCGAGAATTATGCGTACCGGGATCGGTACGGGCGGGAGACGGTCTCCTGGATTCGAAGCTTCCAGTTCCCGAACCAGACGCGGCGCTTCGACGCGACAATGATTTACAGCCGCGAGCGGGCCGGCGTGGTCGATTATTTGGGGAACAAGCAGCATTTGGCGGTTGATCTGGCGCTGTCGGTGGAAGCGAATGGCGGGCTGCGCATCCGCTCAGGCGATCAACGCTTCTATGAAGGGCTGCTGCAGTTCCGCTTCCCGCGCCGGTTCACCGGTACGGCCGATGTATGCGAATGGTATGACGAGGAAGGTGAGCTGTACCGGATCTCGGTGGAGGTGACGAATCCGCTGATTGGGCCCGTGTTTTCTTACCGGGGCTCATTTCAGGCCCGGTTCATCGAGACGCGGCATGCCGCCATTCCGGCACATATTAAGCCGCTGCGCGAGGAAGCGCGCGAGTAGCGAAGCATGGAGAGGGAGAACTACTGGAACTTCGAGCGGATTCGGCATGTTCGACGCTCCGTCGTGGCGGGAAAAGCGGCGACTGCGAATGTGGCATATCGGGCGCCCAGGCTCGCGATTGCCACCGCCTTCCCTTGAGACGGGGGAGCGGCATCCGGTCTGATGATGGAAGCCAGCCATCGCTTCGATACGCCCCTCGTTCCGAAGCCCCGCTGCGGCGGCTTAAGCAGACAAAGGGCTCCCGCAGCGGAAGCCCTTTGCCATTGTCCAATCCTGCCTTACGGCGTCAGCCGGTTGCGATCCCGCGGGAAGGCGGAAGCTTCCCGCACATTGCCGAGGCCGAGCAGACGCGAGGTCAGCCGCTCCAGCCCGATGGCGAAGCCGCCATGCGGCGGCATGCCGTACCGGAACAGCTCCAGATAGCTGTCGAAATGCTCCGGGTTCAGGCCCCGGCTCCGGATCGAGGCGATGAGCTGCTCCAGCTCATGAATCCGCTGGCCGCCGGTCGTAATCTCCAGTCCGCCCATCAGCAGGTCGAAGGATGCCGTCAGTTCCGGCTCATCCGCGGCCGGCATCGCGTACAGAGGGCGAATCTCCCGCGGGTAGCGGGTCAGGAAGACGAGGCCCGGCTGGTTATTTTCCGCGACGTATTGGCAGAGGAGGCGCTCCCCTTCCGGATCGAGATCGCCTTTGGGCGAGAGCTTGCCGTATTTCCATTCCAAAATGCGATGGGCTTCGGCAACGGTCATGCGCGGAATGTCCGCCGTCAGCGCAAGGGATTCGACTTCGAGCAGGTTGAACTCGTCTTCGCATTGACGCGCGACGGTATCGAACATATGCTTCAGCATCTCCTGCTCCAGGTCCATCAGTTCTTCCTCGGACCGAATAAATCCAACTTCGGCATCCAGCGAAATATATTCGTTCAAGTGACGGGACGTATTATGCTCCTCGGCCCGGTAGACCGGCCCTATCTCGAACACCCGCTCATACCCGGCGCCTACCATCATCTGCTTGTAGAATTGGGGAGATTGGGCGAGATAGGCGGTATGCTCGAAGTAATTGATCGGGAATAGATTGGACCCGCCCTCCGTGCCGGAGGCTACGATTTTGGGCGTAAAAATCTGGGTAAAGCCGTCCCGGGTCAAGTATTCCCGGAAGGCGCCCGCAAGCGCGGATTGAATCGTAAAAATCGAATGAGCCTTTCTATGCCGCAGGGACAGGACGCGATGGTCCAGCATCGTCTCCAGTCTGACCTTCAAATGCTTCTTGTTCAGATCGAACGGCAGAGGGGACGCGGCCCGATTCAGCACTTCCACCCGATCGGCATGAATTTCGACGCCGTTCGCCGCCTTCGCTGCCGGGACGGCCCGGCCATGAACGGCAACGACCGATTCCAGCGTCAAGGACAGGTCAAGCCATTCTCCCTCCAGCACACATTGAACGATGCCGCTGCGGTCGCGGACATCCATGAAGGCTACCTGACCCAGATGACGCACGCCGTGCACCCATCCTTGGATGGCGACTTGCCGTCCTTCGCAACGGGATACCGTGGAGCAAAGCACACGGACTTTGGATTCCTTGTTAATAGACATGATAACATCCTCCTAATTCGATTGTTCGGTGAGTTGAAGATATTGTTGTTGTCATCATCATCGTCGCCGTCGTCCATGTGATCACCCCCTTTCCCGAAATGCAAAAAAACCCCGTCCCGAAAAGGGACGAGGTCTGAATCACGCGGTACCACCCTAATTATCGCACATGGCGATCACTCTTCCCCTGTAACGGCGGGAGACCGTCCGCTCCTACTGGCATCAGCGTTCAGGCGGCGCTCTCTGGTGTCGTTCACGTAATTGCAGCCGCCATCCTTCCAGCCAAGGGATAGCTCTCTGTTGGCTCCAGCTTCACGCTACTGCTCCAGATCATCGCTTTGAATTTGTCATCCATCATATTACAGTGCCGAAGGTGCTGTCAATAGTCTGTTTGCGGGCAGATGGGGGTTAGAAGCAGCATAGAGAGCGGCGCAGAAGCGGCCTGCTTTTTTTCTTGCGAAAGGTGGAAGGGCAAGTTATGATGCTGCCAGGTTCGGCAGCGGCGTCTCCCCTCAACAGCCTGCCGAAGGGAGAGCTATCCAGTCCAGCGTCTAAAGTGTGGCAGGCAAATATTTCCGTGAAGCAAGAGGAATTCATCTGCCTGTCTGAAATAAGTCTTGAAGAAGACAGACGCAGCTTCGATGTGATGTCAAGCTGACAAAAAGGAGGCGCATATGTGGATTGTATGGATAGTTATAGGCGGAGTGGCGGCGTTGATTGCTGGATTGGCGGGATATGTTACATGGAGGAAAACGAGGAGCTCAAAGCGGATCCAAATTTCTTCGGCGGGCAAAGGCATTGATTGCAGGGAGTTCGTTACGATTGGCGGCATCCCGCAATATTTACATCACCGAGGGGAGAGCACGGACAATCCGGTCATGCTGTTCCTGCATGGCGGCCCGGGATCGCCGATGCTCCCCTTCGCCCAGGAGTTCCAGCTGCCGTGGGAGAAGCGGGTGACCGTCGTGCACTGGGATCAGAGAAACAGCGGGAAAACGTACCTCCGCAACGATCCGGACCAGGTTACGCCGACAACAACCGTGGAGCAAATGGTTCAGGATACGCGTGAAGTCGTGGAGCATCTGCAAAAAAAGTACGGACAAGCGAAAATTATCATTATGGGCCACTCCTGGGGCTCGGTGTTGGGCAGCCTGTTCGTCCAAGCCTATCCCGAGATGGTGAAGGCCTATATCGGTGTCGGCCAGGTGGTCAATATGCTGGACAATGAACGCATCGGCTTCGACAAGGCGCTGGCGGCGGCGCGAGCGGCCGGCAACCGCAAGGATACGGAAGCGCTTCTTCGCATGGAACCATATCCGCTCCCGGAATTCACGGAGGAATGGTATAAGGCCATGTTGAAGCTGCGCAAGTACCAAGGCAAATATAAGCTCGCGGCAGGCCCCTCGTTCGAGCTGGTCGCTAGCGCCCTATGCTCCCCGTTTTATTCGTTCCGGGATACAAGCATTTTTTTCAAAGCCAAGTCGATGGGAGAAGGACAGTATTATATATGGAAATACTTGGTTGAATCCTTTGATTTGCCCGCTCTGGGAGCGGCCTATCAAGTTCCCGTCTTTTATATCCATGGGGAACGCGATTGGCAGACCCCGTATACGCTGGCCCGGGATTTCTTCTCCACGATAGAGGCGCCGCTCAAGCAATTCTATTCTATTCCGGATGCGGGGCATGTCACGATGCTGGATCAGGAGACGAGATTTACCGGGGCCTTGATGGATATATTGGAGCAAGTTCAGTAGAGATGAGGAGAGGGGAGGGCGCCAGCGTGGCCGGGATGCGGGCAACTAGACAAGCGGCATTTATTAATATTGAGTTTCAGCGCATTGGTATTCTGGTGATGGCAGGCATTCTGCACGTGACACCTCAACGTTGTTTGCCATTGAAGTGAGATAAGGAAAGGGATGCAGGTAAATGTCTCCCGCGGAAGACATGCTAAAAAAGAGCGCATCATTTCGCTGCAAGAAATGATGCAGCTCGACTCCTCGATTGCGGAATTGGCCGATCTGCCTCTTGGCTGGGCCGCCTGGCGGAACTCCGCTGCGGATGAATGGCATCGGCAAAAAAAGTAAGCTTGAACGGTGAGCAATGTGGGCGGCTTCTCTGCTTGCTGCGGGTGTCCCAGATGAATGGACAAGCCCGGTACAGACCGTACCGGGTCGATTCGGCGTGCGCAAGTCCGGCCTGCACGGCAGAACGCATAATGAACGGCGTAAGTCGGCCGCAGCCCGCCGTGTCAGCCAATACCGTCTGCGTCCAGATAGGCGAGGACGTGATTTACCTTGCTTAGATCTCCCGGATCCAGCTTCAAGGTGGAAGCGGGTTCTCCTGTCCCTCCATAGATGCAAGGGTATTGATACAGCAACTTGTCTACGAGGCAAGGCAGCGTATGGCCGACAAGCGGAATCGCCCCTGCCTCATACCCTGTAGCCTCCTGCACCTCATCCCGAGAGGCCAGCACCAGCTTGCCGCGTCCGAGAAGGCCCGCTGCGGCCTCCAAGTCAATGCGGCCCCGCGCCCCCGACATGATCAGCACGACATATTCGTCATCCGCCTTGAGCACCAACGCAGGCGCCGTCTGCCCGATATCGATTCCCAGCACCTCCGCGCCTTCCTTCGCTGTGCGAATGGACTGCTTATGCCGGATGATGTCGAAAGGAATGCGTCGCTCCTCCAATATTTTTCGCACGTTCTCCATGCTTCCGCTATCCCCCTTGTCCCTGAATAATTATGTTCTTGTTCCATCCTATCAGACAGAGGATGCCAGTACCAGAATCGATCCGGAATACAGCATGTTTACAGGAAGAGCCGACATGAACTTTACCGCGCCTGCGGATGATATAGAAAACGGAAAGCAGCCATTTTGAGAATACACCGTCCGTTACTGTGAGTATCAGCGTTTCGGCGGCATGCCGTTACATTTATTTTGATACTATGACTCATTCGTGATAGACTTTCGTATGTATTTTCATTTTCATTAGGGGGAACAACGATGTTCATGTTCCGAAAGACAGCGGGGTTTGCCAGATTTATGGTGTGGAACGGAATGTTAACGATCGGTACGACCTTCATCATCGTGCTCGTCATTCGGGCGACGCTGGGCGGATGGAATACGGAATGGCATCACTATATTCCCACGTTTCTGTTCGTCCTGATTATTACGACCTTGTTCTTCTTTCTTATTTACAGTCAGGGGCGCAGACTCCGTTCGGAGCAGGAACAGCTCGCCAACATGTTCAAGCATACGACGGACGGTGTCATGGTGCTTGACAGCGAGATGAACATCATCCGCATGAATCAGGCTGCACAGACGATATTGAAGCTGGATGAACAATCAGCGTTATCCAACTTCTGCGGCATGTGCTCGAATTATCCGGGATTGAACAAGCTATGTTCTTATCAGCATTGCTTCACTCATGATGCTATTTCACAGCCGACGGAGCTGCAGCTTGTCACTCCGGATGGCGAACCGAAATCCGTTAACGCAAGCGTATCTCATTATATCGATCCGGTTCATGGCCGGTTAAGTATATTGCGCATGCAAGAAGTAGAAGCGACGCGGCTGGATGAGCAGCATCAGATTGCGAAGATGATTACCCATTCGATCTTGTCGGCGCAGGAAAATGAACGCAAGCGGATATCGCGTGAGCTGCACGATGGCATCGGCCAATCCCTCTACAGTATTCTCATTCACACGGAAATGGTCAAGCAGCAGCTGGAAGACGAAATGACGGGTACAGACGAGGCGGAGTGCGGGAATATGAATACGATTGACGACCAGATGGATACATTGCAGGATGCGATACGCAATACGATCGAGGATATACGCGACTTGTCCGCTGAATTGCGGCCTGCCGCTTTGGATGATATCGGACTCGTCGCGGCGCTCCGCATTTATTTTCGCGCGTATGGTCAAAAATTCGGCATTCAGGTTCACTTTAAGGTGAACGGGGACAGCAGCCGCATGCCGGCCACGCAAGAGACCGCCTTTTATCGGATTGTGCAGGAAGCGTTAACCAATGCGGCCAAATACTCGCATACGGACGTGGTGGATGTGCAGTTGAAGCTTGCGCCTGCAGAAGCGTGGCTGTCGATTCGCGATTATGGGATCGGCTTCGAGATCACTCCCGAGCTTCGCAAGGGGGTAGGGTTGTACAGTATGGAAGAAAGGGTCAACATCTTGGGCGGCACGTTCAACATCCAGTCTGCTCCGGGAGCGGGAACGTCCATTCACGTGCGGGTGCCGCTTGACGGCGCTCGTTCAGATGCTGAGGAGGAATAATTGTGGACATTAACGTATTGATTGTCGATGATCACGCGGTCGTGCGCAGCGGACTTCGCGCAGTGCTGGATGCGAAGCCAGGCATTACGGTGGTCGGTGAAGCAGCCGACGGCATGTCTTGCATCAAGCTGTCGCTTGAGATGAAGCCGGATATCGTCTTGATGGATCTGAGCATGCCGAACGGCCGCGACGGATTATTTACAACGAGTGAGCTCCTGCAATCATTGCCCGAGGTGAAGGTTATTATTTTGACGATGCATGATGACGAGCAATACTTATTCCGCGCGCTGAAGGCAGGGGCATCCGGGTATATTTTGAAATCCGCTCCCGTCTCAGAGCTTGTCAAAGCAATCGAACAGGTCCATCAAGGTCTCGTATACTTGCATCCGGCCGCGACCAAGAAAGTAATTGAAGGATATCTTCAAGGCCAAGCAGGCGAAGTGAAGGACACCTTCGATTCATTGACAGAGCGTGAGAAGGAAATACTTACTCTGGTAGCCCAAGGCTATACGAACAAAGAAGTTGCCAATCTGCTCTCGATTAGCGTGAAGACCGTGGAAAACCATAAGGCGAATATGATGGACAAGCTGCAATTGAATAACCGCCGTGAGCTGATGAAATTCGCTTACAGAAGGGGGCTGCTGGACTTTGAGTAACGAACCCTCCTGCCAACCGACGCTGCAGCAGCAAGTGCAGCGGGAATTGGAAGCGCTGAAGCGGGACATGGGACTTGACTTCACAGCAGTCGCATTGGCGGACGGCAATTATCGCGACATCTATTGGCGCTTCGCGCTCGGAGCGAACTCGGATCGGTACAAGATGATCACGGTTCGAATGGGCAGAGGGATGGCCGGGAAGGTGCTGCAGGGGAAGCGTCCTCATGTTGTCACCGCATTTCCCGAGGAAGTGCAGGATGAGGTGCTCGAGTATCCGATATTCCTCGTGGAATCTTTGCGCTCTGGTGTTGGCGTATCGGTCGATTCGATAGTGGATGTTCGCCGCAAGGCATACGGCGTGCTGCTCGTGGGCCAACGAAGCCGCAGAGAGTTCAGCGCAGATGACATTGAACGGGTACAGTCCTGTGCCAGGACGCTCGGGCGGTTCTATGACGCGGAGGATACGCGGGGCGTATGCTGCGGCAGGATGGATCCGTCTGCATCGGAGAATCCGTCTCCTATGCGAGTGGAGGCGAATGGAGAGCTGTTGGGCGAGCAGCCTCGCACGTTAGCAGAGCCGGGGGCTCGTGATCAAGAGCGGAAACCTGCCAAGCAGGAGGCCGGTCCCATCCTCCGGCTGCTTAAGGCCGCTAGGTCGGCCGGCGTAGCCTGCGAACTGCTTGATCAGCGCGTCACGAGTTTGTCCCGTGAACGTCAGGAACAATTCGCGATGATCCTTGAAGTGCTTGTCGATACGTGCATTTCATCGCCGCCTGTCAGTGCGCAATTGGTTATCGGGCAAGAAGAGACGGGAAATACTTGCGTCGAATTCAACAGTTTTCTTCTTCATACTTTGTCGGAGGAGCTGTTCCTGCCGGTCATGGAGCAGATTCGGTCGTTGAAATGCGATTTTGAAATCGTCACGAAAAAGTCAACACAGTCTGTTCGCTTCATCGTTCCGACACGATTGCTGTTGGATGAGATGCATTGGAATTGAATCACCTGGTTCAGATGGGGAATCTCCTTCGGTCAAATGAGGGAATTCCCCACTTTTTTTTGCCCTCGTCTCCCGCAATAATGGATCGTGATGGATTGAAGAACGGGGAGGTATGGGGATGAAGGCATCCAAATCAATCTTGTCATTGCAAACGCTAAGCCTGTTATCCGGTTTTGCGGTGTGGGGCATCTTGTCTTCACTAATCGCATTCATTAAGGAGGATATAATGCTGTCACCCGGACAGGTATCGCTTGTGACAGCGGTTCCGGTCGTATTGGGTTCTCTGCTGCGAATTCCTTATGGGTATTGGACGAACCGGTATGGCGCGCGCAACATGTTTTTCGCCAGTTTTGTTGTTTTGCTGCTGCCTGTATTTTATATCAGCGCAGCGTCGAGCTTCGCGGATCTGTTGATCGGCGGGCTATTCCTGGGAATCGGAGGCGCAACATTTTCTATCGGCGTGACGTCGCTTCCGAAATATTACGAGCGGGAGAAACACGGCTTCGTCAATGGAATATACGGGCTTGGCAACCTTGGATCGGCGTTGAGCACCTTTTTCGCGCCGTTGCTGGCGACCCAATTCGGCTGGCGGACGACGGTGCAGTTCTATTTGCTGCTGCTCGCGATAGTTGCGCTGGCCAATTTTTTGATCGGAGATCGGAGGGAGCAGAAATTAAAAGCGCTCCTGATGGAGCAGATCAAAGGAATCTACCGTAACGAAAAGCTATGGCTCCTTTGTTTCTTTTATTTTATTACGTTCGGCGCTTTCGTCGCTTTTACGGTGTTTCTGCCGAATCATCTCGTCAGCCATTTCGGCATCGACAAGGTGGATGCGGGCCTGCGCACGGCAGGGTTCGTCACGCTGGCGACGTTCATGCGGCCGGTCGGCGGCTGGTTAGCGGATAAGGTGAATCCGTTCAAGCTGCTCGTCCTCGTTTTTGCAGGGTTGACGGTCGGGGGGATCGTCCTCGCCTTTTCTCCGTCCATCATCCTGTATACGATAGGTTGTCTATTAATAGGTTTATGCGCAGGCGCAGGGAATGGAGCCATTTTCAAGTTAGTCCCGCTATACTTCTCGAAGCAATCCGGGATTGCGAATGGGCTGATCTCGGCCTTGGGGGGATTGGGCGGATTTTTCCCGCCGCTAATGCTGGCGATGCTGCTCTCCATCACCGGGCATTACGCCATCGGCTTCATGGCTCTGTCGATGGTAGCGCTATGCAGTCTCCTGCTCGTGCTCTACCTGTATTGGCAGGACAAGGTGAAGCTGGCGGAGCAGATTATGGACAACGCCTCGCAGGCGGTGCTTGTTACGAACAAGAAGGGCTTTATCGTAGCGGTGAACCAGGCGTTCACGGCGGTGACCGGGTACACGCCGGAGATGGCGGTCGGTCAGAAATCCGGATTTCTGAAGTCCGGACGCCATGATCAAGCCTTCTACGCATCGATGTGGAACCAGTTGAAGAAGAAGGACAGTTGGGTTGGAGAGATCTGGAATAAGAAGCGTAACGGCGACATTTATCTGGAGCATCTCACGATTAATGCAGTGAAGGATGATCTTGGGGAGACAAGCTACTATGTCGGGGTGTTCACAGAGATCGGGCCGGATGCATGACAACGGCCGCGTAAGACTAGTATAGAGCATAGGTTGGAAATGGGGATGTACTGAACTGCTGAACTTACTAAAAAGGGGTAATGAAGACGATGAGCGGAAGGAAGGAGCAGCATACCTTCATGCGCCAGGCGATTTCAGTGGAAGAGGCGACAAAGCATGTGCTGGAGGCTGTAAGGCTCATGCCTACCGAAGTAGTGCCGCTTGCGGAATGCTGCGGGCGTTTTTTGGCGGCGGATCTCGTCGCGCCGCAGCCGGTGCCGCATTTCCGGCGTTCGGGCATGGACGGGTATGCGCTGGCTGCCGCGGACACCGCCAAGGCTAGCATCCAGGCGCCGGTAATCCTGAATGTCGTGGACAATATTCCGGCAGGAACGGTTCCGCAGCGGGCTGTGCGCGCAGGGGAATGTGCCCGGATAATGACGGGCGCGGCCGTTCCGGATGGAGCGGATGCGGTCATCCCTTATGAGAAGACCGCCGAAGGCGGAACAAACACAGAGGGCTTCATTACATGCTTCGTGAAAGCTCCGGTCTCGCCGGGGGATAATGTATCGCCCATCGGCATGGAGATGGAGGCCGGCGAGACGGTGCTGCGCGCCGGCACGCGAATCGGGCAAGGGGAGATGGCGCTGCTGGCCATGTTCGGGGCGGCTGCGGTCCAGGTGCATCGCCGGCCGCGGGTCGCTATTATTGCGACTGGCGCGGAGCTGCTGGAAGTCCATGACGCGCTGCAGCCGGGACGAATTCGGAATAGCAACGGATCGATGATCGCGGCGGCCGTGACGGAGTTCGGGGGCATTCCGTACCATTTGGAACAGGTGGCGGATGATGCGGAACGGGCAGGTCAGGCGATCATGAACGCGTTGGCCGCCTATGATGCAGTCGTGTCGACCGGCGGCGTGTCTGTCGGCGATCACGATATTGTGTATGATATCACCCGATCGTGGGACGGCGATCTGAAGTTCAACAAAGTGATGATGCGTCCGGGCAGCCCGACGACGTTCGGCGTCCGGCAGGGAACGCCGCTGTTCGCACTGTCCGGCAATCCGGCGGCTTGCTATGTCGGATGCCGCCTATTTCTTCGTCCGGCGCTGCGCGGGATGATGGGCGCGGAACGCGCCGCGGAGCCGCGCATGAAGGCGGTACTGGCGGCCGACGATGTGAAGTCGGATCGCTTCACCCGCTTCGTGCGCGGCGTGCTGACCAGCCGGGAAGGCAGGCTGGAGGCCGCGCCGGTCGGCCGCGATATGTCGAGCATCACCGTATCGCTGCGAGATGCGAATTGCTTAATTTGTCTGCCCGGATCGCCGCACGGGCACAAGGCGGGAACGCTGGTGGATGTCATCGTATTGTAGAGGAGCCGGATTCATGGAAGGAGGAAGACGAGACGGTATGGGAACTCCAGACGTCACAAGTGCTGATGGCGGGACAGCCGCCGAACGGCATTGGCTTCAGCGGGAGAGCATGCAACAGAGTGCCCCGCAAGCGGCTGTTGTGCAAATTGTAGGATATAAGAACAGCGGCAAGACGACGTTGGCCTGCAAGCTGATCGCCGCACTGACGGAAGAGGGGTACCGGGTCGGAACGGCGAAGCGCGATGCCCATCAATTCACGCTCGATGACGCAGGCACGGACAGCGCGCGCCACCTGGAGCATGGGGCGGTCGAGACCGTGCTCACATCCGGGAAGGCGACCCGATGGATGCGGCAAGCGCCGACATCGCTGTCTGACATTGCCGTATGCATGTGCGGCCGCGTCGATATCGTCATTGCCGAAGGCTTCAAGCGGGAGCCTTTTCCGAAGATCGCGCTCGTCCGTGACCCCGCGCAGCTGTCGGATCTCATCCAGGAGACGACAAACGTGCGTCTATGGATCAGCTGGTTCTCCCCTGAAGCCGCCATGAACGGGGAGTCCGACGGCTCCCTTCCTCCTCTCCTCTCGATCTGCGATGAAGAAGCGGTGCTGGACAGGGCGCTATCCGTCTGCAGATCGCTCTGCTCCCGAACGATGTCTGCCTCCCGCACGATGAAGTGAATCGCTTGCCGACAGCAAACTTGGGGAATTCCCTCGCCAGAATGGGGGAGTTCCCCTCTCTTTTGGCCGCAGGCCAGCCCTTACAATAGAGCTAGAATAACGAGCAAGGGGATGAACGCATGAAAAAGAGCAATCCGCTACTGCAGAAGCTGAAATTTTTCCGCAAGCGGGAGACGAACGCGGAAGGCTGGAGTGAAGTATCGCCGGCCGATCGGACGTGGGAAGACATGTACCGCAGCCGCTGGCAGCATGACAAGGTGGTACGCTCTACGCATGGGGTCAACTGCACCGGATCTTGCAGCTGGAAGATCTTCGTCAAGGACGGCATCGTCACGTGGGAGACGCAGCAGACGGACTATCCGACGACCGGACCGGATATGCCGGAATTCGAACCGCGCGGCTGTCCCCGCGGAGCCAGCTTCTCCTGGTATCTCTATAGCCCGCTGCGCGTGAAGTACCCGTATATTCGCGGCAAGCTGCTTCAGCTATGGCGCGAGGCGCGCAAGGAGAAGGATGATCCGGTGAGCGCATGGGCTTCCATCGTCGAGGACGAGCAGAAGAAGTCTGCCTACAAGTCAGCCCGCGGCAAAGGCGGCATGGTACGGACGACTTGGGAAGAGGCGGCGGAGATCATTTCTGCGTCGATGCTGTATACGATTAAGCAATACGGACCGGATCGGATCTTCGGCTTTTCCCCTATCCCTGCCATGTCCATGGTCAGCTACGCGGCAGGGTCGCGTTTTCTGTCCCTGATCGGATCGCCGCTGCTCAGCTTCTATGATTGGTATGCGGATCTTCCGCCGGCTTCGCCGCAGATCTGGGGCGATCAGACCGACGTGCCGGAGAGCAGCGATTGGTATAATTCCAGTTATTTGCTCGTATGGGGCTCGAACCTGCCTATGACGCGCACACCGGATGCGCACTTCATGACGGAAGCCCGCTATCGCGGGACGAAGGTCGTATCCGTCAGTCCGGATTATGCGGAGTTCGTTCGCTTCGCGGATGAATGGCTGCCTGCCAAGCAGGGAACGGACGGTGCGTTGGCCATGGCGATGGGGCATGTCATTTTGAGCGAGTTCTATGTCAAGCAGCGGACCCCTTATTTCGAACATTATGTGAAAAAATATACAGATTTTCCTTTCCTCGTCATCCTGGCGGAACAAGACGGGAACTACAAGGCGGATCGCTTCCTGAATGCGCATGATCTCGGCGTCGAGACGAACAATGCGGAGTGGAAGACGGTGATGGTCGGGGAGAACACCGGCCAATTGCATATTCCGAACGGCACGATCGGCTCGCGTTGGGGCGAAGAGGGCAACTGGAATCTGGAGCTTATCGATACGATAACGGGCGAGGAGATTGTCCCGCAGCTCGGTCTCGGCGCTAACGCCGACGGCCGCCTGGAGCTGATGCTGCCTTATTTCGATGATGAAGGCAAAAAAACGGTGTCACGCATCGTACCGTACCGGACCGTGACTTCGGCGGATGGAACCGAGTATCGCGTAACAACCGTGTACGATCTTACCTTGGCGCAATATGGCGTCGATCCGGACGGGACGAGCCGCTACGATGAGGCGGGCATCGCATGCACGCCGGCTTGGCAAGAGGCGATAACCGGCGTAGATCGCGCCTCAGTCACGCAGATTGCCCGCGAATTCGCGCAGAACGCGATCGACAGCCAGGGACGATCGATGATTATTGTCGGAGCGGGCATCAACCACTGGTACAACTCCGATACGATCTACCGCAGCATCCTGAACCTCGTCATCATGACGGGCTGTCAAGGCGTGAACGGCGGCGGTTGGGCGCACTATGTAGGACAGGAGAAGCTGCGCCCGGCGGAAGGCTGGGCCACGGTTGCCTTCGCCCGCGACTGGACGATGCCTCCGCGGCAGCAGAACGGAACTTCGTTCTTCTACTTCGCGACGGATCAGTGGCGCTACGAATCGAACCCGGTGGACGGGCATACGTCACCGCTTGTAGATAAGGCCCGCTATACGCATTATGCCGACTATAATGTGCTCGCGGCCCGGCTGGGCTGGCTGCCTTCCTACCCGCAATTCAACGAGAATTCACTCACGTTGAGCGCCCAGGCGCAGGAGCATGGTCTGAGCACGAATGAGGAGATCGCGCAGTATGTCGCGCAGCGGCTGAAGAATCGCACACTATCGTTCGCGATCGAGGATCCGGACGCGGCTTCGAACCATCCCAAGGTGATGTTCGTCTGGCGCGCCAATCTGATCTCCAGCTCCGGGAAGGGGCATGAGTATTTCCTGAAGCATCTGCTTGGCACGCATAACGGCCTGCTGAATGATGATCAGGAGGCGATTCGGCCGCAAGAGATCGCCTGGCGGGAAGAAGCCTCCAAGGGCAAGCTGGACCTGATGGTCGATATCGACTTCCGCATGTCGGGAACGGCCGTCTATTCCGACATCGTGCTCCCGGCAGCGACCTGGTACGAGAAGAGCGACTTGTCCTCCACCGATATGCATCCATTTATTCACCCGTTCAATCCGGCGGTGCCGCCGCTATGGGAATCGAAGTCGGACTGGGAGACGTTCAAGACGATTGCGAAGATATTCTCCGAGATGGCGCAGGCCGAATTCGCAGGTCCCGTCACAGATGTCGTTGCCATGCCATTGCAGCATGACACGCCGGATGAACTGGCCCAGCCGCAGGGCAAGATACGCGATTGGAGCAAGCAGGAGATCGAGGCAATTCCAGGCAAGACGATGCCGAGATTCGTCGTCGTGGAACGGGATTATACGCAAGTGTATAAGAAAATGATCTCGCTCGGGCCGAATGTGAAAGAGAAGCCCTACGGCATTAAGGGCATGAACTGGTCTGCCGCCGAAGAATACGAGCTGCTGAAGAAAGTGAATGGCGTGACGAAGGACGCGGGTGCCGGAGCGGGATGTCCGCAGCTCATCACCGATCGCCAGGTGGCGGAAGCGATCTTGACGCTGTCATCGACGAGCAACGGGAAGATGGCGGTCAAGGCATGGGAAGCGCTGGAGCGCAAGACGGCGCTGAAGCTGACCGATCTGGCGGAGGATCGAATCGAAGACCGGTTCACCTTCGAGGATATTACGGCGAAGCCGAAGACGGTCATCACCTCTCCGGCATTCAGCGGGTCGGAGCAGCATGGACGACGGTATTCGCCGTTTACGACGAATATCGAACGGCTGATTCCGTTCCGGACGCTGACGGGACGCCAGCATTTCTATCTCGATCATGAATTATTGACCGAGTTCGGCGAGAATATGGCGATCTTCAAGCCGACCTTGAAGCATGCGCCGTTCCACAGCGTGAAGCAGCGTCCGGGCGTGAAGGGCAAGGAAGTCGTGCTGAACTTCATGACCCCGCACAGCAAATGGTCCATTCACAGCATGTATTACGATTCGCTCCCGATGCTGACCTTGTTCCGGGGCGGTCCGACGATCTGGATGAATAAGGATGACGCGGCAAGCGCGGAGATTCAGGATAATGACTGGATTGAATGCTTCAATCAGAACGGCGCTGTCGTAGCCCGGGCGGTACTGACGCACCGGATGCCGCGGGGCATGGCCTTCATGCATCATGCCCAGGATCGGACGATTAATGTGCCCGCGACCGATGTCTCGGCGACGCGCGGCGGAACGCATAACAGTCCGACGCGAATTCATGTGAAGCCGACGCATATGATAGGCGGCTATGCGCAATTGAGCTATGGCTTCAACTATTACGGGCCAACGGGCAACCAGCGCGACTTGTACGTCGTGATTCGCAAACTGCAGGAGGTGAACTGGCTTGAAGATTAAAGCGCAGATTGGCATGGTGATGAACCTGGACAAATGCATTGGCTGTCATACCTGCTCGGTCACATGCAAAAATACGTGGACGAACCGCAAAGGCGCCGAGTATATGTGGTTCAACAATGTGGAGACGAAGCCAGGGATCGGTTACCCGAAACAATGGGAAAATCAGGACCGCTATAAAGGCGGCTGGGTGCTCAAAAACGGGAAGCTGGAGCTTCGCTCCGGCAGCCGCGCCAAGCGGTTGATGAATATTTTCCACAACCCGGATCAGCCGACGATCGATGATTATTATGAGCCGTGGGATTACGACTACGAGAAGCTTCAGCAAAGTCCTGAACGGAAGCACCAGCCTGTCGCGCGGCCGAAGTCGCAAATAACCGGGGAATATATGGAACTGAACTGGGGACCGAACTGGGAAGACGATCTGGCAGGCGCCCACGATACCGGGCTGCTGGATCCGGATATGGCCGGCATTCAGGAAGCCGTGCGAATGGAGTTCGAGCAGGTGTTCATGATGTATTTGCCGCGCATCTGCGAGCATTGCGTCAATCCTCCCTGCGTATCTAGCTGTCCGTCGGGCGCCATGTACAAGCGGGACGAGGACGGCATCGTGCTCGTCGATCAGAATGCCTGCCGCTCGTGGCGGTTCTGCGTGTCGAGCTGCCCGTATAAGAAAGTCTACTTCAATTGGCAGACGAACAAGGCGGAAAAATGCACGCTATGCTTCCCGCGCATCGAGCAGGGTCTGCCGACGATATGCTCGGAGACCTGCGTCGGCCGGATCCGCTATCTGGGCGTCATGCTCTATGATGCGGACCGCGTGGAAGAAGCGGCTTCGGTTACGGACGAGAAGCAATTATATGAAGCGCAGCTCGGCATATTCCTTGATCCGCATGATCCGGAAGTGATTGCGGCTGCGCGTGAAGCCGGCATTCCGGGAGATTGGATGGAAGCGGCCCGGCAGTCGCCCATTTACAAGATGGCCGTGGAATGGAAGATCGCGCTTCCTCTGCACCCGGAATACCGCACGCTGCCGATGGTATGGTATGTGCCGCCGCTTAGCCCGATTACGAATATGGTGGAGGGCAAAGGCGCGGCCGCGTCGGCAGATGATATATTCCCGGCGATAGAGGATATGCGCATTCCGGTGCAATATCTTGCGAACTTGCTAACCGCGGGAGATACCGGGATCGTCAAGCGGGTACTGAAGAAGATGGCGGTGATGCGATCGCATATGCGTGTTCTCCATTTGGGGAAGGAGCCGGATCGGGGACTGCTGGAGGAGTTAAGCATCGGCGAGCAGGAAGTGGAAGAGATGTACCGCTTGCTGGCGATTGCCAAATATGAAGATCGGTTCGTCATTCCGTCAGCGCATCGGGAACAATTCGCGGATCTGTACAGCGAGCAGGGCGCATGCGGCTTCTCGAATATGATGGGCGGCCCGGGGCCTTGCGGAGGATAGAGCGGTGATGCGTTGTACCAATCAGTGAAAGGGGAGAGCTCATGAACGAGATAGTGCGGCGTTCGAGTTGGATGATGCTGTCGTGCTTGCTGCAATACCCGGATGACGAGTGGCATGAGGCGGCGGATGACATCTATGTAAGCTGGTGCGAGCTGCTGCAGCAGGACAGCACGGAGATGAACGAGCGGTTGATTCAGCTGGCAGGCGAGTGCATCGCCGGATTTGCGGGGATGGATGCGGAGGCGGTGACGGAGCAATATGTGAAGACATTTGATTTTGGCAAGAAAACGAATCTGTACTTGACCTATGGACAGCTCGGCGAGGATCGCGAGCGCGGCCCGGCATTGCTGAAGCTGAAGCAGATCTATGAACAAGAGAATATGATCCTCGCCACCGAGGAACTGCCGGATTACTTGCCGCTAATGCTTGAATATGCGGCTGTCGCGGAAGGCGATACAGGAGCGGGCTTATTATTCTCCTTCAAGGATGCGCTGGAAGGCATACGGGAAGCGCTCGTTGCCGTGGACAGTCCGTATCAACATGTACTGCATGCGATCATGCTGATGCTCGACCAATCCGGGGTGACCGAAGGTTCTGTCCGCTTCGAACCGCCTGCGGGGTGCGCGAGCGCCGGCGGGATGGCTGCGGGCTGCGGTCCGATGTGGGCGGCGGCAGGATACGGAGGCGCCCCGGTGTTCCGGAAGGATGACGCGGAAGCTGCCGGAAGGGGGGCAACGCAATGACGTTCGGCGATCAGTTTTTCTGGGTGATTTACCCGTATATCATTCTCATTATTTTTCTGGTCGGGTTGTATTACCGCTACCAGACGGATCAGTTCGGTTGGACAGCCAAGTCGAGCGAAGTACTGGAGAAGAAAAAACTGAGATGGGGCAGCAATCTGTTCCATGCCGGTATCATGCTCGTCTTGCTCGGGCATATCGGCGGACTCCTTATTCCGAAGCCGTGGCTGGAGTCCATCGGGATCAGCGATCATTTGTATCATACCGTGGCGATTGTGCTCGGCTCCGCCGCCGGCCTGATGACGCTCGTTGGCTGCATTATCCTGCTGCTGCGACGCTTGACGGATCGGCGTATCCGGCGTACGAGCAGCTTCGGCGATATGCTGTCGATCATTCTGCTTACGATTATCGTCGTCGTTGGCATGGGGGCGACCTTATTCAATGCGACGAGCCGCAGCGGATTCGATTACCGGGAGACGATCGCGCCTTGGATTCGCGGCGTGTTGACCTTCACGCCGGAGGGCATATTGATGAAGGATGTACCCTATATTTTTAAAATTCATATCATCCTCGGTCTGGGGCTATTCGGCGTGTTCCCGTTTACGAGGCTTGTTCACATGTTGAGCATGCCGATTAAATATTGGAGACGGAGTTATGTCTTGTATAGAAGGAGAAAATAGACGGAAGCTTGCGGGCTTAGGAGGGCGCAGCGCGGAAGGAGGCGGACCATGACAGTAAGCGGCGTCATTTTGGCAGGGGGGCGCAATTCGCGGATGAACGGCATGAACAAAGCATTGCTCCGAATCCAGGGAGACACGTTCATCGAACAGCAGGTGTGCCGCATGCGCGAGCTGTGCCGCTCTATCCTTGTGGTTACGCCAGATCCGGCATTGTATACCGGATTATTGGCTAATGTTCAGTATGTGTCTGATATCTATCCGGGCCGCGGCCCGTTGAGCGGCCTGCATGCCGCGTTCCGCATCGTGCCGACGGAGTATGCTTGGGTGGTCGGATGCGATTACCCCGCGATCTCCGCCCAGGCTGCGGAGTGGATGCGGCGCCGCGCCCAGGAAGGCGATTATGATGCGGTGCTGCCGATCGCGGAAGGAAGCCATCAAATGCTGCATGCTCTTTATCGTCCCCGGCCCCTGCTGCCGATTATTACGGAACGGATTCGAGCAGGGCGGCATCGGCTGTCGGGACTGCTCGAGTCATGCCGTTGGCTCGGGATTGCGGAGGAGGAGTGGATCCGGGCTCGCATCCCGCTTGATTTCATCCGCGATGTGGACACGCCCGGGCAGTATGAAGCATTGCTGAACGAATGCGCCCAAGCGTCAGCGTGGAAGGAGGAGAGCGGCCGTGGGCGAAGCGAGACACAGATATAGCAGACAGCAAAGCTTTCAGCCGATCGGCCCCGCAGGGCAGGCGAAGCTGGGGCGCAAGCATGTCTTGATCGTCGGCGCGGGGGCGCTCGGATCGGGAATCGCGGACATCTTGGCGCGGGCCGGTGTCGGGATCATGACAATCATTGATCGGGATGTAGTGGAATGGAGCAATCTGCAGCGGCAGACGCTCTATGATGAGCAAGACGCGGCGGAGCAGGCGCCGAAGGCCATCGCGGCAGCCCGCCGGCTGCGGCAGATCAACTCGGACATCGATATTCGGGCGCATGTGATGGATTGCGGCGCAGCCGGACTGAAGGAGCTGTTCGATTCGTCTCCTATCGATCTGATTATGGACGCAACGGATAATTACGAGCTTCGCTTTATCTTGAACGATATTGCTTATTGCTACGATGTACCCTGGATTCATGGGGCATGCTCGGGAAGCTATGGGGTGACTTATAATTTCATGCCGCAGGACACGCCATGCCTGCACTGCTTGTTATCGCGCGTTCCGCTCGGCGCGGCCACTTGCGATCGGGATGGCGTCATCGCGCCAGCCGTGCAGATGGTCGTGGCCCTGCAGGCCGGAGAAGCGATCAAGTGGTTGTCAGGCAATCACGCGTGCATGTCTGACCGGTATACAGTGTTCGATCAGTGGTCCAACACCTTCCAGTCGTTCCGGATTCACGCGGAGAAGCGGGATGCTTCATGTCCGACTTGCGGCACGCATCGCACGTATCCGTATTTGCGGAGCGAGGCCGCCTGGAAAACGGAAGTGCTGTGCGGGCGCACCACGGTATCGATTCGTCCTCCGCAGCGTTCCGGCGTGGATCTGGATGAATTGGCCCGAACCTTGCGGAGAAGCGGGAAGCGGGTGGCGTCGAATCCGTATCTTGTTCAAGTCGAGGACGGGGAGCAGCGTATCGTTATTTTTGCGGACGGGCGCGCTTTAGTCCATGGAACATCCGATTCGGTTACGGCCAGGAAGCTGTATCATCGTTATTTAGGCTGACGGGGAAAGGATGAGATCGCATGAAAATTTTATTGTTCGCGCATTTGCGCGAGCAGCTTGGCGCATCCGAGCTGATATTGGATCTGGAACCGCTGACGGTTGAGGAATTGATGCAGCGGTTACGGGAAATGTATCCGTCCCTTTCGCTGGATCATGTCATGGTGGCCGTGAATGAGTCCCTCGTCGGCAGCGGCTATCCGGTTCAAGCGGCGGATACGGTCGCGCTGCTTCCTCCGGTTAGCGGAGGGTAATTGCGGCAGATGGGACTAAGGAAATGGGTTATGAAGCTGACCCAGTAAGCAGGAGAGGAGGACACGGATTGGGCCAGGACAGATTGACGCATTTCAACGGACAGGGAAGGGCGCATATGGTCGACGTAAGCGGCAAGGCCGAGACGGCCCGGATCGCGGTTGCCGAGAGCCGCATTCGCATGAAGCCGGAGACGATGCGGCAGATCGGCGCAGGCACTATCGGCAAGGGAGATGTATTGGCGGTCGCGCAAGTTGCCGGAATTATGGCAGCCAAGAGGACGGCGGAGCTTATCCCGATGTGCCACCCGCTGCCGCTGAACGGAATCGATATCACTTTTGAACAAAAAAACGAAGAGGTGCTGACATTCCGCGTCATCGTGAAAACAACAGGCATGACCGGCGTGGAGATGGAGGCGCTCACCGCGGCCCAAGTGACGGGCTTGACGATCTATGATATGTGCAAAGCCGCAGATAAGGACATGGTGTTGGGACCGACGTATCTGGTCAAGAAGAGCGGCGGAAAAAGCGGAGATTACGTCCGTTCCGACACGGCCGCGAAGGTGACAAGGGAGGGGCATGACGTATGAACCATGCTCGATACCGCATTACCGATCAGCCTATCGTTCCGGAAGAGATCTCCCATCAAGTGAGGCGGAGAGAGGCAGGGGCAGTCACCCTGTTCCTCGGTACGGTGCGGGAATTGACGCAAGGCAAGCGGACGCTCTACCTGGAGTACGAGGCTTATCCTGCCATGGCGGCCGCCGAACTGGAACGAATCGGGCAGGAGGTACGGGAGCGCTGGCCGGACACGGAGACGGCGGTGACGCATCGCATCGGCCGGCTGGAGATAGGCGATATCGCGGTCGCGATTGCCGTATCATCACCGCATCGCCGGGCGGCCTATGAGGCGAACGAATATATAATCGAGCGAATCAAGCAGATCGTTCCGATCTGGAAGAAGGAGCATTGGGAAGACGGATCGGCATGGATCGGGGATCAGAGCAACACGCAAGCCTATCCGGAAGGCAGACCGCCGCGTGGATAGGGGGAGAACGGGATTTCCCAATCTGTTGGAGCCGGAAGGGATGAAATGGAAAGGGGCGGTGAGAGCATGAGCGCATCTGTGTTGGTGGATAGCTTTGGACGGCAACATGATTACTTGCGCATCTCGGTTACCGACCGCTGCAATTTGCGGTGCATTTACTGCATGCCGGAAGAGGGGCTCGAGTTCGAGCCGTCCGCGCACATCTTGAGCTATGAGGAGATAGCGGAAGTGGCCAGGGTGCTGGCCGGTATGGGGGTGCGCAAGCTGAGGCTGACGGGCGGCGAACCACTGGTGCGCAAAGAGCTGGATGTGCTGATCGCCATGCTGGCGCGCATTCCCGGGATTGAAGATATCTCGTTGACGACGAACGGCATCTTCCTGGCGCCGAAGGCCGAGCGGTTGAAGCAAGCAGGTCTGACCCGAGTGAATATTAGCTTGGATTCCTTGAAGCCGGATCGGTTCAAAATGATTACCCGCGGCGGCGACGTGGACAAGGTGCTGAATAGCATTGCGGCCTGCCTTGCCGCCGGATTATCTCCGGTGAAACTGAATGTGGTGCTGATGAAGGGGATAAATGAGGATGAAATCGCGGACTTCCTTCGGCTCACGATGGAGCATCCGATAATTGTGAGATTTATCGAATATATGCCCATTGGACACAATGACTCGCAATGGAAAAATCTCTATCTCCCGCTGCAGCGCGTGTTCGACGTATGCGCAGAGAGACAGTGGGCTTACCTTCCGGCACCGTCCCGGCAAGGCAGCGGTCCCGCAGATGATTATCGGCTGGAAGGAGCGGCGGGCAGCTTCGGGCTCATCCATCCGGTAAGCGGGCATTTCTGCCGCACTTGCAATCGGCTGCGCTTGACGGCCGACGGCTATATTAAGCCATGCCTGGCCTGGACGGAGGATTATCAACTTCGCCATGTGATCGGAGACGACGAGGCGGTGCGCCAGCTCTTCCTGCGTGCCCTGGGCACGAAGCCCGAAAGCCATGAGATGTTCAAGCAATTGGCCGATGAGGAGACAACTCATACACCGACGTCACGCCGCATGTCGCAGATTGGCGGATAGCGTGTGGAGTACTTTTTGAGAATGAGACTGTGTACTTTCAAGGAGGCATTGCGATGATAAAATCATTTCGATATGCCGCGGCAGCGATGCTGCTGGCCCTTCTTATGCTCGTCAGCGCCGCATGCGCTTCCGGCGTTGAACATGAGTCCGGTAAAGCATCGGCCGGCATGGCAACGGACGAAGCGCAGAAGGAACAGGTGGAGTTAACCGTATCCGCCGCAGTAAGCTTGACAGACGCCTTGTCGGAATTCCAGAACTTATATGAATCGACTCATGCCGGGGTTCGGCTTCATTTCAACTTCGGAGGCTCGGGGGCCCTGCAAAAGCAGCTTGAGCAAGGGGTTCCGGCGGATTTGTTTTTCTCCGCGGCAGTGAAGCAGATGAAGCAGTTGGTTGAAAAGCAGGTTGTAAACTCGAACGATCAGATGAGCTTGCTGACGAATGAGCTGGTTGTTATCGTTCCTTCCGACAGCAAGGCCATCGTCAGCTCGGAAGCCGGCTTGCTTGAAGACAGGCTCCGTACGGTGGCGATCGGCATTCCGGACAGCGTGCCCGCGGGCAGCTATGCCAAGGAGGCATTGACGAATGCCGGATTATGGGATCAGCTGCAGCCGAAGCTGGTGCAGGCGAAGGATGTGCGGCAGGTGCTGCAATATGTGTCAACGGGGAACGCCGATGCGGGTATTGTGTATAAGACGGATGCCCTGTCCACTTCTGATGTGAACATTGCGTATGTCATTGCCCCGTCAACGCATACGGCGATAGAGTATCCGCTCGGAATTGTTGCGGCAACGAAGCATAGAGAGGAAGCGGAGCAGTTCTACCGCTATTTACAGACAGAAGAGGCTTTGAACATCTTTGAGAAGTACGGATTCTCGATCCCGTCTTCTTCATGAGCAGCCTCGGGATGGATTGGGGACAATTCTGGCCTCCTGTCTGGTTGTCGCTGCGTGTAGCGGTGTGCTCAAGCGTATTGGCTACCGTGTGCGGAGTCCTGTTGACATGGAAGATGTCCCGGGTTCAATTCAAGGGCAAAGTATTCGTTGAGACCGTAATTATGCTGCCGCTTGTGCTTCCGCCTACGGTAGTCGGCTTTATATTATTGGTCTTGCTGGGGAGGAAAAGCTGGATTGGTTCGCTGGCGGAGTGGCTGCTGTCTGCGCCGATCATTTTTTCATGGGGAGCGGCTGTCATCGCTTCCTTTGTCGTCTCCTTCCCTCTTATTTTTCAGACGATGAAGACGGGCTTTGCTTCGGTAGACAAGCAATTGGTGGAGGCGGGACGCTCGCTCGGGGCAAGCGAGTGGCAGGTGTTCCGCTATATTTTGCTGCCGCTGTCGGTTCCGTCGGTCTTGACGGCCTTTATTCTGGGATTCGCACGCGGGCTCGGCGAGTTCGGAGCAACCTTAATGATTGCCGGCAATATCCCAGGCAAGACGCAGACGGTGCCGACCGCCATCTATGTCGCCGTCGATTCGGGCCATATGACGATGGCGTGGGCCTGGACCGTCTCGATGATCCTTGTCTCGTTCATAATGCTCCTGCTGACGGGGAGAGGGCAACGAACATGGGAGTAAGGTTAAAGGCAACAAAGATAGCGTCGGGTCGCGCAGCGGGACAGGCCTGGCTGCCGGTTAACTTGTGAAAGAGGTGAACTGGAATCATGCGTTGGCGTGTGGCGATACTGACCGCAAGCGATAAAGGGGCGCGCGGCGAACGGAAAGATACGAGCGCGCAGGTTATTCGTGAACTGGTGGAAGAAGAACTGCAAGGAGACATTATCGATTACCGGATCGTTCCCGATGAATTGCATGATATAGCCGCGTCGCTTATCGAGCTGGCTGATGATCATCACGCAGACCTCATCATTACGACGGGAGGGACCGGGCTGGCTCCGCGCGATGTTACGCCGGAAGCTACGATGAAAGTCATCGGGAAAGCGGTGCCCGGAATGGCCGAGGCGATGCGCGCCGCTTCGATGCTCAAGACGCGCCGGGCGATGCTGTCACGAGGGATTTGCGGTATCCGCAATGGTACGCTTATCGTGAATCTGCCGGGCAGTCCGCGGGGTGCATACGAGAATTTGATGGCGGTTATCGATCAATTGCCGCATGCGCTTCGGATTCTGAGCGGACAGGAGAGCGAGCATCGTTAATCTCGGAAAAAAGGAGACGGGCAGGCATGACGCATTGACCGCCGCAGCCGATGAGGAAGCGCGAACCGCATAGCAGGACTGAAAAGGATCCCTGTTGCTTGACGAGCGGCAGGGATCTTATTATACTGTTCATATACCTATACGGGTATGTGTATATAAAGTGGAGGTGTGCTGAAATGTCTTGGAAAGAAGTGCTTCCCGGCGAGGCGGAGCAGATGATGAACGCGGAGAAGGCCCGGTGCGTGGATGTCCGCGAGCCGGAGGAATATGCGGACGGACATATCCCGGGTGCGGTGAATGTCCCTCTGAGTGAATTGCCGGAGCGGAGCGGCGAGCTCGATCCGGCGCAGGCATGGATTGTCGTGTGCCAAGCCGGCGGCAGGAGCGCGAGAGCGTGCCAATATTTAGCTGCGGCGGGCTATACCCGGCTGCACAATCTGTCCGGCGGCATGAATGACTGGGAGGGAGAAGTGAAGTAGGAGCAGCATTCCGGCACAGGGAGCCCGGCGTCTGTCACGAGGGTGATATCTTGGGCCGGACGATTCGAGGGAGGGCGCGGGCAGCGGGAGACGACAAGGAGTTCGTACCCATGCGCCTCCTGAGGCATGACCACGAATAAGAACATGGATTGGAGAGGTGGAACAAGATGAAGGTAACGACTGTTGTGGATACGAGCGGAATGGCATGTCCGATGCCGATCGTGCAAGCGAAGAAAGCGCTGGAGGCGCTGGAAAGCGGACAGGTAATGGCGGTCATCTCGACCGATAAAGGGTCGCTGAACGATTTCCAGGCATGGGTCAAAAAGACCAACCATGAGATGGTGGGACAGGAAGAGGAACAGGGCGTCTACAAATTTTATGTGCGGAAAAAGTAGCAGGACCGAAGGCGGGCACAGCGATGCCTGCCAATCGCTCCGGCTTGGCATATGCGCTGCAGCCTAAGCCTGCGAAGTAATGGAAAGGAGGGGAGCGAGTGGAACAATCGCCACAGAAGACGACGATTGTGTTGTTCAGCGGAGAAATGGACAAGGCCATGGCCGCGTTCATCATCGCGAACGGCGCGGCCGCTTATGAGCATGAAGTGACGATCTTCTTCACGTTCTGGGGGTTGAACGCCCTGCGGCGGGAAGAGGCCGTCCAGGTCAAGAAGGGATGGCTTGAAAGAGCGTTCGGCTTTCTTATGCCGAGGGGCGCGAACAAGCTGGGATTGTCCAAAATGAACTATTTGGGCATGGGTCCGAAAATGATTCGGCATGTCATGAAAAAGCACCAAGCGCTGACGCTGCCTCAGCTTATCGAGTTGGCGCAGGAGCAAGGGGTGAAGCTGGTTGCCTGCACGATGACCATGGATCTGCTCGGCCTGCAGCAGGAGGAGCTGATTGATGGCGTCGAATATGGCGGAGTGGCCGCCTATCTGGGCGATGCGGCGGATGGAAGGGTGAATTTGTTTATCTGATAAGCCCGAATTCGCGCCGCCGAAGACGGTCCGAAATCGGTTCACATATGAGGGAACTGCTCTATAGTTCCCGGAAGAGCAGGCCCGGTACACTGTACGTACCGGGCTTCGCTGCGTTCATGAAGGCCGATGGGGCTGGTATGTAACCGAGCGGGAGTACTGGTTCCTCAATATTGAAATGGAGGAGCGGTTCTGGATGATAGACGGCGCGAGCTTCTACGGCAGGTTCGCCTCGCGGCAGGCATGACGCGGGCGCATAGCAAGGTCCCGGGCTCTCGCATGGAGAAAGCCCGGGACCTTCTTCGTGATTATTATTTCGCCGCGGCTCTATATTTGTCCAAATATTCCTTTACCTTGGCCGGATCGGCTTTCAGTTCGTTCCCGGTCTGGACAATCGGGCTTACCGTCGAAGCCGCTTTGTACTTATTATTATTGTAGAATTGCAGAATCTCGTCCTGGTTAATCGAGTACAGCACGGCTTTGCGCAGATCCTCGCTCTTCGCGACGTCGCGGTTTTTCGTATTGAACAGCAGATAGGAGACGGCATTGCTCTGAATTGTCTGCAGGCTCAGCTTGCTGTCGCCCTTCACGGCATCGAACTTCGTATCCGGCACCCCGTAATTGACGTGAACTTCGCCGCTGCGCAATGCAGCGAGGGCGCTGTCTGTATCCTTGATGAAGCGCAGCGTCACATTGGCTATCTTCGGCTCATGGTCGCTTCCCTTCATATAGCCCGGATTTTTCTGGAACTTGGCTTCATAATCGTTCTTGTAGAGCAAAAAATACGGTCCGCTTGTATACAGCGTGTTGTTGTATTTGCTGCCTTCGGTAACCGTGTTCTGATCGCCGTAAGGAATATCTTTGTTGACGTCGAAGGAGGCGGCATCATACGTGTTGATGCTCTCGACTTGCTTCTTCGAGACGATTCCGGCCGATTGGTGCGCCAAGTAATTCAGTACTTGAGGAAACGGCTCTGTCGTCGTCAGCTTGATGACCTGATACTTGCCTTCTTTATTGTCGGCCTCTTTTTTATCCGCGACGAGGGCCGATATTTTCGTATCCAACCCTTTCTCCAGCGCTTCCTTCACCGTCTCGCCGCCGCCGGACACCTTCACTTGCTCCAGGGCGTTCACGTCCGTGACGATATCGACATTTTTGATATGCTCGTGAAGGCTGTACGTGCGGTGATCGGGCACCGAGTTTTTGTCCTTGGCGCGGTTCAAGGAGAAGACGACATCGTCGGCGCCGACGCGCTCGCCGGAATCGACCGCTTTTTTGTCGGATACTGTGGCGAAATGGATATCGTCGCGCAGGATGAAATAATATTCCGAATTGCCTTCGGCAATGCTGTACGCGCGGGACAGGGAGCCGTCCGCCGTTATTTTGTCGTCATCGGTCAGATTGATCAGCCGGACGTACATATTCGTATTGATCATATTAATCGAGCCGTCATTCCCTTTGATGGGATCGAGCGACGTCAAGGTCGGGTTCGTCTGCGTCAGCAGCAGCGGTTCGCTGTCCCGCTTGGATGTATCGTTGAAGTCGACATCCTCCCAGGCGAAGGACCGGGACTTGGACAGCCGCACCGACTTCTCGTTCAGCACCTCTTTATTGAACGCCTGGCTTTTGACGGAAATGTAAAGCGGCGCGATATAGGCTTTATCGAAGACGAGCTTCTGCTCAAATTGCTTGTAGGTGTCGGCATATTGATCCGGTGTCTCGGATGCCGCCTTCTCGATCAACTCGTCAATCTCCGGGTCGGAGAGAATGCTGTAGTCGCCGCCCGACTTGAACAGGGAACGGACCGCATAGTCCGGATTGCCTGTCACCGTTGTCCAGCCGGCGAGCGAGATGTCGAAGTTGCCGGCCTCCTCCTGGGCCTTGAAGCTGCCATAGTCCGGTTGAAGGTTCAGCTTCACGTTGAAGCCGTTCTTCGTCAGCTGATCGCGAATGATGTTGATGTCGTCCTGCCCCGAGCTCATCCCGAGGAGCTCGATATCGACGGCGCCCTCGGCCGCCGGCTTGCTGTCCCCACCCGTGGCCGGCTTGTTCTGGCCTTCCGTGTTGGATTTGGTGTTCACCGTGCAGCCGGTCACCGCGAGGGCGATCGCGAGCATGACAATGAATAATGACCTTTTCTTCATGATGATTCCTCCTAAGTATGAAGTATGTGTATCGTTATCCCATCTTCGGATCGAGCGCGTCCCGCAACCCGTCTCCCAAAAAGTTGAAGGACAGGACCAAGGCGATGATCGCCAGGCCGGGGTAAATCGCGAGATAGGAATGGGATTCAAGATAGGCGCTTCCCAGCTTCAAAATATTGCCCCACTCGGGAATATGCGGCTCTACGCCGAGTCCCAGATAGCTCAGGCTGCTCGTCGAGATGACGGCGCCGCCGATCGTGAGCGTCGATTTGACAATCATCGGCGCCAGCGAGTTCGGCACGATATGCTTGAATATGATGGCGGAATGGCTTGAGCCGAACGCCCGCGCCGCCTCGACGTATTCATAGGTCGACACCTGCAGGACGTTGGCCCGCATCGTTCGCGCGTAGGTCGGAATCGATCCGATGCTGAGTGCCAGGATGAGATTGGCCGTATTCGCGCCGAAGGCGGCGATAATGGCGATCGCCAGCAGGATTCCCGGAACCGCGTACAGAATGTCAAGCAGCCGCATGATGACATTGTCGGTCCGTCGGCCGTAATATCCGGAGATGGCGCCGAGCGTTCCGCCGATGACAACTGGTATCGCGGTCGACAGGAAGCCGACGATGAGCGAGATGCGGGCGCCAAATATGATGCGCGAGAACAGGCACCGCCCGAAGTTATCCGTTCCGAACGGATAGGCGAGGCTCGGAGCCTGCAGAATCGCGCCATAGTTGTTCTCGACCGCCACGCTGTAGTCGAAGGTGAAGAAGCTGCAGACGCTAATCGAGAACAGGAACACGATGAAGAACAGGCCGGACATCGCCGTCGCATTCAGTGTCAGCCGCTCCCACACTTCCTCCCATTTCACCTCGGCCGGATTGCTGTTCCGGCGTATCTTCGCGATCAGATTCCACCCGAGCAGCAGCGCGAACAGATTCCCGGTCAGGGCGGTCAGGATGAGCGCTGCGGCAATGACAGCCATCCAGGAGGGAGCGTAATGCCGCTGCACCTTGGCGGCTACGAGTATGAGCGCAATCAACTGGAAGACCGCAATTCCGATCAGGGCCAGCATCGCCAGCGGAAAGGCATCGGCTACATATGGCTTGAACATATTCAATCCCGATATAGCGATAACATAGAACTGGGTGAGGAGCATATAGACAGCGATCGTATACTCTGAGCTCTTCTCTTTCCTGATCAGATTGAATGCGCACGCGGCGACGAATACGTTGCCCGTCAGGGCGCTAGGGAGCTGAATATAGGACAGTATCCGCGTCCGTCTGCGGATCGCCCCTTGTCGGAGCAGATCGCTTCGAAGCATGGCGGTGATGATCATTTGAATGAGTCCGAAGCCCAGGTAGATAACGGCAGCGAGCAGCACAAATCGGTTCACCGTCTTGGCGGCCCAGTCGTAGCTGTTCAGGAACAGAACGGCGGACAGGACGGCAGAGACGATCCAGGCGAAGCTCGATTGGGTATATTCCGGTGACAATCTCAGCTTCCGCTTTTTCTCCTGTCTGGGTTGTGTCAACTTGGTCATGGTTACACCTGCTTTTAGAGGTTCTTCAAAGGGCCGCTTTTGCTCGCGAAGTGATACTGCTTCTTGACGCTGCAACCGGCCGGTTTTGAACACGCATTTCAATATTGTTTCATCTTCGAACGGATGCGCGGGTCACAGAAGGCGTACAAAATATCAATCAGCATATTGACGAGTGAAATGGTAATCGCGGTGTAGACAACCCCGCCCATAATGCTCGGAATATCGGGAATGAATTGTTTGTCCACGATGTAGCTGCCGATCCCGCTAATATTGAACACTTTTTCCGTCACGGCGGCTCCTCCCAGCATGCCGCCGAATTGCAGCCCGATGACGGTAATAACCGGAATGAGGGCGTTCGTCACGGCGTGCCGGAGCAGCACCTGGCGCTGGCTCAGTCCTTTGGCCCTGGCAGTCAAAATGTAATCCTCGTGAATGACTTCCAGCGTGGATGAACGGGTCATCCGGGCCACGGCGGCCGTCAAGCCCGTTCCCAGCACGACGACCGGCATAATCATGGACAGCCAGTTTTGCGGATTGTAGGTCGCCGGAAGCCATTGCAGCTTGATCGAGAAGTTCAAGATGAAGATGAGTCCCTGCCAAAAGTTAGGGATGGACAAACCGATCAAAGCGATAAAAATAAACGTGTAATCAAAGAATGAGTTCGGTCTCGCCGCCGAGATGATTCCGATCGGTAAGGCGATGATCACGGCCAGCAGCAGCGAGATGACCGTCAACTGAAGCGTGATCGGGAATTTGCCGGCGATGGCTGACGTCACTTGCTCGTTGCCCGAGAACGACTTGCCGAGATCGAAGGTCGCTATTCCCTTCATTGTGTTCCACAGTTGTACGAGGTATGGCTGATCCAGCCCGTACAGCTTATTGAAGGAAGCGATCTGCTCCTCGGTCGCGGTCTCGCCGAGAATATTGGCGGCCGGATGAAGCGGCGACAGATGCAGCAGCGTGAACACGAGCACGGCAACCCCGATAATCACGAACAGGCTCATGATGAGACGCTCGAAAATGTATTTAAGGAAGGAGTTGCTGTACACCAATATGAGTAAGTACATGGGAAATCCGAGAATTATCGATAGAGCGAAGAACAGCGGTTGGCTCAGCAACGAAGCGAAGGTGTCTGCATAAATGATCCGCGCCGCGCCGCTCTGCCCCAGATGCGCAATCGTCCGCTCCGTCAGGGTCTTGCGGAATTCCGCCTCTGTCCATCTCTCGATTTCCCGCGCGCTCGCTGTCTTGCTCGACTGCTGTCCGAAGAATGCCCGCTTCCGCAGCGTCTGCTCCTCGATCTCGGCCCGGAGCCGATCCTTGTAGCCGGATGCGAGAAGATCGGCCTCCATCTTCTCTCTCGCAGAGGCATATGTATCGTGCCTTCGCCGGATGAGATAGATGATGAACACGATGAGATGCACAGGCAGGCCAAGCAGAAGAACGGCATATTTATAGGAAGGGTTCAATAGCATTTTATTGTAGGCGTTCCCGATACGGGCCGCTGAACCGGAATTTCTAGCTGCTTGCGTACTCTCCATAGCGACTCTTGCTGCCTCCTTTTTTAAATTGTATAATTCCGATGGATATAGTATATTTTATTTTAAGCTTTTGTCAATAACGGAGATAGAAGTTCTTGTTCAAACCTTTAGTAGAATCGATAACGGACGTTCAGGCGGGTGAGTGAAATGGATACGATTTTGCAGGTCAACAATTTATCGGTAACTTTTCTGACACGGGACAAGGAGATACAGGCTGTTCGCGATGTCAGCTTCGAGCTGAATCAGGGAGAGACGCTCGGAATTGTCGGGGAGTCCGGAAGCGGCAAGAGTGTGACGGCTCGTTCGATTATGCGCTTGCTTCCTTCTTCAGTATCGTATATGAGAGAAGGCGAAGTCATATTCCTGGGAAAGAATGTTGAAAATTACACGGATAAGGAAATGGAGAGCATTCGCGGCCGGGATATGGGCATGATCTTTCAAGATCCGATGACATCGCTGAATCCGACGATGACGATTGGAAGACAGATTGAGGAAGGCTTGATCAAGCATCAGAAGCTGTCTGCCGCCGCCGCCAAGAAGCAGGCGATCGAGATGCTGAAGCTGGTCGGCATCCGCAACAGCGAGAGACGCTACCATCAGTATCCGCATGAATTCTCGGGAGGGATGCGCCAGCGCGTCATGATCGCGATTGCGCTTGCCTGCCGGCCTGCGCTCCTCATCGCCGATGAGCCCACGACAGCACTCGACGTGACAATTCAGGCCCAGATTTTGAATGTGATGAAGCATATGCAGCAGCAGTTGGGCACTTCGATCATTTTAATCACGCATGATCTGGGCGTCGTCGCCGGCCTGTGCGATCGGGTCGTCGTCATGAAGGATGGCGCTGTCGTCGAGACGGGCACGACGGAGGAGATTTTTGCCCGCCCGCAGCATCCGTACACGAGGAAGCTGCTCGGCGCGCTCCCGCGCCTGAATGAGAAGAAGAAGCCGAAGCCTGCGCCGATCTTCGTGAAGAAGGATGCGGACGATGCGTGCCCGCTGCTGGAGGTACGATCGCTCAAGCAATATTTCGATCTCGGCAAGGGAAACATCATCAAGGCGGTCAATGATATCAGCTTCTATATCCGCGAAGGGGAGACGCTCGGCGTCGTCGGCGAATCGGGCTGCGGCAAATCGACGACCGGAAGATCGATTCTGCGCCTTCATGAGCCGACAGGCGGCGATATTTTGTACCAAGGGATGGCCGTGAACCGGATGTCCGCCAAAGAGATGAAGACGATGCGGCGCTATATGCAGATGATCTTTCAGGATCCGTATGCTTCGCTCAATCCCAGATTCAAAATATTAGATATTATCGGCGAAGCGCTCGATGTCCACCGGCTGGCGGGAAGCAAGCAGCGGCGGAAGAAGCGGGTGGAGGAGCTGCTCGATATGGTCGGGCTTGATTCGGCCTATGCAACGCGGTATCCGCACGAATTCTCCGGGGGCCAGCGTCAGCGCATCGGGATCGCGCGCGCCCTCGCGGTCGAGCCGAAGTTCATCGTATGCGACGAGCCGCTGTCCGCACTCGATGTGTCCATTCAGGCGCAGATCGTGAAGCTGATGGAGGAGCTGCAGCAGCGTCTCGGGCTCACGTATCTGTTCATCGCACATGATCTGTCGATGGTCAAGCATATCAGCGATCGGGTCGCCGTGATGTATAGGGGCAAGATCGTCGAGCTGGCCGAAAGCGAGGAGCTGTATGCGAATCCGCAGCATCCGTATACGAAGTCGCTGCTGGCTGCGATTCCGGTTCCCGATCCGAAGGTCGAAGCGGCCAAAAAACGGGTGCTGATGGAGGAGCAGACCGAAGCGGACACATATCAGCTGGACCAATCCGAGCTGGTTGAGGTAACGAGGGGGCATTGGGTGGCGATGCCCATGAGCGGGTGACGTTAACGCGGCCTGCCGCTGGTTGGGGATGGCGGGCTTGGCTGTATGGATGAGCAGCATAGCTGAGCGCAATCGAACTTGATATATGCAAGTGCCCCGGAATACAGGGTCGCCTGACGTCGAATAGGGACGGAAGGCGGCTTTTTTTACATTCTGAAAGTGTTCAGAAAGTGTGGAGGTGGATACGGTTCAATGGATCTATGCCAAAACACACAGAAAGTACTCAACGATCAATTATTTTATGAAAGTAGGAGAATTGGTTGAAGTTGATCTTGTTATCCGGCGGCAGCGGGAAGCGGTTATGGCCGCTGTCGAATGACTGTCGTTCCAAGCAGTTTATTAAAGTGAACCGTTCCTTCGAGGAAGACGATCGCATCCGGTTATCGATGCTGCAGAGAGTCTGGCAGAAGATTGAAGGGGCGGGTCTGCAGCATTCCGCTGTCATCGCGGCCCCCCGGGCGCAGGAGGAACTAATAATATCTCAGCTGGGCGCCGCGGCGCCGCTCGTCCTGGAGCCGGAGCGGCGGGACACGTTCCCTGCCATCGCGCTCGCTTGCGCCTATATGCACAGCGAGAGGGGGATATCCGGGGATGAGGTGATCGTCGTCATGCCTGTCGATGTCGATGTGGACGACGATTACTATGAAGAGCTCAACACGATGGCCGCTATCGCGGCGCAATCGGATGAGGGAATCGTGCTCATGGGCATTGCCCCCGCGAATCCTTCCGAGAAATACGGCTATATCATTCCCGTACCCGGGCAATCCTCAGAGCAGCATTTGCTTAAGGTACAGCATTTTATTGAGAAGCCGCCCTCCTCGGAAGCGGAGATGTGGATCGGATTGGGCGCGTTATGGAATGCCGGCGTGTTCGCGTTCCGGCTGGAATACATATTGCGGATATTGCGGCAGGGCGGATGGCCCCTTCGTTATGACGAATTGGTGCGCCAATATCATTTACTGCCGCGGAACAGCTTCGATTATGAGGTGGCAGAGAAGGAAGCTCGGATTGCCGTCAAGCCGTTCGCCGGCCGCTGGAACGACCTGGGGACCTGGAACGAATGGACGGAGCAGATGACGGAGCAGCTGTACGGGAAAGGCGTTGTCAGCGGTGACAGCGAAAATACGCATGTTATTAATGAGTTGGATATCCCTGTCGTCGTGCTCGGGATCTCGAACGCGGTCGTCGTCGCGTCGCCGGACGGCATTTTGATCTCAGACAAGGCGGCAAGCGTCCGCCTCAAACAGATGGTGCCGACCGTATCCGCGCGGCCGATGTACAAGGAAACGCTATATGGCTGGTACAGCATTCTCCATATGGGCGAACCGACGCAGGACCAGCAATCCTTGACGAAGCGGGTGCATATCTACGCCGGCAAGCAGATTAGCTATCAGGTGCATTACAAGCGGAGCGAGATGTAGACGATCGTGCGGGGCAAGGCGGAAGTGACCGTGGACGGCCTTAGCTACACGGCGAGCGCCGGCGATGTGGTGCGAATTCTGCCCGGAGCGAAGCATGGCATCAAAGCGATCACAACGGTCGACCTGATTGAAATCCAAGTCGGAGAATCGATCGAGGAAGAGGATATCGTACGGTTTGAGTATTCACAGCAAATATAAGCGCTAAAATCGGGAGTTGTGAGAGGAAATGATACTGGAGACGACGTCCCCGGGAAGACTTGGAGATTTGCTGGTCAGCGAGGGTCTGATTACGGACAGCCAACTTCGCTCTGCGCTCGAGCATCAGCAGCAATACGGGGGCAGGTTAGGGGATAACGTAGTTGCCCTGTACGGTGTGAGCCCGGAAGCGGTCGAGCGATTGATGAAGCGGACCGGCGGGAAGGGGCTGCTCGGCGAGATGCTGGTGCAGTCCGGTGACATTACGCAGGAGCAATTGGATCAAGCGCTAGAATTTCAACGCAAAAGCGGCGGCATCCTGGGCGATATTTTGCTGTCGTTGCAAATGATTGAACCCGGGCCGCTCTATCGTGCGATCGCAACCCAGCAGCAGATCGGACGCATCGGCACGGAGTATTCTTTTGAGCAAGAGACGAAGCTGCCGGAGGCGACGGCGCGCGCGTATGACGCCGTGATCGTGAATAAGCTGGCGAACCGGTCTCTCATCGCGGTCGGCTCGCCGTTGACGGACACGCAGATGACCGAACTGGAGGCCTATATCGGCGGGCCGATTGAACAAGTGCTGGCGACGCGGGAAGAGATGGTGTTTTTCTGGAAATCGGTCTATGAGACGGAACTGATGCAGGCGAGCACGGACAAACTGATGGAGGAAAATCCGGAAAATTCAGCGCATGTGACATTCACGACACCGCAGTTCATATTTATATTGGTGCTCGCAGCCTTAGTTGTAATCGGTCTATTGTGGAATTGGTTCGCTACGCTGATAATGTTGAACATTATTGTGCAGGTCGCTTACTTTGCGATGTCCTTCTTCAAATTCGTCATTACATTAAAAGGAACGAGGAGCACGGCCCAGCTTCGATTGACGGAAGAGGAATTGCTGGCGATAGACGAGAAAGAGCTGCCAATCTATACAATTCTTGTCCCGATGTACAAAGAAAGCAATGTTATCCCGCATTTGCTTGATAATCTGGAGCGGTTGGATTACCCGAAGGCCAAGCTGGATGTCCGGCTGCTGATCGAAGAAGACGATATTGAAGCGCAGGAGCTCCTAGCCGGAATGAAGCTGCCGGCCTATTATACGGTGCTTGTCGTGCCGCACAGCTTGCCGAAAACAAAGCCGAAGGCATGCAATTACGGATTGATCCGCGCGCGTGGCGACTATGTCGTCATTTATGACGCGGAGGATCGCCCGGATCCCGATCAATTGAAGAAAGTGTTTCTTGCTTTCCGGAATAGTCCGTCCAACGTCGTATGCGTGCAGGCAAAATTGAATTATTTCAACAGCGACCAAAATTTGATGACGCGGTGGTTCACCCAAGAATACAGCATGTGGTTCGAACTGCTGCTGCCAGGAATTATGAAGCTGAATTTACCTATCCCGCTCGGAGGAACCTCCAACCATTTTAAAACCTCGGTGTTGAAAGAGCTCAACGCAGGGGATCCTTATAACGTAACGGAAGACGCCGATCTGGGCATTCGCTTATACAAGAAGGGATATATGACGGCCATCGTCGATTCGCGTACATGGGAGGAAGCGAACAGCCGCGTAGGCAATTGGATTCGGCAGCGCTCCCGGTGGATCAAGGGGTATATGCAGACCTGGCTTGTCCATATGCGCAATCCGCTCAAGTTGTGGAAGGAATTGGGTCCCAGAGGCTTTTTCGGTTTTCAGGTCATGGTCTTGTCCGCCCCTCTTCTTCCGCTGCTCAACCCGATCTTCTGGGCGCTGCTCATTCTATGGTACGGCTGGGAAATGGAATTTGTGCCGAAGTTCTTCCCCGGCATTATTTATTACATCGCGGCCATCGAGTTTTTGATCGGGAACTTCTTATTCATCTTGAGCAACGCGGCCGGGGTATACTGGGTGATTGATGAGATGGAACGCAAGAACGAACGCGTGTTTTCATACGGCATCGTCAAATACGCCTTTTTGACACCCATCTATTGGGTGTTGATGAGCATTGCCGCCTTAAAAGCGTTGTGGCAGTTGATAACACGGCCGTTCTATTGGGAAAAAACGACACACGGCTTGACGGAGCCGGATGTGGTTGTCCAACAAATGACTGGAAAGGATGTTGGAGTGTAAATGGAAGTCGCAGCATCCTATCATTCGCCTGACTTATTGCCGGCTGCGGTTCAACAGCGCACGTCTCGGCATGTATATTGGCTCGTGTTCTCCGTTGTGTTCGTGACTGAATGGATCGCGGGTTATTATGTCAGTCATCATATTGGTTATGTGCATACGGATGCGATGAGCCGGGTAGCCGACGCCTTCTACGTGCTGTATAGCGGCGATCCCCATCTCGGAGCCATCGGCTTCGTGTGGAATCCGCTTCCAAGCCTGGTGGAAATCGCCTTTTTAGCTTTTTATCCCTTGTTCCCGGCGCTCGCATCCTCCGGCTTGGCGGGGGTGTTCATGTCCAGCCTGTTCGCGGGATGTACGGCCGCCTTGCTGGTGCAGGCCGGGGATTCCCACGGTGTATCCCGTTGGGTGAGCGTCGCCATCAGTCTACTGTTTGCTTTCAACCCGTTTATGTTTTTGTTCGGCATGAACGGATTGAGCGACGCGCCGTTTATCTTTTTTACGATGTACTCGGTCGTTCATCTGACTTATTGGTTCAAGGACCGCAACGTCGGCAGCTTGCTGAAGTTGTCCTTGGCCCTTGCGATGGCGTTCTGGACGCGGTATGAAGCGGTGCCATTTGGTATCGGCCTGGGCCTTACCGTCATACTGGCGCTGCTGTTCCGCGCCGACAAGAAGCCGGGAGCGGGGAGAACGGGATTCCGCAATAAATATGAGCAGATCGAAAGCGTCATGACTTTGGTATGGTCGCCGATTGTATATTCGGGCCTGCTCTGGATTTTGCTGAACTATCTCATTATGGGCAATCCGTTCTATTTCTTGAATTCCGAGTATTCGAACGTAGAGCAGTCGGCAATGCTGGCTTCCGATCAGCAATTCATGCATCTCATCGGCCACCCGTTCAACAGCTTACTATTCGTGCTGAAGAAGATGGCGTACTTCTCCATTCCGCTCATTGGCGTCGTGCTGCTTCGCATTATCAACCGCAGGGCCCATCTATGGGAGCTTGCCGGCTTGGCGTCGATGGTGTTTTCCATTGTGGCTTTACAGTATTTGCTGCTTGTCAAAGGCACTTCGTTCGGATGGTTCCGGTATTTCATGTACGTATTTCCGATTACGGTTGCCTGGATTCCTTATGAGCTGAGCAAGGTGAGGAAGTCGCTGTGGAATTCGGGAATTGCGGCGGCGAGTCTGGTATTGTCGGCCGCGGTGCTGACATGGGCCTGGTTCAACCCGGATATCGCGCCGGATGAGAACAAAATGCTGCATGCGCAAGAGCATGCCAATCTGCAGGAAGTGGACCGCGAGGTTGCGCGTTACTTGGATAGCGAATTGCGGCGGGACAAAATTTTAATGGACTCGTATTCCGCCTTTTATATCATTCTGAACAGTGAAAAACCGAGCCGGTACATTATTACGAGCGATTTTAATTTTCGCGATGCATTGGCGGATCCGCAAGGTCAGGGCGTCGATTATATTTTAAGCCCGAAGCCCAATATCAGTTCCGCTTTAAGCGCAGATAACCGGTTATACCCTGATTTCTATGAAAAAGGGGCGGAATGGTGCGAGCTCCACAAAGAGTTCGGCGATGAAAACGGCGGTCTGTGGCGGTTGTATAAAGTAAAGAAAGAAGCGGGTGTGAGTGAGCAATGAGACCGGATATGACGATCATTCTCCCAGTGTATAACGAGGAAGTTCATATTGATGGAACGTTGGCAATCATTCGTGAACAGCTGGCGCAGCTTGGCGAGAGCTTCGAAATGCTTATCGTTGATGACGGCTCGACGGATCGGACTTGGTTGCGGATTGAGGAGACCTGCCGGCGCTTTGCTGAATTGTCAGCGATCCGCTTAAGCCGCAATTTCGGGAAGGAGCTTGCGTTATGCGCCGGGCTGGAGCATGCGAGAGGCCGCGCCGTCATCGTGATGGATGCGGATCTCCAGCACCCGCCTTCGCTCCTGGGGGAAATGGTGCGCCTGTGGAAGGAAGATGGCTATGAAATCGTCGAATGCGTGAAGCGAAGCCGCGGGAAGGAGCCGCTGCGCAACAAATTAGGCTCTGCGTCGTTTTATTATATATTGAACCGATTGTCGGGCTTCGACCTGCGAGGCGCCTCCGACTTCAAGCTGCTGGACGGCAAGGTTGTGGAAGCTTGGCGGAATATGCCCGAGCGCAAAACCTTCTTCCGCGGCATGACAGCTTGGCTCGGCTTCAGCAGAACCCAGATTGAGTTCGAAGTTCCGGAACGCGCCGGCAGCACGACGCGGTGGAGCTTCCTCGGCCTGATCAGACTGGCGGTTCAAGCCGTGACCTCCTTCTCGTCGCTGCCGCTGCGCTTCGTGACGCTGGCTGGCATTATGTTTTTGATCGGGGCGATTATTTTGGGCGGGCAGACACTGTACCGCAAAATCGTCGGCGAGGCGGTAACGGGCTTCACGACCGTTATTCTGCTGCAGCTGATTATCGGCAGCATCGTTATGGTCAGCCTAGGCATTATCGGCGAGTATATCGCGTCCATCTACAATGAAGCGAAAGGGCGGCCGCGCTATGTCATCGGGGAGCGGATCGCAGCACGAGAAACGGAGATGCCAACTAGCGGAAGCGAACTGTTATGGTTAAAAAAATGATGAAATACGGCGCCGTCGGCGTACTGGGCACTCTCTTGCATGTTGGAGTGCTTGTCTTGTTGGTAGAATGGCTTGGAATGAATCCGATCATCAGTTCCGCTATCGGCTTCCTTCTTGTGCTTATCGTGTCTTACATCCTGAACTTGTTGTGGACATTCGGCAAGACGCGGGGAGGACGGTCGGCTTTCATCAAATACGCGGTCGTCTCGTCGGTCGGTCTGCTTATGAATACGGGGGTGATATACGTTGCGGTGGAATGGATGCGATGGCCGTATGTGCTCGGGCAACTGCTCGTCATTTTCGTCGTTCCGCCAAGTAATTTTCTGCTGAACTATTATTGGACGTTTGAGTACGGAGTTACCAGAGCAAAGGGTTGATATGATGGGCAACAAAAGGAACGCTTATATCGGATTTGGCATGCTGACGATGTTAGTCACGGTCTATGCCTATATCTTCTATTTGATTGGCGATGTGGATATCGTCTTGTTTGCCGCTTTACTCATACAGGTCATATTCATTTGGTGGTTCGGTCGAAAGTATGAAATGGTGAAAAGGGAAGCGGAAAGAGACGCGCTGACCAAAGTATACAACCGCAGATTCATTATGAAAAATTTCGCGAAAATAAAAGCGAAAGCAAAACGCAAATCGCAGACGATTACCATCTTTTTTATCGACATCGACAAATTCAAGTACATCAATGATCATTACGGCCACAGCACCGGGGATATCATTTTGAAGAAAACGGCTGACATTTTAAGGAAAGGCTTTGAGAAAAAACATTACATAGCGCGATGGGGCGGCGATGAGTTTATTGTTCTCATGCTCAGCGACGGTTCCTCCGGCATGAAAATTATGCAGCGGTATTTCGCTGATAAATTGGCTTCTCTCTCCAAAGAACTGAAAATCAACGTAACCTTCTCGGTCGGATTCGAGGTCTGCTCGGATAAACATCGCAATCTCACCGACATTCTGGATGCCGCTGACCGGAAAATGTACCGCCATAAAAACAATAAGGTTCCGGCGGCCAAGTAATCGCTTCGGACAACGCTTCCATTATTGTTGAGAAATGGTGTAGTTGGATTTGTTATGATACTTATGCCTATTACATAGTGCACTCATTGCTGGTCTGAACAGTGCGTAAGAGGAGGTGAACGAATGATTCAATGCAGAATCGCGTCAACGTAAAGCTCTGGAATCTGGCCGCTCTCCTATTGCCCGTCAGGTTAATCTTGATCATGGTTCCAAAACATCTCCCCCTTACAACTTCTCTTACCATCTCCATCGCAGCAGAACAAGATGAAGCGGACATTTCTATGGAAGGGATCCCGGTATACGGCACGGTCTCCATCGGCACAATCGATTTGCGAGAACCGATGCTTGGGGGAGCCACGGAACATTCGTTGAAGGTCGGCAAGGAGGGGGTAACCGGAACCGGATGGCTGGCGCCGCAGGCAATTGTGTCTTACGAGATACCGCAGCCTTACATTCGGACGCCCTTTCTATCGACTTGACGAACTGAGAGATCGGCGATGAAGTCAAGCTGGAGAATTTGAACGATGAGTGTCTCCATCAAGATGTAATGGAAGAGAAGAATGATTGATTTTCTAAGGAAGGAAGAGTCTGAGGAAATGAGAAGGTCAATACGATTTCAAGCCATGGTGTGGGCATTCATGCTGTTGGTCAATATTCTGCTGATGCCCATGACCGCGCTCGCGGATGACGTTCCCGGCAGTGAGGAGAATGGCGCGGACACGATCCAGATCGTGCTGAAGAGCTCCATGCCGTCCGTGCTATCGGGGCGATTATTTACTTATGATATTGAATACAGCGTGTCAAGTACGACGGATCAGTATGACGGGGCGCAGATCGTTCTCCCGATACCGAAGGAAGTGGAATATGCCGGTGTGGTGAACAGCGATGGGGCAACCGCGGTATATGATCCTGATGCGGGGACGGTTACGTTTACTTTTGCGGAGGCGCTGGAGCCGGGTTCGACGGGAACGCTTCAGGTCAATGTCCGCTTTCCGAATGATGTGACGCCGAACGGCACCGAGGCTGTGACGCAGGCAGTCTTCCGGAGCGAACAAACGCCGGGCGGCAAGCTGTCGAATGAAGTGACCGTTAAGGCAGAAGCATCCGCCGTATGGGATCTGAAAAAGGAACAGTATAGACCCGTGGCGCATGTGAAGCCGCAGCCCGGAGGCACCGTGGAATACCGGATCTTGTTCTCCGATATGCAAAAAGACGGCTACGGCAATCTGAATCTGGATGACGTCGTCATCACCGATATGCTGCCGCCGGAAGCCGAGCTCTTGTTGGCGCGTCCCGAGTATACGGTCAATGACAATGGGAAGCTTATCTGGAACTTCGGGAAGCTGGGCCAAGGCGAGTCTTACAAAGAAATCTTCGTCAAAGTGAAATATCCCGAGGATATTTTGAAGGATAATCCCGATAAAGAGGTTGTAAATCAGGCGGCCGTGTCGTTCAAGCCTGTGGGAGAGAACGACCCAGTCACGGATGAAGCGGAAGCACAGCACGGGTTCGTCGATGTGCCGCAGACAGGGAATCTGTGGATCTATAAATCAGTCAATGACGGCTCGGCCAAGGAATTGATAACGGGACAAAGCATTTCCTACCGAATCGGAGATATTGCCAACCAGACGAACATGAGGCTGGAGGATGCCAAGCTGGAGGATCTAGCGCCGCAGGGTCTCGAATTTGTTCAGGTTCACACGGCGAAATTTGCTTGAATTGATGAATACGTTATTCAGTATACCACCAAGGAAAAGCCGGCAGAAAGCGATTGGGAGCAGTGGGAGACGATCCCCGCGAATGCCGAGCCGCGAGTATTGAAGGCTGACGGCAAGAACGTGAAAGGGATCCGCCTCGTGTTCGGCGATGTTCCGGTTGATTTCCAGCAAAAAAGCGAGCTGGAAGTTCAGTACAAGAAGACAGGAGAATATCGTCAGCTTGAGGACTACGTTTTTGGAAAATTTTCCGATATACCGTACAAAAAGTATGAAGGAGATTTTCCTGAGATCGATAGGTTGAATGGCCTTCCTGAGAACGAGAAGAGCCCTAAAGACCGGAAACAGATTGTGAACTATGCCGTGATGACCTATATCTTCAATGGCGAGCCGAAGGAAAATGCCGCCAGAGTGAAGGTGCTTGCCGTTGAGGACCGTCCGCTCGTTATGGTGAAGAAAAAAGTCACTTCCGGGACGACATTGAAGCCAGGCGATACTGCGTCCTACACGATTCGCGTAACCAACCCGGAGATCGTCGATGTTGACTTCAAAAATCCTATCGTGACTGACCTGCTCCCGAAGGAGCTTGCCTATGTGGACGATTCGGCAGCAGTGACGGGCAGCAGCGGTCTGGATGTCCCGGCACCGGGCTTCCAAAAGGGAACTCCCGGCCAAGAGGGAACGACTCCGCTCACATGGTATTGGGATGAGAACCATCCGCTGACGCTGAAAAAGGGCCAGTGGGTAGAGCTGACCTTCCAGGCGAAAGTAAATGCAGGGGTAACGACGGGCACGATTCATAATGAAGTGGAAGTCACGTCCGAAGAACATGAATATTTGAACAATTACTATAACTTCGTAAATCAGCGCTATAAAGACGGCAAATGGTATGTTTATGACGGGGCCGATATCCATGTTAATTCCGCAACGAATCTCGAATCCGTCAAATATGTGCAGGGTGACCTGGACGAAGGGAACTGGACGAAATATCCGGATACCGGAACCGTTACGCCAGGCGGAAAAATCAAATATAAGGTGGTCGTGACGAACAAGGGCACGGTTGGAGTCAAAAACGTCACGATTGTAGATGCCCTTCCTCGAATCGGCGATACCGGAGTCATCGACAAGACGCCGCGCGGAAGCAAATGGAGTCTGGTCTTGACGAAGAAAGTGGTGACGCCGCAATTCGTGTCGGTGTATTACAGCACGGATGAATCCGTATCGTTAGAAGGCGGAAGCTGGTTCACTGAGCCGCCGGATGATCTGACGACAGTCAAGGCACTGAAGTTCGTGTTCGATGACGAGTTGGTGCTGAAGCCAGGGGAGAGCAAGGAAGTCGTATGGGAAATGAGCGCGCCGGTTGGCGCTCCGAGCGGCGATGACGAGATTGCCTGGAACTCGTTCGGCTTTACGGCGAAGCGGGCAGATAACGGAAGTCCGCTGCTGCCGGCAGAGCCGAAAAAAGTCGGCGTGAAAATTAAAGACAGCCGTGAAGGCGAAATCGGCGATTATGTCTGGATCGACAAAAACGGCAATGGCATTCAGGATGATGATGAAGAAGGCAAGAATGGTGTAACGGTTGAACTGTTCGATATCGATGGCAAGCTGCTTAACAAGACCATCACGAATAACAATTTTGAAGGCAAGCCAGGGTACTATCTGTTTACGAATCTGCCTGCCGGCAAATATATCGTGAAATTCATCCTGCCGGACGGCTATAGCTGGACGAAGCCGCACCAAGGCAACGATCCTGCCAAAGACTCTGACGTGATCAATGAGGAAGGCTACACGGAAGAAATCGTGTTAGGCAACGGCGAGAAGAACCACAACATCGATGCCGGGCTTATCCCGCTGCCGGTAGCACCAGGCACAGGTGCACTTGGCGATTACGTCTGGATCGACAAGAATGGCAACGGCATTCAGGATGAAGACGAGGTTGGCTTGAATGGCGTACCTGTCAAGCTGTATAACAGTAACCGTGAACTGTTGGCCACGACTGTAACCCAATCGGTATACAAGACCGTAACGGTAACGGATTCCACATACGGAGGCACGGTAACGGGGGATGTATACGGGCCTGCCGTAACCGAGGTCGTATATAACGGTTACTATTTATTCGACAACTTGTCCGCGGGAACCTACATCGTACACTTTGAGCTGCCAGATGGTTATAAGTTCACGATCAAAGGAGCCGGCAACGACCTGACGCGTAATTCCAAAGCCAATGCCGACGGCTGGACCGACGTGATCATGCTCGGCCAGGGGGAACGGAACCTGACCATTGACGCTGGTCTGGTCAAGTCAGGCTTCAAGCCGGAGCCGGAACGCCCTGATCCAGAAGGGCCGGGTTCAGGCGGTGGCGGAACGACAGATCCGGGTTCCGGCACCACTCCAGGCACGAAGCCTCCTGATAACAGAAAAACGGTTCCCGGCACGATTGTAGAAGGACCAGACACGGTAGTCGGCGGTGAGACCGAACCGGGAGACACCGTTCCAGGCACACCTGGTACGGAAGAGGAGCCTGGCACGGAAGAGCAACCAGGCTCGAATGAACTCCCTGCGAACCGGCCGGGAGACCGCAAGAAGCCTGAACATCCGGCTGGACCAAGTCTGCCGGCAACCGGAGAGAAATCGCCGTTTGCTTCTTGGATTGGCCTGTTGTTCTGCGCTGCCGCAGTTGTCATGTGGTTCTCGCGCAAAAGAATGAAGCATAACGAGTAGAGCTATGCTAGCCGCCGCCTGTGCAAGAGGCGGCGGCATTTTTGAATCTATCGGCTCGGCGTAAAAAAGTTTTGCGTATAATAGACTTGATAGGGTCCGCCGAAGGAGATTCCGACGCCAAGGCGCTCGAAATCGCTTAATATGTTGTTGCGGTGGCCGCTTGAATTCATCCAGTTCTCGTGGGCGAAGATGGCGCTTGTTTGTCCGGCCGCAATATTTTCTCCGGCCATCCTGTAAGCGATGCCGTCTTGCTTCATCCGATCGAACGGAGACTGGCCATCCGGATTGTCGTGCGAGAAGAAGGTGCGCTTCATCATGTCTGCGCTATGTTTGCGCGCCGTTACCGCAATCTCGTCGTTCCACTCGAGCGGTTTTTTTCCTTCACGTACACGGACCGCATTGGTCAAATCCAGCACTTCCCGCTCAAGGCTTTCCCGCAATCGTTCGCTTGGCTTTCCATAAAAGCCTTTGAACGATAACTCGATCTTCTGATCAACGAGCTGGATCGAGGTGACCGTATTTTTTCGGCTCAGATCGTAAAATAGAGTAGCATATACCCCGCCGACTTGATGCAGGCTGTATTCTCCGCCGTTGTCCTTGAACTTATAGATCGTATTTCCTTTCTTGAGACTGGCAAGCGGGGAGCCGTAAGCGGCTTCGACTTCTTGTCTGGCCGACCCGAAGCCGATTCCACCGGCGCCAGTCCAATCCTGGGCGTTCGTATACAGGGCAACCACTTTGCCGTGCTGTACGCCGACCTGGATATAACGTTCATAATTCTGATTGTATATGTACCATTCGAAATTGTATTCGCTTAAATCTTTGCGGGCGGGTTCTCCAAGAATTCCGATCAATTCCGATTCGCTCATCCCGATTGAGATGCCTTGAAGCTTGAATTCTGTGCCGCTAATCGTGCTGCTAGCTCCCGCGGCTACTGGAGGGGTGCGCAGCGCCCCGTCCGCTGCCGGAATGCTGTCCGCTGCCGCGTAGGTGAATGCAGGCGTCAGGAACAGACCGATAGCTATTGCTGCGCAGAGGAGTGCCGATGCATGCCGTCTCGCTGTTCTTTTAGGTTGGCTATTCACGGTTGAGTTATCGTTGTGTTCGGTCGTATATTGATGTGTACCCATAGCTATCTCCCCATTCCATAACGAAATTAAACTACGCTAGAATGAGATGATAAACGGGGGCGCTCTTGCAATTAAAAAAGCGCCACCCTAAAGGCGGCGCCAAAAAGACGCAACAACTGTCGCAATTAGGGCAACCCGGCTATCATCGCATGCGTGCATGCATTAGACCCGTGGCTTTGCGTCCCCTGCTTTCGCTAGGGTTTGCCATTATCCATTTTTAGCGTATCTATTCTATGGTTCATTCTATCATCTTTGAGATGGAACGTACATACAATATATCCCATTTTGTTGATAGAAATACGAGATTGTCGAATGAGAGATCGTTTGCTAGCTTTCAAAACGGAAAAAAGAGCGGCAGCAGCGCTACCATGGCAATGCCAAGCAGCAACTGAAGCGGCAATCCCACCCGGATATAGTCCATGAAGGAATATTTGCCGGCCGACATGACCAACGCGTTGGGCGGGGTCGAGAACGGGACGGCGAAGCACATGCTGGCGGCAATCGCGACGGCGAACAGATACGGATGCGGATTGACGCCCAACTGCATCGCAGCGGTCATCGCGATCGGCGCGACCAGGACAGCGCATGCGGTATTGCTGATGAAGAGCGTCAGGATCGACGTCGTAAAATAGATGCCGGCGAGCAAGGCGAACGGCCCGATATTCCCGAGGGTCAGCACGAGCTTCTGCGAGAGCAGGGCTGCCGCGCCTGTCTTCTCGATCGCGATGGACATCGGAATCATGCCGCCAATCAGGACGATGCTCTCCCAGTTAATCGTCTTGTAGGCGGATTCCATTCCGCGAAGACATCCCGTGGCTACCATCAGGACGGCTGCGATCATGACGGAGATGACGGCCGGGAATATCTCCAGAATGAGCAGCGCGATCATGAAGAGCATGATGCCGGCCGCGAGCGGCGCTTTATGGTTCATAGGCATCGCAGCTGCCGTCTCCAGCGGCTGGCCGACGACGACCACATCCGACTCCTCCCTTGACAGCCGAGCGATGCTTTTCCATGTCCCCTGAACGAGCAGGGCATCGCCGAACCGGATTTTCTCGTCCTTGAGCTGATGCAGCAAATACTCTCCTTTGCGCTGAATCGCCAATATATTGAGCTGGTATTTCTCGCGGAATCCCGACTGCTTCACCTGCAGATTAAGCAGCGGGGAATTGGGCGGCAGCAGCACCTCGGCGATGCCGATCTGATCCGAAGCGTACCGCTCGGTATTCGGTTCGGCAGCTTGCTCGATCTCGGCGGCCCGATGGTCAAGCAGATGAAGCCCGCACGCCTCGGCGAATGCTTGCACGCGGTGGAACGGTCCATATACATACAGAATATCTTTGTCATGGATGACGGTCGCCGGACCGGCAATCTCTTGATTGATCGTCTTGAAGAACGGGTTCTTGTTCGATGTCCGGCGGCGAATCTCGATAATATGAACCTGATATTGGTTCGGAATATCCAGCTCCTGCAGCGATCGGGATACAATCGTCGCTTCGTCGCCGGCCTGCACGCGGTACAGGTTCTGGGACAACTGGTACTGCCGGGCAAGCTCGTGCAGCGATCGCGCGTTCCGCTTGCCGCGCCCTTCGCCTTGTTCCTTCGGAAGCAGCCTGCTCAGAAGCAGCAGAAGACCGGTGCCGATCAGGAGGCAGACGATCCCGATCGGGGTGAAGGAGAAGAAGGACAGCTCATCGAACCCCGCCTGGGCGAGCGTCTCGCTGATGACCAGGTTGGGCGGCGTCCCGATTAGAGTCAGCATGCCGCCCATGCTGCTGGCGAACGCGATCGGCATCAACAGGCGTCCCGGGCTGATATTGGCACTGGCGGCCATGCTGACGACGATGGGCAGCATGACGGCGACGGTGCCGGTATTGCTGACGAAGGCGCCGATTAGCGACGTGGCCAGGATAACGGTAATCAACAGACGCGTCTCGCTGCCGCCCGCGAGCTGAAGCATCTTGCCGCTGGCCAGCTTGGCGAGCCCGGTCTGGAAGATCCCGCCTCCGACGATGAACAAGCCGATCATCATGATGACGACGGAATTAGAGAAGCCGGACAACGCTTCGTTCGGCGTCAATATTCCAAGCAGGACGAGCAGGATTAGGGAACAGATGGCGACCAGATCCGATCGGATCTTCCCTGTCATGAAGAGAATCGCTGCAGCGGCCAATATAATAAGCGTAATAATGATGTCTGAATTCATAGATACGGAATAAAGCCCCTTTCTGTCATGCCGATGATAGTCTGGAAATCTCCTAGTTAACATACTCTATCATACTTTCAAATCCACGCATAAGGAATGAATTTTATGGGAAAATGTCATTTACAATGATATGAAATAATGATACTATTAAGGGGAAAAAAGGAAAAATGAATAAAATTACTCAGATCATGTCGAAGGATGCCGAATCATTCGCTCGATTGTCAGGAGGCAGATCGCAGGTTATGTCTATGGCTGGGCAATACAGAGCTTTGCGGTCGGAGATCGACAAGAAGATTAAGGAGAAGGGATATACGCTCCTGAAGGTAAGCGAATTGTCAGGCGTTAATCAAGGGCATCTCAGCATGGTGCTGAATGGGAATCCGCCACGTCCGATGACGGTGGAGCAGTTGGACAAGCTGGCTGCCGCTTTCGGAGAAGAGCCGGGCTGGCTATACGACTTATATTACGAGGAATGCTTCAAGAGTGGGAACGGGAAGCTGCGAAGCGGCGAGGAGCGGCTGTCGAACAAGCGCGTGCGCTCCTATCTGGTCCGCTGCGCCGAGTTGGACCGCCTCGATTACATTGAGAGTATCATAGCGAAGATGCTGGACACGCCACGGGTTGCATTGGCGTTGCTGTACGATGTCGCGGAGGAACTGTATGCGAAGGGTCAGGTGCAGGCGGCTGTGCCTTTCTATCAATATGTGATAGAGAACGAGAAGGACAATTTTGCGGAGCGGCTCATTATGAGCCACTACCGGATGTTCCGGGCGTCGATCGGCCGGGATGCGCAGAAGAACTGGGAAGCGGTCATCGCCTTCTCTCCTTATCGGAAGCGGCTGCAGGAGCATCTCCAGCTTGAAGCGCTGCATTATTTGGGCAATGTATGCTACAGCTTATATCAATGGAGGCGAGCGGAACAGTACGCAGATGAGCTGCGCGAGCTGGCAACGACAGTATATCAATATATGAGTCGAGAGCGGAAGAAGGGGAATGACCCGAAGCTGTCTCCATCCGAATTCCCGCTGGTGGCCTATTATGGCGAAGGATATTTGATGAAGGGAAATGTGCTGGAGAGATGCAAGAGGTACACCGAGGCGCTGCAATATGTACAAGGCTATGAGAATTTGGATTGGTTTGAAGTGGTGGATGAAGCGGGACTTGCATTTATAGAGAAGTTCAAGCTGTGGGCACGAGGCAATTTGTACACGCTTGAAGTAAGCAGGGGCAACGAGAATGCCGTTGACCCATATGCGGATTATTTGGCCGAGCATCCGGCAGAATTGCTGCCGGGATTGAACCCGATACTGATGTCCGCTTCGGAGTATGGATTTTGTGTTGATCATGTTTTGGACAGATTTTCGAAGCAGATTTGTCAGCTTAAGGATAGCGGGAGCATCATTTACATAGAGCGGCTTCTTAACTTTCTGTACAACTACGCCACATATGAGTTCATGAGACAACGATTCGACAGGGGGATAGATGGAATCCTGCGGTGTGTGAAGCTATCGTTCCTTAACAATCAGCCAGGCTCTGCCTATCGAAGCATGATGTTATTTGAAAAATATCGGCAATATGCATCAGAACAGCAACGGAAACTCTATCATTCGATAACAGACGGCTCGAAAACCTTGCATATGTACAATCACGGAGCGGGACTTGAAGTGTAACTCCGTTCATTTTCATAACGTTATCAAGGTAAGTAATCTTGAAAAGGATGGCTGGGCACTTCCCTGCTGGGAAGTGTCTTTTTATGGCTCAAATTGGAATGAAAAGTGATGATTCGACGGGATTATTAACTTTTTTTAACTAGGATGACGAAGGAATAATTGCTTATAATTGGAATTGTCAAATCATGTTGCTTGAGGGAGGGCAATAGTAGGAGATGGAAGACGTGAATAAGGGCGGTTCCTGCAGAATGGCGGAACGGGGAGCGCTCCTTCATCGAAATGAGCTGTCGGCTCCTGGCGGAGAATGGATGATGAGCAGGCTGGAGCCGGAAGTGGAAGAGACGGATTTACAAGATCTGATGTGCAAAATCGAACAGATCCGAGCGCGAATGGTCCATCTGGCGATGGAAAATAATGATCTGCTGAATGAAAGGGCAATCCGGGAAAGTCAGCGGCTTGACAAATACATTGTGCTCTTCCAGAAGGCGAGATACCGGAACGGCAGCAAGCAGCAACGGGTCGGTGTGCTGCTTCACCAATAAGCATGACGAAGACAGAGGTCTCCTGAGAGAGTGGAAGCCGGATTCCGGGATAAGGACAAGAACGGAAAATATTATGCATGCAAGGCTGGATAGGAAATATTCGCTCATGGTACGATGGAAAGAGAAGGAAGGGATCGATACGATGGAGCGAATGCTTGTCATTAGCGATATTCATGGAGAATTGGAAAAGTTCGAGCGTTTGCTGGAGATGGCCTGCTATGACGTGAATCGCGATCAGCTTTTGCTGCTGGGCGATTATATTGACCGTGGCCCGCATTCAAGAGAAGTGCTCGCTAAGGTGCGGGAGCTGCAGCAGTTGGGGGCCATCGTCCTGATGGGCAATCATGAGAAAATGATGCTCGACGCGTACCGCAATGAGGAAAAGGCGGTCGAGCGCTGGTTCCGCAACGGGGCGAAGCAGACGCTGCTGAGCTACGGCTATGCGGAGGAAGAAGCAGAGGGGCAGCCGGCAGCTATCCGCTGGACCGATGAATTGCTGGATGCCATCTCATTCGTGGACAAGCTGCCCTACTATTATGAGACGGATGATTATATATTCGTCCATGCGGGAGTGGAGCCGGGGATACCGTTGGCGGATTGCGATCCGCATAAGCTGGTCTGGATACGCGGGGAATTTCATAAGGGCTACAGCGGCCCGAAGACGGTCATATTCGGTCATTCCCCCACGAAGTTGCTGCATGATTCGGACGAGGTTTATTTTGGAACCAATTCGATTATCGGCATCGACGGCGGCTGCGTATACGGTGGAAGGCTCAACTGCCTGGAGCTGCCATCCCGGCATATTTATTATATCGAGTAAGGAAAGGAGGAGATAAAGCGGAGAGCGCGTTCATCGCGGCCTGATTCCGCAAATCAAGGGCAATTTCTTAACTCTGAGAGAGTAGACTGAACAGAGGAGGGATAATTGATGACGGACTGGCTGCTTGCAGGAACATGGGAAGAGCTTCAGGAACAGGGAGCCAAGGTGATTAAGGGCGGCATTGCGGTGTTCGTGCATGCCGATGAAGTGTATGCCGTGGACAACCGCTGCCCGCACATGGGATTTCCGCTTCATATGGGCAGTCTCTGCGACGGCATTCTGACCTGCCACTGGCATCATGCCCGGTTCGACGTATGCAGCGGCGGCACGCTGGACCCTTGGGCTGACGATGTGCCTGTGCACCGGGTCAAGGTCGAGCAGGGAAGCGTATGGGTCGATCCGAGGCCCCAGGTCGCGAGCTGCGTGGAGAAGCAGCTTAGGCGCTTGCGGGAGGGGATGGAGCAGAACCTGTCCCTCGTGATTGCGAAGAGCGTCGTCGCGCTTGTCGAGTCGGGCGTCCCTGCGGCGGACATCGCGAGGGTGGGCGTCGAATTCGGGACGACATACCGCTCCGCCGGCTGGAGCTCGGGCCTTACCATCTTGGCGGCGATGGTGAATGTGCTGCCGAAGCTGGACAAATACGGGCGCATTCTTGCCCTATATCACGGCCTTGCCAGCGTGGCGCGGGACTGCGCCGGACAGCCGGCGCGCTTCCTGCAGCAGCCGCTGCCGGAGACGGAGCAGCAGGCGACAGAGCATCTGTCGGCCTGGTATCGGAGATGCATGGAAGTTCGCGATGTCCGCGGCGCCGAACGGGTGCTGGCCAGCGCGATTGCCAGCGGCATGGAGCCGAACGGGCTTATGTCGATGATGATGACTGCGGTTACCGATCACTTCTATATGGACGGGGGACATACGCTCGATTTCCATAACAAGGCGTTCGAAATCTTGCAGCATATCGGCAGCGATTCCGCTGTGCGCGTCCTCAGCTCGCTCGTGCCGCTGCCGGCCCGCGCTGCCCGCAGCGAGGAACTGCAGCATTGGCAATCGCCGGTCAATCTCGTCGATCCGCTGCGGGAAGCCTTCCGGGAGCTGGAGGGCATGACCTGGTCCGCCGCGGAGACGCCTGCTTCGACCGGGGGCACGCCGCAGGAGGCCGAAGAAGAGGAACAGCAGCTCCTGGCCTTGCTTCTCGGTGACCAGCCGCTTCAGACGATCGAGGCGCTCACGCATGCGCTGCGAACCGGACGCTCTCCCGTGCGGCTGGCCCAGATCATCGCTCTCGCAGCCGCGGAGCGGATCACCCGCTTCCATACCCAGAACGAGTTCGGAGATTGGATTACGGTGCTGCATACGTTCACGCACGCGCATGCCGTCCATGAGACGCTGCGTCGGAGCGCCAACGTCTTCACGGTGCGCGCCATCTATTACGCCGCCGTCACCGTATACCTGGATCGCTTCCTTAACGTTCCGGCCGCCCGCCGGCCGAACGGTGAGCACGCAGAAGCGAACCCGAATTCGACCGATCCGGGCTGGCTCCTCAAGCTGCTCGATCGGCAGCAGCAAGTGGCGGAAGCCGGCGAGTGGCTGGCCCAGTATTTGCGTCAGAATGGGGACATTGATGCCTTGTTCAACACGCTCGGCCACGCCCTGTTAAGGGAGGACGCGGAATTCCATTCGTACCAGATGTACGAGGCGGCGAGCGCGGAGTATGACCGCTGGGACACCGAGAGCGGACCGCTGGCTGCACAGGCGAAGCAGACGATGCTGCTTGCATTGACGCGTTATTTGGCCGCCCATTCGCCGACAGCGCGGGAGCTGCCGCATACGGCGCGCATCGCCTGGCGACTGCATCGGGGAGAGAAGCTGTTCGAGGAATAACAGAAGCGGGAACATGACAGATGACTATGACCGTTTGCTTTTACATGAAGAGGGAATGGCGAAGCGTGGAAGCGGTTATCCGCAAGCAGCAGGGGCAGCTGTTTTCACGCTTTTTCACATGGGTGCGGAGGCTGGCATGCCCTGTCGAAGTTCGCCTTCGTCTGAAGTCAAGACATCGATTCGAAGCCGAATTACCACATTTCCAGTTGACAGCGGGAATAGCCGCATACTATACTGCCTAAGTGGTACCGGAAAATATATTATAGTTCCATCATTACCGTGGAGTTCGAGAACGCGAGATTTCGAGACGGCCATGGCCATGTGGAAAAAGGAGTGAGCGTCACATCATGCATTGGGTATATTTGTTCTTCGCCATTGTGCTCGAAATAGCCGGCACGGTATCGATGAAGCTGTCGCAAGGATTTACGAAGCTATGGCCTTCCGTGTTCATGATTGTCTTTTATATTTTGGCGTTCTCGAGCTTGAACTTATCGTTGAAGCAGGTGCCGGTCAGCGTCGCCTACGCGATCTGGTCGGGTCTCGGAACGGCCGCGATCGCGGTCATTGGATATCTGGTGTTCCAGGAGTCGATGACGCTGCTCAAAGGCGTCTCGATTCTGCTCATTATTTTGGGCGTCATTGGGCTCAATGTGGGCGGGCAGGAGAAGCCGGCCGGCAACGCGGTCCACGAAGACAGCCAGGCTGCGGTCCATTCAGGCTCCGCCTTCGTCGGAGATCGCGCCCGGACAGGAGAATAAAGGAACGCTCCCCGGTCTCATCCGGCTGCATACGAGAGCTCGGATGAGACATTTCTTTTCCCGGCCTATCTGTATGCATGGCAACCGCAGCGCCGCATGGCGGTTCTCAGCTTAGATCTTTCCCGGCTTCGATCCTGTTCCCGTGCGGCAGGTCGCGCTGGCCTATCGCTAGAGCGTGGAAGGCGCGCAGACGGGACAAAGCTATGAGGTCTATTGACCGTGGCGCCGCTTAAGAGAGAGGAGCTTGCATATAAGCAAGCTCCTCTGCCTGTTGAGTTATGGAACTCCGGTCGCTAGTATGGTTGTCGGACCTTCCGGGATTCGGATGATGCCAAGGGGTATTCTTTGGATTAATCATTGACTATGGCAAGTGAATATATTATGAATAATTTGGTGAAAGTGAAATCTAAACTCTTTTTAACCGATGAAAGGATTAGGAGAAATAATAGAAAAAAGAGAGGGAAACCAAATTGAAAAAGAAAGACAGGCAATCGCCTTACTGTTGGGAATCCGGAAGGCAGAATATTGAGATTGACAAGAGAATTTCTAGCGGAGGGCGACAATGAAACGATTGATGGCAGCGGTGTTAAGCCTTATGTTAATCCTCACGTCTCATTCAGGTTCGGTGCAAGCCAAAGGGAATGACATAAGTGCCGTTAGCGAACAGGAATATACACGTATCGGCGAGGATTTCGACATTCTTGATGGGAATATACTTCTAGCAAAAAAGGACGGAACCGTATGGTATTGGGATATCTTCGGTTATCCACTTCATGCTTCCGATCCATTCTATACAGCTAGGCTTAAGCAAATTCCGGGCTTGCAGGATGTGAAACAGTTCTCGTTCGAGGGCAGGGACGGGGAAAGTAGATTTATGATGAACTATGCCGCGCTAAAAAAAGACGGAACCGTATGGTATTGGGATTATAGGAACAACACCTATCTTAAAGATAGTTCTAGGACTACTCCGAAGCGTATCAAAGATTTAAATGACGTAACTTCACTCGTTGCCGATTATTCCAGCAACTACCAAAAATTTAAGACCTTGTATGTATTGAAATCAGACGGTTCGGTTTGGTGTTGGGTAGGTCGATTAGGCAAAGCTTCGTCGACGGCTCAATACAAGCTGCTTGATGATGTCGTATCCATAAAATCTGCGGACGGTCACGTATACGCGGTTAAAAAAGACGGTTCGGTATGGCAATGGGAGGCATACATGTACTGGCCGCAAAACCAATTTAATTTTAATAACGAAGGTCCAAAGGAAATCAAAGGGCTTGTAGATATCGTCAACATAGAGATGGGCGGTTATACAAACTATGCCTATAAGAAAGATGGCACGGTCTGGTCTTGGGCAATGTATGAACCCGACAGTATACCGATCCAATTACATAAAGCGACAGGCGCGCGAGGTATTGTTCAATTTAGCTCACAGCCAACAGATTCGAATATCGATACGACTTATGCTTTGCGAAAGGACGATAAGCTCTGGTCAATTGGCAACGGTAAAGTGTTCCCCGGGCTTTCAAATATCGCTTCCGTACACCATAAGGACAAGGGTATACAAAAGGGGAAATATGTATTTAAAAATTATGTATTGAAAAAGGATCAGACCTTGTGGGCGTGGGAAGATAGTGTTTCTGCCTTGCCGAAGCTTGTTGTGTTCACGAAAGAATCGGAATCTGGCAATCGCTCTGGAAAAGGAAGAAAATCAACTGGCGATTATTCAGGGACAGCAAACAAATCAACTGGCGATCGTTCTGGGACAGCAAACAATCCAACTGGCAATCGTTCTGGGTCAACAGACAAACCAACTGGTAATCGTCCTGAGACAAAAGCTCAACCTGCGACACGGACTTATCCGGAAGTCAGCCTGTATCCGTTTATCACGATGCTGCAGCCTGGCGGACAACAGCTCATTACCACAAACAATGTGCTTCCCGGAACCAAAATAACGTATACCATTGACGATCCGAGCATAGGAACCTTAGCGAATGTGAATGGCATACCGGTCATAACAGCGAATAAATCCGGACAAACCATTGTACGGGCTACGACAACCAGAGCCGGCTTTCCGGACGAGACCACTTACTTATTGTTGTATGTCGTAGACGGCAGCATGTTGCCCGATACGTATTTCACTGCCGTTCGGTCTATTCCTGTCGCTGACAAGCAGAATTCGGTTATCGTGGAAGGACTGACGCAAGCGGGAGAGCTTGTGATCACAGCCGCAAGCAGCGAACAGCCGACTCCTGTTAGCGGCCAGCTCGTCATAACGCCCGAACTGATTGACCGCTTAGCAGGCAATGCGTCAAAGGCGAAGTCAGCGGTAATGCAGACGCTATCGGAGAACGAGATTACGCTTGCGAGAGAGCTGATCGTAAATGCGGAAATTCTATCTTTGCCCAGAGAAAATGAATATATGTTCAAGCTGTATAAGGATGGCTTAGTCGGTCGGAAAGATATCGACTTTATTACCGTTCATGCGGGGGATGCGACACTGGTGCTAAATGTTGCGACTGCAGAGCGCCTCTTCCATTCGCATCCGGTTATCGTCATTCATCTGGTGAAAGAGAATAGCGGCGGTTATCGCGTACAATTTGCAGATGAACAAGGGCAGGAGCTTGCGAATATATCAAGCAACATCCAGCTTATTCTGCCTGCGAATCATGCAGACGCGACACATACCAGCGTGTTCTATATGAATGGAAAAAAAGTGCAGCCGATCGGCGGGAAGTTCAATCCGTCCAAAAACGGCATGGAAGCGGAAATCAACCGTTCCGGGACGTATTTCGTGGACGAGAATTCCAAGTCCTTCCCGGATGTCGACGATAGAGATCCGGAGTTAAAGCAAGCGATACAGTTTCTGGCCTCCAAAGGAATCGTTAAAGGGAAAGACAATGGCAATTTTGAACCCGATTCCCTGCTCACCCGTGCAGAATTCACGGCCATGCTTGTAAGAGCTTTTTACGCTTTGGATGAAACGGCGACGGAGAGTTTCTCAGACGTGCATCCGCCGCAATGGCATCATCCATATATCGCTTCATCCGAAAAAAAGGATATCGTTAAAGGTTATCCAGATGGCACGTTTAAGCCGGACCATACGATATCCCGGGAAGAAATGACCGCGATCGGCGCAAGATCCTTGCATGAAAAGAAAAATTATTATTACCCTACGAATCCGGAGGTTTACCTGAACCAATTCGTGGACAAAGAAACGATATCCAATTGGGCCAAGCCAACCATGTCCTTGGCTGTGAAGCAGCGCTTGATCGATGTTCCCGCCGATAAACGGATTAAAGCTCGCGAGGCTGTCACGCGCGGGGAAGCTGCCCGAATGCTGTACCGGCTTTATTTACAGCTGTGACCATTCAGGCCGAAAACAGCTTGCATCGATTGTGCAACCAATTACATCAGATGAACGGATTCGCGTGAATGGTGGACGCTCGGGCTAGGCTGAATCGGCTCAGCCGCTCTGGCAAGTATATGTACCGACTGCGATACCACACGAGCGAACCGAAGCTTTGCGGATGCCAAAGCATTGATGAGTGCCAATGCACAGAACATGAAAAGGATCGCCCTCCACCTGGCCAATAAGGCCAAGTAGGGGGCGATTTACATTTTATAGGGACACGCGGATTATTTCAGCGTCCACAAAGCGGGAACGTTCGGCGGTTCCCACCCGTTCAGCGAAGTATGCGGCTGTCTGCACTCATAGACCGAGCCGTTATAGGTCACTTGATCGCCAACCGCATACGCGGTATTCGGCGCCCAGGCGGCAATGGCCGGGCCGTCGGCGGTCTTCGCCGTTACGGCATTGCTGTCCGCGGATACATTGCCGGCGGCATCGAACGCGCGCACGGTGAAGGTATACTGCGTATTGGCGGTCAAGCCGGTCACGGCATAGCTCGTCGTGCTGCCGGATACCGTCGCAACGAGCGTGCCATTGTTGTAGATGCGATAGCCTGTCACGCCGACATTGTCAGTGGACGGATTCCACATCAGGGAGACGCTGGAGGATGTCGGCGTTCCCATGACATGCAGACCGCTCGGGGCGGTCGGGGCTTCCGTATCAACCGGCACGGCTGGCGTCGTCGCGATCACGGTATTGCTGGAGGCCGACACGTTACCAGCGGCATCCACCGCTCGCACCGAGAAGGTATAGGAGGTGTTCGAGGTGAGCCCGCTCACCGTATAGCTCAACGTGGAGCCCGAGACGGAGGCGGCCAATGAGCTGCCGTTGTAGATGCGGTAGCCCGTCACGCCTACGTTATCCGTAGAGGCGCTCCATGAGAGCGATACGCTCGTGGCGGTTGTTCCCGTTACGGCAAGGCCGGTTGGCGCCGTTGGCGGCTCGGTGTCGCCAGGATTGGTGCCGCTGAAATTGACGTCGATGACGTTATAGAAGGCGTTGGCCGTATCGGCAATCTCCCAGACGGCGAGAATGACGTGGTAGCCCGTACGCTCCGGAACATTGCATGTGTCCGAGTAGGTGAATGGCGGGCGCGCTCCCTTATAGTCCACGGAGCAGAATGGAGTCAGCACGAATGAATCCCGGGTAAGCGGGGCATTCGGGTTCCAGCCGGGCTTCGTAATGTAGTATTTCCAGCTGGAGGTCGCATGGGGCGCGGTCAATTTCCAGTTGAACGTATTTTGTCCGCTAGACATGTTGACCTTGCTCCAACGGGTAGCCGATTGCTCATCAAGCTTCGGGAAGGCGCCGTTGGCGCTGGCAATCTTGCCGTCGGCAGGACCTGCATTCGGGAAGCCCTTCGGAGCTTCCAGACTTTGCGGCTCCCATATGATCGCTCCACAATCCTGGTTCTGACCGGATTTGCACAAGGCTGCCCGGCTCGCCGGACCTTCGACATAGCCGTGCCCGAACGCTTTATCGGCGAACAGTACCATACAGACGATGGCGGCCAGCATGACTCCGCAGGAAAGAAGCAGCTTGGACAGGAATGGATTCGGCATGCGCAGCTGATTCATACGATTTCCTCCTTTGATTTTTGAATTGGATCACGGTATTTCGTCAAAAGTTGAAACCCTTTAACTTTATTACGCACCCTCCTTTCTTACTAGATTCAGTACGTTGCAAGACGAACTGACGGGAGACTGGGCAAACCCTCCTTTCTATGAAATGTTGTTATATAAACTCTATGAAATAGAGCTTATACCCCATTGCGGCAAACCGAAGAACAGCAAATAAGGGAATAGGCCAAAACGGTAAACGGTAAAGCGGCGAATATGTAAAGCGCGTGAAATGAAAGACTTTGAAACGGAAGATAGAACGGGGTAGAAAAATAAGGATAATTGTTTATCTCTATCATATAGGAAAAAGAAGAACGTGTGTGAATTGAATATTTTTTTACAATTGCGCAGGCAATAATTTTTATTAATTAAACCGCATTAATATTTAGCCTGATTGAGGCCGGAATGCCCTCGCCGAATCGCAATATTACGTATACGCCGGCCAAATTGACCCTTCGAACATCAAAATTGCTCTGATCCTCCGGAATGGATAGCCAGATTCACAGGATTTCGTTATAATAATGAGAATGATTATCATTCTGATTACATACCGGAGGCGCACCAGATGAACGGGACAGATTTTCACCTCAATTTCAACCGCTTTTTCGATGAGCTAAGGCTGACGAGCCGGAGCGGGGCCCGTGCGGATCAGATGGGGCTGCCATCGTCTGCCGGCGAAGGGGGAATCCGGCGCTTTCTCCCTCGCCACGATATGGAGGTCGTCTTATCGGAATATGAGTTGCATCGCGATTGCGTGCTGTCTCTCGCTACGGAAGCGCCGATGGTTGAACTGAATTACGCGGTGCAAGGGGGGCGCGGCCTTCGGGTCGACGGCGAGGAATACAGCATGATGCCGGGGATATCCTCGCTCCAATTCATCAATCAGGCGGATTATTGCTTCGAATTCGGCGGGAGGGAAGCGTTCACGATGGTAAGCATCGGCATTCCCGTGACGAGCTTTCATCATTTCATGGAAGCGTTGGATGGAACGAGAAGCGTCGATTTTACGCAAATTATGGGCTGGCGCTCATTCCGGAGCTTCCAGGAGACGACTCTTCCCGCAGCCACGGTCATCCTCAACCGGTTGATGGAGCATGCTCGTAACGGCAGAGCAACCAATATCGAGATCGAATGCAGCGTATTGGAGCTGCTCTCGATGGCCTTCCGTTCCTTCCTGGCGGATGGCCCGCTGGGAGGCGCCAGGCTGGGACGAACCGATATGCTGAAAATCCGGGAAGCGAAGGACATCCTGCTCGAGCGGATGGCGGAGCCGCCCTCGCTGCTCGAACTGTCCCGGCTCATCGGACTGAACGACTACAAATTGAAGACCGGCTTCAAGGAAATGTACGGTGCGACCGTATTTGGTTACCTCCGGGAGCAGCGGCTGGAGAAGGCTTATCGCCTGTTGATGGAAGGGGGGATAAATGTCATCGATGTATCCTGCGCGGTGGGCTATTCGAATTCCAGCTATTTCGCGGAAGCGTTCCGAGCGAAATATGGCATGAATCCGGGCAGCTTGGTCCGGCGGTCTTCGGCCAGCTTCAGCCATGACAGTTAGCCTCCCTGGAGGAAGCTAGCCAAAACGCAACTGCCTCACGGAGCAGTATGCTCCTCAGGATCCGTATAACCAGCTAATGAATCCGGCTGGTGGTAGCATGCCTCCTCTCCCCGATCGTATCATGGTACCGTTGAGAACGAATCTCATCCGCGTCTGCCAAGGCTGATGCTGCGGATTGCCGTGCAACGGGCCAATGAAGTGAACTGGCCAGGAAAGGGGAGGCATGCTTGTGAAATTCAGAATGGGCATTATGTTTCTTATTGTATTGTGCGGGATGATTTCGATCGCCGCGTTCAATCCGATTATCGGGCCGCTGTCCCGCCATCTGGGGCTGAGCGAGCTTCAATCCGGATGTCTCGTCTCCATCACGGGCTTGACCTGGCTTCTCGGCGGGTACTTCTGGGAGAGGATGACCTTCATGGGCAGAAAAAAGATGCTCGCATCGATTATGGTCATCTATGTCGCGACGCTGGTCGTGTTCGCTCTGCTTGCGGATTACGCAGAGGCCCATTTTAACGGAACCGCCAGCGCAGGATTGTTCTGGACGCTATTGCTCCTGCGTACGGTCGCCGGCTTCTTCTTCGGCGGCATTCCGGCTATGGCGCAGGCTTATGTGATGGGCTGGACGACTCCGGAAACGCGCACGCGGGGCATGGCTCTGTTCGGGGCGGCCAACGGGCTGGGCTTCGTGCTTGGTCCCGCGATGAGCGGGGGCTTGGCGGCGATCGGCCTTACGGCCCCGATGTATGGCGCCGCCACGCTGTTATTCGTAACCGCGCTGCTCTTCATGGCAACCATCGCCGAGGAGCCGGTACGGAAGATGCGGAAGCAAGCCGCCCGTCCTGCTCTATCTCCGAATGACAGCCGTGTTCGGCTCTATTTGTGGGTAGGGCTTCTGCTCTCGTTCGCCTTGAACATTGTTCAGGTGACAATCGGGTTTTATGTACAGGACATATTAGGCTATGATGCCCAGGCCGCCACGCAGCTTATCGGTCTCGGCCTAGCCGTCTCGGGCGTCATGGTGGTCGCTTCGCAAATTTTCATCAGCAGATATTTGAAATGGCATCCGTCGCGGGTGCTGCGGGTCGGGCTGCTCTTCGTCGCGCTCGGTCTGCTGGGACTGCTGACGCTGCTGCGCTTCGCTTATCTCGATTTCGCGGTATTGGGCATCGGCATCGGCTTCACGCTGCTGGGGTACAGCGCCGGAGCTTCGATGGCCGTCCGGGATGAGGAGCAGCGTACGGTCGCTTCCTATATCGCGGCGCTTCAGGGCGGAGGCTCGTTCCTGGGTCCGGTTACCGGCACCGCATTATATACGGCTCATTTATCACTGCCGTATTCATTCTGCGTACTGCTCATCGCTATCTCGGCCATATTCGCCATGAGGAGAAAGGGAGCTCCGCAAGCGGAAGCGGGCATGACGAGCTAGAACTAGAACTAGAGCATGGAGCCGGATCGTCCGCCGTGTCTTGAAAATGTGTAAGAAATCCGTCGCGAATGTGCATTGCCAGCCGATATCCCATGAGCTAGAATGGATTCCGGCGGGTGAAAATGAGAATCATTATTAATAACGACAATTCTCAGTATCACCTTACGGGTACATACATCTTGCATGGGAGTGGTTGAGGAAATGTCCAGATCTTTTCGATTTACGGCCGCATGGACGGCGTTATTGCTCGTATTGATGTTCGGCTCGGCAGGCTGCGGCGCGCAGCAGGAGGCCGGCGGCGAGGCGCCGGGCCGTGTGGAACAGTCAGCACACCCGGCGGGAACCCAGGATAAGCCACAATCAGGGACGGAGAGTGAAGCCGGCGGCACGAGAACGGTCATGGATGAATTCGGCGAGGTGAAGATTCCCGCCCATCCGCAGCGGGTAGCGGGCATCTATGTAGAGGATTATATGGTAGCTCTCGGCGTGGAGCCAATCGTGCAATGGTATCATCCAAGCTGGGGGAAGCAGGAATATCTCGGGTTGGACGTGCCGTTATTCGACATCACGGGCAGCATCGAGGCGCTGCTGGAGACGAATCCCGATCTGATCATCGTGGACGGGGGCGCCGATGCCGCCAAATATGAGATGTATTCCAAAATCGCGCCGACCTACCGGCTGAAGGAAGACATCTTGGACGATCCTGCCAACGTCTTGACCGCAATCGCCGACTTGCTTGGTATTCCGGAAAAAGGCGAGAGCGCCGCCGCCCAGTACCAAGAAAAAATAACCGATGCCAAGGAGAAGTTGTCCCAGTCCACCAAAGGGGAGACGGTCGCCGTCCTCCGGCTGAATGTCGGGGACAAGACGATGGCTTTATTCGGCGTCAAGAACCGGTATACCGGCACTATTTACCGGGATATGGGGCTTACCCCGCACCCGTTTGCGCGAGAGATGACTGATTATCATGCGATCCTCTCCGAGGAGAAGCTGCCCGAGCTCGATGCGGATCATATCATTATCTTCCCTTCGAACGGCTCTTGGTCAGCAGAGGAGAACAAAGAAGCCGAGCAGCTGCTCGACAGTCCACTGTGGAAATCGCTGGCGGCCGTTCAGAAAGGACAGGTATACAAGGCGGAGCGAACCCATTGGCAATCCGGCGCGATAACGGCGAACATGAAGAAAATCGATGATCTTTTGCAATGGTTCGTGAAGTAGACGGGAAGGCGGTGCATCAATAATGGAAAGCGATTCAGCCCAGCGCTGATTGGCTTTCTTTTTCTATCTTGTCAGAACGGTTCAGGGGGATAGGGAATGAAGGGGAATTCAGCCGATCCATCGGCTCACCCAGCCTGGGTATATGTGATGAAGGACATTCGATATTGCATGGTTGCCGCGAATGGCTACAAAAAAGAAGAACAAAACGGTTCCTCTTCGCTGCTGGTCGTCACCAGAGGCAGCGGCAGAATCGACATGGCCGGGACGGGCTTCCGTCTCGAGAGGGGGAAATGCTACGGTATGCCTCCCGGAACGGTATCCGCCATCGTCTCTGGGGATGCCGGCTTATGCTGTTATCAATTGGCTTTCGATGCCCTGCGGGCGGACGGGGCCGATTCGGAGAACGTTCCGCCTGCGGCAGGCGAGCCGTTCCCTTGCCAAGGGGAGATATTATGCCATCCGTTCTCGCAATGTATCGAGCATGTGGAAGCTATTTATCGATGGCGTCATGACAGCGATGAGACGGCTGTCTTCGACAACCATATCCGGTTCCAGCAATTATTGAGGTTCCTCCTTGGACAAAATCAGGCCGCCACGGACGGGACAAGCCAGGCTGATGCGGTGCGCAAATCGATACTGCATATCGAGCAGCATTATACGGAGCGGCTGACCGTGGAGCAGCTGGCGGACCAGGCCGCTGTCGCCCGCTGGAAATATACAAGCTTATTCAAAAAGATGACGGGACTCACTCCGCTTGATTATGTGAATAAAATCCGAATCGATCGGGCGAAGCATCTGCTGGTGACGACGAATGATCGGTTGTATGAGATCGGACAGCATGTCGGCTTCAATAATGAATATTATTTCAGCCGCCGCTTCCGGCAGGAGGTCGGGGTCTCGCCTGGACATTACCGGCGCAGTCATCGTGAGCAGCCCCGCGTCTTCGCGCCGTTCCTCGAAGATTTCGTGGTGGCGCTGGGCATGACGCCTGTCATGCAGGGTACCCATCCCGGCTGGGGAATGCAGGACTATCTCGGGATAGACCATGTGCCTGTCTTCGATGTCGCGGAAGGCGATCTCGGCGCACTTTCCCGTTATCAACCCGACGTCATCCTGCTCGATGAAGGCTTCGGCCGCTGGCTTCCTGGCGCCCGGTTCGGGCGGCTGGCACCGGTGCATGCACTGGATCATCCTGGCGAAGACTGGCGGACGACGCTGCGCATGGCAGCCGTTCTGCTGGGGAAGACAGACAAGGTTGACGATATTATCGCGAAGTATGAGAGCAAGGCAGGGGAGGCGAAGAGCCGGCTGCAGCGCATCGTTCGGGACGGAACCGTCGCGTGTCTCAGAATCTCGGCTGCTGGCGTCAGCTTGTACGGGGGACCGGAGCTCGGGTATACGGGCCCGGTTCTGTACCGCGACCTCGGCTTGACGCCGCATCCTCTCGTGCGGCAGCTGGCGAACCGGACGCGTAAGGCTTCGCTGACGGCGGAATGGCTTGCGCAGCTCGATGCCGACCATCTGTTCATTACGTTCGACAAGCGCCATTCCGAAGCGCCCGGAGAGGAACGAGATATATTGGATTCATCTGTATGGAACAAGCTTCCGGCCGTGCGGAACCGGTGCGTGTATGAGGTCGATTTCTGGCCGTGGATGAATTACGGCATCATCGCGCACAACCGCAAAATCGACGACGTACTGAACGCATTGGCCTAGCCGGGCGACAGAGTTGATAGAGGGCTTCGATATGCCAGGCCGCCGCCGAGGGATTCCTCTCCGGCGGCCTGGCCGCGTTCGGTGGTGAGGCGAGGCTCATTCATTAGCAGTACCGTTGACGACAAGACGATTCCAGTCTATAGTACGTAGAGGACGATTTGGAAGGCGATGGATAGAACTGATCAATCTAACGTTGCCATGGTTGCTGCCATGTTGATGATATGCAGATCATGACTATATGTATTCTATGTATACGACGGCCTAACGCACTTATGGGCTGCGCGAGACGATGGAGTGAAGCGAATGATTGTATGGGTGAATGGGGCGTTCGGTTCCGGTAAGACAACGACAGCCTTTGAGCTGCACCGCAGAATACCGGGTTCTTTTGTGTATGATCCGGAAAATGCAGGATATTTCATTCGGAAAAATGTGCCTCATGAGATGATGCGGAGCGACTTTCAAGATTATCCGATGTGGCGGGAGTGCAATTACTCGATGCTCCGCCATTTGAACGCCGAGTATGATGGAACTATCATTGTGCCGATGACGATCGTGAATGCCGATTATTTCCGCGAGATCGTTGGGAGGCTTCGGGAAGATAGCGTAATCGTGCATCATTTTGCCTTATGCGCATCGAAGGAAGTGCTGCTGAAGCGGTTGAAGACCCGGGGCGAGGGAGGGCAGTCGTGGGCGGCCCAGCAGATAGACCGGTGCATTGACGGCTTGTCGCAGCCGGTGTTCCGGGACCATCTCGATACCGATTCGATGAGGGTGGAAGATGTCGTGACCCGCATCGCGTCCGAATGCGGGCTGCCGTTATTGCCGGATGGGAGAGGACCGCTTAAGAAATCATGGGATCGGCTCGCCACCAAAGTGAAGCATATCCGTTTTTTTGGCTAAAGGAGGTTGACAAGCAGTATGAAGCCTATTCGCAATTCTGCCAAGGCGGTTATTATCGATGAGCGCAACCGCATTCTGCTGACCCAGAACCGCGATCGCGACGGATTGTTTTATTTATTCCCGGGGGGCGGCCAGGAAATCGGTGAAAAGCTGGAAGAAGCCGTTATTCGCGAATGCATGGAAGAGATTGGATGCCGTGTTATCGTCAACGATATATGGTATATCCGCGAGTATATCGGGAAGAACCATGAGCACGCGGAATGGGATTATGATGTCCATCAGGTGGAATTTTATTTTGAATGCCGGCTCGACGGGGAGCTTGCGATGGAGGCCGCCACCAATCCGGACTCGGATCAGGTCGGCGTGGAGTGGATCGAGCTTGAGCGGCTCGACCGAATCCGCGTGTATCCTCAACGGCTGGTCAAGCCGCTGCAGCAAGGGCTGCGGGAGCGGCGCTACATGGGCGATACGAATTGAGTGCAACTGGTTAACATGCTGCCGCACAAGCAAAGCACCTTCTCTCAACGGTAAAGAGGAGGTGCTTTTTTCATTTCCAATTGAGGGATAAGGCTGGGCGTCCCGGGGAATTTTACTATGGGAGCATGAATCATGTCAGTTCTGAACATGGAGGTATCTGCATCTTGACGTTCGATAGTGAAAAGCTGCAAATGAAATTCTATGAGAGCGGAGACGGGGCGGCGAAGCTGCTTCCGGTCTCCTTTGATGAGTGGGAGAGCAAGGCGAAAAGCCTGTTGGCCGCCGCACCGTTCGGCTACGTGTATGGAGCGGCCGGAGCGGGAGACACGAACCGCAGCAATGTGGAGGCCTTCCAGAAATACCGCATCAGACCGAGGGTGTGCTGCGATATTACGGAACGGGACATGTCCATCTCGTTGTTCGGCGACAAGCTCCCGTTCCCGGTGCTGTTCGCTCCGATCGGGGTAAATACGATTCTGCATCCGGAGGGAGAGCTCGCTCCTGCCCGCGCGGCAGCGAAGCTGGGCATTCCCTATATACTCAGCAACGTGTCGAGCATTCCGATGGAGGCCGTCGCGGAAGCGATGGGGAACCGTGTCCGCTGGTTCCAGCTCTATCCTCCCCAAAATCATGAGCTTACCCAGAGCTTCCTTCAGCGTGCCGAAGCGGCCGGATACTCGGCGATCGTCGTAACGGTGGACTCCACGCTGCTCGGATGGCGGGAGACGGATCTGCGCAATGCGTATCTGCCATTTTTGTCAGGCCAAGGAATGGGCAATTATTTTACGGATCCCGTATTCTGCTCGATGCTGAAGGAACCGCCGGACCAAAATAAGGAAGAGGCTGTCAAGCTCGCATTGGATGAAGGCAATAACACGTGCTTTACCTGGAAGGAGTTGGACTTCATTCGCAACCATACGCGTTTGCCTGTTCTGATCAAAGGCATTACGCATCCGGATGATGCTGTCATGGCCGTAGAGCATGGTGTCGATGGCATTGTCGTCTCGAATCATGGAGGACGGCAGTTGGATGGTGCGGTCGCGACGTTGGATTCGCTGCCTTCGATCTGTGAAGCGGTTCAAGGCAAGGTTCCGGTATTGATGGATAGCGGCATCCGCAGAGGAGCCGACATCCTGAAGGCTATAGCCCTGGGAGCGGATGCCGTTATGATCGGCCGACCCTATGCGTATGCCTTGGCTGTCGCGGGGGAGACCGGTGTGCAGGAGGTGATGGAGCGTCTTATCGCCGAGACCGAGCTGCAGTTGGCAATATCGGGGCGGAGCTCGATTCAGGATGTAGATGCTTCTCTTGTCATCAAAGTGAAATAAACGCATTTGCTTGAAAATACAATTGCAAGGTGTATAGACGGGAGGAACGTATGAAATTACATTTCACCGTGGAAGCATTGATTGTCTTGTTAACCGGGTTCATTCTGCTTCGAATTCTCGGAAAAAAAACAGTGGGGGAGATGACGGGGCTTGAAATCATAACGCTGTTGGCGATGGCTTCCATGATTGGTCATGCCGTGAAAGGAGACGGGTTGGTGAAAACCATCATCACGTTGTGCGTCTACGTCTCTCTGCTGCTGGTCGTACAGTATCTCGCGCTCCGGTTCAATTGGGTGGAAAAATGGTTCATGGGGAGAGCGACTCTGATCATTAAAGATGGACAGGTCATCACGGAGAATTTGAAGAAGCTGCGCTTAACGGTCGATCAACTGGAGGCCAAGCTGAGAGCGACGGGCATCGCTTCCATCAGTGACGTCAAGTGCGCAACCCTTGAAATCTCGGGACATATGGGGTATGAATTAATGCGGCATGCCAAGCCGGTCACGATCGGCGAGATGGAAAAGATGCTTGCTCAGCTCGAAGGAAAGCCCCGGAAGCAGAAGCCGAAGCCAAAGGCGAATCTGTTCACCGAAGTTGTGGAACAGGAGCATCGTGAGCCGATCCGGCCCGAATTGGATTAAAAAGCTGCGCACTCCGGCGATTGGCACCGCCAGGCCAACACTGTCAGGCTGACACACGCAAGGCCCATGGTGCCAGGCTGATACGCACAAGGCCCATGGTGCCGGCGGTCGGGCTGTGATAAAATGAAACCGATTACAGCTATTTTCATATCTTTTAAGAAAAAGGCGGGACCGGATGAATAATGAGATCGGACGGCAACCGGATCAACGAACGTCACGGAGGAAGAGGCTGGTGTCGCTTCTTCTTGTGCTGCCCGCCAGCCTAGTAATCTATGATTATGTTCGCTATCTCTGCGGCGGTCCGATAGAACCGATCGAGATGGCGACGATGGTGATCCGCTTGTCCATTGCCAAATTGGTTATTCTGATTCTGCTGCACATCCGGGGGTCATGATCACGCTGCCGCGCAAGGCGCATCACAAGAAAGGAAAATTCGAAAATGCCATACGACATTGAACAGAAATTGGTCATCGCGACGGCGTCAAGCGCGCTGTTCGATCTGGCGGAGGCCGATCAAGTATTTCAGGAGAAGGGGGAGGAAGCATACCGGCAGTATCAGCGGGCCCATGAGTATGACATTTTGAGGACGGGCGTTGCTTTTCCGCTAATCAAGAGATTGCTGCAGTTGAACGGAAGCTCGGCCGACGATCAGCCGGTCGAAGTCGTGCTGCTGTCGCGCAACGATCCGGATACGGGGCTGCGGGTGTTCAAGTCTATCGAGCATTATGGGCTGAATATTAGCCGGGCCGTGTTCGTCGCCGGCAGCAATCCGTTCCCGTATATGGAAGCGTTCAATGCATCGCTGTTCCTGTCCGGGAACCCGAAGGACGTTACGGAAGCGGTCGAGCGCGGCTGTCCTGCTGGCTGCATCTACCCGACGGATTATATCGATGATGACGAAGATGAGGAGCTTCGGATTGCGTTCGACTTCGACGGCATTATCGCGGATGATTCTGCCGAGACCGTATTCCAGGAAGGCGGGGAATTGAAGCTGTTCCATGATCATGAGCGCACGTTGGCGGATGAGCCGCTCCCGCCGGGACCGCTGCTCCGCTTCTTCACGGACATCGCGAATCTGCAGAAGCGGGAAATCGAACGGAATGAGCGGGATGCGAGCTATAAGCCGAAGATCAGGGTCGCGATTGCGACGGCTCGGAACGCGCCTGCCCATGAACGCGTCATTACGACCTTGCGCAAGCTGGACATTCGCGTGGATGAAGCGTTCTTCCTCGGGGGAATCGAGAAGGGCCGGGTGCTGCGTATCTTCAAGCCGCATATTTTCTTCGACGATCAGATGGGACATATCGAAGGCGTGGCCCGCATCGTGCCGTCGGTGCACGTGCCGTTTGGCGTTACAAATGGGCGAAGCGGCTAAGCACGGCGCACCGTATGATGAGGAATACGGACACCTCATTGACTGGTAAAAGAGTGAGTGACGATCGCGAAGGCCGACAATATGCTCGCGATATTATGGCTCCTGACTTCCCGGCGGAGCTGTCCGAATGCGGAGTTCTCCGGATCGAATCCGTTTTCGAGCGGCCAGCCGGCGTTTCCGCATGCCAATATTTGTTGGAGCAGCTCCTTCCATCCTCCGAGCCGCAAGGGCATCTTCGCTACATCTTGAAGGCAGCCCGCAGGCCATCGATGATCTGTGCGCACATTGGCTGCTCGGCCATGCGCTTGTCGAGCGCGGCGCTGGCTATGCGTATTGCAAGGTTGACGAACTGACGGTCTATACTCAGACGACCTATCTTCTCCTGTCGTATGGCAGCCGGTGCGGATTGTGGAGCCCGCCGGGCTGAAGGAGCAGTTGATGGAGTTGGCCTCGGATGTAGTGGAATACTATCGAAGGGATAAGCAACACTAGCCGCCGATGCCAGTGCTTTTGTTCTATAATACAGATAGGTATCGACGAAAAAGGGAGGATTGTCGATGGTAGGTTCCCTATGCAGAGAAGCGATATTGGCGAATACGGGCCAAGCCTGGGAAGAGTGGATTCAGCAGCTGGATCGGGAAGTGGATCCGGTCTGGTCCCATGAACGCATTGTCCGGTATATTGCCGGCGAATATGACGTATCGCCGGAATGGAGCGATATGCTCGCCCTGCTGTACGGACAGAAGCTGGGCCGTGTCTCTGTCGGCCAGACGGCTTCGGCAGGCGTTCAGATTGGAGTGCGGCGGACGATGCCAATCTCGAAGGAGAAGGTGTGGACTTTCCTGCTGTCATCCGAAGGGCTGTCCTGCTGGCTCGGATCGCTGCCGTCTTTGCCCCTGCAGGTACGGCATGAATATGTGACAGAGGAAGGCACCCGCGGACAGATTCGCTCCGTCATTCCGGAGCAGAAGCTGCGCTTGACCTGGCAGCCGCAGGGATGGGATCGTCCGTCCACGTTGCAGCTCTACGTTCTATCGAAGAGCCCCGACAAGACGACCGTCTCCGTGCATCAGGAGAAGCTGGATGATATTTATATGCGGGAAGTGATGAGACGGCACTGGGAAGCGGCGTTGGACCGTATACAATCCCGTCTTATCGGATGAGTAGGGGGGGACATCGCCTGAACTTGAGAGGAGGGCAGGCCGGGCCGGGGGAGAGGTCCGCATCTTGTCCGGCGAGGCAGCGTAGCGGCCATAAGCCAAGCGGGTCCCGGGGCGGCATCTTCACCAGGAGGGAATCCGAATTACGCCCGTGCTGCCTCCTGCATGCTATACATGATGCCTCGCTGCATACGATAGTGGAAGCAGAGGATACGATTCTGATAATCGATGCATCACGACTAGCGAGCCAGCGGTATGAGCAATTTCGGGCTTGCTAGTGATGCCGGGGAGGGATGGGGACATGGAAGGAGACGCGATGCGGTGCGGGCGTTAATCATGGAGGATGACCGGCTGTTGTGCATCAAGAAGGACCGGCCGGAAGTGGGCGTCTACTATGCGCTGCCGGGCGGAGCCCATGAGCCGAACGAGACGCTGGAGGAGACGCTGCGGCGTGAATGCGAGGAAGAGCTGGGTACGTCAGTGGCAGACCTTGGGCTGCTCTGTGTACGGGAGTATGTATCGGCGAACCACGAATATTCCCATATAGAGAAGGCGGTCCACGGGGTCGGATTCATCTACGCCTGCAGGCTTCAGCGGCAAGGGGCCGCTCCCGGCGGCGGGCATGCCGACGAAGGGCAGATCGGGAGCGAATGGCTGCCGGTCCGCGATGTCATCGCAACGGTGGAGCATAGCTATTTCTCGGAGCGGGCGCGGAAATATGTATTCCCGCAGGCCTTCGGCTGTTAAGAAAGTCCAAGGGGTTTTGTGGCACTTCATTTTTTATGTGGTGGATCTCGTCTCTCCGTAGAAAAAATCGATTTAAAACGCTATGGGTGCCGAGTTGTGAGCAGGAAAATGGACAATCTCCACTCCTTCGTAAAAAACAGTGGTTTTCCAACGGCCTGAAAACTGCACCATTTCGCTAGACACGTCTGTCCGGTAGGCGAAATCCGCAAAACTGCACGATTTCTCCAGACACGCCTATTCGCTAAGCGAAATCCGCATAACTGCACGATTTCTACGACTATTCGGTATGCGAAATCCTGCACCAATACAGCAATTCGATATGGACGACTTTACCAGAAAGGGAATCCTGCAAAACTGCAGGAATTTCACCCGTTTCGCTTCGACTTTAAGCAAAAGGGCCTAAAATGATGTAGATTTGCAGCAATTCCTCGGGATGTGGACTCATTGAGCCGAAATTCCTGTAAAATAGCAGCAATTCCATCGACACGTTCAAGCCCAGGAGGCAACGATGCCTCCAGAAGGCAATGATGCCTCCTTTCCCCCTGAAGGAAATGATGCTTCCTAGAGGCAATGATGCCCCCTTTCCCCCTGAAGGAAATGATGCTTCCTAAAGGCGATGATGCCCCCAGGATCCGACGCGTCTCTTGGATCCCGTAAAATCAGGCCGTTGAGAAGCCTATGGTAATTTTCGCCACTGCATTTTTTATATAGTGGATCTCGTCTCTCCGTAGAAAAATTCTGAGTGCCAAGTTTTGATTGTGTAAATGGACATCTCCACTCCTCCGTAAAAAACAGGGATTTTCCAACGGCCTGAGGCCCTGCAAGATTTTTTGGGCGAATATTTCGCGGATGACCCGCTTGAGCCAGGGACCAGCACTGTTTATGGAAAGCGACTGACAACGGGAACAGAACGGGGTGTCCCATAAGTAGTATTTAGCTATAGTGAGACAGTCCCCCTGATTCTCAACGCTCGACTTGCCGAAAAACTGCAAAACTGCAGTTTTGCAGAAATTTCATGAACTGTCGGATCTAAATAGCGTAAATTCCTGCATTAACGTTGGATTCACTACCTCAGCCGCCGTCTTCCCGTCTCTATATTTCCGGTTGTCCCATCTTGCCCCGCATCGTTGTGCACTGCCTAGGGGACAGCCTCATGCTGCCTTGTCACTTCACCGGACCGCCGCACAGAACGCAGTTCTCCAAGTCGCCATTCAGCAGCGCTCCGCATTGCGGGCAGTTGACAACGATCGCAGGATCGTCCCGCCTACTGCGCGAAGCGGGGATGATCTCGGTTGGCTCCAGCGGCATCGCTTGACCGCAATGGTTGCAGAATCTGGATTCCTGGGTGATGACGGCGCCGCAGGCGCATATTTTCTCGCCCTTGGCCTTGCGGAGCTGCTTCTCCAGTGCGGCAATCTCTCCTTCCAGCCGCTGGATGGCTTGTGAGAGACTCTCGATGTGATGCATCTGCTCCGCCAGCTCCTGATTGATATACGCCTCATGCACCAGCTCGCCGAGCAGGGTGTACTGCGCTGTTTTATCTTTCTTTTTCCCCGCAATCTGCGCGCTGATACGCGTAACCTCCACGGTCTGCTGCGCTTTATCCTTCACTTGATTGAGACCAAGCTTCATTTTATCCATAAAACTCAACGCCACTACCTCCAGTCGGTTATCGTCCTGTTCTTTCTCGCTGACCTGATCAATCGGCTGTCCTGCCCGAATGAGGCTATTCGGAACAAGTCCGCATGACATGAAATGAAACAATCGTGCCGCTTCTATAATATAATGCGTAATCCGCTTTGTTGCTTAGGCTGCAGACGAACAAACCTCCGTCCTGCCGAGTGGCGGAACGGAGGTTGTCTCTTTGTCTTGCCTAACTTGTCAACTCTCGTTATACGGCTGCTTCTTGCGTGTTCTTGTTCTTGTCTTTTCTCGTGAACAGACGCTTGAGCCAGTTCGAGAAATCATCCAAGTACGTGTACATGACCGGCACCAGCAGCAGGGTGAAGATGGTCGAGCTGGAGAGGCCGAAGATGACGACGATGGCAAGCGGCGCTTGCATCTCCGCGCCTTCTCCGATGCCGAGCGCGAGTGGAATCAAGCCGAGCACCGTCGTTAATGTCGTCATGAAAATCGGACGCAGCCGGCTCGGGGCTCCCTGCATAATCGCCTCATGCCGTTCCAGCCCGGATCTGCGCTGGATGTTGATATAGTCAACGAGAATAATCGCGTTGTTCACGACGATCCCTGCAAGCATAATGATCCCGATTAAGGCCGTCACGCTGATCGGCGTCCCGGTAATGAACAGACCGAAGTTGACTCCGATGAACATGGTCGGCATCGAGAACATAATAATGAACGGATACAGCAGCGACTCGAACTGCACCGCCATGACGACGTAGACGAGGAAAATCGAGAAGACGAGCGCGATTGCCAGATCGATGAATGATTTTATCATTTCTTCTGTCTCTCCGCCCATCGAGTAGGTGTACCCATCCGGGAAGTTCATATTCTGCAGCGCCTGCATAATCTCGACCGAGACGCTGCCCAGGTCTCTTCCGGCCACATCGGCCGTGACGTTGATCTGCCGCTGCTGATTCTCCCGCTGAATCATGACCGGTCCCTGCAGCTGCTGGAACTGGGCGACGGCGGACAGCGGTACCAGTTGGCCCGTCTGCGATTGAATCGTCAGCGCATTCAAGGCGGAGATGCTGTCCCGTTCCGCTTCCGGCAGGATGACGCGCACATCATATTCGTTGCCGCCTTCGCGGTACTGCGTCGCGAGCTGCCCGTTCATCGCCAGCGAGATCTCGTTCATAATCTGCTGATAGGATAAGCCGTAGGTGGCGGCCAGACTGCGGTCGATCGAAATGTTCAGTTCCGCATTGCCCTCGGACGCCGAAGAATCCGCATTGTAGACCCCTTGGATATCGGAAATGAGCCAGACGACCTGAGAAGCGACCTCTTCCAGCACATCCTGCTCTTGTCCGTTCAGCTTGATCTGGATCGGCGAGCCCGCACCGAAGCCGGATTCCATGGCTGATACGGTAATTTCCGCTCCGGGGATTTCGCTTACCGCATCCGTCAAATCCTGCATCACCGCCTTCGTCGTCATATCGCGTTCGGTCGCCCGGATGAGCTGGATCGTGAAGGTGGCCGAATTGGCGCCTCCGCCGAACGGGCCGCCTCCGCCAATCGATTCCGAAGCGGTATCGATGATGCTCTCATATGGCTTCAATAGGGCCGCAACATCGTCGGCCACCTTCTTCGTCTCTTCCAGATTCGTGCCGCTTGGCGTCTGAACGCTGATCTGAATCTGTCCCTGGTCGCCGCCCGGCATGAATTCCATGCCGATGAACAAAGCGAGGAAGAAGCTGCCTACGAGCAGGAGTATCGTAGTGAACACCGTCGTCTTGCGGTGTCCCAGCGCCCATCGCAGGATGCGCTTGTAGCCGGAGACGAACGATCCGAAGAAGCGGAGATACCAGCCCTTCTTCTCGGATTGCACGATCTTCTTCTGCGAGACGATCTTGGAGGACAGCGTCGGAATCAGCGTAATCGCCACGACGAGCGAAGCGATCAGCGAGAAGCAGACCGTCAAGGCAAGCGGGCGGAAAATATCCGCTGTGATACCCTGAACGAATACGATCGGCAGAAATACGACCAATGTCGTCGTCGTTGAGGCGATAACGGCCGAGGCCAGCTCGGAGGCGCCCTTAACGGCGGCTTCCTTCATGGACATGCCTTTCTGCCGGTAGGTGAAGATGTTCTCCAGGATGACGATCGAGTTATCGACCATCATGCCGATGCCAAGGGCGAGTCCGCCCATGGAGATAATGTTCAGCGTCTGCCCGGTAAAATACATCAGCGTAAACGTCGAGATGATCGCGATCGGCATCGACAACGCGATAACGAACGTGGAGCGGATGCTGCGCAAGAACAAAATCAGGATGAAGACGGCCAACAAGCCGCCGCTCATCATATTGCTGACGACGCTGTCGATCGACTGCCTGATAAATATCGATGTATCGGATACCTTCTTCAGCTCGATGCCTTGCGGCAGATTCTGTTGAAGCCGGCTGACCGCCTTGTCGACATTGTCCGCGACGGCGACGGTATTGGCGTCCGATTGGCGCTGCACCGACAGGACGAGCGCCGGAGCTCCGTCCACCAGCGTCAGCGAGCTCTGCTTCTTGAAGGTATCGTTAATATCGGCGATATCGCTGACTCGAATTTGTCCGCCGCCAGGCAGATGAATCAAGGTCCGGCCGATATCTTTGACGGATGTAAACTCGCCTTTGACCCGGATTTGCAGATCCTGCACGCCCTTCGGCACCGAGCCGGCAACGGCTGATTTGTTCTCCGTGTTGATTGCCTGGACGACCTGCGACGCCCCGATGCCGTAGCGCGCGAGATTCGCCCGGTTCAGCTCGACGAGAATCTCCCGGGTCTTGCCGCCGGAAACCGCTACCGACGCAACGCCGTTCTCCCGCTCCAGGAACGGGATGATGTTCGTGTCTGCAATATCCTGCAGCTTCTCCGGCGAAGCGCCCGTCAAGCCCAGCGTAATAATAGGCATCTGATTCGGGTCGAACCGGAGCACGGACGGATCATTGGCATCCTCGGGAAGCATTCTTTTGATCTGGTCGACCTTCTCCCTGACATCGATCAGGGCATTGTCCATATTTGTACCGGTCTTGAATTGCAGCATGACGAGCGAGGAGTTCGCCTGCGATTGCGAAGACACGGTGTCAATTCCCTGGATTGTGCTTAACGAAGCTTCGATCGGCCTCGATATAAGCTTCTCGATCTCATCCGGCGCCGCACCTTGATACGAGGTCGCGACGACGGCGATCGGAAGATCGATATTGGGAAACAGGTCGATCGCGAGGTTGCGCAGACTGACCATCCCGAGCGCGAGGATCGCGAGCACGACCATCATGACGCCGATAGGGCGCTTAACGGAGACGTCAATAATTTTCACGTTAGCGCGCCCCCTCGATGATTTTCACTTTATTGCCGTCGGACAAGGTCATTTGTCCCTTGATGACGATTTGATCCTTCGCCTGGAGATTGCCTTTCACCGCCGTCATTTTGGATTGGGCTTCCAGGACTTCGACGGCTTCTTCCACGGCTCGTCCATTTTTGACGATAAACACATGCGACTCGCCGTTCTTCTCCACGATCGCTTCGGTAGGAACGAGGAGAGCATCCTTCTGCACTTCCTGGTCGACGATGAACTTGGCTGTCATGCCGGGCTTGATCTCGCCCTTCGCATTGTCGGCCTGCGTCTCCAAGGCGTAGAATCCGCCTTCATTGGCGACGGGGGACAGATACGTGATCCGGGCGGTAAAGCTCTTGCCCACATCCGGCACTTCGACCTTCGTCTCCTTCCGGTTCTGCAGCAAGAGCATCTGATTCGCGCTGACATTGGCCGAGAACTTCACCGGATTGGTGGATACGATCGTGAACAGCGGGGAGGTCGAGGTAACGAATTCTCCCGCTTCTGCCGCAACCCGAATGACCTGTCCGCTCATCGGGGCCTTCAAGGTTGCATCGGCCAGCCGGCTGCTTGCCTGCTTGACGCGCAGCTGAGCCTGCTCAATGCCGCGCTTCGCTTGATCCAGCTCGAGATCGGACGCTTGGGCGTTATGTAGTGTCTTGTACTGATCCTGTGCCTGCTCCAGATTGAACTGCTCAAGCTTAAGCTGGACTTCGAGGTCATCCGCGTCGATGGTCCCGAGCGTCGCCCCTTTGGAGACCATATCGCCCTTTTTGACATTCAAGCGGACCAGCTCTCCATTCAGCTTCGGCATGATATCGACAGATCTGCTTGGATTGGCTGTGCCGATAATTTCATTTTGTTGGCTTAGAGATCCTTTCTCTACTTCGGCGACCTGAACAGGGGTTTCCTTCTCCTGCTCCGCCCCTTGCGCGGGCTCTTCGGCCGGAGGACCGCTGCATCCTGCCAGCGCTGTCCCGAGCATTGCTGCGACGAGGCAGCTTACAAGCCATCGGTTTCTCACGTTTTCTCCAACTCCCTTTTGATAACGATGTGTCAATGAACTACCTAATAATACGTGTGGATTAGATCACAGTTTCATTTTGATAGTATGAAAATGAACCGGGGGTCACTTTGACTATTATATGATTTCTTACATGTATTTGCATCAGACCTAGGAGATAATCATGTTGTGTTCATGCTAGATGGCGAAAGTGAGGATCTCGGGTGTGCAAAAGTGGTTCGAAGAAGCGAAGCCCGGTATTTTTATCCATTATCGCATATATGCCGTAAGCGGCATGGATCCGCAAGGCTGTGTTGCGTTGTCTGCGATGGCAGGCCGTGGCATTGCTGGATGCCGCGAAAATCGATAAAATAGGAATGAATGAATCTAGCAGAAGAGGAGCAGGGTGCGAGGGAATGCGCATGTCTTCGGAGAGCGGGCATGCCGCAGACGCTCTATTCGGCTCCTCTGTTGAAGTCATGAACAAGATGGAGGCTATACATACGTTGGAACGGTACCCCTTTGATTATAACCCCGCTCGCCCTTATATTCCACAGGTTAGTGATTGGGTGGCGGACGTTTTTTATGAAGTATTGCCGGAGGCCGGCTTTGAAGTGCGGGATGAGCAGATATATATGGCCTTCCAGTTGGAGCGCGCCTATGCCGAGAAGCAGGCCATCTTCGCCGAGGCCGGGGTAGGGACGGGCAAGACGATGGCTTACTTGCTGTATGCCATCTGTTATGCCCGCTATATGCGGAAGCCGGCGGTTATCGCATGCGCGGATGAGTCGCTTATCGAGCAACTGGTGAAGCCGGAAGGCGATATCGCGAAGCTGTCCGCGCATCTGAAGCTGGACATCGATGCCAGACTCAGCAAATCGCCGGATCAATACTTGTGTCTGGTGAAGCTGGATCAGGCCCGCTCCTTGTGGGAGGACGATGACGCGCCGCTGTATGACGCCATCTATGAAGGTCTGCCGCGCTTTGTCCGCCGCCCGGAGTCTCAGCAAGCGTTCCATGCGTACGGCGGCCGGACGGAATATCCGGAACTGAACGATGCCCGGTGGCAGCGGATCAACTGGGATACGTTCCAGGATTGCTTCGTGTGCGAGAAGCGGCACCGCTGCGGACAGACGCTGTCCCGGGATCAGTACCGCAAGGCTGCCGATCTGATCATTTGTTCGCATGATTATTACATGGAGCATCTGTGGACGGCAGAGAGCCGGAAGCGGGAAGGGCAATTGCCGCTGCTGCCGGACCATTGCGCGGTCGTCTTCGACGAAGGCCATCTGCTGGAGTCTGCCGCGTTGAAGGCGGTCAGCTACAAGCTCAAGCATGACGTATTCGAGGAGCTGCTGCTTCGCCTGTTGAATGGAGAGGTGCGGGAGAACCTCGCGCAGCTTATTGAACGGGCGATTGAGCAGAGCGGATATCTGTTCCGCTCGCTGGCTGACCGCAGTCAGGCTATCGCCGGCTCCGACCGCAGCCGGATAATGCTGGATGAACCGCTGCTGCAGGAGCTGCGCCTCTTCCGAGGGATTATTGATGACATCGAGGAAGCGCTCGTCTATGAGAGCGAGCTCTACACGCTGAACGCGTATGAACTGCGCATCGTCGAAGAGCATCTCGAGATGATTCAGAAGGCACTCGTCCTATTCGATCGGGCGGACAAGCCGATATGCTGGACGACCGAGCGCGGAGACGGTCTCGTCTTCTCGATTATGCCGAAGACGATCAAGGAGATATTAGCGGAGCGGCTCTTCAAGACACGGATGCCGATCGTCTTCTCTTCGGCGACGCTGTCGGTGGACGGCTCCTTCAAGTATGTGGCGGACAGTCTCGGGATGGGGGACTATTTGTCCTTCTCCGTCCCGTCTTCCTATGATTATGCGAATGTCATGCAGGCGGTGGCGCCGCTTCCTTATGGTCAGGACAGCTTCGCGGTGAAGACGAGGATGGCGCTCGCTATTCTGGAGCAGACAACTGGCGGTGCGCTGATGCTGTTCCGCACGCGGGAGGAGCTGCAGCTTTTCAAGCGGGAAATGGAGGCTTCCGGCTATCCCGCTGAATCCCGCACGCGCTTCCTGTATGAAGGGGATCAGGAGATCTGCCGCCTCATCTCCGCCTTCCAGGCGGACACGGACAGCGTGCTCTGCGCCGTCAGCCTGTGGGAGGGGCTGGACGTGCCGGGAGAGGCGCTGACCAAGTTGATCATCTGGTCGCTGCCTTACCCGCCGGACGATCCCGTGTTCCTGGCGAAGCGCGAAGCCGCGGCGGATCCGTTCGCAGAGATCGACATGCCTTACATGCTGCTGCGTCTCCGCCAAGGCATCGGACGGCTGATCCGGACGTCGTCTGATTATGGACGGGTCGCTATTCTGGACGGAGACGTTTACCGTTCTGAAGCGATCCGGGCCCAGATCCAAGCGGCATTCCCGGCGGGGGTTGCTTTGCAGGAGAAGCTATAGTCAGTCGATTGTACAGAATACGAATGAAATGAAGGGCGAAGGCTCTTTTTCCCAGATAGGGAGAAAGAGCTTTTTTATTTTAATTCTTTTTGCAGAGCGCTCATAGAACATACGGTTAGACCGATGATCTTGGAATAAACTGATACGGAATCTTTATTTTTGCGGTGGATTTATTGATAATAAGCTCACATGCCTGTTCACCGACTTTGGATAATTGATGATCAATAGAAGTAATGCCTAAGCCAACGCTAATAGGTTGATTTTCTTGTCCGATTATCGCTACATCATCAGGAATCTGAAGGTCAATTGACTTGGCGTACAGGTGAACTCCGCCAGCGACTTCATCTCCGTTTGCAAAAATAGCTGTAGGTCTCTGGGGCAAATGTAATAATTGCTTGGCGGCGCTGAACCCATCTTCAAGACAAAAACAATTGGATATATGAAATTCAGGTGGAAGCTTTCCAAATACCTCCTTATATGCAGCTATCACTTGCTGAGTGCTGACGCTCTCGATTCCCCTTGCCGATGTAAAAGCAACATGTTTATGCCCTTTATTTTTCAAGAGCTGAAAAGCCTCGACATAAGAAGAATATCTGTCAAAGTAAGAACAGCCGATTGCAGGGTGGGGCGTAAATTCACAGGCTGCGATTGCGCCGTATTCCGTGTACGGAAGGATGGAATCCCAGCCATTTGCCCTCGAAGCGATAATAATGCCGTCCAGCAGCTTGTTTTTTAATTTGGAGAGGTATTCGATTTCCTTTGTTTTGCTGTACTGGGATGGGAGCACGGTAACGGTATAATCCTTCTCGATCGCCTTTTTAAGCACTCCATTCAGGATTTGATCAAAGCATTGGCTATTGTTATAGGGAATGATGAGACCGATGATCTTTGTTTCGCCACGGATTAGGTCGATGGCGTTTTTGTTCGGGGTATAATTCAGTTCATCAATAATGGTCAGTATCTTGTCCCGTTTGTCATCCGAAACATATTTATGGTTGTTCAGTACTCTTGAGACGGTTGCAACCGACACACCAGCCATTTTGGCTATATCATAAATGTTCGCCATATGATTCTACTCCTGTTGAAATGATTGTCAGATTAGACTTCTATAACGTCTGATCAGAGTTGATTAGGTGATTCTTAATGATATCATATTTTGTGAAAAGGATTTCAAGTCAATGAATAGGAGGTATATCTTCGGTGTTTCAGGCGAGTCCTTTCACAAAAAATTAAAATTTTATGCTCTTGAATTATTGAAATTATTGGTATAATATACAAAGGAATGAACATTCATTCCGAGAGAAAGGTGAGTTTAGTGGCGACGACGAAGAGAGAAGACATTTTGCAGGCAGCACTGCATTTGTTTACGGAACGCGGCTTCGATGCGACAACGGTACCGATGATAGCCGAGAGTGCCAACGTGGGAGCCGGCACCATTTATCGGTATTTCGAGAACAAAGAGGTCCTTCTGAATTCATTGTTTCAAGAATGGACGGAGCGATTTTTCCAGACGGTAACCCATGGTTTCCCCGAATCCGGTACTGTGCGGCAGCAATTTCATCACATTTTTATGCAGACGATCCACTTTGCCAAAGGAAACAGAGAAGCGTTTTCGTTCATTGATTCGCACTTGAATCCTCGATTGCTGGATGAAAAAAGCCTGAAAACATTCGAAGTGGGCATGGATTTTATTCGTCACTTCTTAGTCCAAGGACAGCAGCAAGGAATCATCTCCCCCTTGTCGCCCAATGCCTTGATTTCCATTTTCTATGGCGCTCTCGTCAAGCTATTCGAAACGATCAGAGCGGAGGTATTGGAGGAAACGGACGAGCTTCTTGCCGGCGTGGAGGAATGTTGTTGGAATGCGATACGGGTCCATTGACCCGGTCGCTTTTCATACCGCACACGGAATGAATATTCATTCCGCGATGCCATTAACAATGAGGAGGCGTAGTAGGATGACGATTGCGATTCCACAGCCCAGAACGTACGGGCCGCTAGGCAATCTGCCCCAGCTTGACACGGAAATGCCTATTCAGTCGTTCATGAAGCTGGCGGAAGAGTATGGTGAATTTTTTCGATTGAAGCTGCCGTTTGGACATTTGCACATTGTGTCCGGCTATGAATTGGTGAAGGACCTGACCGATCCGTCCCGTTTTGACAAAATTGTTGAGAAAACCGTGCTGGAAAAGGTGCGCGCCCTCTTGGGGGACGGATTGTTCACTTCGGAAACCGAGGATCCGAATTGGCGGAAGGCTCACAATATTTTGCTCCCGAGCTTCAGCCGGACGGCGATGCGCGGCTATTTCGACAAGATGCTCGAGATCGCGATCCAACTGGTGCAGAAGTGGTCGCGCCTCAACCCGGATGAAAGCGTGGACGTGCCGGAAGATATGACGCGGCTGGCGCTGGACACGATTGGATTATGCGGCTTCAATTATCGGTTTAACAGCTTTTACCGTGAGCAATCGCATCCATTCGTCGCCAGCATGGTGCGGGCCCTCAGTGAAACGATGAGCCAAGCGCAGCGCCTCGGCATTCAGGATATGCTGATGGTGAAGTCAAGACGCCAGCTCCAGCAGGATCTCGAATTCATGTTCTCCTTGGTAGACAAAATTATTGCCGAACGGAAGGCCCATGGTCAGCAGGAAGAGGATGACTTGCTGGCCCATATGCTCAAGGGCCAAGATACGGAGACGGGAGAGGCGCTGGATGACACGAACATTCGCTATCAGATTATTACGTTCTTGATCGCCGGTCATGAGACGACGAGCGGTTTATTATCCTTTGCGCTGTACTATCTGTTGAATAATCCCGAGAAGCTGCAAAGAGGATATGATGAGGTAGACCGCGTGTTAACGGATCCGGTCCCCACTTACGCTCAAGTGAAGAACTTGAAATACGTCCGCATGATTCTTGATGAAGCCTTGCGTCTATGGCCGACGGCTCCGGGCTTCTCTTTGCAGGCGAAGAAGGATACGATGCTGGCTGGAAAATATGCGGTGAACCAAGGTGACCGGATGGTCGTGCTGATTCCCCAATTGCATCGGGACGTGTCCGCATGGGGCGAGGATGCGGAGATGTTCCGCCCGGAACGGTTCGAGGACCCGAGCCGGGTGCCGCATGATGCATACAAGCCGTTCGGAATCGGGCAGCGGGCCTGTATCGGCCAGCAATTCGCGCTGCAGGAGGCGACGCTGGTGCTGGGACTCCTGCTCAAACATTTCGAGTTCATCGATCATACCCGTTACGAACTGAAGGTGAAGGAGACGCTGACGGTGAAGCCCGATGGCTTCACGATCCGAATTCGCCCCCGGAGCAGACAAACCGGCTTTATGTTCGGAGTCGGCGGGGGAGGGGCGGCTGCGCCAAAGAAAAATGCCGTCGAACGGGAAGCCTTGGCTCCGGCGGAGCGCCATGATACCCCGCTGCTCGTGCTGTACGGCTCCGATCTGGGCACGGCTGAGGGGATTGCCCGCGAACTGGCGGATACGGCGCGTTACCAGGGCTTCCAGAGCAAGGTAGCGGCGCTGAACGATTATGCAGGGAAGCTGCCTGCGGAGGGCGTGATATATATCGTTACGTCGTCCTATAACGGCATGCCGCCCAATAATGCACGCGGCTTTGTCCAGTGGCTTCGGGAAGTTAACCCTGGAGATTTGGAAGGAGTTCGCTATTGTGTCTTCGGCTGCGGTGATCGCAACTGGGCCAGCACATTTCAGAGCGTTCCGACATGGATTGACGGGCAGATGGCGGCTACAGGGGCGAAGCGGCTTGTACCGCTGGGCGGGGGCGATGTTGGCGGCGATTTCGAGACCGAGGTGGAGAACTGGCGCGATCAGCTGTGGCCTGAGGTCATGAGCACGTTAGGTCTAAGCTTCAAAGCGATGGAGCATCAAGCAAGCCCGGATCTGTCCTTGGAAGTGGTCCGCGGCATGATCGAGGCGCCGCTTGCCGAATCGTACGATGCTCATTATGCCAAGGTCGTTGACAACCGCGAGCTTCAAAAAGCAGGAGGCGGACGCAGCACGCGCCATATTGAAATTGCACTTCCGGAGGGGAGCGCGTATCAAGAGGGGGATCATCTGGGTGTGTTCCCTCGAAATCGCAAGGAACTCGTGGAACGTGTCTTGAACCGCTTCGAATTGGATGGCAACGATTATGTTATTCTGAAAACGTCCGGACTGCGCGTGGCGCATCTGCCGCTGGATCGCCCCGTCAAGCTGTTCGATCTTGTCGGCCGCAGCGTGGAATTGCAGGAGCCGGCGACACGGGCGCAGATTCGGGAGCTTGCCGCACGGACCGCATGCCCGCCCCATAAGCGGGAGCTGGAAGTATTGCTGGAGGATGAGGCATACAAGGCCAATATTTTGCAGCAGCGGATATCGATGCTTGATTTGTTGGAAAAATATGCAGCCTGTGAAATGCCGTTCGAACGGTTTTTGGAGCTTCTGCCTCCGCTGAAAGCGAGATACTATTCGATGTCCAGTTCTCCGCGCGTGCAGCCGCAGCAGGCCAGCATTACGGTTAGCGTCGTGCAAGGTCCGGCCTGGAGCGGCCAAGGCGAGTACCGCGGCGTCGCATCCAATTATCTTGCCGGACTGCAGGCGGGAGAGTCGGTCATGATGTTCGTCCGCACCCCGGAGTCGGGCTTCCGGCTCCCGGAAGATCCGCGAACTCCAATCGTTATGGTCGGACCGGGGGTAGGCATCGCGCCGTTCCGCGGGTTCCTTCAGGCTCGACGCGCGCTCAAGCGGCAAGGTGCCCAGCTCGGGGCGGCACATCTCTATTTCGGCTGCCGCGACGCAGCGGATCATATCTATCTTGAAGAGATGGAGCAGTTCCAGCAAGAGGGGGTTGTTACGGTGCACACCGCATTTTCGCGGCTTCCGGGGCAGCCGAAAACGTATGTCCAGCATCTGATGCAGGAGCGGGACATGGAGATCATCGGCATGCTGGATCGGGGAGGACAATTCTATGTGTGCGGCGATGGAAGCAGGATGGCTCCGGATGTAGAGGCCGCCTTGCGGAAATGTTATCACACGGTTCACGGCGTTAGCGAAGCGGAGGCGAAAGCATGGCTCGAGCGGCTTGAGGCGGAAGGGCGTTACGTCAAAGACGTGTGGGCCAGCGGAAAGGCTTGAGCGGCGGAATGTATGTGAATGAGGCGTAAATGCAAAGATACGAAGGGTGATAGCTTCCATATAAAGGGCCTTAGTCCGACACGCAAGCGGATTAAGGCTTTTTGCTTATTGTTCAGGTGGAGAAAAGGTGAGGCGGATCTATTTCTTCAAATTTTCCGATAGCAATTAGATAATTATATAGTATAGTCATGAAAGTGTAGAAATATATACAGAAGGGTTGCTATGCAATGTGGATTCCATATGAGGAGATAAGATAGTATCCTCCCGATTTCGTAGTAAGGTACTGTTTTTTTTCTGCGTAGACTGAATTTATAAAAATACTAGGGCTGCTTGCAAACCCGCATGTTGCACGGTGATGAGGTACATATGGAAATGGGGAAATCGTTGATGGATAAAAAAGCGAAGCAAATTTTACTGAAAACCTTTTGGAGCAGCCAAGGCTGGAAAGAGCGTCCCAGCCATTATTCAGGAGCGGATTTTGAATATGCGAAAAGCAAGGGACTGATGTTCGATCTGTTGACGATCAGTCATGACGAGGGTGTGCGGAAGCTCGTCGCTTTACATAACCAGATTGCCAAGGAGCAGGTAGCGGCCGCTTTTTTGCATAGTCTGTCCACGAGAAAGGTGCATTTGCGCAGTGTGCTCTCCAGTTGGAGCTTGTCTCGTCAATTAGCCACGCATACGTTTGAAAGCAACGTAGGGAAATATACCGATCCGGAAAATGGCAGAAACTACGCGATGTATGGGGATTGCCATATTTGCGACCGCTGCCATATGGCCAGCCGCGAGATCTATCAAGACGAGGATCTGAATGTGCTGAACTTCGAGCGAATCAAATGGGGCGGCATTCGCTTGAATTACCTGCCCTATATGCTGCTCGATCTGGAGCTGCTGAGCAGGGAAGAGGACATTGAGGTACAAGCAGAGGATGTGGCTATATTGCGCCAGGTGCTCGAAACCATATCCGGCTGCGAACCAACCGATGCGGCGCGTCAGTTAGAGAAGCGGCTCCACGGTGTTTTCCCTTCCGGCAAGCATGAGCGGGATGTCTTTATGGAAATTTTCGCAACGGCGGGGATTCTGGCACCGGGCAAAAACAGGCCCGGCCGCGGCGGGAAAAACGACTTTTTTGCCGTCGTCAACTGGCGCGGGGAAGATGGGTATTCTGAGCATGAGGTGCGGAACTTGTTTGGCGCTTGGTTGTAGACAAATTCGCGCGTTCTCTAACCTGTTCAATGGGGCCTGAAAGTTATGATGGTGGACCAATGGACCAATGCTGCAAAAGTCAGGCTGTTGGAAAACCCCTGTTTTTTTCGGAGGGGTGATTACCTAATCGCAACTTGGCATTCAGAGCGTCATCGCCTTCTGGAGACATCATAATCTCCTGGGGTTTTAACGTGTGGAGGGAATTGCTGCTATTTTACAGGAATTTCGGCTCAATGAGTCCACATTTCGAGGAATTGCTGCACAGCTACATCATTTTAGGCCCTTTTGAGCTAAGTCGAAGAGAAACGGGTGAAATTGCTGCCGTTTTACAGGATTCCCTTTCTGGTGAAGTCGTCCCTACCGAATTGCTGTATTTGAGCAGGATTTTGCCTACTGAATCAACGTGTCTTGAGAAACCGTGCAGTTTTGAGGACTTCGCCTATCGGATAGACATTTCATTGTGCAGTTTTTAGGCACTTCGATTCAGATAAAATTTTTCTACTGAGAGACAAGTCCTGATAAAGTGCCCAAAAATCCTTTGGACTTTCTCAACAGCCTGAAAAGTGCAGGATTTTTGGCCGCTTTCGGTGACTTAAGAGGGAATTGCTGCAGCGCTGCATCAATTTCGAGAAATAGCGGGCGGGATACGATTTACATGAGAAAAATGATGTAATTTTGCAGGATTGGCGTCGAGTAGGCTTGCCCGATGAATCAAAACTGCCATTTTGCAGGATTGGTAAGACAGGGGGCATGTGCGTATGCTGCTCATATCGCCCGGCAAAGGCGCTGCCGATGTGGGTCGCGGGCGCGGCATTCTTGACTTGAATTCGCGGTAGCGGCCAGCCTTGACTAGAGGGTGCGGCAGCGGCGATCCTTGCGGGTGCGGTAGGCCTCGCAGCAGCGGCGCTCCCTGCGGGTGCGGCGGGAAGGCCCGGATGCCCCCAGCTTGACTAGAAGGGCCGAACGAGTCGGCTTATAGGCACAGGGCAGCCCCAGTGAAATAAGGCGGGATGATAGAGCATCATCCCGCCCGATAAATCACCTTATTCCAGTATGATGCGTTCGGACAAGGCATCCCACTTCAACGCTTGGCCTGTCAATTGGCTGAACGCTTCCAGACTCAGATAGAGGATATTGCTATCGACCTCGGCCGGAAGGGTGCTGGCTTTGCCGTTCACGGTCACTTTGCTGCCGCTCTGTACTTTCAAGGTAACATTGCCTTTCGCAAATGTCGTGACCTTTGCGTCCTTGTTGTCCGTGACTTTGATTTGCAGCGCTTGAGCTAGCTTGACGGCAGGGAAGAGTACGGTGCCGTCATTATTTCCTTTATATTTCGGGTACAGGTACTTCGCTTGCAATTCTTTTGTTGCTTTTTCCAAATCTAATCCTGCGACTTGCGCAATGCTGGTTGCGATTGCTGTGTTGTCGATCTGGCCTTGGACATGCTGCACGATCGGACCGTAAGCCCACACGCCGACGTCGACGGCCGAGTGGCCATGGCCGGACCAGCCAATCAAGTAACGCTTGGCCATCACTTGATTGAAGGCGCCTTCCTGCTTATAAGAGGCTCCGTCTCCCTGCAATATATATTGCGCTTCTTCTTCCGTAAGATCGGAAAATCCGGTATATTTCTGGATTAGCTCCTTGATTTTCGTTGTTGATGTTGCCTGGGCAAGCTGTGGCGCGAGCAGCTCGGAAGAAATTTGTTGTGCGTCCCATGCGTCCACGCTCAGCTCATAAATATTGTCACGGGAAAGCGAGAGGCCGCCCGTCTCATGGTCGGCTGTAATGACCACGGATGTGTTGCCGTCCTTCTTGGCGAAGTCAAGCGCTACCTTCACGGCGGCGTCGAAATCGAGCGTCTCCTGGATCATCGCGCCGAAATCATTCGCGTGGGCGGCATGGTCAATGCGTCCGCCCTCAACCATCATCGTGAACCCTACCGGATTCGTGGACAGAGCTTCGATCGCCTTGGCCGTCATGTCGGCAAGACTCGGTGTCTCTGGCTTGCGATCCAGCACATAATCGACATGGGAATCATGGAACAAGCCGAGAATTTTTTGGTTTTTGGACGTTAAAGCCGCCAAGCCTTTTTTATCGTAAACGACTTTATAGCCTTTTTTCTCGAAATCGGGAATGATCGTCTTGTCGTCACGCTTGCCTTTGTCTTCCTTGCTGACGAAATAGCGTTTGCCGCCGCCCAGCAGGACATCAACGCCGGACTCCAAATATTGAGAGGCGATCGCATTTTCATTGTCGCGGTTGCGGACGTGCGCGGCGTACACAGCCGGAGTAGCATGCGTGATTCGTGCTGTCGTCACTAATCCAGTCGACTTGCCGGCGGCTTTGGAAGCTTCGATCACGGAAGCGAATGGCTTGGAAATATCCTCGTTCGAGACGCTGATGGCCGCGTTGTAGGTTTTATGTCCGGTCGCAAAGGCCGTTCCCGCGGATGCAGAATCCGTAACTTCTCCAGACACGATGGTATCCCCGTCTTCGCCTTTGTCGGCAAAGGTCGTAGCTTGACCGACGTAAATGCTGTCCAGGTTCAAAGACGGCTTCTTCAGCTTATTTTTGGAGTAGATCCGTGCTGCGGATACTTGCGCGGGTCCCATGCCATCGCCGATGAGCACGATAACGTTTTTGGATTCCGGCTTCCGGTTCCCTGCTCCCGCAGCCAGCGCCGCATCGGACTGCCATGCGCCAAATGGAAGCATGAGCAGCGCCAGAGCCGCAACCAGCAATTTCCGTACGAATGGTTTCATTTGATATCCCTCCAAGCGAATATGTGCTTAACCCCCTTCATTATGGAAGGGGATTGTTAATGGAATTGTTAGGATATGTATTCGGAATGTGAAGCGGATATAAATGTTTTGTAAAAGGAGCGAGAGGCTAGAATATCTTGTGGCGGAGTGTGATCAAGCGGGGCCATAATTCTGGCTGCATCTATTTGACAACCGATTCATAATTCACTATAATGGCTTGTAATCTTATACGGAATATACGTTGAAAGAGCGCAGTAGCAGGCAGTCACTGTTCACAGAAAGCCAGGGGTTGATGGGACCTGGCAGCATACTGTTTCCTTGCGAATTACAACTCTGGAGTATCTTGGGTAATGCCAAGCGGGATAGCTCACGATAATGGGCTGAGAGCGGTATGATGATCCGGTTGTTCCGGTCATTGTACAAGTTGGGTGGTAACGCGGTTATTCAATCGTCCCTGGATCTGCTGGTGCAGATGAGGGGCGATTTTTTATTATCACGTATATTCAGATATAAGACCAAGACACAAGGACAGGGAGCTGAGAATGTTGAATATTATTGATGAACTGGAATGGCGCGAGGCGATTAATCAACAGACAGATGCTGAAGGGCTGCGCAAGCTGGTGGAAGAACATTCGATTTCGTTGTACTGCGGGGTGGACCCGACCGGAGACAGCATGCATATCGGGCATCTCATTCCGTTCATGATGCTCAAGCGATTCCAGCTGGCCGGGCACAAGCCCGTCATTCTGATCGGCGGCGCGACCGGAACGATTGGCGATCCGAGCGGACGGCAATCCGAGCGGTCGCTGCAGACGATGGAGCAGGTGCAGGCGAATGTGGATGCGCTGACCGCGCAGATGAAAAAGCTATTCCTGACCGATGGAGACAATCAGCTGCGTATGGTGAACAACTATGACTGGACGCATCAGCTGAATGTGATTGACTTTTTACGCGACTACGGGAAAAATTTCAGCATTAATACGATGCTGGCCAAAGATATTGTGTCAAGCCGCCTGGATAGCGGGATCTCCTACACTGAATTCTCCTACCAGATCTTGCAATCTATGGACTTCCTGCATCTGTACCGGGAAGAGGGCGTGCAGTTGCAAATCGGCGGTTCCGATCAGTGGGGGAATATTACGAGCGGCCTGGACTTGATCCGCAAAAAGGAAGGCCCTGAGGCCAAGGCGTTCGGCCTGACGATTCCGCTGATGCTGAAAGCGGATGGTACGAAGTTCGGCAAAACGGCCGGGGGCGCGATTTGGCTCGATCCGAAGAAGACGACACTGTATGAGTTCTACCAGTTCTGGGCGAACACCGATGACCGCGATGTCGTGAAATACTTGAAGTATTTCACTTTCCTCGATAAAGAGGCGATTGAAGCGCTAGCCGAGAAAGTGCGTACCGAGCCGCATAAGCGCGAAGCGCAAATAACGCTGGCCGAAGAAATGACGAGATTCGTTCACGGCGAAGAAATGCTGGCGCAGGCGAAACGAATTACCGCCGCGCTGTTCAGCGGGGATATCCGGTCATTGACAGCGGATGAAATTGAGCAAGGCTTCAAGGAAATGCCGACGTTTGAGGCTTCCGCGGAATCCAAAAATATCGTGGAATGGCTCGTCGATATTGGCATTGAGCCGTCGAAGCGCCAGGCGCGCGAGGATATTACGAATGGCGCCATTTCGCTGAACGGCGAGCGGGTGAGCGAGCTGGAATTCGTCGTCGGCGCCGAGCATGCAATTGAAGGCCGCTTCATCATTATCCGTAAAGGAAAGAAGAAATATCATTTGGTGAAATTGGTGTAAGTGTAAGGACGAAATGAGATACAAGCAAAACGGGGGGCAGGGCGATGTTGAAATCGCTGCTGTGCCTCGTTTTTTTCAGCGCTCTCGTTTAGGCGACTTATTCATCATCCTGGACAGGGCTTGCAATTGTTTTCTGTAAAAATCACAATGCACGCTTGATGGGTTTCGTCTAGGATGCCCGGTCCCTTTATTTGTAGGGCCTTACGTATGCGCGAAGTATTATTTGGAATACTAATACGTCAACTTGCTTGATGGGCTTAACCTTGGTCCGCCTTCAATGTAAGATTGCTTGTTTTTAGCATGTGATAGCAGATAACGAATAGCTTCCGTGCAATGGAAATACATGCTTTTTTCTTGCCGCGTTTGGATGCGATTTTCCAGAACTTCGTTGACAACTCTGTGTTTCGGGAGCGAGCGATTGCCCAAACCCCCTCGCATAAGGCTGCTTTGGGAAGATGATTGGCTCGAGCGATCACCATGTATTAGCAGTATTGGAGCATATGAGAGTCGATAAACCTGCTGATTTTCATGCTCGGTTTGTGAGCGAAAGATCATGTTCGTTTATTTCGGTACGACCTTAACAGCTCGTTCCAAGAAAGCTGTGGCAGGTAAATATATACTCAAGGTATCTTATTTATTGACACAAATTCAGTAAATTGGCATTCCCACCAGTTCCGTCAGTGACTAGGCTCTTTCCTCGACCGGACTCGTACCGGCTAGTTGTACCTAACTTGGTTGGCGCGTGAGACAAGAAAAAGCGACTCTTTAACGAGCCGCTTAGAAAAGGCTGATAGCGTAAACGACGCTCCAAATTATACTTGCATCGAATGGATTTCCAACACAGATTGAATATTCACCTGCCGGTAAGGATAACGAAGGTTACGAATTTGGAAAGCGTTTTGTAATAGCCTTCACCTGTTGCATTGAAAGTAAATTCCTACCTGGAATTATTTGGTTATATTCTCAGTTAGTCTTCCCAGTATATTTCGTCACTTTCATTTTGGAGAGAATATCTTTCCATTGTTCAGGTGTGAATTTATGTTCGTCTGATCGTTTTACTGATATCAGATCATTCCCAAAAGTACCAAATTAATTTGATACGTTCCTAATGTCATTTTAGTACATTTTGAAAAAACTATGCTTTAGACAAAAAGCAACTCACAAGGGATGCCTTTAAAAGTGATAAATTCAACTCAACTCAACCCAACTTCACTTGACATTTACTACTGAATGTAGTAATGTATTACTACAATACGTAGTAATGATACAACGAGGTGTACACCGTGAGCAAAGTTCAAAGATTGTCTGAAACCGAATTGGAGTTGATGGAAGCGATTTGGGAATATGACCATCCTGTCACATCTACCGAATTGCTACGCATTTTTGCCCAACGGGGTAAGGAATGGAAGGCACAGACCATTTCCACCTTCCTGTCGAGACTGGTGGACAAAGGGGCATTATCCATCGTCACACGGCAAGGCCGAACTAATTCATATGCCCCCATTCTTTCACAAGAAGAATATAAGCTTCAGGAAACACAGAACATTTTACACGGCTTATACCAAGGTTCAGTTAAAAACTTGATCTCATCTCTGTATGACGGAGATAGGCTTTCAGACGAAGATATTGCAGAGCTGAAACAGTGGTTCTCCAGGAAGTAGGTGGGCCAATGAGTAAACTTCTTGAACTGCTTAGTACGCTTTCTGTTGCGGGAAGCACCGTTGTAATCTGTATACTCTTACTGAGACTCATTCCACTAAACATTTCAACAAAATGGCGATATGTACTCGGAAAATTAGCGGTTTGGTTCTATATTCTGCCTGTTGCCCTTCTTTTTCAATGGTTTCCATTGCCGTTTACTACAAAACCAATAATAACTAATTCTGTATCTGGATTACCATCAACCATTTCTGCCGAATTAGCCGTTATCCTTATAAGTCTGTGGGGCATTGGAGCTGCGTCTTACTTCACATGGCAGATTTATTGCTACCGAAGGTTTATAAAGAGTTTGCAACGTACCCGTATCCCTGTTCTTGAGAATAGCGAAGCTGCAATAAAGCTACTTTCTATGAAGCAAGCACTTGACATTCAAAATAACGTCGAAATGGCATATAGCTCCGCAATCCGTAGTCCTATTCTCGTTGGTCTATGGAAGTCCACCATATTCCTGCCTATCGATAATACGATAAATGTGGATTTAAATATGATAATGCACCACGAACTGATCCACTTAAAACGGAGGGATTTATGGGTCAAGGCGCTTTCATTAGGAGCAAGTAGTTTGCATTGGTTTAATCCCTTGGTTCACGTTCTTCGTAAAGATATTCACATATGGAGCGAGTTGTCCTGTGACGAAGAAGTCGTGAAAGAAATGTCCTATGCCGAACGGAAACGATATGGTCAAACGATCCTGAACGTGATGGCAGGTTCAAAAGGATTGCCCGTTAGGTTTTGTACATCTTTATCCGGTGACGGAAAACAATTGAAAAGGAGATTGAATATGATGCTTAATGTGAAAAAACTGAAAAAGAAAACCATACTTTCTACCTCATTCGCAGTAATTATCGTGGGAACGATTGGTTTATCGTCGGCCGTTTGGGCCTCAATAAATGCACCTGATGTTGAAATAGATACAAAACTCGCAAAAATTAGAAACGGAGTAACAATTAAAAGTGAAGGTGTCAAAGAAGGGAATTTAAATGATCACCGACACGAAATAAAGCATCTTAAACCATAATGTGATAGGAGAAAGTTCATGTTATTTATAATACTGAGCGTTATTGGCATTATCCTATGGAAGACCGGAAATGCCAAAATGAGAATAGCGATTGCTTACACCGCTATGGGGCTTGCAACGGCTGCATTCTTGTATACTGCCTCGCAATTCAACACTTCACAAAATAATTCGGTTGTAGTACAAAGTGAAGGTGTTATTGAGGGAGATATAAATGACCACAAGCATGAGAAGCAACAGTATGTACCTTAGACCCTTACCCGCAACCGGCTTACTTCATGTAAAAAGAACACCGCTAACGGCAATGTCATTAAGTTTAGCTCCAAGACAAGAGCGGAAATAAAAATGGAATCCGAAACGGCATGGGAAAAAGCCCTGTGCCGTTTCTTTTTTGTATACAAGAAAGGAAAAAAGTGTACAGCAAACAAAGCGGAGGGATGATCCGCTTAAAAAAATGTTCATATGAAACGAATTATGCTACTCTATAGACGAAGCTAACTACTGATTTCCAGCGGATTTTGCGCGTATTCTGCTGCCCTGGGCGAACGGGGCGAATCGGCAAAATGTTTTTGCGGATCAGTGCTTCAACATCGGGCGAGGGTTCATCGTCCCTTGAGCGCAGGAAGTGTCTACACACGTGAACGGCAACCGTGAAGTTGACTTGATAGGGGTGCCGTTTCTCCATTTGGGAAATGACGACGTGCGAGGTCATCATTTCAGCGAAATTGTACAGGAGCATTCTTGCGAAAATCTCTTGGGTAATGGACTCTCGTTTCTTTGCATGAAAATTCGTCAGACCGACGGTGTACTTTAATGCCCGGAATGAGGTTTCAATGCCCCATCGCATGTTATACATAGACATGATTTCACCCGGTGGGAAATCCGTGGCGGTAAGATTCGTAATGACGGTCTCAAAAGCGCCACTCGGCAGGACGAAACGAACCACCCGAAAGGAAATCGGGTAAAACAAGTTCTCGTGCAAATCCAAAAAATCAAAGGTTGACGTGGAAGGGACGAACTTGTACCTCTCTGGATGAGCCTTGACCGCTTTGGTTTGTTTTTTGGTGAGTGTCAGATGAATGTCCCTATCAAACTCTCCGCTAGAGGGCAAACGCAAGCCCGAAAGAATACCATTGGAATCCAAATCCTTTACCCGTATGACATAGTTCCACCCTTTGCGTTCAAGATGCGCGAAATTGTTGTAACTTTCATAGCCTCTATCGGCAATCACAATGGTTTTGCCCTTGATGGGAGAACGGTCAACCATAGCAGCCAGCGCCCTTCCCTCGTTGCATAACCTTCGTGGCTGAACAATGGCATCCACGTACAGTCTGTTGCACAAGTCATAGGCAGCGTTCAAATGCAGAAGGTTATTGCCTTTCGTGTTCGGTTGACTTTGAAAATAGGTGTCCGTGTCCGCAGAGTCAGTTGCGATATGCAAATCCGAACCGTCAAAGGCAAGTAATCGATACCCTCGGTAGTCCTTGATATCCGTAACCGATTGCGTAAATGCGTGAAACAAGAATTCCACAGCAGACGGCAGGACTTTATTCCTCTGTTGGACAAAAGCGGAAGTGGTTGCGGTGTTTACGTCATAGCCTTGTGATTCCAAAAGTTCCTTATATATGCTGTTGCCCCCCATGGAGATCAGGAGTTGCATCACCGTTTCAAAGGGCAGCTTTTTCTTTCGGGTAAAATCTTTTTCAGGGTTTTTGACATAAGGAGCTGGTGCGGCTGCCATTTCTCGTATAAGGGATGTCAGCGTTTTTTTTAGCGAAATCGCATACTCATTCATGGACGTGGCCTCCTCGTGTTTCAAGGGTCTTCGCCACACATATCCATCTACCTGTTAAGTCTTGATTTTCTTTCAAAAAAAAGAGCGGGCTATCTTTTCGATAACCTGCTCTTTTGCTTGATTATGGTTTCCGCGCCTTATCTTAATGACATTGCCGCTAACGGTGTTCTTTTTTGCTTCTTCGCCATATGAAAAACTGTTAATACTGGAAATCAAGAGAGCAGTAGAATCTAAAGGAAGGGCAACTGGAGGACCTTCTTCATATCCGGAACCGTGATACATTCGTGAGGTGAGTCCAGCCTGGAAGCCAAGCGATTGGACGTATACGTCAAGTTTCTAGAGCGGGCGTTATTCCCATGTGCAAAGTGTGGTGAGCCCAGAGTCAATGTTCCATGGACACTGGATAAACCGAATCATTACTTTACCCTGCATTTCGATGCGCTCATCATCAAGCTTGCCAAGGATATGCCGATGAATGCCGTCAGTCGGTTGCTCGGAGAACATGATACTCGGCTGTGGCGTATACTTCATCATTACAATCCGATCGTGGCGCAGGACTTGTCCTACGTCACTAAAATAAGCACGGATGAGACGTCGGCTAAGCGCGGTTACAACTACATAATTATCTTCATGGATACTAAGAAAAAAAACGTTATTTACGTAACCAAAGGCCGGGATTTCAGTACATGGGCGGAATGCAAGAAGCAGTTAGAGGCCCGTGGCGGCAAGGTAGACAACATTACGGAAGTCTGTATGGACATGTCACCGGCGTTTATTAAAGGAATACGCGATATCTCTGGCTGAAAAATCGGACAAACTGAGTCATGCCCAGAAACAAACAATGGATATGGATAAGCTTAAAGAATGCGATCTTGATACAGCCAAGGCGTACAGGATGAGGCTGATCCTGCGGGAAATCTATCGTTTTCTTAGCTTCGATTGCACCTATGGTGCTTCAGGATTGGATTCAGTGGGGGCTGCGCTGCCGTTTAGAGCCGATGGTTGAAGTCGCAAAAATGCTATAGAAGCATTATGACGGCGTCATTCGATGGTTTAAATCGAAGCTGAACAACGGTTTACTGGAAGGTGTGAATAGCCTCTTCCAAGCCGCCAAACTGTTTTTGCAATCGAAAAGTGCGAGTTCTGCAGCCAAGAAATTTTATCAATATATAGCAACAAGTAAGGTTTATGCATAGGTTTGACATGGAGCCTCTATGAGCATGATTCACTGCGAAGGGGTGAAGCTACAGGCTTCGCAGAGGCCAGTAAGCCTAATATGCCCATATCTCCATATAAAACCAGTTACTTTTGCTGCAAAACTGAGCATCCTTGCGGTGCAACAAACAGCACAGCCAAACGAAAAGGCAAGAGGTTACCGTTCTGAGAAAAACATCATCGCGATGGTATATGTACTGGCAGGGAAGCTCAATTTCGCCTTGAAATGAAAAAGGAATTGGCAACAGCATGGAGCCACGCATCGCTCGCATCTGAACCAATCCCCTTGTCCGATTTTCAAAGAGTTTCTGGAATTTTCATAGAGCATATTATGCTGGTAGCATCGCTAGCGGCGAAGAGCCTCTTTTTTGGTATTTAAAATCAATGTTCATAATAAACGGTTCCGTCATACCAACCTTGCAGCCAAATTCTAGGGTACTGATTCTGAACAGGTTGACCTAATACCTCAAATTTGTAATGACCGACAACATCGGATTCATAGTAATTCCAATCACGGCCACCCTCCTGTTCATCGGTTGTTAACCCGTCAAACGACCAGCCTATAGCCCAGTGAGCAACATAAGGAGTCGCCGTTCGGCTCGCGTAAGTCAAGAAATTATCTGACCCAACAGTCCATTCAATAGAGTGTTCTTGTCTCCAAAGGACTCCATCAACTATATTTTTGCCTTCTACCTGACGGCCATACGTATAAGTTTTTAATGGTGTTACAAGGTCTGTGACAACTGTATCAACCTGAACAAGCGCAACTGCTACAGCCAGTTCTTGGTCATCCGAAAGGCCGGCAGTCTTGGCATTGAGCTCTTGAGCACCTACTCCTTCAGCAGCGTACTGCTCTAGCAGTGAAGTTCCCTGGCTCGCTAATCCTTTTACAGCGGTTTTTTCTTCATCTGTATACTTACTCCATAAAGCTTGGGCATCTTCACTATGAACCAAAGCCTTAGCCAAAGCTTGTCCATCAAACTGGCTTTCCGCTTGTGCAAAAACAGACGTCGACAAAGTTAACATCAATACTAACGTCAGTAAAACCGATAAATATTTCTTCATTTTAATCCTCCTCAAAAATAAATTTAAAATAAAAAAATTAGCCCTTCAAACCAACCATAAAAAAAGAACTCACCTCCCCATTTCCTCGATGCAAGCTACCCTCTTTTCTATGGCAAGTTCTAGTTGGTTTACAGCTTCTTGTTTGTTACCTCGCTCAAGTCAAGTAAGGTAGCCTTGAAGATGTCTGTAACCGAAAGAGCTAATCTACTACTAAGACGATTTATCCTAGCAAATTATGACGCTTTTTTTAGCTGAGTCCATATAACTGTGTAAAAAAGAAAATAGCAAAAAGAAGAGTCATAGCAAGGATCCTCGTATAGAATGAGGTTGTCGAGACAACATTCCAAAGGAGGATCTAGCTATGACCCAATACCAGATTATCCCAGATTCACAACTTTTGCATTAACTGTTTTTATTCGAATCAAGAGATGCGGGAATAGCGGCCCTATTAGAGTCCATCTTAAATCAAGTATTGCAGGCGCAAGCAACGAAACAACTGAAGGCGGGGCACTATGAGCGCTCAGAAGAACGTGCAGGTTACCGTAATGGATCATATCCTCATCGGCTGACAACACGGGTGGGAAAATTAATCCTGCAAGTTCCGCGTTTCCGCAACGGTCGGTTCTCGACGGAACTTTTTTCTCGATACCAACGTAGTGAGCAAGCCCTTATCTTAGCCATGATGGAGATGGTGCTCAATGGTGTCTCAACGCGAAAGGTAAGCAATATCACTGAAGAACTATGCGGGACGGAGTTCTCCAAATCGACTGTTAGTGAGCTCTGCAAGCAACTGGATCCCTTCGTAGAGGAGTGGAATAACCGAAAACTGGACAAGGCCTACCCATTTCTTAGTGTAGACGCCCTGTACGTCGAAGTTCGGGAGGACGGTCGTGTGCGCTCACGTGTCGTGATGATTGCAACTGGGATTAATGCGGATGGCTACCGGGAACTGCTTGGACATGCCGTAGATGATACCGAGTCCGCATCAACGTGGGGAGCTTTCTTTACGCACCTCAAAAGTCGTGGGTTATCCGGTGTTGATATCATTACAAGCGACCAACACGGTGGTTTGGTAAAAGCGATTCGGCAACATTTCCAAGGCGTAACCTGGCAACGGTGTCAAACCCACTTTATGCGTAATATTCTAGATGCTGCTCCTAAATCGTGCCGTGACGTAGTGAAGGCTCATGTAAGGGCCATCTACGAAGCTGCTGATGAGACCAGTGCCCGTACACTGCTAGAGCGGACACAAGAAACATTTAAGATAAAGCTCCAAAGGCCATGAGGGTCTTAGAAGAGGGCTTTGAAGATGCGACAGCGACCGGCTACCTGTCGGAAACGTACACGCACCACAAATGCTATAGAACGTCTGAATGGCGAGTTGCGGCGTCGAGAACGCGTCATTCGCATTTTTTCCAACCGAGCCTCTGTCCTTCGTCTTTTTGAAGCGCTAGCCGAGAAAGTGCCACCGAGCCGCATAAGCGCGAAGCGCAAATAACGCTGGCCGAAGAAATGACGAGATTCGTTCACGGCGAAGAAATGCTGGCGCAGGCGAAACGAATTACCGCCGCGCTGTTCAGCGGGGATATCCGGTCATTGACAGCGGATGAAATTGAGCAAGGCTTCAAGGAAATGCCGACGTTTGAGGCTTCCGCGGAATCCAAAAATATCGTGGAATGGCTCGTCGATATTGGCATTGAGCCGTCGAAGCGCCAGGCGCGCGAGGATATTACGAATGGCGCGATTTCGCTGAACGGCGAGCGGGTGAGCGATCTGGAATTCGTCGTCGGCGCCGAGCATGCGATTGAAGGGCGCTTCATCATTATCCGCAAAGGAAAGAAGAAATATCATTTGGTGAAATTGGTGTAAGTGCAAGGACGAAATGAGATACAAGCAAAACGAGGGGCAGGGCGATGTTGAAATCGCTGCTGCGCCTCGTTTTTTTCAGCGCTCTCGTTTAGGCGACTTATTCATCATCCTGGACGGAGCTTGCAAATTGATTGTTTTAATAATTGACAAATATATGACAGTTAAGTAAACTTAACTTAATCATAAACTTTTAAAATGAATTAGGGATGATAAATCTGTGCATGAATATTTAATCATTATAGACAAAATCAATCAAAAATTTGAGCAGTTCAAGTTGTTAGTTTTACAAGAAACCAAAGAGGTTGGGGAATTAGACAACTTTCACTTAACGCCTCAACAAGAAATTATAATGTCTTATATCATTCGTAATGAGCCGGTAATTGCCAAAGATATTGCAAATCATTTTGATATTTCAAAAAGTGCGGTTAGCCAAGTAATTTCAAAGCTTGAAGAAATGAACATGATATATCGTCAAGAGAATTCAACAAACCGTAGAGAGACCTTTATTTATCTTGGGGACAGGGGTCAAGAGTTTCATCAGCTTCTAAAAAAAATTGACGACATCCTTATGGAAAAATATTACTCGAAAGTAAGCTTGACAGAGTTAAAAAATGTTCTTGATACATTAAATAAGATTGTCGGAGCCTAAAAAAACAAAGGGAGTTAAGATAGTGGGGAAAAATTTGAAAAAACTAACCAATCGTATACATTATTTACCGCATGATCCTGAAACAGATCGGCCAATACTGTCTGCTATATGTGGGATTCACCAAACTTTAATTGTAGATGCAGGAAATTCTGAAAAACATGCTAAGTTATTTCTTGGTGAACTAGATCAATCTCAAATTTCTAATTATCATTCTGTAGTATTAACACATTGGCATTGGGATCATAGCTTTGGAACAAATCAGATGAATATGTTAACCATAGCACATGAAAACACAAAAATGCATCTGAAAAAAATGATGGTATATGATTGGTCAGACGAAGCTTTAGATAATCGTGTAGAAAAAGGCTTAGAGAATCAGTTTTGTTCAGAAATGATAAAAAAAGAATTTGGAGTGGACAGAAATATCATTATCACTTTACCTAATATTACTTTTAAGGACAAATTTGAGATTGATTTAGGTGGTATTCGGTGTGTAATCAAGCATGTAGGTGGAGATCATTCTGATGACTCCTCACTCATTTTTGTAGAGGAAGAAAAAGTACTTTTCTTAGGGGACTGCTTGTATCCAAGTATTTACACACAACAACCACAATATAAGATTGATAATGTTAGACATCTCTTAGAAAATATTGAAATGTTTGAGGCCGAAATCTATGTGCTTTCGCATGAACCTCCATTATCTAAAAATGATTTTATCGGTTATATAAGGCTATTGAAGTTAATTTGTGATTTGACAGAAAAACATCAAAGAAACCACTTGAATTTGGTTCATGAGCTATCTGCTCAACTAAATCGTAAATTAAGTCAATTAGAAGAAGAAATTGTTTATTGTTTTATTAATGGACTATAAGTTGGTTCAACAATATTCATCATTTCAATGTCTGAGAAGTGTCATGCTCAGGCGTTTTTTTATAAAGTCGGATATGTGTGGAAACAAGATAAATAAACTGTAAAGATATCTTTAGCTTAATGAAAGTTGCCATCCTTATACACAATCCCTGCTTCAATGTGAATATGAAATGAATGTGAAGTTAGAAGTACTTTAAGAAGCTTACAGGATTTCAAACTAGGGGGGGAATAACTTGAATAAAGCAATGTCTTGGTCTTTTATGCGTTTATATATGTTGGCATTTCGGCAATTGGATTAATCATGGGTGCCTATATGTTTACGACTATGTTTTTCAGACCATGGGCAGGTCAAATTATTCATAAATACGGACCGATAAGGGTTTTGCGTGTCATACTTTTATGTAATGGTCTAGCTTTGATTAGTTATACAGTAACAGGATTAGGCGGCTTTTTTGTAGCGCGTATACTTCAGGGGGTCTCTACGGCCTTTTTCTCGATGGCATTACAGATTGGCATTATTGATGCGTTACCAGAGAAGGAGCTCTCGCAAGGTGTATCCTTGTATTCTTTGTTTACTTATATGCCTGGTATTATTGGACCTATTCTTGCATTAGGGATATGGGAAAGCGGGGGTATGAATTACTTTACATTTGCTATGATTGGTATAGCTGTGATGACAGGGGTTTTTGGTTATAGTATCAAAATACAAGATAATAATGAAGCTAAAATTGAGACAGAAGCTGAAACTGTTAATAATGTATTTAAATCCTTTAGTTATTTGGTGACAAACCCATTTTTATTTAAATGCAGTGTACTAATGTTAACTGCATCTACAGTGTTTGGCGCAATAGCAACGTTTATCCCTCTGTATGCTAATGATTTAACGAGTGGCAATGCTGGTATTTACTTAATGCTTCAAGCAGGTACAATTGTTTTGGCAAGGTTTACGCTGAGAAAGAGAATTCCTTCCGATGGTAAGTGGCACCCTAAATTTATAATGGGGATTATGTCTATTTTAGCAGTAGCAGCTGGAATGGTTAGCTATTCGTTAACGGGTGGGGCCATCTTTTTATACATAGGAGCTATCTTGATGGGGACAGCTCAGGCATTATTGTATCCTACATTAACAACCTATTTGACATTTGTGTTACCAAATGCAAACCGTAATGTGTTGCTCGGTTTATTTATCGCCACGGCTGATTTAGGTATTACTTTAGGCAGTGCAGTAATGGGACCAGTCGCAGATTTTACGTCCTACTCTCAAATGTATACAGTTTGCGCTCTTTTAGGTGTTGTAATGATTTTCTTTGCTTATGAGCGTTCAATAACATGAACATGATTGAAATCTTGCAATTGTATATTTTTCGATATATAATCGCAATGATTACCTATTTGTACGTGAAGAATGTATGTGAGATATATGAATTGTACCATCATTTGCACTTATAACGAGGAAATGGCGAAAGGAGGAGTATTCGTATGAAGAAGAGAGCTTTAAAGTCTTTGTCTGCAGGTACGGGGTACTCCACTGCTGTTTTCTTTGATGCTGCGCAATCACGGGAGAAGTGTGTCCAAAATTGGATAACAGCGGCTACTTCCTGCAGCATTGCGCACGCTTACTTATAAGACAGCGGATATAATGCCACAGGCCGCTTCCCTGTGGTTACATAGCTTGTGCTAAGCGCCACAGGGTTCCTGTGGCGTTTTTAATTTTTAACCACAAAGGAGAAGAGAACTATGAAATGGATCGGAAGTAATGTGTACGTCAGACCTGTCGAGGTGTCGGATGCGGATATGCTGCTCGCTCTCGAAGTAAAGAACAGGGATTTCTTTCAACAGTTCACAGGGTTGCGGGAAGCGTCTTTTTATACGCTCCAAGGCCAGGAGGATCGTATTAAAGAGGCGATGGAGCAAAGCAAAGAAGACAAAGCATATTTGTTTGTCATTTGTGCGCAAGCATCGGGACAAATCATTGGCGAGATTATGTTGACCGAAGTCGTAAGATACAACCTGCAAAGCTGTTGGATTGGCTACTTTCTCGATAAAGAACAGAACGGGAAAGGCTATATGACCGAAGCGGTCAAGCTTGTTGTCAACTATGCGTTTCAGGAACTGGATCTTCACCGCATCGAAGCGGGGGTCATGCCGCATAACACAGGTTCCCTCAAAGTGCTGTTAAAAGCCGGGTTCCATAAAGAAGGCATCGCCAAGAAAAATGTAAACATCAATGGCTATTGGGAAGATCATCAGACATTAGCTATCGTAAACGACAATACTTGGGAAGGGAAAGAGGTCAAAAAGGTTCAACGCAGCAATCCGACTACGGTTGCCGCTCCGGTCGGCCCTTATAGTCATCTCACTGTCGTTCCGAAAGGGGCGGAATTGCTGGTGCTGTCCGGACAAGTCGGGACTGACATGAACGGAGACATGCCTTCGGATTTGAACGGGCAGCTATCGAATACGCTGCAAAATATTTTGCGCATCCTGAAAGGGGAGGCGGTGCCCGCCGATAATATTATCAAGATCAATATTTTGGCTACCGAAGAAATGGATTGGGACTACTTCGATGAAGTGTGGGAGAAGTTCCATGGGGGGATCGCTCCTTCGATGACGATGTCCTATGTGCCGGCTCTGGGGCTTCCTTCTCTCAAAGTCGAAATCGAAGCGTGGGCCGCCAGATGGTAATGCCAAATCGTTGTACCAGTTAACATAATAAATATTACCGCCCCTCCTCGCAGGCGGGGCGGTTTGTTATCGCCGGCAAGACCTGTGCTCCCTATTGATAGTGAGATGTATCCCCGTACATTTCAATCATGGGAACATGGTCCTCTATCGATATTTTGCTGAGACTGGCCGACTGGATATCCGGCAAGGTTCCAAGCTCATGCAATGTTTTTTTCCCATAGTAGCCCATAATCGTCTTCAGGGTAATGCGGTGAGTCACAATCAGCACGGTCTCGCCCTGGTGTCTGGAGATGATGCTGTCGATAGCGGGGATCGCCCTGCCTATCAATTGCTCATAGGTTTCTCCGAAGCCGGTTGGCTGATACAAGTCCGGGCGGTTGAAAAAATGAAAATACTGCTGCGCAAACTGATTCTCGATAAATTCGATATGCTGTCCTTCCCACAGCCCCATATTGATTTCCATTAGTTCATCCATCGGTCTGATGCTGACCTGCTTATTGCCCGCCGCGATCCGGGCCGTTCTCCAAGCCCGCAGACTGGAGCTTGAATAGAGCGCATCCAACGGCACCGGCGCTAATCTGTGCTGCAGCCATTCCGCTTGAAGCACGCCCAAGCTTGTAAGAGGCGAGTCTTTGTGCCCCTGCATTCTCTCTTCCACATTCCATTCCGTCTGTCCATGTCTCGTCAAGTATAAAGTCGTCTTTGCCAAGGCTCAGCCCTCCATATTTACTTCCGTTATCGTCTCGAGTATACTATTGAAAAATATAGAATAATAATATATTTTGAACGCTACATATAATGAAAATATATAATAGGAGCGCTTCATATGAATTTGCATGCCCTCAAAATATGTTATACCGTTGCCTTGACAGGGAGCGTGACGAAAGCGGCGGAGAAGCTGAATATTAGCCAGCCGGCCATCACGGCCCAGATCAAGAAATTCGAGAAGGAATTGGGAGTATCTTTATTCGAACCGAAAGGAAGGGGAGTCGCGCTTACGGCCATTGGACAAAAAATAATGAATCCGGCAAAGCGGCTTTTTGCATTGGAAGAGCAAATCGAAGCGATCGTGGAAAACTATCGAACTCATCGCAGCGGGAGATTGCGTATCGTCGGGACGTATTTGGCAACGAGCTGCCTCATTCCAAGATGGGCCGCCCGATTCAAAAGCAAGCATCCGGAAATTGAGGTGCAGATTACAACGGCGAACACGCAGGAGGCGCTGGAGCAGCTCATCAATTATGCGGCGGATATCGCGGTATGCGGAGGAGAGCCCGATAGTCATTCCGGGGAAGTAGAGCGGGAGGAGCTCTATCAGGATGAAGTATGGTTCGTCGTCGCCCCGGATCACAAGTATGCGAATCAGCATATCACCTTCCGTCAAATGATGACGGAGCCCTTTATTATGCGGGAGGAAGGAAGCGCTGTTCGGGAGCGGCTATTCGCTCTATGCAAGACGAACATGGTGAGCCCTCCCCAAGTCGCGCTCCAATTTAGCGGGCTGAACGAGACGATCCATGCAGTCGCTTCCGGGTATGGAGCCAGCTTCATCTCTTCTCTGGCAGCCAGGGAGTATGTCGATCGGGGAGCGCTGGCCCGAGTGCATGTGGACGAGCTGCTTCCTGTCAATACAATTGCTTTATGTACGCGTAAACACGAAAAATCCGAAGCTTACGTTACCGAATTTATATCGATTATTCGCCGACATCTGCATGGCCTCGCAAATGGAGCCAATTAACAAGAACGAAGGGAGCTGATTGGATGGACATCGTGTCTGTATTATCTTTTCTGGGGGTAGCCGTTCTTCTTACGTTGATGCCCGGCCCGGATAATCTGTTTGTCCTTGCGCAGAGCATATCATTTTTATACTCCAGGCCATTATCCTGTTTAGTGTGATTAGCATTTTTCGGAAAAACTGCGGTACCTATTGTTACGAAATCCGTCGATCTCGCGCAAGATGAACTATATCCAAGGTTCTTTTCTGGGGGGAGCAAGAGCTGATGTTGCACAGATTAAGGATATTTTCTTTATTCAGGAAGCGATAGATCCACTGGGATTGACTGTTGAAATTGAAGGATTTCATGTTCCGGCTTCTTTGGCTCCTTAATTTTCTTTTAATCTACCAGCATATTTAATCGATGTTAGTTTATTTATATCTCTAGTCATTTTGTTTCTTAAATGATCATATAACTCATCATCACTATACTCACGTTCAGGGCAGTAGCATTGATAAACTCTACCCAGGCGTGTAAAACCTTCTATTCCAGCATCACCGCCGTGAACTGCTGGTATCTCTGTAAAATGCTCATCTTGAAATTTCATTCTATAACATGAATTTATTCAAATCTCCCAAGAATCACCATCTAACGGAGTGTTTATAAAATTAAGAATCATTAAACTACCCCACCTAATAACTTAATGGATATTGAGCTTCTTTTATCAGCGTATTGATTTAAAACATTAATATCAACAATGAAGCTATCGAAAGAACTAAGATAACGAACTTCTGCCAATTGAAAACTCAAAAACACTTTAACAACGATTACCTCTTTATTAATAAAAAAAAGATGATCATTTTTACGAGGAAATGTAGTAGTCATAATATCAGATCCTCACTTAAAACTAGCAAAAACGCCCCTTCAAATCCTCATTTTACCATTGAAACCTATTTGATATCTCAGGCTTGATAACAAATGTCCGATTTCAACTCTTGTCGAACGACACATGTTATGTTCTGTTGACCTATACAAATCTTTTGTACTCTAGTTTACTGGAATAGCACATTGTTTTTGTCGCATTGACACAAAGTTACCCCTATTAATGAAGTACTTTGCTAAATCATATGGATAACTATCTTTTTCAGTGCATACCTTAAGACATTCTTTTGTAGCTCGTTTCAATTCCTCATAAATTACAAAACGCTTGGAACCTAATGGAGTCTATTCCGAGGAAAGATGTTCACTCGGTCCCCATTTCGTCCCCAGTATGCATAACACATAAAGCCCCGATATAATGCCGGGGGCAAGTACCAACTCGCTCCTCTACCTTAATCGACACTTTTGGATGGGATTTTTACGTTCGTTTTTCGCCACTCCAAATAATCCTTCATATCAAGATACTTTCGGCCATTGCTCCATTTTTCTTCTATCTCCATTAGCAAGGTTCCAAGTAATCGTTAGGCAGAATCGCGGCGTGGAAAGTTACGAATCACACCGCACGACGCCGTACTTCCATGTTTACACGCTCTGTCGTACGACAGACACTCAGGTACTTCTCTGGAATCGACATTACCGCCGTAGCGTCGTCGAAACCTTGCTCCAGTATGCGCATCGCTCGCAAGTGGAGGCTTGCTGCTCCCGCCTCTCGCTGGCTTCCCCCTACTTCCCGATGTAGAGTGGGATCATTCGCGGCTTCCTAAGTGTGGAAACATATGGTTGACATTCGACAGATTTCGCTATCAGATGCCTATAATTTGGCGCGATAGACCTATGTGGAAGACTCATTGACGCTTGTTAGTCGTTTTTTTATGATGTAGACAAAATGCTAAATATATCCTCCCCATTTAGCTTTCTGAGCCCATATTACTAAGAAGAAGGGACTACCCTTATGAACTATATGGACGAGCAGGTCCTTAGCATCAAAAACAAGCTTAATCATAATGCTGCATCTAATAACAATAACGAAATTACGATCCTATCTCAAACGACTGTAAACGCTCACGATAAAACGATGACTGAACAAATATCATCGTTACGGCTGGGCAATGACCTCATTCCATTGGAAATGAAAGTGATTTTGGACGGGAAAATGGAGGTTAGCGTTCCGAAATTGTTTAAGCTAATGCCGCTTGCGCAAGCCAGGTTTAAATATCCTTCGGAGCATCGGCCGGAGGTCATATATACTTCGGAGGATGGGACGGTGAATATCACCTTTAATCGAACGGAAACCCCTTTGGCGGTCGAGGAGCTTCCTGATTTTGTCGAGCAGATGGCAGACGTTCTGCGGTCTGTACAACCTATCCGTAACTGGATGGGTACTCAAGTGATGATGAATCGTTCGGGTCTATCCATCGGGATAATCCGTTTTATAGCTGCAGGCGTGGATACGAATTTGTACAACGAAATCCTGCTTTTTGTCCATGAAGGACAAGTGATGATGGGGACGTTTAACTGTATGGAATCGGACATGGAGGGATGGCTGCCTGTAGCGGAAAATACGGTCCAATCACTTCATTCTATGCCATCGCCCTTGCACCCTACGTTGAGGAAAGGAGCGGATTCGCTATGAGCCTGGGCTACGATAATATCCAAATCCATCCCTATAAGCTGGTCGAGCTGGAGCAGCTTACCCTCATGAAGAAAATTAACGAGCATACCCGGCTTTATTTTACCGGAATTATCCCGGAAGAGATGCGGGACAGCTATGTGGAAGAGACGGAGAAGAACACGGTCATTGAGGTGAGTCAGCGGGAGGAATCGGGCGACAGCAAGCCGCTATTCAGCGGGATCGCCCTTTCGGTCGAAGTGAAGGTCGTTCGGGATGTGTACTATCTTGTGGTCGAGGCCATTTCTCATACCTACCGGATGGATATCCAGCAGCGCACCCGTTCTTTTCAGTATACCAAAATGACGATTCCCCAGATGTTGGAGATCATTGGCGCGGATTATGAAGGGCTGGACGTGATTGATGGAGCGACAGGCGGAGAGTCCATCGGGCGGATTGCTATCCAGTATCAAGAGACGGACTGGGCTTTTTTACGACGCATGGCTTCCCGCTATCATACAAGTCTGATGCCTGTGGCCCGGTTTGACAGTCCTAAATTTTATTTTGGCATCGAGGACACCCCGGTACAGGCGGTGCTGGATCATACCCGTTATACCGTGCGCAAGCAAATGCTGCCTTTCCGTTATTTTCAGCAGAACGAGCAGGTAAAGGTGGACGAAAATGATTTTATTGTTTATGAGGTAGAGACGGACGAGGTGCTGGATTTGGGGGCCCGGTTGGCTTTTCAGGGACACAGCTTGTTTGTCATTCAGGCCTATTCGGAGATGAGACAGGGGCTGCTGCGGCATCAATATGTGCTTACCCCGTACAAAGGCTTACGGCAGAAATGCTACTATCAGGAAAAACTGGCGGGTGCTTCGCTAGGCGGGGTGGTCGTGGACGTGCGTCAGGATCAGGTGCGTATCCATCTGGATTGCGACGAGAAGCAGGAGATCGATCAGGCGCATTGGTTTCCTTATTCAGCGGTGTATAGCAGCGGGGGACATACAGGCTGGTACGTGATGCCGGAAATAGGGGACCCGGTTTCTTTGTATTTTCCAGGCAGCCGTGAAGAGGATGGGATTGCGGGAAGTGCGGTTCGACGTGCGGGCAGAGAGCGCGGACACAACAAGTTTTCCAATCCGCAGATGAAAATCTGGCGAACGCCTCATGGAAAAGAAATTCGTCTGGGACCGAATGAACTGGTTGTGACGGGGAAAGATGGCGCTATTTTTATCAAGCTGGACGATAAGGAAGGCATTCATATTGTGAGTAATAAGCAGGTGAGTATATCGGCGGGTGGCAACTTGAGCTTGTCTGCCGGGAAAAAGATGAGTTTGTCCGCAGGCAGCGAGCTGCGTATGGCGTGCAAAGGCAGTCATATTCAATTGAGCGGGTCAGCGGATATGAAGGGCAGTGAAGTCAAGTCGAACTAGGCTATTTATGGTGCGGCCGCAGGATGGCGGCAGCATGATGAGATGACATAGGAAGAACTTCAAGGTCGTGGAGGAATGCACAAATGGAGGAGCCTAACGAAGAGCTAAATCCACAGCAGCAAGCCCAAGCCGTCTTGAAGCAGGCGTGGTTTCTTATCCGTAGAGATTGGGCATTGAAGTTCAAGGCGGTACAAGAGCAGCGGATAAAGGCCTGTATCGAGGATTTTCGGGGGTATTGCCGGGATATTCGGCGCGAACAGATTGAAGGAAGAAAAGGAAAGATCGGTTATATCACCTGCTCCATGCTGCGAACCGCATGGTTGGAGGGGCGGCCTGCTTATCTGGTGGAGGCTTCGGATGCTCGATGGATGCTTGATCCTGAGCCGATCCGATTTGAATGGGATATAAGCTGGTCCTATGCCTATTGGGCCGATTTGCAGCAGCAATTACGAAGGGAGGCAGAGAAGCAGTTTATGTCTCTATCAGAGCTTGAATGGGAGCATGCCATGCTGGAGGCGGCAGAACATGTTCATGCACTCCTTGTAAATATGATGCGCCTGGCGATGAAACAGGCCGTGTGCTTGCCGGAGTTTCAAGAGCTGGAGCGGGAAGAGATATTCGAGATTCGTGTGGGGGAATACATGGACCATAGCGTATCGGTGTATCGCGAAGATCGCAGAGCTATGGAGGCGAGTGAGATTCGGTCATGGCTGGAGGAAAAAGAAGAATATGCGTACAGCTATCAAGCGTTGACCCAGGTTCATCTGTCAGATGGAGATTACAGTCTGCTGGATTTTCGCTATACGGCTTTTCGGCAGATGGAGATGGAGCGCAGCCGCTTGCATGGCTGTGTTTTGGTAGGAACGGTATGGCAGCAAAGCCAGTTGAATGGAATCGACTTGACCTACAGCTTGCTTTGTGGAGCCAATTTTAGCGGATGCTCGATGAAGGGGCGATATTCGATGCCGTTATGGGGAACGCCGGATTCGGACCAGGCGCTTCTTTAGATTGGGAGCCATTGGGTTTTGTTGGCGTGGATTTCACAGGGGCGAGCTTGCAGCAGGCCCGTTTTACAGATGCACAGCTGCGCGGAGCCGTGTTTCAAAACGCGTTACTGCATCGAGCGACTTTGAACGGGGCGGATCTAACGGATGCCTGCTTTGCTGGAGCAGATGTATCAGGTGCATCTTTTGAAGGTGCTTGTTTGAGCGGGGCTGATTTTACGGGAGCCAATGTACAAGGAGTCATGTTTACGGATGCACAGCGTAGAGAAGCCATTGGATTGGACGGGGCAACTTTGGCGACTTCGCTTCCAGATGGAGAGCCGTCTTCTGAGCCGGCACAGGTAAGGGATGCCGTTAGGAAAAGGGAGTGGCTGCATTGAGATATTTTCGACTGATGGTAGACGAGCGGGTAAAGAATCGGGTGGAGCCTGCTGCGATGTCTCCTTTGCAAGTAACAGATATCCTGACGGAGACCCAGGGACAGAAACAACAGGAGGCCTCTCTTTTTCTAGCTGTACATACCGATCCACATACGGTGTACCCGGATTTTTTGGAATTTCCTCTGCCGCTGGTGTCGGATCGGATGAAAGCATTATTGGAGCAATATATGCCGGGACTGGAATGGAGAGCGGCCATCCTTACCGATTTCCAGCAGGCCAGACAGGATGTATACTGGTTGCTTCGTCCGCCGATGGAGGACTGTTTGTCCGCACAGACGGAATGGTATCCCAATCAGACATTGAAGCGCCTCGTACTGAGACAGGGGGAGGTGGAGTCGCCTGTTTTTCGGATTAAGGGGCTTATCGAACCTCATATCTATATCCATTTGGCTGTGGCGGAAAGCTTACTGCGGCGATTCTTTACCGGCATTCGAGTACAAAGGGTCGAGATGGAGGCAGGAAGGAGGATAGAGTAAGGTGGATAATACACAGGTAAGACCGGGAAGCGGCGCGAAAAAAAGCTATGTCGTGGCAGGAGCGATCGTAAGCTGTAGCTATGGTACGCAGCCTACCCGTTTGAAAAGGCCTTTTAGCCATGGCGTCTACATAAAAAACAAAGCACAATTGAATATTGGAGATTACGTTCCGGGGGTGAACATTGAGTCTTTCGGGAATTGCTCAAGCCTGCTCAATCCAGCCGTACAGGCCAGTGAGATGGTAGACATTTATGGCGTGAAGAAGGCTCCGTGTGTTCCGGTGCTGACGATGCCGTGGCTGAACGGGAAAAGTGATATGAAGATCGAGGGGCAGCCTGCCTTGACGCAGAACTGCACCCTGCAGTGTCTATATTGCGGTCATATCCACATCGAAAATGACGGGCAGGAGTTGGATTAAGGAGCGGGAAGGAGACATGAACTCCCTTGAGTGTATTACATGACGGAATCGGGTATGAAAGTCTGCGTTTCTACGGTTCCTTTCAGCCTCAGCATATAGAGAAGCTTCAAATTACAAGGACCATCAACGATCACGCCTATTTAACGGTAAGCGGCATGCTGTCGGAAGAACAGGGAGCCGCCTGCATTGGACAGAACATGGAAGAGGAACCGATCGTTATCCGTCAATTGGATGAGCAGGGACAATCACGGAGACGATTGTTCCATGGCATTGTTACGCGCCTGTCTGTGCATTGCATTCGGGGCGTGTATACGTTTGAACTGGAAGCTGCATCGCATTCGTATCAGATGGATATCCGGATCAAGAAGCGATCCTATCAGGATATTCATCGTACCTACGCGGATCTGGTTACCACGATGATTCGAAAATACAAGTATGGAGATGCCATTGATACCTTAACGAATGATGCCAAACTGGGCGCTTTTGTTCTACAATATGAGGAGACGGATTGGGCGTTTTTACAACGCTTAGCCTCTCGCTTTGGGTCAGTGCTCGTGCCGGAGGTAACCGCAGCGTCGCCCAAAGTATTCTTCGGGATACCGGAAGGCAAACGGTACAAGGTGGAACGGAATGTAAGCTGCCAGGTACGGAGAACGTTCCATGAGCTGGAGAGGGGAAAGCCGGGAAAACATGCAGGCTCGTATGTGACCTACGTGATTGAAAACCTGGAATACTATGCATTAGGAGATATCATTGCGTTACCGATTGGATCAGGAAAAGAGCTCATTGTCGTTCGGGCCGTGACACGGCTGGAGGACGGCCTGCTGCGTACTCGCTATGATCTCCAGGCTGAACAGGATATTCGTCTTGCCCGTTATGAGAACGATCAAGCTACGGGGATTGCGCTGACGGGCAGCGTGTTGAAGGTACATCAAGACCTGGTACAACTCCAACTGGATATTGACCCCAAGCAGGACCCGGAGAAAGCATGCTGGTTCCCGGTGGCCACCCGCTATGTAGCGGAAGAACATAGTGGCTGGTATGATATGCCGGAGGTTGGGGAGCGGGTGGAGCTTTACTTGCCGACGAGCCGGGAACAGGAAGCCTATGTCATGGATTCGCGCCAGCATCGCCACGCGCAAGGGGAGCCGGACGTTAAAGTATGGAGACATACGCAAGGTAGCGGCGTGAACATGTCTGAACAAGAGCTGACCCTGTCTACCTCGGGAGCATTGTCAATTACACTCCATGAAGGGAACGGTATTACCGTCAGCAGCCCGGGCGATGTACAGATTCAAGGCGGTCACGTGAAGCTGGATGCAGGTCAGGAACTGTCGCTTACAGCGGGAAGTGCATTGTACCTCACAGGCGGAGCCAGCTGCATGGTCCTGGACGGTGAAACGGATATCAAGGCCCCGGTGGTGAATCAAGAGGGAACGGTAAAGGCTCCCGTGTTCGTCATGGATCTTCCTCCTGTGCCGGAGCCGCCGCTGATGAATGTGAAAGACTACGAAGCAGCACAAGCCGCAGCGCGGGAGGGTTCCACCACCAACAATGCCAAGACTCCGACTGCGAAGATCACGAGCCCAGCCGATCAAAAACGAGCGGATGGATTGCTGAGTACGGAGTCCAAGCTGCTAGGCTCCATTCCGGTGATAGGAGCAGTAGCGGGAGGGGCATTAGGCGGACTTGCCGGAGCGGCGGTGAGTGTGAGTCTGCTAGCAAGCGCAGCTGTTCCTGTTCGAAGTACAGGAACGAGCCGGGCTGGAGGTGCACAAGGCGGGTTGCATCCGCTGAAATATCTGGCCAGTCTGGTCATGCAAGGACTCATCAGTCAATACGAGCACGAGAAAGCCAAAGATGCCTATTATAGAAAGTGGCTGCTGGGCAAGGTATTTACAAGTGCGCGTGAGTTAGGAACACCCACATCATGGAACGATTTAGCTTCTTATGTCCAACGTATGGCTCAGTCTGCGAATGAGTTGGAGCAGGCATATCATCAGATTCCATCTGATCTGAGACAACGCTGGAAGGCGAACTACGAGCGTTACATGGCCGAGCAGCCGAAGCCGGAATTATGCAGAGTCAAGGAAGATAACCGGAATCTTTTTGAAAAATCATGGGACAGTATTTGTGAGCTAGGAAAAGGAGCCTATGAAGCAGCTGCCGAAAGAAATGAGAAGAAATTTGATTCCATTGGCAGCTTCCTTGACTATATATCCTCCGGAATTCCAAAGGCAATGTTCACCAGTTATATGGATCGGGCGGAACACTGGCTAGATTCACCGGCTGATGCAGCTAATCATCTAACGTTTGGAATTCATGGAATGATTCGCGGGGCGATGTTTCCGAAGGAAGTTGCTTCCCCTGAGCACTGGGCGGATTTACTAGGGACGTCCGGTTGGGTTGTAGGCGGTCCGGTAACGAAAGGATTAATTAAGTCACCCCAAAAAATGCTTCAAGCGCCAAAAGTAGGGGAAAGAACCAGTCCGAAGATTAATAAGCCGAAGTATGGTGTTGTACCAAAAAGTGGTGGGTCAACTGTAAACTGGGGTCAAGCGAAGACGTTTATCAATGAAAGATTTGAAGCCTTACAAAAGTCTGCTGGGCAATTGTCTAAGAATAAGCTGGCATACGATGGGCCAAGTGCGAACTATAAATCGTCTACGCAAAAACCTCTTGAACCGACGAAGAATCAAATCGAGGTGCGGAAATACTATCCGGGGAGCAATCCGGAGAATTCAGCGTCGGGATCTACGTTGGGGAAAAATAAGAAATCAAGTGGTGAGGGGACGGGTAAGATTGAAGGAATGCCTCCGATTGTTCAGTCTAGAGTAAACTTAAGAAATGGAAGTGCAGAAGAGGGGGCAGGTTTTAATCATGTACTAGATAGACATTTTAACCCTTCAAAGAATGCTTCCCAATTCTCAATTACACCTGACGAACTAAAGGGAGTTCTTCAAAGTAAAGAAGTTGTGAACACTCCAGTTTCAAGAGTTTTATACTCAGACATAAAGTTAGCAAATGGGACAATTGAGAAGCAGGCTAGATATGTAAGGGAAGTTACATTAGACTGCAACATAGGTATTGACAAGTTTAGTGGTTCTCCTACAAATATTATGACGGTATTAACTGATAAGTACGGGAATCTAGTTACTGCTACTCCAGGGGTGATAAAATGAAACTAATAGGAAGCAAACAGGAACAGGATTTCAGAAAGGAGTTAGAAGGCTCGAATATAGTTTTGGCTCAAGATGCTAAAGCAGAAGCGATATTGAATGTTTTGAGAACTACTTTTGGAGAAGTAAAAAGTGCATATATTTTGAATTGGACACCTGAACAAGGCGAAGATATATTCACTATTTTAGTTGACCTTGATAGAATTGCCAAAGTTGAAATTAGCAGAGTCAATCCTTCGGAAGTTCCTATAATCGAAACTTTTAATCTGAAGGATTTCCAAAGAAGGTTAAGTAAAATATTTCAAATTAAATTAGCCGTGGCGATTGATTTGGCGAAAAAGGAACATCAAAACGGTTAAATAATGAACCTTGATTGGTAACGTGCCGATCAAGGTTTCTTTTTTGGGTGGGGGCTACCCAGTGCCGAATGAACCCATCATTCAATCAATAAGACATATAACCCATGTAATACCCGTAAAAGATTTCGCCATTTTGTTTGTATGCACCTCAAATGCTTTAATTTTACATTAAAAGGTGGCGGATCTACTCTTCCAAAGGTGAATGCAAAGACGCCGGTGCCAAAAGTAGAGGCAAGAACCAGTGCGAAGATTAATAAGCCGAAGTATGGCGTTGTACCACAAGGTGGGGGGTCAACTGTAAACTGGGGTCAAGCGAAGACGGTTATCAAGGAAGGCTGGGAAGCCTTTCAAAAGTCCGCTGGGCAATTGTCCAAGAACAAGTTGGCATACGATGGGCCAAATGCGAACTATAAATCGTCTACGCAGAAACCGCTTGAGCCGACGAAGAATCAGATCGAGGTTCGGAAGTCTTATCCTGGGAGCGATCCGAAGAATTCAGCATCAGGATCTACGCCGGGAAAAAATAAGAACTCAAGTGGTAAGGGGACGGGTAATGATGCTTATGGAGGATATTATGAACGAAAAGATTTTAGAACGAAGATCTATAATGCTGAATACACCCCTCATGGCCATAAACATTTAAAAGCAAAGACTGCTGAAGAAGCAAAAAGGTTTAGTGAAACAGGTGACAAAAATGCACAATACTTACCTGATGCTAATAATAAGATAATTGAAAAAGAAGCACTGTCGAATGGACATATAATTGATAACGGAAATAATAACTACTACTTTATTTATGATACAGGCAAAGTTATTGGTTATGACAATGGTATACCTACTCAGTGGATCAGAGCAGAACTCACTAATGGTAATATATACCACGGGCATCCGATAGCAGGAGCTAGGTTAGACAAGTACCTCAGGAAATTAGGGATAAAATAATATGTTGGAGGATCTATTATGAGACAGTTTGTGAAATTGGACGTGCCTAAGCTAAATATCCATGCTATGAGAATTCCTACAGGTTGGTCAGTAAATAAAAATAATTTTTGGGAAATTGATCCATGCAATTTAGATCCAGATGATGATATTTGGTTTATGTTTACAGACAGTTTATTGCAGTTACATCATCAAAAAAAATCAATAACCTTGGATATGGGCTGGAGACCAGATTTTTTGCCAGAAGGTAATTTCTTGGTTGTTATTTTGATAAACGAAGACTGGGATAAACCAATCGAAAGGTTTGAATCTAACAATTATATAGAAGTAATAGAGTTTATAGAAACTAAATTGCTTGAAATTACAACTACAGATTGAATTGAGATGAAGATGATAGTTGGTTACTCAACTACCATCTTCTTTTTTTAGTTTAAGATTACTACTTAGGGGACGGGTAAAACTGGAGCATACAATCCATCTTTTAATGGAACTTCTGGTCGCCCGAATAATATAAACATTTGTAGACAGGGATCAAAACACATTCTGTAGCCATTCGTCGAAAATCACTCGGCGACTGGCTATTTAGTTTCGTTTGAATGTGAATTGAGTTACTGCCAGGTACTATAATTTCAAGAGTATGTTCTGATTTTTGACCTATTCAGAAAAGGGTTACATTAACATAAAGGAGATTAAAAAAGTGAATACTGAGGAATTTGTAGAACCGGGTATCTATACATAATATAAGTGAACGTACTAAAAAGGGATTTTGGAACTACATAGAAAATTATAAACAGGAAGAACCAGATGGGTTTTCGGAAGTGTTCGGTAATGTAGATATGAATTTTTTGAAAATCATATTAGTAAAATTAGTTTAACAATTAATTATACGTTTGATGAGCCAATAAAATTTGTATCTGCTTTTATAGATGTTGAATATGAGGGTGAAGAATTAGGTGTTTATCAATGTTTCTTTTAATTAGATGGAGATGACTTAGATGATTATTTTAGATGATTATTTAACTCAACTTTCGCAGAGCCAAAATTGACGTAATCGTATATACAGCATGGGATAAGTTCGAATGAAATAGTTGGCTTAAAAAATAGGGGTCGTTGTCCGCCTGTAAACCGGTGTTCATCTCTTAGCCACTGGTAGATCCGTATGCCGGTATGCTCTGTTTCCGGGAAAGTAGGCGATCTTCCTCCAGCCATTTGTCCACGATCTCCATATATGGCCCCATAACTGGACTTTTACTCTTTCTTCTACCAATCGATTTGTTCCAGTTGGGCTGATCTGCGTACTTCTTTCGCGGTTCTCCAGTGAATGCCCATCTGTCTGGCGATGTCACGGATCGAGCACCCTTCTGCTTCGCGTAAAAATCGGATATAGTGTTGTTCCTTCGTCAAGTTTTCAGAAAACGGGCTGACAAGTGCTTTTTTGCATTCAACTTGAGCATTTTTACGCTGCAATTCAAGGCAGTTTTAGTCAGAGGCCAGCAAGCCTATCATGCCCATCTCTCCATATAAAACCAGTTACTTTTTCTGCATAAACTATTGCTGCAAAACTAAGCATCCTTGCGTTGCAACAAACAAGTTGTAGAAGATTATACGTATGGAATCATAAGAAAGGAATATGCCTCAAATCATCCGAAGGCGCCCAAATCAGGTGAACTGATCGGACACCCCATCACAACAGTAGCCGGACTATTAGAAATGATGGAACAGTCTCGTTTGTTGGTAAGGGCACTCTGAAAAAAGATGGTGAAGTATTAAATATATACAGGGGCAATGGTATGACTGTTGCGACTAAACCAAATGGTGAATTTGTTACCCTACTTGAAACGGGTAAGGGTATGGACTTAAGTATTCTATTTGTGCCTTAAAAAAGGAGAGATTCTTATGCTAGAAAAACTTACAAGTATCTTTAAGAGTAATTCCATTCAGGATATTTACTTAGTTGGTTTTGTCGATATTGAAGATGGAGTTGCGAACTTCTGTCCAGATATGCGGTATTATTATTTTGAACTGGGGGATCAATGTATCGAATTTGAATCAATTGAGCAGTACGCTAAACTAAGTGTGAGGATAGTAGATTCAATACGATATCAGTTCGAAATTGATGAGGATATGCACCCGTGTAAAACATCAGTAAGTCAAATAATATTGACAGATCCGATGTCGGCTAAAAATACCGTTAAAAGTATTATCATTAACGGGATGGAACTGAACAATAAAGAACAAATTATTTGTAATAGCATTCAGCTAAACTTAATTAATGGACAGGAATTGTTTATAGACCCATCCTTTTATTTCGGTATAAATATTGGAGGGGCTGAACAACGAAAGTTCTGGATTGAAAATCTTTTAGATGACACAAAATATACTGAAAAAATAATAGAAGTCTAAAAGGCGGGTTGCATCCGCTGAAATATCTGGCCAGTCTGGTCATGCAAGGACTCATCAGTCAATACGAGCACGAGAAAGCCAAAGATGCCTATTATAGAAAGTGGCTGCTGGGCAAGGTATTTACAAGTGCGCGTGAGTTAGGAACACCCACATCATGGAACGATATCGCTTCTTATGTCCAACGTATGGCTCAGTCTGCTAATGAGTTGGAGCAGGCGTATCATCAGATTCCATCCGATCTGAGACAACGCTGGAAGGCGAACTACGAGCGTTACATGGCCGAGCAGCCGAAGCCGGAGCAGGAACCATCCAAGTCGTGGCTGGCTATTCTGGGCGAAGCCCAGCTCATGGAAGCGGAAGCCAAACTTATGATGGGTCAGCAGATGGCGGACGGGGTGTGTCGCAGATGTCGGTGGAGAAGTTGTAAAAGGAGCCGGAACGGCCGTTTTAGAAGATTTGACGTTAGACTTCCCACTCCTAAAAAAGGAATACACTTCAGATCATCCGAAGGCGCGTAAAACAGGGGAAGTGATCGGGCACCTCATCACAACGGTAGGTGGATTATTTGAAATGGCTGGTGCTGTATTGGGAGGAGGCGCTGGTGTTACATTATCAGGTACGGGAGTATTATCACCTGTAGGCGTAGCTGTTACTGCAGAATCCGTCGCTTTAGCAGCACATGGAGCAGGAGTAACGTATCAAGGTTTATCTAATACTGGTGAAACCCTCAATGAGCTGTATCAAATGTTTAAAAGCGGAGGGTCAAATAGTCCACCGCCAAAAAAGCCTTCCCCGCAGAAACCAAGCAAGCCCGAAGCGCCGAAATCAACGGATTCGAACAAGTCCTGGGGGGAAAGGTGAGGGTGACGGATTTGCTAAAGAACCCTTTTTACCTGATGAGTATTACAAAAACAACATTGCACCAATGCAAGGAACTCCGGGAGATAGATTTGATTTTAGTCGCTTAGGTTCTAGTGGGAAAATAGAGAAATCCAGAGTCATTTATGATCAAGGAGGGAAACAAAAGTATAGAATTGATTATAGCGACCATGGAAATTCTGCTCATCATACAAATCCGCATATGCATGAGTATATCTATCAAGATGCAGGGAAAAGTTTAAAAACAGAAATTAAATACTTTATGGACACGCTTACAGGTAGACTGAGACAAGGTGTAATCGATGAGGCAACAAACAGTATCAAATTTATTGATTAGTGAAGGAGGAAAAAATCTGTGGTTATTGAAAATTATGAACTCATAACTGGGAAATTGAATGTTTTAGGCTCTTGGATTTACAAGGAGATAGTTGGAATTGATTATAATATTGATATTGATTATGAAGATAATTACACTACGACACTTAATATTCTTTTCTTTGTATCCGTTATAGAAACAGGGCAAAGGTTTAAGCTACTGGTTAGGTATCATAATGTCTCTGACTTAAATTTAAGAAAAGTAACCAATCTTTACCTGACGAGGGGTTTGATAATCCACGACAACAAAGAATTAGGATGGGATATTACTCAAAGATATCATGTTCATGATGATAGTGGATATGGGGAAGACGATGGGTATAATTTTATCGACTTTTACTGTAGCTCTATTGAAGCTATCTCATTGGATGAATTCTAGTTTGAAATATTTTCTTAAGTATGTTTTTGGGGTGTGGATACCCAATACTGAGCAGACCTGCCCTCAAACAAAAGTAAAGAATCCCCAAGTAACAAAAAAAGAAAATAGATTGAGACTACATATTGAGATCGTATAATAAAATTAAACTGAACATTTATAAATACACTTGGTAAACTTTTAAAGGCTTATTCCAACTTGAACCATGAGTAGGAATGAGCTTTTTTGCCCTTCAGAAACAAGTTACTTATGTCCGACGTATGGCCCAGTCTGCTAATGAGTTGGAGCAGGCATATCATCAGATTCCGTCCGATCTGAGACAACGCTGGAGGGCGAACTACGAGCGTTACATGGCCGAGCAGCCGAAGCCGAAGCAATAACAATCCAAGTCGTGTCTGGGCGAAGTCCAGCTCAGGGAAGCGGAAGCCAAACTCATGATGGGTCAGCAGATGGCGAACGAGTTGAAGTATGCCGCAGATGTCGGTGGAGAAGTTGTAAAAGGAGCAGGAACGGCCGTTTTAGAAGTTTTGACGTTAGACTTCCCACCCCTAAAAAAGGAATATACTTCAAATCATCCGAAGGCGCGTAAAACAGGTGAATTGATCGGGCACCTCATCACAACTGTAGCCGGAGTATTAGAAATGGGTGGCGCTGTATTGGGAGGAGGCGCTGGTGTTACGTTATCAGGTACGGGAGTATTATCACCTGTAGGCGTAGCTGTTACTGCAGAATCCGTCGCTTTAGCAGGACATGGAGCAGGAGTAACGTATCAAGGTTTATCTAATACTGGTGAAACCCTTAATGAGCTTTATCAAATGTTTAAAAGCGGAGGGTCAAATAGTCCACCGCCGAAAACGCCTTCCCCGCAGAAACCAAGCAAGCCCAATGGGAATTTCGCCTGGGGGGGAGGGTACGGGAAATACTCTATCAATAACATCATCTTTAAAAAAAGACCCTAAACTAGTTAAAGCAGCAGAGCAAATGGGTAAAGATAAAGCCACACAACAACAAGTAGATGAGATAATACAAAAATTTATAAGGGGAAATACAAATCCTGGATTAGGGAGTAAGAATTTATTTGGATGGCGGAAGGGTCTTTTATAGGATGAAGGATAGTAAGATGGAGATTCTAGGTAAATCAAAAAAAGAACTATATGGGAAATAAGGAGTGATATGAGTGAAAATTAAAAGAATTAATTTTCCAACTTCATTACAAAAAGTAGAAAATATAAAAGATGATAATATTGACGTTTTTGTGGAACTAGATGATGGTTTTACCTATACTCTAGTTGTCGGTACTCCCAAAAACCTTGAGACATTAATGGAAAAAGAAAACATCGAATATCTTCCTGCCATGCCACCAATGATTATTGTTAAGGAGCTTACAGAAGAAAATATTAGAAAAGCGCTCGATACTTTTCTTGACAATAATGCTTACTGGTTAAAATTATACTATTTAGCAGGAGAATTGGATATGGAAATACTTGAAAATACATTAAGTAGAATTAAATCTGAAATTGAAGAAATTTTGTGAACTAAAATTTCAAAATAATTATATAAAAGCTAAAATATGGCGGTTGCCTTTAAGATAACCGCTTTTATAATTTTTTTGAATTTGAAAAATCATGAGGTACGTATGTGTACCCGGAAATTATTGTAGTTAAACATACTACGTATAATCCTTCATGAGCTTTTACTCGCAAACCTTGCATGAAAATAGCGAGAGTTTACTTTGTGTGCCAACTTCCCATAATAATATGAGGATGTGTAAGACGTTTTTTATGGTGGCCTTTACCCTGTCTAATAAACTGTTAAGGATAAGTTCTGTGTACAAACTGTTTTTTGCAAGTGAAAAATGCTCAATTTTGCAGCCAAAAGGGCCAGGGGCACTTGCCAACCTCCAAAGCTTACAAAGTGATTCGTTCCATAGCTTATTTGAAACGGAAGCTGCCTGTAAACGAGAGAATGTGTGCATGGTGCACCAAGCGGTCGACCAGCGCAGACGTGAGTTTGGTGTCCCCAAAGATGGAGGTCCACTGGCCAAATTCCAAGTTAGACATCACTTTGCCTTTCATAACAATCCGTGATTACATTGAACAAGAGTTCCGCCCTCGTCTGGCACGTACCTTCGCCTCTGTCTAAGGAGATCTGCGTCAAATTCAGTTATTCCCCACGGAAATGAAAGAGCATATTTGGAGGAGACATATGGACAAAAAAATCATCTCAACGATATATGACTTTTGTTTAGAAGAAGATTATGATAGTACTTTGGTAGAAACGCTAAATTTATTAAAAAATAGCTCTGCTATAAATGCACTAGAAGGCGATAGTATTACTTTTCTTAGTAGCATGATTCCCTTGGTTGAGGATAACAGTATAAAGGCTCAAATAATTGAAACTATTGTCGAGTCTCCACATTATGTTAGCAACGATACTAAACTGTTAGACGAGTATATAAGATTGGTTTCGTTAGGGGAAGTGATTGTTCCAGAAGCAGTCAGATGTTTTGGTGCATTTTCAGTTTCTGGCAATACTATGAATGAAATTTTTACTAAATTGGCGGAATCTCCAAATAAAGAAGTGGCAATTGAAATCTTAGTGTTAATGGCCAAAAGGGATTGGGGAGATTTACCTAGTCACCTGGAATCATTCGCTAATGAAGTTGAAACGCTCCAAAGGTTAAGTTACCGCTCCGGGGTAATCTCAACATTTTTGTTAATTGTTCATCCTTTGTGTTCAAGGTATGCACATATCAGTTCATTTTCATTTGGATATCCATCTACTGAAGTAGCGGTAAATGATTGGGCGTGGGTAACACCAGAAAGCACAAAATATATGTTAGATAGAAAAATTGTCAGTCCAAAAGAAGCAAATATATTAGTAGAATTAGGGCGTTTAATACGCAGTGACAAGAACCTAGTTGCAGCAGATATGACAAAATTGTATACTCGTTTTTTTGAAGATAAGAATCCTTTTGATGTGATGTATACTTTGCCCGAATAATATAAAGATTTGTAGACAGGGATCAAACCACATTCTGTAGCCAGTCGTCGAAAATCACTCGGCGACTGGCTATTTAGTTTCGTATGAATGTGAATTGAGTTATAGCCAGGTACTATAAATTTCAAAAGTATGTTCTGTTTTTGACCTATTCGGAAAAGGGTTACATTAACATAAAGGAGATGAACAAGTGAATACTGAGGAATTTGAGAACTGGGTCTCTATACATAATATAATTGAACGTACTAAAAAGGGATTTTGGAACTACATGGAAAATTATAAACAGGAAGAACCAGATGAGTTTTCGGAAGTGTTCGGTAATGTAGATATGAATTTTTTGGAAACCAATATTAGTAAAATTAGTTTAACAATTAATTATACGTTTGATGAGCCAATAAAATTTGTATCTGCTTTTATAGATGTTGAATATGAGGGTGAAGAATTAGGTGTTTATCAATGTTTATTTTCATTAGATGGAGATGACTTAGATGATTATTTAACTCAACTTTCGTAGAGCCAAAATTGACGTAATCGTATACACAGCATAGGATAAGTTCGAATGAAATAGTTGGCTTGAAAAATAGGGGGCATTGTCCGCCTGTAAACCGGTGTTCATCTCTCAGCCACTGGTAGATCCATATGCCGGTATGCTCTGTTTCCGGGAAAGTAGGAGATCTTCCTCCAGCCATTTGTCCACGATCTCCATATATGGCCCCATAACTGGACTTTAACTCTTTCTTCTGCCAATCGATTCGTTCCAGTTGGGCTGATCGGCGTACTTCTTCGCGGTTCTCCAGTGAATGCCCATCTGTCTGGCGATGTCACGGATCGAGCACCCTTCTGCTTCGCGTAAAAATCGGATATAGTGTTGTTCCTTCGTCAAGTTCTCAGCAAACGGGCTGACAAGTGCTTTTTTGCATTCAACTTGAGCATTTTTACGCTGCAGTTCTAGGCAATTTTAGTCAGAGGCCAGCAAGCCTATCATGCCCATTTCTCTATTTAAAACCAGTTAGTTTTGCTGCATAAACTATTGCTGCAAAACTAAGCATCCTTGTGTTGCAACAAACAAGTTGTAGAAGATTATACGTATGGAATCATGAGAAAGGAATATGCCTCAAATCATCCGAAGGCGCCCAAATCAGGTGAATTGATCGGACACCCCATCACAACAGTAGCCGGACTATTAGAAATGATGGAACAGTCTCGTTTGTTGGTAAGGGTATGGACTTAAGTATTCTATTTGTGCCTTAAAAAGGAGAGGTTCTTATGCTAGAAAAACTTATAAGTATCTTTAAGAGTAATTCCATTCAGGATATTTACTTAGTTGGCTTTGTCGATATTGAAGATGGAATTGCGGACTTCTGTCCAGATATGCGGTATTATTATTTTGAAGTGGGGGATCAATGTATCGAATTTGAATCAATTGAGCAGTACTCTAAACTAAGTGTGAGGATAGTAGATTCAATACGATATCAGTTCGAAATTGATAAGGATATGCAACCGTGTAAAACATCAGTAAGTCAAATAATATTGACAGATCCGATGTCGGCTAAAAATACGGTTAAAAGTATTATCATTAACGGGATGGAACTGAACGATAAAGAACAAATTATTTGTAATAGCATTCAGCTAAACTTAATTAATGGACAGGAATTGTTTATAGACCCATCCTTTTATTTCGGTATAAATATTGGAGGGGCTGAACAACGAAAGTTCTGGATCGAAAATCTTTTAGATGACAAAAAATATACTGAAACAATAATAGAAGTCTAAAAGGCGGGTTGCATCCGCTGAAATATCTGGCCATTCTGGTCATGCAAGGACTCATCAGTCAATACGAGCACGAGAAAGCCAAGGATGCCTATTATAGAAAGTGGCTGCTGGGCAAGGTATTTACAAGTGCGCGTGAGTTAGGAACACCCGCATCATGGAACGATATCGCTTCTTATGTCCGACGTATGGCTCAGTCTGCGAATGAGTTGGAGCAGGTCTACCATCAGATTCCATCCGAACTGAGACAACGCTGGAGGGCGAACTACGAGCGTTACATGGCCGAGCAGCCAAAGCCGGAGCAAGAACCATCCAAGTCGTGGCTGGCTATTCTGGGCGAAGCCCAGCTCATGGAAGCGGAAGCCAGACTCATGATGGGTCAGCAGATGGCGTACGAGTTGATGTATGCCGCAGTATTATCACCTGTAGGCGTAGCTGTTACCGGAGAATCCGTCGCTTTAGCAGGACATGGAGCAGGAGTAACGTATCAAGGTTTATCTAATACTGGTGAAACCCTCAATGAGCTTTATCAAATGTTTAAAAGCGGAGGGTCAAATAGTCCACCGCCGAAAACGCCTTCCCCGCAGAAACCAAGCAAGCCCAATGGGAAGCAGCCTGAGGGGACGGGTAAAGGTATTGATTTGTCTAAATCAAATAACCCAAGTGATTTCCTGAAAACTGCAGTAGAAAGACAAGGTTTGGATAAATCGCCTGGAAGATTCAACGAAAAATGGACAGAAGGAGATTATAAGTACGAGGTTAGAGCACATGAAGCTGAATCTCAATACGGAAAAACTGGAAGCATTTATAGGGTGAGTAGGCAGAAACGTGGAGAGGGAACAGAGTATATGGATACCAATGGAAAGTGGCATCATGAAAGTACGTTAAAGGAAACTTATAAAGACGGTCGTCCAAACCCATTATTTAATGAAAATGCTGCTAGAGATACACATATTCAGTTACCGTGATTAGGGGTGTTAATTTTGAGTGAACAAAGATTCTTAATGAATGAAAAAGAAGTAATTCAAGTAGTTGAGAATATCAACGAATACGTTTCTAAGGAACTTTGGATGGATTTTGATGTTGCCTTATCCAATGGTTGGGATTTAACAATTATCGGTCGGTTGGATAATACCTTAAAAGAGGCTAACATTGAGATTACTTTTGAGCAAATATCTTTTGTTTCAATCCCTTTTGGATGGAAAACCGATACTTCAAGTCGTGTGATTCAATTAGCCACTCAAAAAGAAATAGAAGAATTAACTGACAAATTTGAAGTGGAAATCGGTAATTATATTTTTAAGTTTATTGCAGAAGGTTTTAATAATGAAAAGTATTACTTCGTGGGAGCGAAGAAAATCTCATGTCTATTACTTGATAAACAGACAGGAAAGCTAGAGTAAACAGTAAGTAGAAAATGGTTTTAAAAATCATGTTTTAGTAAAGACCTTGATTGGCTTCCTACCTTTCAAGGTTTTTCTTTTGGTGGAGGTTACCCAGTGCCAAATAAACCCTTCATTCTATCAATAACACATATAACCATGTAATACCCGTAGAAAAGATTTTTCCAATTTGCTTAGTCACACATTTATGCTTTAATTTTATACCCTGAATAACGTAACAGCGTTACATTTAACAGGTTCATTATGATTAGATAGCATCAGGATTGACCTGTTTTTTGTTGTCTTCGTTTTCTCACATTTTTTTCAAAATAAAGGAAACTTTTGAAGCCGTGCTCCGCTGGGTAGAGTATCTAAGACATGCGAAGGGTCAAATCTTCCACCGCCGAAAACGCCTTCACCGCAGAAACCAAGCAAGCCCAATGGGAAGCCGCCTGATGGTAAGGGGACGAGTAGTGGGCGTGTGAGGATTCAATACAAAAAAGGAAAAGGCGCCAATGAAGCGAATTTTGAAACATTTATTTCATCAGGAAGACAACTTACAAACTATCATGTTCAACTTGAGTAGTTCAAAAAGGAGTGGAAAAAATGATTAAACCTGTTTTAAAAAATTTGCACATTTCATTTGTACAAAAACCGATTGATATCAATAATTTTGTTATAGGCGTAGATGTTAACATTTCTACAGAAGATGATGAAGGGGCAGATATATTTTACTGTAGAGTTATGACACCCCAAAAATTAAATGAGATTTTATTGGAAGACGGTGTTGTGAGTGGAAGAGGAATATTTGTTGTACATGAGCAGGATATGGAGTCTAATCTAAAATTAGTAGAACAAAAAATAAATAAATTCCTTAAGGCATGTGCACGTGAAACATGGGAAGAAGTAGCATTGGCTATAAATTATTATTTAGATTGGGAGTACTATGATCCTAGTTGTGGAGTGGCTGATTTTTACAAATCAACTCGCAAACTAGAATTATGCTCAACGTGTAACGGAAGTGGATTTCTACCCAAAGTAGAATAAAGATAAGTGAGTATATATTTCGATCTTGAGGTCTGTCCATCATTTTGTATAAGCGAGGTTTTCGTAAAATTAGCTTATAATATGCATAGAAAACGGGGTCTGTCAGGGATTTTGTGTAAACTCTTTTATATGAACCTCCCCCCAAGGGGGGACTCAATGGAAAACTCTGGTCTGAATTAACCAATTGGATCGGCTACAACTTAGTTGGTCAGAAAACCCTCATGGTCTTTTGGCCACCGCATTGAGCACGAGTATTCCAGCTACGATGCAAAGAAGGGAATGCTCATGGATGTCAAACTGGAACGGTGCGCAGGGCTCAATTTAGACATAACCAGAAAAGGAAGTTTCTTGTGATTGTTTGGAAGGGCCCGGGTGTTTTAAACTCAATAGATTCCCGGCTGCCGCTTGCTTTTTTGTTTATTGTGTCGGGAATTATTATCTGGTATATGGGGAAAACGCTTAACCCCAAATCAGGAAAAGTGCAAGTTGATGCGGATACGGGGGAACGATATCAAACGGGTGTGGGTAAAGGAAAAGCCCTGGAATAATGCCGGGGCTCATCTTTTTCCGAATGCGTCGTACATGGGCTTCTCACACCTAATGCAGGTGTATTTTCCACCGATCCATTTCCCCTTCATGTTGGCGATGCTGTTGCCATGACATGATGCGCTCCAATATACTATGGTTTTCTTTTTACCAGAAATATGGTAATGTAAACTTAGAAACCCATCATTTACAGTCACCTATACTTTTTTTAGGAGGGTGTTTAAATGAGAAAGGTATTGCTCACCTTAACTGCTTTGACTTTGTTTGCAGTTCCCGTTTTATCTGCTTCTGCGCAGCCAAGGACTATTCAGAATGAGGCCGTTCCAGTTTTCAGCACAATGGATCGACTGGATATAGTCGAAGATGAAATACCAGATGAGGGAGAGTATAAAGGTTCATTTTATTATGAGCCTAGTTTCGGAAATGAAATCCGTTACCATTTGTGGGATAAAGACGGTGTAGGAATGACAATAAAAATCTATAACGAAAATAATAAACAAGTCGCGATAGGAAAAACCACTAAAACCAAAAATCAAATAACAAAATCTTTTAGACCGGGAAAATATACAGGCTTCTATAGATACATCATTGTTCCCAATGATGGCGGAAGTGGTTATCAATTCGAGTTTTCCTCTAGAGCTTTCTAAGTTAAACAAGAGCCGTAGGAAGTATGTGAACTGCCCCCCATCAAGTAGACAATACAAAAAGTAAAAATTCTTTAAGCGGCCTTGGTTCTGAATTCCATTGGAACAAGGCCGTTTAGTTTTGCCTGTAATCGTTCGTAATTGTAAAAGTGGATGTAGGCCTGGATGTCCCCCTCGAGCTCCTCAAAGGTATGGTAGGTATGTAATAATACTTCTCGCATTTTAGAGTTCCCAAAAAGATTCCATTGGATCGTTATCGATGCACCGTCCAACACGGGACATACTCTGGGTCATTTCGTTATCGTCCAAGATCTTCTTGAAGCCAAGGAGGTATATTGGTAACCCCGGTCGCTATGAAACAAGGGCTTGCTTCCTGGAGCTTTTTGCAATGCCTGTTTCATTGTCTGAAATACGAGAGAATTATTATTGGAACGTCCAAACACATAAGAGATGATGATTTGTCATGAAGATGAATAACTCGACTTTACGTGAACTCCCCGGATAGATAATCTTTTACGGCTTGGAGCTTGAGTTCCGTAGAATAACTTCTGTTGTGAGTGTTCTAAAGCAGAAGGTTTTATTATTTCACCTGTCTACTTAAGGGGAGCATATCACTCTCTTCGTTTCTCCTTATTCATAAAAGGGTTGGCAAATCATTCCTTTGTTCTAAACTTAAATAACCATTACCGTTTCTGGTAATAAAGCAGTTAACTTAGGTAATTCCCATTTATTCGAAGGGTATTTGCTTATCGAAATGATCAGTTTTTAAGACTCTTTTTAGACTAGAAATGTAGATACAATCCAAAAAATATATATATGCAATGGGTAATAGAAATAAAATAAATATTTCATGCTTTTACCTTTTTCGTGATTATAAAGTAGTAAGAAAGGTAAAGCTAAAACCATGAACCATTGATTATTCTGAAGCAATGCTTGAAAAGAAGAAATATCTACTTGGCTTATAAAAATAAGTGCTGAAAATAAGAGGTAATAAATACCAGTATTCTTTGCATTTTTCCCAAATAAATAGAATCCAATACCAAGAAGTACAATAATGTAACCACCTTCAACGAACAATATGGAAGGGATAGTGGTAGTAATTAATTTGAATAACAATAACATAGTTGGATTTTCCATATGACTCATCAAAAGGAGTGATAAACCTGAACCAATGAAGGGAAGCAAAGTTAAAAGAGAAAAACCAACAACCTTTTTATAATTTCTATTTTTAAAACAGTCGATAATTTTTTCACATCCATAAATGAGAAGGCAGATTACAAACATAGTAGAAAATATATTAGCAAATAGCACTGCACCATCGCTTCTTGGGAATAATGAGTTTAAAACATTATTTCCTACATTCATCCCCACAGATCCAACCCATAAACGAAGTAAGTACTTCTCTCTGCTACGAGTATGTCTCATCCCTTGTGTTACCATAAATATAAATAATGGCGCAGCTATTCTTCCAAGTATTGTGAATAAAATAGGGATATCTGCTACGACTGAAAAATTAGCATAGATATGATCTAACGTCATGAAAAATAAGGCAATCAATTTTATTTGAAAACCATTCAAACCTTTTTTCATTACTTTTCCTCCTATAGTTAATTCAAATTCATTGATCTGAGATGCTTGAAGTAATGAAATATGACAGATTACGATTCTCTTTATGAGCGGTATATTGCTTTACTATAAACTTAAACGAAATATTCAACCATTTATTTGCCTTACAAATACTTACACCATTGAAAGAACAGGTGGATTGGAACAATAACATATCCAGAACTCCTGTGTTTATTCATACATACATAAAGACCGCGAGTAGTTACTCACGGCTCTTTGCTTTTCGTTTGAATTGGTTGGAGGTTAATATTATGTAATATATTTTCTTGCTTATCCTAGGAATAATAGAATACCGTAATTATACATTATCGTCTTAATTACCCAACGCCGCTGCAACTGCACGGACAGGAGCGTATGTCACACCGTCGATAAGTTCACCCGGTACAGGCACGCCATTGATTGATGCCGTTTTGGTCTGCTGATTGCACCCCACTCTCCAGCCTTTCCCTAGCGCTCCGCCCGAGAATCAATCCATTCAGGCTTCCCTCAGCAGCCTTCTTGTCGTTGCTTCGAACCCATCATTTCGGAGTTTATTACAAATCTTTAAAGTATTTTCAAAAACAAGGACACGAGCCGGCATTTTTTGGTATACTCGAAAACATCATTTTTTGACAAGGAATATACGTCATCCAGCACCTTATATAGATAACTTTGCTGTGTGACGAGCTAAGGGGGAAAGACATTGCTTAATATCAACCGAAGCAGCAACATGAAATGTATGAACGATAGCATACCGTGACCAATCAGGGACGCAGTATCCGATTAAATTTTTGCAAAAAAGGAGAAGAACATGAAAAAAATTATTTCTTTGATGTTATTTTTTATCCTTTCATTTACGAGTATTCCTCTTGCTTCTGCTCAATCCATCGCGAATTGTAATTTGCATTGCTTCTCTGCCGGAACGCCGGTACAAACGACTTCAGGCTTCAAGCCGATTGAAGAGATCCGCATCGGTGATTTTGTACTGACGAAGGATGAACTTACAGGAAAAACAGGATATAATGCAGTTATTGAATTGTTCCAGAGACAAGCAAACGAAACGTATCAAATTACGGTCAAAGGAATAACGATAACGACGACGGAAGAGCATCCGTTCTGGATTCCTGGACAAGGTTGGGTGGAGGCAAGACACCTAAAAGCAGGTGACCTGCTTCAAAATCCAGAAGGCAAACTTTATCCGATTGATCGTATCGAGATTAAGAACGACATCACCACTGTGTATAACTTCCGTGTCGAAGGAGTACATAATTATTTCGTAACCGAGCTGGAAATATGGACGCATAATTGTGGAGCCGGCGGAATAAGAAGTATCCCGATGAGAGCGCCTACAGGGGGAGGCGGAGGATCTAGCCAGGCGTCTAATGTTGGAAAAGCAAAAAACAATTTAAAACCTGATAACTCCGCAATTGGAGCACACACTACATTTAAACGAGACTCTAATGGGAGTGTAACAAACTACTCAACGTATAAACCACAAACTAATACGAATAACCCAAATAAGTGGGAACAAGTAAAGCGGTATGACGGTGTTGGTAAAGGCGATGGTCATTATAACAAAGTAACTGGGCAAAAGGTTAAAGAACCACACGTCCATGATCCTAAGACTCCGGGAGGAGTTAGAGAACCTAGAAGATCAGGGAAAGAAACCCCTATGAAGTGGTGATTAAAAATGGATATATTAATTTGGTTGGAGAATTGGTTTTTACAGAACTGCGATAACGACTGGGAGCATAGTTATGGTCTAAGAATTGCCACATTGGATAACCCCGGGTGGTCTGTAGAAATTAGTTTAAATGATACCGTTCTAGAGGAAATGGAATATACAAAAACAATTATAGAACGTAGCAATAACGATTGGATTCATTGTTTTGTAGAAGAAAATACTTTTAAGGGATACGGTGGACCAAACAATCTTAGAGAGATACTGGAGATATTTAAAAATTGGGCATCAATTAATAATTAGACTAAATGACCTTGATTGGTTTCGTGCCTTTCAAAAGAGTTTATTCAAAGGCTAATTCCTCGCATGTTTTCTACATGCTTGAGGAATTGGCCCTTTTTATTATCAAAAATAAGGAGGCTTTCTTATGAGTCCTTATCGCCGTGCAAGTTTTCTTCAGTGAAAAGTGAGCCGTTCATTCACGGATCAAGTAAGGCGAGGGAACAGCTGGCTGGCGCGTACCAATTCGTGCCGTTCCGATTGGCGAGCCGCCTCGCTCGTGGATACTCTCGAATGCTTGCACGGCGGCATTGGCCACTTCGATGTCTTGCGCGCTTGTGCCGCCGCTTACGCCGATCCCCCCGACGATGCTCCCTTTTTTGACAAGCGGAATGCCACCGCCCAGGATAACGATTTTTCCTTGATTCGTCGTGTTGATGCCGAAGGACGGTCCGCCGGGAAGAGCTGCCTCCGACAGATTGGATGTCGGCATTTTCATCGCTGCACTCGTCCATGCCTTGTTGAGGGCGATATCGATAGCGGCGATCCGGGCATTATCCATCCGGTGCAGTGCGATGAGGTTCGTCCCTTCGTCGACGATAGCGATCACCTCGGCCAGACCGAGCTCGCGAGACTTGCGTTCCGCGGCAGCGATCAGCAGCTTCGCCATGTCCAATGTCAGTTTGATCAACTTCATTCACTCCCCGATGTTCATCTGATGTATTGTATGGTCATTCACCCAGATACGTGATTAGGGATAGAATTGCTGTGGATGTCGGAGTCATTCGAGGATTTGTAATGCGGGAGATGTTAGATGTTATCTGAAAGGAGCAGAAAGCGTGAATTCCATTCTTGAATGGGATATGGAGATGTGATCGAGTAAATAAGCCGCTCCCCGGTTCAATACCGGGAAACGGCTGCTGTAGAAGCTGTCGATTTCGTTCGGCAGCTCTTTTTATTTTCCGATTGGATTGAAATATTCGATATCCTCTTTGTACAGGCTATACGCTTCGCCATACTCCATCACTCTGGCTACATCCGAGATGAAGGCTTCGTCATAGCCGGCCCGCCGCAACAAATGGAAGCCCATTTCCATCCCGGAGGCGATGCCTGCTCCGGTAATGATTCGGCCGGTATCGACAATGCGTGCCCGGCTGATCGTGCACGCCGGCGCAAGTTCGGCAAGGCGATCGATAGGCACCTTGCCCATGGCGGAAGCTTCCAGCCGATCCGGTTCTTTACGGCTGGTCGCCGGCAGCCCGTCGAGCAGCCCCATGTTCCCATAGATCCAGGAGCCTGTGCATACGCTGGTCAGCAAGGTCGACTCGGGCAGGGAGCGTATAAAATGGTGCAGCCGCTTGTTGTAGGTCTCCTGCCGGGTTCCGAACCCGCCGGGGATAAGAAAGGCATCCATATCCGGCATGTCGTTGAAGCTGTAATTGGGGTGGACCGTAAGGCCGGCCTGGGTCTGGACGGGTCTTAAGGCATCCGCGACGAGAAAGGCGTCAAGCCCGGGATCCAGCCTGCGCGCTACCGAAAATACGCCGTATGGCGCGGCATAATCGACGACTTCGGCATCTTTGAAAATATAGACACCCAAGCGGAAACCTTGTTTTTGACTCATTTTTCATCCTCTCGCTTTCCTATCGAATTTTGAAATCGATTTGTAATATTGTTGCGAGATTTATGATATCATGGAATTAGCTATCGCAGTCATGAGGAAATACGATAGAACGTATTTCGTTTTTCGATATCAGGAGGGAACCTATGATAGAATTGCTGGAAGGAAGAGTCATGAAAACGTTTATTGCCGTGATGGAAGAAAAAAGCTTCAGCCGCGCGGCAGAGCGGTTAGGATATGTTCAATCGACAGTAACCACCCATATTCAGTCTCTGGAGCAGGCTTGCAAGCAGAAATTGTTCCATCGCTTGCCGCGTGGCGTAAAGCCTACGCCCGCCGGTGAAAAAATGATGAAGTATGCCTATCAATTTGTTCATTTGGGCTCTTCGATTGAGGAAGCGATGAATGAGCTGGAGCAGCCGAAGGGCACGGTATATCTTCGCATGCAGGAATCTTTTTTTCTGACACGCTTTTCTTCTTTTATGCAGTATTTCGTGAACAAGTACCCCGAGGTGAAATTGCAGATTGAAGCGGGATTTTATCAGGATATTCTCGATCATGTGTTGGAGCATGCGATTGACTTCGGCATGGTCCCGCGCGATCCGCAGCGGCATGACGTCATCTTTTATCCCTTGGTGGAAGAGAAATTGATTTTTATTGCTTCCCGGGCGCTGATGAGGGAGGTGGAGACGGAAGGTCTTGAGCGGCTAAGCCAAGAGGTCTTGATCAGCTTCGGGACCGACTGCTTGTATCATACGCAAGCGAGCCAAGCGCTGCAGGAGGCGGGGATTGCCGTGAAGGAGGCGCTGGAGCTCCCCAGCCTTGATATGATTAAGCAATCCGTGAAATGCGGATCTGGATTTGCTCTCATTCCGGAAATTGCGGTGCAAGCCGAGCTAGCCGCAGGAGAGTTCGACGTGCTCCCCATCGGTTCGGACATCCGCTCAACGCACGGAATGATCGTTCATAAAAGCAGAGAATTAAGCTTCCCGGCCCGATTGCTGCTGTCGGAATGGACAGAGCACTCCAATGTGCATTCTTATGCTGCTAAAAGGTAAGATTCGTAGAAAAGGGCGAAAAATGAATGGTCATTCATTTAATTCTGTGTTAGGCTGAAATACAGAATATTACATGTGAAGGAGGGGAAGGGATGATTCAAATAAATGATGTTTTTACATGGGAAAGAACGTTTACTAAAGAAGATGTTTTGGAGTTTGGACGTATTTCAGGGGATCAAGGCAGTCATCATGTAGAACCTGATGAAAGAGGACGTGTAATGGTTCAGGGCTTATTAACTGCTAGTATAGGAACAAAAATTGGCGGTGATCTGAACTATATCGCAAGAGAGATGATAAGTGAATTTATTCGGCCTGTTTTTACTGGCGATACGATAACATGTGAAGTAACGTTAACCAAGATTGAACAATTGGAAGGCTTTAAGAAGATCGAATTAAAGTCGGTTTATAGGAATCAACACGGAAAAGAAGTGCTCATCGGTTCGAGCCATGGAATTATAAGAGACAAAAATGCCAAGAATTAAGCTTCCCGGCCGGATTGCTGCTGTCGGAATGGACAGAGCATTCATTGTACATTAGCTTGACATGGAAAAGCCTCCACGAATAAGCCTCCACAGCCAGAAGGGCGAGGAGGCTTTTGGTGTTCAAAATTATTGTGTTCGACGTTATCTTCACGTACGCCCTTGGATGAGACGAGTTCCCTTCTTGCTCGCGGCGCTGCTAATCGCGGTCATCGGCAGGCGAAGCCGGTCGGAACGGATATGTCCACGCTGCGCGAGCAGCCATTTCAGCGGAGCGGGATTCGGTTCGGAAAAGAGAAACTGAATTAGCGGCAGCAGTTGATCGAATAGTCGCCGCGATTCATTGATGTTATCCGCCTGATACTGCTCATACACTTGCACGAACTGATCGCTGTCCAGATTCGCGCTGGCTAATATTCCTCCAGCCGCTCCGCAGCACAAGGAAGCAAAAAAGAGTTCGTCCTCTCCACACAGAACCGGCTTGGTCATCGTGCGGGCCAGTGCGGCGAGCCGCTTCAAATTGCCTGTGCTTTCTTTGAGACCAATCACATGATCCATCCTCATGATTGCTTTCATCGTCTCCAGTTCAAGCTGAACTCCGGTGCGATAAGGGATATCGTATAGAATAACGGGCAGCTCCGCCTCGGCAAGCGCCTGAAAATGCTGGATAATGCCTTGCTGCGACGGTCGATTGTAATAGGGCGTGACGACGAGAGCGGCATCCGCCCCCAGCGATTTGGCCTGCGCGGTTCTTCTCACGGTAGCCGACGTATTGTTAGAGCCGGTCCCTACAATGAGCGGAATGGCTTGGGTTGCCGGGATGGACTGGCGCGCAGTCCGGATGAGGTCTTCCAGCTCACGGGATTCAATTACCGGGGATTCCCCGGTCGTTCCATTCACGATTAGGCCGTGAATTCCTTTGCTCACCAAGCGCGCAATCAGTTTTGTGAACGAGTCGAAGTCTACATTCCCGCTGCGATCGAAGGGCGTCACGATAGGAACCATAACGCCGCGCAATTGCTCTTCGGTAAGCACTGCTATCCACTCCATTTCTCAATATAAGTGATGAACGATGCATGAACATGCTTCTCGTCGGTTGAATGTAATCAAGAATGTAAAGCATGGCGCCCGAAAAGTAACCATCCATTTGGGATGGATTAGGCCAATCCGGTTAGCCGGGTAAAGTGGCTGGTGCAGAAATCGTCAGATTGGATGGTTACGGGTTGCGGCATTTCCGTTATATTCAAGGCGGCATTGATTGTGTTCCCGGAGGTGTTCGTGCCCGGCTATCCGCGGGGGCTGAGCTTCGGCACGCGCGTCGGAAGCCGGAATGCCGACGGAAGAAGAGACTGGGCACGATATTGGGCCAGCGCCATCGATGTCCCGGGAGCGGAGACCGAGTCCTGGGGCGAGCTGGCGAAGGAATTGGGCGTGTATCTGGTCATCGGCGCAGTGGAGCGGGATCGGGAATACAGTACCGGCACGCTGTACAATTCCATCGTATACATCGGTCCAGATGGCCGATTGTCAGGCATTCATCGCAAGCTTGTCCCTACCGGTTCGGAACGACTGTTATGGGGCCAAGGGGACGGCAGTACGCTGACGGTTATCGACACCCCTGCCGCAAGAATCGGCGGGTTGATCTGTTGGGAGAACTACAACGATAAAAAACAAGAAGTCGTACGAACTGCAGGCATGTCATAATGAAAGGGAGGCAGTTCCGCTCAACTGCGGATCCTCGCCTTGGCTGCCCTCGGGCGCCCTGAGCCAGACACGACCTTGGGTCGTGTTTTTTGTAGAAAGAGAAAAGGAGAGAATGCCATGACGCAACGAAATGTTCATCAATTGCGGGAGCAATTGGACGCGATTAACGCTCAGTTGCTGGAGCTGCTGTCGGAACGGGCGCGCGTTACGCAGGAGATCGGAAGTGAAAAAGGGAAGCAGGGCGTTCCCAAATTCGACCCGGTGCGGGAAAAAGCGATGCTTGACAGATTAGTCGCCAGTAATACAGGACCGTTTGACGACAAAACGATTCGCCACCTGTTCAAGCAAATTTTTCAGGCGTCGCTGAACCTTCAACAAGAGGAGCAGAAAAAGCATCTGTTGGTCAGCCGCAAAAATCAACAGGAAGATACTATCGTAACGCTGAATTCGATTGCGGTCGGAGGGGGAAGGCCTGTCATGATCGCCGGCCCTTGCTCGGTCGAGAGCTATGAGCAGGTGCGCCAAGTCGCCGCGGCGCTCAAGGAAGCCGGCATTACGGTCATGCGCGGGGGAGCCTTCAAGCCAAGAACATCCCCTTATGATTTCCAGGGTCTCGGGATAGAGGGCCTGAAGATTTTGAAAGAAGTCGGCACCGAATTCGGATTGAAGACAATAAGCGAAATCGTGGACCCGTCCCACATCGAGATGGCCTGCGAGTATATCGACGTCATCCAGATCGGCGCCAGAAATATGCAGAATTTCGAGCTGCTGAAGGCGGCGGGAGAGGTACGCACGCCGATCCTGTTAAAGCGCGGGCTGGCAGCTACAATCGATGAATTCCTCCACGCGGCGGAATATATCGTATCGCGGGGCAATAGCCAAGTGATGCTGATCGAGCGCGGCATTCGGACGTATGAGAAAGCGACCCGGAACACGCTCGATATTTCTGCCGTGCCGATTCTGAAGCAGGAGAGCCATCTTCCGGTGCTGGTCGATGTCACGCATTCCACCGGCCGGAAGGATATTATGGCTCCTTGCGCCAAGGCGGCGCTGGCCGCGGGGGCAGACGGCGTCATGGTCGAGGTTCATCCGGATCCCGCCACCGCATTGTCCGACGCCGCGCAGCAGATGAATATCGAGGAATTCAAGCGATTCTATACGGAAGTGCAGCAGTCAGGCTTACTGCGGCAGTAGGATAATACAGCACAGAGAAGAGGTCATGTCTTTTGTTATCGCTTCGTTACCGCTTGTTGGCATGGTCTTCCTTCGCCGGTATGTTTCTGGTCTTGCTTGCGGGAGCTCTCGTGACCAAGACCGGTTCCGGGCGCGGCTGCGGAGATGACTGGCCCTTGTGCAACGGGAAGTTCGTTCCGGCCTACACGCTGGAGTCGTTAATCGAGTATTCGCACCGCTTCGTTACCGGAATCGTGGGCATCATCGTGGTGGTGACGTTCTGGTATACATGGCGTCATCTGAGACATCATCGCGAGGCGGCGGCGTATGCCGGCGGAACGCTGTTATTCACGATCGTCCAGGCCTTGATGGGAGCGGCGGCGGTCAAATGGCCGCAGCAGCCGGCCGTGATGGCGCTTCACTTCGGGATATCGCTGCTTGCCGTAGCCAGCAGCATGCTGCTGGTTGCATGGTGTTATCGAGTGGACAAAAAGACCGGGCCGGCTTCCCCCCGTCATCTACCGAAATGGATATATATCGCGGCATGGGGGATCTGGATCTACTGTTATGGCGTCGTGTATTTGGGGGCCTACATCCGTCATACGGGGACCGAAGGGGCCTGCATGGGCTGGCCGCTATGTAATGGGGAGCTTATCCCGTATCTGTACGGGGCGTCGGGAATTGTCTTCGCGCATCGTGCCGCCGCCGCGGTCCTCCTTCTCCTGCTTGCCGGATTACATATCCTTGTTCGCCGCGCCGCCATCAAGAGCCGGCGTTCCGATTGGAGAGCCGGAACCGTGGCGGCCCTCGCGCTCACCATGGCACAGATTGTGAGCGGCGGACTGCTCACCCTAACGATTGCCGACGAGAATGCCTATTTATTGGCCAGCCTTCTCCATAATGTGCTGGCAACGCTGCTGTTCGGCGTGCTGACGGACATCGCCATCCGCTCTTGGAAGCATCGAATGCAATAAGGCAGGGTTGCCATCCGCATCAATTCACGAAGACGCCTTCAACCTCGCTATCATAGCGGGGGTGGAAGCGTCTTTGCCTATTCTGGGGATCTAACTTGCCAGGAGGCTTACACCACAAGGAAAGCCCATGAACCAAGGCGGCCAGGCCTCGATTCATGGGCGTGTGTATGGAGCGAATATCGATACTAGACGATGAAGTGCTTCAGTAAATCAATCAGCGGGGGAATTATGGCGCCTAGGAATCCGAGTATTGCGATGAAAACTGTCATATAAATCCCTCCATCAACTGATTTCCAAGAAACGGTGTTGTTCCCTGTACTATCTATATCGGCATGGCGCCTCTGTTTTTGTAGAGATTGTGAACAAAAATCAAAAAAAGGCGAAGCGAACAGGCAAGCGGGCAGCGCTAAAGGGGAACGTAAATGTTTCATTTTATTGAACATGGTCGGTTTTTTCATTTCGCGAGTGGATGGTGACACCTGTACCGTTCCCTTTTAAAGTAGGGCGTGACATTAATCACACCATTCGATAGGAGATGAAAAAATGAAGAGATCCAACGCCTTCCGCTGGCTGGCGTTCCTATCCATGCTTGCGCCGCTGCTCTTGCTGACGGCCGGATGCACCGAGCATATGATCGTGCTCAATCCGAAAGGGCCGATTGCCGAACAACAGCGGGATCTCATGGTGATCTCCACCGTATTGGCATCCATCGTTATCGTGCCGGTTCTGATCCTTACGGCGATTATTGTGTGGCGCTACCGGGACAAGGAGGGCAGGACAGCGAAGTATGCGCCGGAGTGGGAGCACAACACCAAGCTGGAGGTCATCTGGTGGGGGATTCCGATCGTGGTCATTGCCGTGTTAGGCATTATTACCGTACAGAGCACTTATGCCCTCGAGCCGTCCAAGCCCCTCGCATCGGACCGCAAGGCCTTGACCATCCAGGCGACCTCGCTGGACTGGAAATGGTTGTTCCAATATCCGGAGCAAGGCATCGCCACGGTCAATAGCATCAAGATTCCGGAGGACGTGCCCATCCGATTCGAGATTACGGCCGATGCCCCGATGAATTCCTTCTGGATTCCGCAGCTCGGCGGTCAGATGTACGCGATGTCCGGGATGGCGATGACGCTTTATCTACAGGCGGATGAGCGTGGCCAATATTGGGGCTCCGGCGCCAACTTCACCGGCAAAGATTTTGCGAAGATGCACTTTGACGTGGAGGCCACTTCCCAGGAGGAATTCGATCAATGGGTGAGCGAGGTCAAGGCCGCTTCGCCTGCGCTCACATTGGAAGGCTACAAGCAGTTGGCGGAGCCAGCCGCATCGGATGTGAAGACCTTTTCCTCGTTCCCGGAAGGCCTGTTCTACATGACGGTCACGAAGTATGCTTCCTCGCACAATCATGGCTTGTCCTGGGAGGACATTCAGAACATCAAGCTCCAAGAATAACGGGGTCGAATCGAAAGGGAAGGTGAGAGTGCTCCATGTGGGAGAAAGTAAAAAGCTTTGCATCGGAATTTTTTGTGACGGGCGATCCGTTAATATACGGTGCCGATGTCACCATCGTTCTGACCATTATCGCGATTGTATTTGGGCTGACGTATTTTAAAAAATGGGGCTGGCTGTGGCGCGAATGGCTGACGACAGTCGATCATAAAAAAATCGGCATCATGTACATCCTCTCCGCTTTTCTGATGCTGTTCCGCGGCGGGGTGGACGCACTCCTGATGCGGGCGCAGCTGGCGATGCCGGAGCTGAGCTTTTTGACGCCGGATCATTATAATCAGATCTTTACGACTCATGGCGTCATAATGATTCTATTTATGGCGATGCCGTTCATGTTCGGCCTGTTCAACGTGGTGGTGCCGCTGCAGATTGGCGCGCGCGATGTCGCTTTTCCCTTTTTGAATGCGCTGAGCTTCTGGCTCTTCTTCTGGGGCGCGATGCTGTTTAACCTGTCCTTTGTCATCGGGGGATCGCCTGATGCGGGATGGCTTGCCTATCCGCCTTATTCGGAGCGAATGTTCAATCCGGGCGTTGGTCAGGATTTCTACATATGGGGGATCCAGATCTCGGGGATCGGCAGCCTGATGACCGGCATCAACTTTATCGTGACGATTCTGAAGATGCGCGCTCCCGGCATGAAGCTGATGAAAATGCCGTTATTCCCGTGGTCGGTGTTGTCGAGCTGCATCGCGATCATTTTCTCGTTCCCTATCTTGACGGCGACGTTGGCGCTGCTGTTTTTGGACCGCTATTTGGGGGCGCATTTCTTCACCCTGGACGGCGGCGGCAACCCGATGATGTATATCAATTTGATCTGGATGTGGGGTCACCCTGAGGTGTATATCATCATTCTGCCTGCCTTCGGCATTTTTTCAGAGATTGTATCGACTTTTGCTAAGAAAAAGCTGTTCGGTTATAAATCGATGGTGTATGCCATGATGATCATCAGTATTTTATCATTTCTCGTCTGGGCGCATCATTTCTTTACGATGGGCTCCGGAGCGGATGTCAACGCCTTTTTTGCACTCACGACCATGCTGATCGCGATCCCGACCGGCGTCAAAGTGTTCAATTGGCTGTTCACGATGTTCCGGGGAAAAATCACCTTCGAGACGCCCATGCTGTGGACGATCGGCTTTATCGTCTGCTTCATCATTGGCGGGATGACCGGGGTGCTTCTGTCGGTTGCGCCGGCGGACTTTCAATTCCACAACAGCTACTTCCTGATTGCGCATTTCCATAATACGATCATCGGCGGCGTCGTGTTCGGTTATTTCGCAGGCTTGTATTATTGGTGGCCCAAGCTGTTCGGCTTCACGCTCAACGAGCGGATTGGGAAGTGGGCGTTCTGGTTCTGGAATATCGGATTTTACGTCTGCTTCATGCCGCAATATGTGCTCGGGTTAATGGGGATGACGCGCCGGCTTGTGACGTACGGATGGGACAAAGGATGGTGGGAGATGAATCTCGTATCCACGATCGGAGCCGTGCTGATGGGAATCGCCTTCTTGCTCCAAGTCTGGCAGAGCGTGTACAGCGTGAAGTATGCGCCCACAGATACAACGGGGGATCCATGGAACGGACGCACCTTGGAATGGTCGATTCCTTCTCCGGCGCCGCATTATAATTTCGCCACGCTGCCGCAAGTGTCTTCCCAGGATGAATGGTGGGAGGAGAAGCAGCGGCGGGCGCGCGGGGAACAATCTCCCGTACCGCCGAAGCTGGAACCGATCCATATGCCGCGCAATTCGGGCATTCCTTTTGTGATGTCGATGTTCTGGTTTACGGCCGGATTCGGGTTCGTATTCGATTGGGTCTGGTTGACGGTGGCCGGTCTGGCTGGCGTGGCGGTATGCATGCTGGTTCATTCCTTCAATTACAATACCGACTATTATATCCCGGTAGAGGAGATTACACGCACAGAAGCTGCGCTAAGGGGGTAATACAAGAATGGCTCACATCAACGATTCCGTACATGCCGGCCATCCCGCGCCGCATTCGGATCATCATGCTCATCCGGATATGGAAGAGATGCGCACGTTCGGATTCTGGATCTACCTGATGACTGATGTCATCATCTTTGGCACGTTGTTCGCTGCCTATATTGTGCTGCAGCCGAACCGGAACGGCGGGCCGGGCCCGGAAGATTTGTTCCAGCTCGGCGGCATTATCGCCAGCACGATCATTTTGCTGACGAGCAGCTATACGAGCGGCCTCGCCGTACTGGCCATGCACCGGGGCAAGCTACGCGCCTTGCTCGGGTGGCTTGGGGTCACGGCCTTGCTCGGCACCGCCTTCATTGTGCTGGAGGTCAGTGAATTTATTCATCTCGTCCGCGAGGGAGCCACGATCAGCACGAGCGCGTTCCTCTCGGCTTTCTATACCTTGGTCGGAACGCACGGGCTTCATGTGTCGATCGGATTGGTCTGGATGATTGCGCTGATGATTCAGCTCGCCAAGCATGGCATCACGCCGGTTACCAAGCGCAAAGTAAATGTAATCAGCCTGTTTTGGCATTTCCTTGACGTCGTATGGATTTTTGTCTTTACCATTGTCTATTTGATGGGGGTGAGATAGATGGCGCAGCAGGACACGACAGCTCCGCAGGACACCGGGAGCCACGGATTCTTCCGATCGTACACGCTCGGCTTTCTGTTCTCGATCGTGCTGACGATCATTCCGGTTACGGCCGTCCTGTACGGCTGGGCCGAGGGAATCGCGAACACCGCCATTCTGATGACGGCAGCCGTGCTGCAGTTCATCGTGCAATTGATTTATTTCATGCATTTGCGGGAGGAGCCCAAGCCCCGGTATAACCTGGTGACGCTGATTTTGGGCTTGATCATTTTACTCGTCATCGTGGTCGGCTCCATGTGGATTATGCTCTACAATATGGTGGCGACATGAGGCGGTCATATTCACGGGCTGCATCGTTGGGCGGTGGACTGCTTATCGTCGCAATGGCGCTTGCTCTCGCTGCGTGCAGCGGGGGAACGGACCGTCAAGGGAGTGAAGCGGGAGCAGCCGCTTCGGGAGGGACCGATGCGATGACCCTATATAAGAAGCAATGCTTATCCTGTCATGCTGCCGATCTAAGCGGACGGGTGGGGCCAAGCTTGGAGGAGATTGGCTCGAAAATGTCAGAGCGGCAGCTCATCGATACGATACAGGATGGAGCCAAAGGGATGCCGGCCTTCAAAAAAGTGCTTCGTGCCGATGAAATCGAGACATTGGCGCAATGGCTCTCTACCCACACACAGGCAGAGGAGGATAAGCCATGAACAAAGCGATCTTATCCGTCTTGCTTGGCCTGATGATGGTGTTCGCCTCCGCATGCGGCGGCGGGAAGCCGAATCAGCTTCAGTACGAGGTTGCGCCGTTAGCATTCATGAACCAGGACGGGGATCCGGTGTCCTTGTCCGATTTGAAAGGGAAGGTGTGGATCGCGGACATGGTGTTCACCTATTGTGCCACAGTATGTCCGTCGATGACGGCCAATATGTCTGAATTGCAGCAGCGGCTCCAATCAGCGGGCGTGGATGCGACGCTGATCTCGTTCTCCGTCGATCCGGAGCGGGACGATCCGGAGGCGTTAAAGCAATATTTGACGAAGTTCAACGCCGATTTCTCGAATTGGCATGCGCTGACCGGCTATTCGTTCAGCGAGATCAAAACCTTTTTGCTCGATTCCTTCAAGACAGCCATTGCGAAGGATGAGTCCTCGGATCAAGTCATTCACGGGACTTCGTTTTTCTTGGTTGACCCGTCAGGCACGGTCGTAGCCAAGTACGACGGGATGATGGATACGCCCTACGACAAAATCATTAATGATGTGAAAGCATTGCAGCGTTAACAATATGGCGGCGAGGGGGAAGCAACCTATGCATAACTCGTTGGAAATGAACACCAGCGTTATTTTACGGTTGGAGTATGATCAAGATTCCGCAACGTTCGGAGCGATAGCTTCATCGATAAGCGATGCCGGCGGCGACATCGTCGCGATGGACATCAATCGCGTTGGGCCTGTGCGAACGGTGAGAGACATTACGGTTCATCTGCGTTCCCCGCAAGATATTGGACGCATGGTCTCCGCGGTTGACCAGCTTCCAGGGGTTACGGTAATCAACGTCTCGGATCAGACCTTTCTTATGCATTTGGGCGGCAAAATCGAGATTCATCCCAAGACGCCCATTAAAAATCGGGACGATCTGTCCCGGGCCTATACGCCGGGCGTGGCGCAGATATGCATGGCGATCCATCAAGATCCCGACCGCGCCCATACGCTGACGATCAAACGGAACACGGTAGCCGTTGTCTCTGACGGCTCCGCCGTGCTTGGCCTTGGATCGATCGGGCCGGAAGCCGCGATGCCGGTTATGGAAGGGAAAGCGGTGCTCTTTAAGCAATTGGCAGGCGTCGATGCTTTTCCGATCTGTCTGAGCACGCAGGATACGGAAGAGATGATCCGCATTATTAAAGCGATTGCCCCGGCCTTTGGCGGGATCAACCTGGAGGATATTGCGGCTCCCCGCTGCTTCGAGCTCGAAGAACGTCTCAAGCAGGAGCTGAATATCCCGGTCTTTCATGACGATCAGCATGGAACCGCCGTCGTCATCCTGGCTGCGCTGTACAATGCCGTGAAAGTCGTCGGGAAAAAACTGGAGCAGTGCAGAGTGGTTGTATGCGGTCTGGGGGCGGCGGGGATGGCCTGTGCCAAAATATTGCTGGCCTCCGGAGTGTCCGACCTGATCGGCGTGGACCGTCAAGGAGCCCTCGTGAGCGGACGCGCTTATTCGGATCCGCTCTGGAACTGGTTCGCCAGCCAGACGAACCCGCGGAAGGTGGAAGGCAGCCTCTCTGCAGCCCTTGAGGGAGCTGACGTATTTATCGGTCTATCCGGTCCGAAGGTGTTGAAGACGGAGGAGGTGAAGCGGATGGCGGCAGACCCGATCGTATTTGCGATGACCAATCCCACCCCTGAAATTATGCCGGAGGAAGCGGAGCCGTATGCGCGCGTCATTGCGACAGGACGATCGGATTACCCGAATCAGATCAATAACGTCTTGTGCTTCCCCGGTATGTTCCGCGGCGTACTGGATTGCCGAGCTTCCCGCATTACAGAATCGATGAAGCTTGCCGCCGCCCAAGCGATCGCCTCGGTCATTGCCGACGAGGAACGGAATGAGCAGTATATTATTCCGAGTGTCTTCCATCCTCAGGTGGCGGACAAAGTGAGCCAAGCAGTCATCGCGGCAGCCTATGAAGCCGGGGTGGCGAGGCGCAGCCGGGAGCCTCGCGATAGATAAGCAATGAAAAAAGGTGAATGAACTGACGTGTATAGGATAACTATACAGCGCGTTCATCCACCTTTTTTACTTACACTAACCAAGAACCGCCCGAAGAGAGGCGGCGAATGCGGCAATGCCCGGAGCGATCTCTTCCGCCTTCGGCCTGGCATAGGTGAATCGCACATAGCCGGAATCGGAGCCGTATACGCTGCCTGGCGCGAAGATGACTCCATTGCGGATCGCTTCCTCCAGCAGCTTGCCGTCATTGACCTCGGGCAAGATTTTACACCACAGGTGCAAGCCTCCTTGCGGCACCGGGAAGCTGACCAGGCCTGGAAGCTCGCGCTGCAGCGCCTCGATCGCCACATCCCGCTTGTAGAGCAGATTCATGCGCAAGCGATCCAAATGCGGCCGGGTGTAGGCGGATTTCAGGAACTGGGCCGCCACCTTTTGCGGTACGACGCTAAGCCCGAAGTCCATCTGCTGTCTGGCATCGGCCAGCCGATCGACCACGGAATGCGGCGCGACCATCCATCCGACACGCAGCCCGGAGGCGGCGATTTTGGAGAATGAGCCAATATAGAGGACCGAACCGAGCGAGTCCATGGACTTGAGCGGCCGCGGCGGGTTGCCGTCATAGACCGTCAGGCTGAACGGATCATCCTCGACAATCGGCAGCCCCAGCTCGCTCGTCACATGCAGCAGTTCCGCCCGTCGTTCGGCATCGAGCACGGCGCCTGTCGGATTCTGATAATTCGGATTGAGGAAGACCATCTTGATTCGATGTTTTTTGTAGAGCGCGCGCACATCCTCAGGCCGGATTCCATGCTGATCGACGGGAAGCCGGAACAAGCGCAGACCGGCCGATTGGAACATGGGCAGCGAGTAGCAATATGAAGGATCTTCGATCGCAACCGCATCCCCGGGGGCCAGCAGACACTGGGTGATCAAATATAACGATTGCTGGGATCCGGATGTGATGAGGATGGACGATTCTGTCGTCTGAATGCCCCGATATTGGCTCAAAAAGGAGACGAGCGCTTCCCGAAGCGGTAAAAACCCTTGCGGATTGTCATACCCGAGATACCCGGTATAGTGATTTTCATCGATGAGCGCATTGATTTCTTCCACAGGAGAGAGGTCCGCACCCAATTCGCCGCTGGCAAAATCGATTAATGTGCTGTCCTGCTGCAGCGCTTCCCGGATACGGCGCAAAAAAGCGACGTTCGGCAGGAAGCTTCCGCCCTCGACATACCGGTGCCAGTTCGGGGTATGCTTCGGCGTCGCTCCCCATTTATATTTGCTTACCCGGGTTCCGCTTCCCGACCGGCTCTCGATGATTCCCAGGGCACGAAGCTCCGCGTAAGCCAGAATCACGGTGCTGCGATTCACTCCCAATTGCGCGGCTAATTTGCGTTCGGAAGGCAGCAGACTGCCTGGCGGGAACTCGCCGTACGCGATTCTTCGTTCGATGTCATCCGCTATCTGTTGATAGAGAGGCTGGCTGCTGCGGCGATCAGGCATCCACATCAATATCACCTCCTGCCTGCTGTAGTAAGGTCCCGCAGAATTCTTTAATCATACCATTTGGCTTGGGTAAAAGCGCCGCCCATCTTTGGCGAAAAAATATCAAATTTTTGAACATGGATGGGGAATCCGGGGGAGGATTGGATGGGCTGTAAGTATGATCGCAGAGCATGAAGAGCATGAATTTTTGAATTACGAAAACACCCAGGATGTGGTATAGTAGCGACGTGAACAGGAGAGTTACAAGAAAGCGCGAGATGGCAAGAAATACGAGAAATGGAACATGTTCTATTTCATATAAAGGCATTACAGGAGGAGAAATATGACAAACAAACCTAAGCTTTTTCACAGCACACCCGAAGAATCCAAGCATGTCCTGCACAAATTGATTGAGTTCAATGCCAAATGCGTGCCCAACGCCCACCTCGAAGACGTTAATTTATGCTTGAAGGATGATAACGGAGAGATTGTTGCCGGTCTGAACAGCACCGTGCTATGGAATTGGATGGAAGTTGATATTTTATGGGTGGATGACAATCACCGCGGACAAGGGTTGGGGCAACGATTATTGGAAGAAGCGGAGCAAATCGCGCGAGCAAAAAACTGCACGTTCATTAAACTGAATACATTCAGTTTTCAAGCTCCCGAATTCTACAAAAAATATGGCTACGAGGTCGTCGCCATTTTCGAGAATGCGCCAATTGGATACAAGCATTATTACTATAAGAAGGACCTTACATAGCGGTCCGTATGTCTGGGGGCCATCGCGGTACAGAAGCATTGCTGGCACTGATGAAGGAGAGTGGGATCTAGGGTGGCAGACAACATCACATTACGACAATTGTCAACGGTTGATGAAGCCGCATTGCTCGACCATGAATGCGATTTGTCTTTTCCTTGGTATACGAAATCAATGATTTGAATGTATTCCCCCGGTTCAGAAGAAGGAAGGTTGCCAGTGCGTTATTTGATGAGTTGGAGGACGTAGCGGCTAAGACATATAGATATATCGGGCTTGGAGTCGGACTTTATCGAGACTATGGCCCTGCCCAGATCATGTATGCGACACGCGGTTACGTCATGGACGGGAATGGAATCATGTACAAGAACGTTCCGGTCGTTCCCGGCCAAGCGGCCGTCGTCGATGATGAGCTGCTTCTATATCTGATCAAAGATCTGGCCGTTAAGGAGGAAGCATGAGATTGAGAGAGCTGCTGAACGAAATCACGGAACGGCTTCGGGGAGATCTGCCGGAATTGGCCGCATCTCTCAACCCGCCCGCCACGGAGATAGAGCTGCGCCAGGCGGAGGAGGAACTGGGATTTTCCTTGCCGGCCGAGCTGCGGGAGCTTTACCTGATCCATAATGGAGAAAGCGAAGATGGTCCCGGGCTGTTTTTCGGCCTTCCGTTCCTGTCCTTGGACTGCATGTTGACGGAATGGCGAATATGGGCGGAGCTGGAGGAGGAATATGCATGGGAAGGGGAGCATTACTCCGTGCCTGCCGCCTGGATTAAGGAACGGTATATTCACCGCTGCTGGCTGCCGATTAGCAAGGATTGGGGCGGCAACCACCTTGGTATCGACCTCGATCCCGATGAGCAGGGAAGGAAGGGGCAGGTGATCAACTTCGGCCGCGATGAAGAAGTCAAATATGTCATTGCCCATCGTCTGACTCATCTCCTGCAATTTATCCGCGATACGGCCAAGGAGAGGAATTATACCGTCCATGAAGAAGAAGACTATCGCTTCTGGAGCTATGGCCGGGACAGCCAAGTCCATTTTCTCGATGCGATCCGGTCGCTGGATCTGCCTGTGCTCGAGCCGCTTCGGCTCGATTCGAATGCCCCGGATCCGCTGGCATGGTTCGGCGGGCTGGATGACAAGTGGAAGGCGAGGGTGGTGGCGGCGTGCGGATCTCCGGAAGCTTTTGTGCGCGCGAAGCAGCTTCGCTTCATACAGGAGGGGCTCACGGATATTGCCCCCTTGGCACGCTGTACCGATGTGCGGGAATTGGTGCTGAGCATGAACAAGATCGGCTCGATTGAAGCGGTCAGTCATTGTACGCAGCTGAAGAGGCTGTATCTGGGGAAAAATCCGGTAGCGGATCTTCGCCCGCTGCAGGGATTGATGCATTTGCAGGAACTGTTCCTCGCGGGCACGGAAGTTACGGATCTATCTCCTCTTCGTGTGCTGCCCAAATTAAGAGCGCTGGATGTGCAGCAGACGGCAATTCGTGATTGGTCGCCGCTCAAGGCGGTTCATAGTCTGCGCGCCTTGGAGGTCAGCCGTCCGGATGGCGAGCAGCTTCGCGGTCTGGCGGAGCTGGAGCAGCTTGCGGAGTTGACGCTGTCCGGGCTTGGTTCCGTTGCCGAGGACGATCTGGCTGTCCTGGGACAGCTCGTGAATTTGCGGGTGATTCAACTGGAAGAGGTCTCTTTGCCGAATCTGGAGTTTTTACGAAATTGCCGCAAGCTTCGGACCGTGAAGATGACCAATGCGGCTGTGAATGATATTTCGATCTTGGCCGATCTGGAGCATCTGCAGTCCCTGGAGCTAAGCGGCTGCCCGGATATAGGCAAGCTGGAGGAGATCGCCCGGTCGGCCTCGCTGAAGAAAATCACGGCCTCTTTTCCGCAGTTTGCGCTGTTGAAGGATCGTTTTGACCGGAAAATCGACTTTTCGGCGATGACCGGTTCCATGACCGATGAAGAAGAAGAAATCTGGTACGAATATGTAAGAGCCTAGAATGGAGGAAGCCCCCGATGAAGCGAATGCTGGCGGATCGCAGCAGCGGCAAAACATGGAGCATCCAATGCAGCGGGAATCGAGTCACCACGTCCGCCAATGGCGGCAAAGAGCGGGAAAAAATGTTCGAAACCCCGGAACAAGCGGCCAAACATGCGGAAAAGGAAGTATGGAGCAGACTGAAAAAAGGCTTCGTTCTGAGCAACCTGGAAGCGGGGGCGGGGGAACCCGTCCTTCATCGGTATATCGGCAGCGGGTATACCGGATCTATGCCGCTTGCGACCGTGCCCGGCACCAATATGTTTTATGCCGGTTATGTGGTCGGACAATTCGAGCAAGAACAGATTTATCTGCTGGACGAGCACGGCGTCATACGGCATACCTATGAGCTGGCGGGACATCATTTGATTTACGAGATGCGGTATTGCCCGGAGGCCGGAGAGCTGCTTATCAATGACAGCCATCATATTCGGGGCTTGTCGCTCGACAGCGGAGCACTGCGGGATTACGCTTCCGCAGCGATACATCCCGTCAGCACATTGGCTGTATCCGGCAGCACGGCTGTATGGTACGACGAGCCGCGGATCGTCGTGTATGATTTGCTGAATCAATGTGAGATCGACAGTAAAAAAGTGGAGTGCGAGCTGTATGGCGGCCACAGCCCGCAGCTGTGCGCCGCCCTCTCGTACAGCGGGCAACTGCTTGCTGCTTGCGCCAATAGCGGCGAGATCTCCATCTGGGACATGTCAGCCAAGCGGGAGACGGTGATTGCTAAGCCTGCAAGCGCCATGACGGCGGCAATGTTTTTCTCGCCTGACGATCGGTATCTATTCACGCAGGAGCAGTACGGGAGCTGGGGGATAGTGTGCTGCGATCTAAGCACCATGGCGCCATGCGGCGACTGGGACACGGGCGGCATCATCCGCAGCTGTGCCGTCGATGCCGCCAAAGAGCTTGTGGCCGTGTATCAGTATGGCAAGATCATCCTGTATCATATGCGCACGAAGCAATGCGTCCTTGAATTCCAACTCGAGCATGTGGTGAAGAACTGCTCACTGGCGTTCACGACCGATTATTTAGCAGTTTATACCGATTACGGCTGCGTAAGCTTATATAAAATATAAATACCAAAAGGCTCCGTCCCGCTATCGGCAGCGAACGGAGCCTTTTGCGTTATCTATGTCCCTCCACGTATCCGTGCAAGGGAGGAACAGCTGCCGGCAGCGTAACGATAAACGAGGTGCCCTGACCTTCCGCGCTGCTGACGCGGATCGATCCTCCGTGCGCCTCCACAATCGATTTCGTAATCGATAAGCCAAGCCCGGCGCCGCCGTATTTGCGGGTGCGGGAAGATTCGCTGCGGTAGAAACGGTCGAACAAATGGGGAAGATGCCTCTTCCCGATCCCCGTCCCATTATCCCGCACAGTCAGTTCCACGCCGCCGGGCACGGTTTCGGTCACAATCCGAATATCTCCTTTTTCCGGATCCGTATGCTGAACGGCGTTATGGAATAAATTCAGGACAACCTGCTTCATTTTGTCCGGATCATACTTGCAATTCGCTTCTTCCGCCAGAGCGAGCGTCACATGCCGCTGACCGCCAAGCAGACAGAGCTGCGGCCCCAGCTCCCGAAGCACGCGATTCAAGTCGCCGTCTGCGAGCTCCATGACCGGAGCCCGGTCCAGCTTCGCGAGCAGAAGAAGATCCTGCACCAGCTTATTGATCCGCTCGGATTCCCCGTGCATTGAGATGAGCGCTTTGCGCAGCTGCTCCGGCTGGTTCATGGCGCCGCGGAGCAGAACCTCTAGGAATCCGTGAATCGATGTCAGCGGCGTCCGGAGCTCATGGGAGGCGTCTGCGATAAAGCGGCGCATCTGCTCTTTGGCTTCCTTTTCCGCTTCGAACGAGGATTCCAGTCTTTCCAGCATACCGTTGAACGATAACGCGAGCCGATCGATTTCGAGCTGGCCCTGACGGGACGGAACGCGTTCCGCCAAATTTCCCGCATCGATTCTTCCGACGGTATGCACCATATTGGACAGCGGGATAAGCGTTCTTCTCAATACGGGAAGGAAAGCGATCATGCCGCCGATCAGCGCCAGGACAGACAGCGATAGGAAGGTCAGAAGCTGACTGGCCAGCATCTCCTTCAACGGCTTGGTGCTTGTATTGACCTGAATGAGTCCGATCATCCGCCCCTTCCATTCTAATGGCTGCAGCACGAGCAGCTGCTCCTCTCCCTCGCTGTCGTTCATGACCCGATAATTGACTTCCTTCCTGCTCTTGTTCATGGCCGCTTGATATTCTTCCGGGGACAGTTCGGGCGGATCGGCCATCTTATCCCCCATGGATACGGCCTGTATAGCACCGTTCGCATCGATAATGGCGAGCGACGCATCGGCAGGCAAAAACAGCATCGGCCGCCGCCCCGACACGCCGTCATCCCGGTCCGTCAGCAGCTGCCAGGCCTCGCGCGGAAAGGATGAAATTTGGCTTTTCAAGCTTTCCGCCTTATTTTCATAGACGAATTGCTGCATTACTAAATATTGGAATACGCCGATGAGCATAAGCAGTGCGGCGAGAATAAGGAGGGAACGGGATAATAGCTGAAACCGCAACGAGCCAGGGTGGATGAAGCGCCTGAGCCGTTCCGCCGCTTTCATGGCAGATCGACCCGGTATCCGGCCCCGCGCAGCGTCCGAATAAGCCGGTGCTCGCGGTCATTCAGCTTCTCCCGCAATGACCGGATATACACCTCGACGATATTTTCCTCACCGCCGAAATCATAGCCCCATACTCGATCCAATATCATTGCTTTACTGAGCACAAGGCCTTGGTTGAGGACCAAAAACTTCAGCAGCTCGTATTCGGTCGGGGACAGCTCCAGCACCCGGGTGTCGAAGATGATCTCCTTGCGCCGGTCATCGATCCGGAACGGTCCGGCTATGACCTCGCCGAACAAATGAGGGAACTGATTGCGGATTCGCGCGTGAATGCGCGCAAGGAGCTCCTCGAAGCTGAACGGCTTCATCATATAATCGTCCGCGCCGAGCGTCAGCCCTTTCACCCGATCGTCCACTTCATCTTTGGCGGTCAGCATGATGACGGCTGCGTTCTCCGATTTCTTGATCATCCGGCATACCTCGAAGCCGTCCATCCCCGGCATCATGACGTCGAGAATAACGACATGCGGCTGGAATTCGTTCGCCATCGCCACGGCTGCTATGCCGTCCGTCGCGGTCTGTATCTCGAAGCCTTCATTGGTCAGGCCAAGTTCGAGAAACTGCAGAATGTTCGGTTCGTCGTCGACGAGCAGTATTTTGATGCCTTTCAATTGTCCCATATGGTTCCTCCTGCCTGTAAGCGGCTTGCACACGCGGATATTGCTGCAACCAGTATAGAGGACGAAGCTGAAGCGGCTCTTAAAAAAATCTGAAAACAAGCTGAGAAAGAGGAAGGTTAGCCGATCCAAATAAAGGTTTCAGCGGATGCTCAGCGGACGGACAAGCTTCCTTCACCCATGGCCGGCATAATAAACCCATGCTTCAGATAGAAAGGCGGTATATAAGATGAAGGAAGAATGTAAAGAAACGCGCAAGGTCAACGTTCCGTTGGAGATGGTTCCTGCGGGCCGGCGAGATACCGCGCGGAGCACAAGCTCATGGCGGCCGATCTTTGCGGCATTTATGGCTGGATCGTTGGCCATCGGGGGGCTCCTGTTCGCAGCCGGCCGGATGGATGTATTCGGCGGCGATGAGCCGCTTGCCTACAACGTGTCGGCCCAGGCACCCGCCGATAGCGGGATTCAGACCGCTTCGTTCAATGGAGCGGGGTCCGGCACTCTCTCCAGCATCGTCAGCCAAGCCAGCCCAGCAGTCGTCAAAATCGAAACGAAAACGAAAGCAAGCCCGAACCGGAGCAATCCGTTGTCCGGCAGTCCGTTCTCCCGGCAGCGGCTTGACAATGGCAGCAGCGACGCTTCCGGACAGCAGTACGACAGTGGCGCTTTGCAGCCTAGCGGCACAGGCTCCGGTTTTCTGTTTGAATCGGAAGGGTATATCTTGACGAATGAGCATGTTATCGATGGAGCGGATGAGATCGATGTGTATGTTCAGGGCTATAATGAGCCGTTCAAGGCGAAGCTGCTGGGCAGCAGCTATGATCTGGATTTGGCCGTGATCAAGATAGAGGGGGATAAGCCATTTCCTGCTCTGGCTCTCGGGAATTCGGATGCAAGCAATGTAGGCGATACTGTCGTGGCAATCGGCAATCCATACGAATTCGATTCCACGGTGACTGCTGGCGTGCTCAGCGCCAAGGAGCGGCCTATCCAGATCGATGACGAGCAGGGGACAAGATATTATAAGCATTTGCTGCAAACCGATACGGCGATTAACCCGGGCAACTCCGGCGGACCTTTGCTGAACGTGAACGGCGAAGTCATCGGCATCAATACGGCCGTCAATGCGGATGCGCAGGGAATCGGCTTCGCCATTCCATCAAGCACGGTATCCTCCGTATTGGATCGCTTGAAGCATAACGAATCGATTCCGAAGGAGCCTTTGCCGTACATCGGCATCAGCGCGCTCAATATTACCGACGATATGCTCGCAGACTTGAAGCTGAGCAGCGCCAACGGAGTGCTCGTGGCAGACGTGCAGCAGCAATCGCCCGCCTCTGCGGCCGGCATCCGCCCTTACGATGTCATCACGGCCGTCGACGGGGCGGACATCTCCAGTGTGCAGGAGCTAACCGACAAAATCGAAGCTTCCCCAGCCGGGGGAGAGATGACGCTTACGATGTCGCGCAATGGACAACAACAGGAGGTGCGCGTGAAGATAGGCGATAAGAACGACTTGGCCACGACGCAGAAATGATAAGAGTCTTTATATTTTCAGGCAGTTTAAAGTCGGCATTCAGGGTGAGTTCAGGTGAACGATATAAACTCATTCTTGTAGGACAAAATACCATTTTGGAGGGAAATCAAATGAAAAAAATGAACAAATCGCTTGCAGTCACCGCCTTTGGAGCTATTCTTGCCGTCAGTGCAATGGGGTCCGCTTTTGCAGCGGAGACCGATACAACCTTAACTCAAGAAGCAACCGCGAAGCCATTCGCTTTGCATAAAGATCGTGGCATTAATTTTGAACAGCTGGCGGCAGAAAAAGGCATCACGGTCGATGAGCTGAAAGCGCAGATGGAGCAGGAGCGCGGCACGAAAGGTAAATTCCGGGGCGGCCGGGATCTGGAGTCGCTGGCAGCCGAGAAAGGCATCACGGTCGATGAACTGAAAGCGCAAATGGAGCAGGAGCGCGATGCGAAGCTGGAGCAATTGGCCGCAGAAAAAGGAGTTACGGTGGACGAGCTGAAGGCGCAGATGGAGCAGGAGCGCGGCACGAAAGGTAAATTCCGGGGCGGCCGGGATCTGGAGTCGCTGGCAGCCGAGAAAGGCATCACGGTCGATGAGTTAAAAGCGCAAATGGAGCAGGAGCGCGAAGCAAAGCTGGAGCAGTTGGCCGCGAAAAAAGGGATGACTGTCGATGAGCTAAAAGCGCAGATGGAGAAAAACCACGTCGCACGCGGAATAAAATAAATATAATTGCAGCGAAGAACGGTCTGTTTTGTGCAGGCCGTTCTTTTTCTTTCGTTTCAATAGGGACGAGCTTATAGCCCGATACCTGTTATCGGGACAAATGCCCAGGGCATAGAAATAGGCTATAAGTATGTTTTATCCAAATCGAAGTTTAGGGGGTTCTGGTCAAGTGCAACCAATGATGGCTCATCCGATGATGTTCCCGCCGTTGTTAAAAACGGTGCAAGACTGCTTGAATATGTGCGAGCATATGGTGACAGCTATGCTCGGCACACCCGATATTCATGCCAGAAGAAGGCAGATTCTTCTACTGCGGGATTGCGTGACGATATGTGCAACGATGGCATCTTATTTGGCGAGCGCCAGCATTTTTTCCAAGGCGACGGCCGGACTGTGTGCCCAGATTTGTGAAATGTGCGGGAACGAGTGCGCCCGATTCCCGGATCAAATGTCGCAAATGTGCAGCAGGATCTGTCTGCATTGCGCTCAGGAGTGCAGGGCATTTGCCATGATGCAAGGGTAAGTACAGGAACAGCATATTTGAATAAAAACAGTCGGCTGTTCGTTTTATGAGCAATCGGCTGTTTTTTATGTTGTATAATCATACTACTCGGAAAGATGACATGAAATCTGTGAAACTTAACGAATTAGAGGAGGAATACATACATGAAAATCTATAACTTCGGCAAGGACATAGGACAGGAAATTAAGGCGTTTGACAGTAAAAATCTAATCATGACAGGAATGATTGACGCAACGGACAAGATTCGCATGGGCTGCATGCATGTCGATGCAGGCGGAATCGTCGGCTATCATCAAGCATCCGTATCACAATTGTTTGCCGTCGTGGCAGGAGAAGGCGTTGTCAAGGGCACAGAGGATAAAGAGTACCGCATCAAGGCGGGATATGCCGCATATTGGGAAGAGGGCGAATGGCATGAGACCAGGACGGAAGCGGGACTGACCGCGATTGTTATCGAAGGAGTGGCGTTGAATATCAAGATGAAGGAGGAAGAATGGCAGGCACACTGAGGCGCGAATTGAATTTGATCAGGTACCTTGATCAGGGAGGAAGGCTATTTTTGTATATTAAAGGGCGTGCGAACAATATACAAGATTGTCATGTATAATGAAAAAGCCTGCATTGGTGAATCTTACGCATCTCGTTCGAAAGGGGTTTTTTCACAGCGATGAATGATCGCCATCAGCTTTTTCATACATTGTGCAAACGTCAAGTGCGGTTAGCGGATCACTCCTCTTATGGAATCGGAGGGAAGGCCGATTATTTTGCGATGCCGGAAACGGCGGAACAGCTTATGACCATCTTGGATAGGTGCAAAACATACGGGATGGAATATTTCGTGTTCGGCATGGGGACGAACATTCTGTTTCCGGAGCGGCCGCGGCGGGGAACCGTCTTTATTTCCTTGAAGAACTTCGCCGAGATCAGACAGGTTGACGGGTCCGCTTGGTTTGTTTCTTCTGGCTTACCGCTGTCGATGCTGTCCGTCGCAGGCTTGATCTGGGGAACATCCGGATTTCATTTTACATATTTGCTGCCGGGCTGCGTGGGCGCCGGTATTTATATGAATGCGAAGTATCACGATGATCAGATGGGCGATAAGGTAGAGAAGGTGCATTACGTGGATGTAACCGACCCGACGCTGTCTCTGCAGGTCATCCGTGCCGAAGATTGCCAATTCTCCTATAAACAATCGATCTTTCAACAGAAGCCATGGATCATCGTAGGGGCGGAGCTCCGGGTTCCCGAAGCTGAAGAACCGGTACAGGGCGGACTCAGCGGCATCCTGGAGAGATATAAGGAAAGCAGCGGCAAGCTGTCATCGCTGTCGCAGTTTTATTCTTTCTTTTCCAATGAAGTGAAGGGGCTTCAGCTTAGTAATCACGCTATACCTGGGCAACTGTCGGATATCGACCAGTACCGGACGGGGAACCGGCATTTTACTTCCCGATCTTGCGGCTCTTTCTTTAAAAATAACTACGCGGCAGGCGCCTCGATCGGTGCCCTCGTCGATAGGCTTAGCTTAAAAGGGCTTGCTCATGGCGGGGCGATGATTTCGCCGTATCACGGCAATATGATTTTGAATCATAACGATGCGACGGCGTCCGATATCCTCTATTTGAGGGATATCATCTCTGAGGGGATTTACCGGCACTTCGGCTTCATTCCCGAACCCGAAGTGGTGATCGTTCCGGAAGCATAATCACGCCGATCGCATTGACCTTAACGTGACGTCATAGTCTATCCTCGAATTATCATTGCTGTGGAGGAGGACTGTCCGATGAATAGGGTAATCAAAAATGTGATCATTGTGACGATGAAAGATGGGGAAGCTCCGTATCATGGGGATATCCATATCGCAGGGGATACGATTCAACAAATCGGACCTTCCCTGGACGTGGAGGCTGATGAAGTGATCGAAGGGGAAGGCATGGTCGCCATGCCCGGCCTGATCAATGCGCATCAGCATACCCCGATGAGCTTGCTGCGGGGCTTCTCGGATGACCTTAAATTGATGGATTGGCTTGAACGCAAAATGCTGCCCGCAGAAGCGAATATGACGCCCGAAGATATTTATTGGGGCGCCAAGCTGTCGATGGCGGAAATGATTAAATCGGGCACGACCGCATTCGCGGATATGTACATTCATATGGATGAAGTCGCCGCCGCAGTTGAAGAAGTGGGCATGCGCGCTTCTTTGTCCCGGGGAATGGTATTCCTGCAGGACGACAGGGGCCAGAGATTGACGGAAGCGCTTGGGCTTATCGAGCGCTGGAACGGGAAGGCAGACGGCAGAATTACGACGATGCTTGCTCCCCACGCGCCGTATACTTGTCCGCCCGAGCCTCTGAAGCACATCGCAAGGCTGGCCGAGGCGATGAGTCTTCCGATCCATATCCACCTGGCCGAGACGACAGAAGAAGTGGTGTCTATCCGTGAAAAATACAACGAGACGCCCGCCCAATATTTGTACAATACCGGGTTGTTCGAGAAGGCGCATGTGCTGTTGGCGCATGGCGTGCATATGACCCGGGGAGACATTGGGCTGTTGAAAGGCATGCGCGGCGGCGTGGCGCATAATCCGGTTAGCAACTTGAAGCTAGGCTGCGGGATTGCGCCGATCGTAGATATGATAAACCAGGATATTGTGGTTGGCTTGGGAACTGACGGCGCCGGAAGCGCCGCCACGGTCGACCTGTTCGAGGAGATCAAAGCGGCTGCCTGGCTGCAAAAACTCGACTACGGCGATCCGACGAGGCTGCCTGCCGGCCAGGCGCTGCGCATGGCGACCCGGGAGAGCGCCAAGCTATTGAATATCGACCGTGAAGTGGGGACGCTCGAAGCCGGCAAGCGGGCCGACCTGATCCTCATTGACATGAACAAGCCGCATCTGCAGCCCATCCACCAGATCGAATCGCTGCTGGCCTACAGCGCCAACGGAGCGGATGTCGACACGACGATTGTCAATGGGCAGGTGCTGATGAGGCATCGGCAATTGATGACAATCGACGAAGATGAGGTGCTGCGGCAGGCCTCCATCCGGGGTAAACGCATCGTAGCGGGAATATGAATTGTAACTAATCGCCTTCTATTCAGCAATTGCGGCTGGGTAGGCGGCGATTTTTTGTGCCTGACGGGACGAAAAATTTGACAATGAGAATCATTATCAAATAAACTGAAATATAAGGTGACGAGAGCTTTTTTTACCTTAGGCAAAAAAATAGCACATATACAATATGTATTCGATATATTTAGTATAGCTCATTTTGGAGAGCTTCTACTTCTGATTCGAGGAAGAGAGGGAAACGTAGTTGAATCTGCAAATGAATACGCGAAATTTAGACTGTGTCTTTGAACAGTTAAGCGATATATCTCCGTCGACGGATCCGCAAGAGCAATATCAGTATACTGTTCCGATTCTGGGTGGCACAGGCCGTGTGCAGCGGATTGTGCTGCGGCGTGGAATGGAGATTAATTGGTTCGAGGCGAGTCTGTCCGAACCGGTGACGATGGATGTCGGCATCCAGTATCCTCACCTGGAGATCACGTATACATTGTCAGGCCAGGGTTGCTGGAGTACGGAGGGCCGAGCTTCAGACTACGGCTTGGCGCCCGGCGTGTCCAATTTCATCTTCATCCATGATTCGAGGGTGCATGCGGAGCTGTATCCGCAGGAACGGTTATGGCATATGGAGCTCCGGCTAGATTTCCGCCAGTTCCGCGACCTGCATCCTGATGTGGTCCGGCTGACGGATGACTCCACGTACTGCAGACAGACGGCCGGTTCTCCCCACATTGCCCATATCGTGGAACAAATGGCGCAATGCCCTTATCGGGGAAGCCTCCGGAAGCTGTATCTGGAAGGAAAAGCGAATGAACTGCTGGTCCATCACCTGGACGGGGCGCAAAAGGAAGAACGGGTCCGAACAGAACTATCCAAGCTGAACGCCGAGGATATCCGGTGTCTTCACGAAGCGAGGGAAATATTGACTCATTGCTGGAGGAAGCCTCCGAGCCTGCTTGAGCTTGCCAGATTGGCTGGCTTGAATGATTATAAGCTCAAGCTCGGCTTCAAGGAATTGTTCGGCACGACCGTATTCGGCTACGTGCGTGCGCTGCGAATGAATGAAGCGCGGAAAATTTTGGAGAAAGGAGAAGGCAATGTGAGCGAAGCGGCCCTCATGGTCGGCTACCATAATATAAGCCATTTTTCCGCTCTGTTCCGCAAAACCTATGGCTATTATCCGAGCGAACACGGGAAGGCGAACGCGTCTGGTCAAGCCCGTCATCGCACCAAATCCGTCCAAAGATAGCGAGATTCCGCTTCCAGCTAGCGATGCGTCTAGGTAAGGAAGCTTAGTGTACGTGGTCACTTCTTTTATCAATATGAAGCGTGCCATCGCTTTGCAGTTCCGCATAAAATATTTGTTGAATATGAGCGATTGAGCTTCCGGCTTTGCGGAGCGCTTTTTCCAGCCATTCGTTAGACAAGTTCAGATCACGAAGATTTTGGACGACCACTGATCCGTCGACAATAATCTCAGTCGGCATATATTGCAGCGGTGCAGTTTTCACGTTTACATCTTCTTTGGCTGCGACTTGTTTTTCCGGCTTTTTGAGAACACTAATTCGGCCATGCGGTTCAAGAACAGCATATTCAACATCTTTGATCGAGAAAATATCTTTCTCCCGAAGCAGCATGCTCAAATCATCCATGTTCAAATGGGTGGAGGCCATCGTTTTTTCGAGAATTTTTCCTTTTTTAATAATGATGGCGGGTTCGCCATCCAGCAGCACACGGATGCGCGGGAACTTTAAGGCAAGCTTGCTGACGCCAATTGTTAAGATGCTCCATACAGCTAAACTGATCAACCCGTCTTGAATGGAAATACGCTTGTCTACCGCCATTACTGCTGTTATAGATCCAAACGTTATGCCTGTAATATAATTGAATAGCGTAATGTGACTCATCTGTTTTTTTCCAAGCAGCCGGCTGAATAGAAGTAACGATATAAATGCGCACAGAGTTCGAACGATGATTTCCATCCACACACACTCCTTTTGATGGGATGTTCCCCAACTACAAGAAGAAATATTCGCTGGTTGTCTATTTGCAATGGAGGGAGAGATGTGAACGAGGTGGAAATAAGGGAAAAATTAACTCAGTTAAATCAACCAGACCGAAGGTAGTCTTGGCGGGAAGCATATCGACGAGATCGGCAGCATCATTTCGAGACAGTTCGGGGTACAGGTCTATTATGTCAGGTAACGTGTGAGTGGGATAGCATCTATACATATACGGTAAATAAAGAATGGAATATATAAACCGTTACAAGGAGCAGCTGCAACATTCTAGCTCCTTTTTGATCCGGGCATTCGACTCATGTGCTGCTTTATCCTTTCTATGTCGACAGGATTTTCAACTGAGCACCGAGAATAAGGATATGAAGCGAAATTTGTTCAAGCGTTACTACAAATAATCTATTGAAAACAAGACAAGGGAGAGGAACCGGGATGATGCAGCATGTGCTGGATAAAGGATATGTCCGGTTAGTCGATCATATGGGATCTGATCTGACTGTGGTGAATGCGGCCAGGGTATCCTACGCGAAAGAATCGAAGGAATTGAATGAAAAAGATATCAGACTGATCAAGTTTCTAGCCCGGGAAGGGCATACGTCTCCATTTCGGCATGCCATCATGCAATACGAGATCTATGCGCCTCTTATGGTCGCCCGCCAATGGTGGAAATATGTTGTCGGATCTGCTCATATGGAGGGCACTGGGGACAGCCTAGAAGGCTGGAACGAGTCAAGCCGAAGATACATCACCGAGGAACCGACATTCTATATCCCGGCTGAAGGAGAATGGAGAAGCCAGCCTGAAAATTCGAAACAGGGCAGCGGCGACCCATTATCGTGGGGGCTCGGGCAAAAATATACGGACGAGCTTATGAACTATATCGAGCAGGGGATTGCCAAGTATGAGCAAGCGCTTCAAGATGGCATTTGCGCTGAACAAGCCCGTTTATTCTTGCCGGCATATGGCATGTATGTCCGTTGGTATTGGACCGCGTCGCTGCAGTCCGTATGTCATTTTGTGAACCAGCGTCTGGAGCACGACGCGCAGCAAGAGATACAGGAGTACGCCAAAGCGATACTCGAACTAAGCAAGCCTCTGTTCAGCCATTCGATAGACGAGCTGCTGCATAAGTAAATTTGCACGATATGCTTACAGGAAGTGCGCAGCTTCGTCTGGCGTCTCAAACATGGATAAAGCATGAAGGAACCTTTACGCCTGCTGCGACTTATGAAGAGGCGAAGCAGGCCTTTGCCGAGGGAGCTAGTCATGTCACGCATTGCTTCAACGGAATGCGGCCGATTCATCATCGGGATCCCGGACTTGTGGTCGCCGCGTTCGAGGAAGAGCATGTCAGTCTTCAAGCGATCGTGGATAACGTCCATTTGCATCCCGCGATCGCTCGCACATGATGCATCGATTGAAGGGGCCGCAGCGAATGGTGCTGATTACGGATGCTCTGCAGGCAATGGGGCTGGGTGACGGGACGTACACCTTTGGAGGCCATCAGGTCGAGGTCAGCGGCGGAATCGCCCGCTTGAAGGACGGAACGCTGGCATCAAGCACGATCACCATGAATAAAGCATTGCAATTGACGGTCGAGCTCGGAATCCCGTTAACCGATGCGGTGCAGATGGCTGCGACGACTCCCGCCGATATCCTCGGGAATCATCATACAGGCCGGATCGCTCCCGGCTGTCAGGCCGATCTCGTCCTCCTCGATGATAACTTCGATGTTCAATGGACGATGATCGAGGGGGTAAGGATAGATTTGGCAAGAAAATAAAGAAAGAATAGAAAAAATCCATTATAATGACGACAGGGAGATGTTTATCTCATTCGGCCAGCTCGTCAATATCGCTGCTCATGTCTAGCCCCAACGAAGGGAGCTACCTTGAACACAACGATAGAAACCGTTATGGTCTTACGGAACTCCTTCTCATTCAAAAAGCAAGAGGACCGCATACCGGAAAATGGGATCTTCCCGGCGGAACAATTGAGTTCGGAGAGAAGCCGTATGAGGCTCTTGAAAGAGAAATAGAAGAGGAGACCGGCATTACAGGTATCGATGGAAAGATTAGATCAGCGATCTCATATACGCTTATTTACCCATATAGTGCAAATCAATTGGAGGAGCTCCATCATATCGGCATTATTTATGATGTAGAATTGCTTGATGACCGCTATGAATTAAGAGCAAGCGGGACGGACAGGATTCGTTAGGAGCCCGCTGGATTGCCATCGATAAATTATCTGAGCTTGATGTCACGCCATTTGTGGCGGAGCTGTTCCGGGATCGAGGAGAGTCATTTGGATAAAATGCTGATAACACGGTTGGGAACGGCATATTTGGCAAGGCGAGCGTCTGGATGACTCCATTTTTATTCATAGATTAGCGTTGTCCCGGGCCCATTCGGGCCAGGAGTTGGGTAAGGCGATTTTACGCTGGATCGCACAAGGATTACAATTTCCGGAATCTAAGAAATATATAAAGCTGGATTGTGCAGACGACAATGGGAAGCTCAATGAGTATTACAAAGCGAGCGGCTTTCAGTATGCAGGCAGCACGGATGGACACAGCAAGTATCAAAAGGAACTGCTGGCAGGCATTGATATTGGTGGAGGCAGACGCTTTCCAAATGGAGGATGAACATGGCAAACCATATGACATCAATCGGATTTCCAGTGCAATCGCGTGAAGACTTTGAGCAGATAGCAGGCGTTGCGATAGAGCACGGAACGCTGCTGGAGGCTGATCAAGGTCAATATATATACTTTGAAGCAGGCAACGGAATTGAACTGTGGCTGCAGGTTAATCAAGAAAATGAGATCATCGGGTTGAATCCGCACTTCGCCGGTAAATCAAGACTGGAGGTCGGGCTTACGGCGATAATCGATCGGGAGACCGATTCTGTGCTGGACGGCGCATGTCATGCCTGGATGGAACCAGACGAATCTCTTGAATCTGGAAGCTGCCCGTTTGTGTTCGACATGCCGAACCTTGGACTTTTTGGCCAGGTCGAAGTTCCGCAACGGATAAGCATCCAGTTGACTGCTTTTTCCCATGAGGTCAATGTATATGATAATGAAGAAGAATATAGTCAATCCCAAGAAGGGGAAGTGAAATTCGCAGCTGAATCATTTATCCCTTCCGGCTTGTTCGGAAATTCGAATGAACCTGCATCAACCGCAATATTTACGGGCAGAGTCGTGGAGGCTACGGTGATACCAAATGAATACGCCGGCAGCTCTTTCTCATGGTGCAAAGTAAAAACACTTGGCGGAGAAATCGATGTCGTTACCGATCTTGAGCTGCTTGACAAGGATATTGCCGTGGGAAGCATTATATCCGGCTCCTTCTGGCTTAGCGCAAAGTTTGTGGACGAGCCATGATGTGTTTATATTATGGGAACAAATGTTCTTTTTCTATAAAATTCATTAGCTATTAACAGTTCAAAAGTGTATAAATAAGTGCTATTAAGTCTGTTCACGAAAGGAGATGCTCACTTTTGGAGGAGATCAAACCAATGCTTGTGGCCATCCTGGCCCGGCTGGAGACGGAATCAAAGCGGGATTAGCTGGAATCAAGGTTGTAGAAGTCCATGTATACTTCGCAGATATGCCCATCCTGCGGTGATCGCAACAAGGCAAAAGATCGGACGTATCAGTGTTCATGCGGTTATCGCGCACACCGCGATAGAGTTGGTGCAATCAACATCATGTGTCAACCTGTGGCAGATGGTAACAGTCTGTCAGCCTAGTTAGCTATATGCTCTGAATTAGGATGGGCTATTGAACTAGCCCTCAACTTAGCAGTTGTACAAAACAGAAATGGTCTGCGTGCGCTTACTAGCTAAGAATCCCATGGCTTTCGCCGTGCGGAGGTTCAAATGTTCTTAAACGTGAACTAGTTTGAGAGGGGCGAGAGCCCTTTTTTTATATTGTACAGACGTTACAAAAATAGGGGCGTTTCTGTTGCACCACGCGAACAAGCCCAGACCGTACTACCAGCCTCCATTGATATTCCTCCCTCCGTTGGACTCATCGCGAAGATAACACCGCAGATCAGGGCATATACGAGTCGGCACATTGCAAGCTTCCGGATTCTCCCCTGGCTGAATAATCCATCGCGGAAATTCATAATAATAGAATATAATCCGGAAATTACTAACGCGATGAAGGAGAGCGAAGATGGATAATAAAAGCTTGAACAACAGTGGGAAAGGCGACGCGAAGGAGCATGGCACTTCTGTAACGGGCTCCGGGGATGCGCTCGATAGGCGCATGGGGGATGGAGAGGACGCTTCCACGCTAACGACACGCCAAGGGCATCCCGTTCACAATAACCAGAATATCCGGACGGTAGGAACTCGGGGACCGGCAACGCTGGAAAATTACCAATTCATCGAAAAAATTACGCACTTTGATCGCGAGCGCATTCCAGAACGGGTCGTGCATGCACGCGGCGCAGGAGCACATGGATATTTTGAAGCCTACGGAAAAGTCGGAGAGGAGCCAATCTCCAAATATACGCGTGCGAAACTGTTCCAAGAGGCGGGGAAAAAAACGCCTGTGTTTGTCCGTTTTTCTACGGTCATTCATGGGGGACATTCCCCGGAGACGCTTCGCGATCCGCGAGGCTTCGCCGTCAAATTTTATACGGAGGATGGGAACTGGGATCTCGTCGGCAACAATCTGAAAATCTTTTTTATTCGCGATGCGATCAAATTCCCGGATATGATTCACGCCTTCAAGCCGGATCCGGTAACGAACATTCAAGATGGTGAACGCTTCTTCGATTTCTGCTGCAATTCGCCGGAGACGCTCCACATGGTCACGTTCGTATACTCACCGTGGGGAATCCCAGCCAACTATCGTCAAATGCAAGGGTCCGGCGTCAATACATACAAATGGGTCAACAAAGACGGTGACGCCGTTCTTATCAAATATCATTGGGAACCGAAGCAGGGAATCAAAAACTTGACGCAGGCCGAAGCGGAGGCGATTCAGGCCAAAAACTTCAACCACGCCACACAGGATCTCTATGAGGCGATTGAACGCGGAGATTATCCGGAGTGGGAGCTGTTCGTGCAAATATTGAGCGACGATGATCATCCTGAGCTGGACTTCGACCCGTTGGATGATACGAAAATATGGCCGAAAGATGAAATTCCGTGGCTGCCTGTCGGGCGGATGGTGTTGAATAAAAACCCGCAGAACTATTTTGCCGAGGTGGAGCAGGCCGCCTTCGGAACCGGGGTGCTCGTCGACGGGATGGATTTCTCGGATGACAAAATGCTGCAGGGCCGGACGCTTTCTTACTCCGACACGCAGCGCTACCGCATTGGCGCGAACTACCTGCAGCTCCCGATCAATGCGCCGAAGAAGCGGGTGGCTACCAATCAGCGCGACGGCCAAATGGCCTATTATGTGGATGTCGCTCCAGGCCAAAATCCGCATATCAACTATGAGCCGTCTTCGTTGAACGGCTTGAAAGAAGCGCCTAGAACGAATAAGGAGTATACGCCGCATGTCGAAGGGAAGCTAGTGCGGGCCAGCATCGACCGGACAAATGATTTCAAGCAAGCAGGCGAGACGTATCGGGCATTTGACGAGTTCGAGCGCGATGATCTGATCTTGAATCTGGTCAACACGTTGAAGACCTGCAATACTCATATTCAGGAGCGAATGATCGAGCTGTTCACGAAATGTGATAAGGACTATGGGCGCCGTGTTGCGGAAGGATTGCGGAACAGCCCGAATTCATCCGATCATGGCCCGATTGGCTCGACGCATACCGGAGAAGCGGTCAAGGAAGCCGAACGCACAGGACATGAGACGGATTCGTATTAAGCGAATAGGAGATGCAGGAAGCCGCTCATGCAGAGCGGCTTTTTCGTTTTGTACAAACGAAAAAAGCCATTTCGATTTTATCCATTGTAATCCCTGACGATATTCAGTACGCTCAAAATAGATAATGGTAATCATTATCATAAGAAGGCGTAATTTTATTCATGTTCGATACCTTCGCTTCGTTGGACGAACGGATGAAGGAGCTCGGCATCATTTTTAATAAAGAAAAGGAAGTGGAGGGTTGGCTGCAAGCGCATCATGCCAAGGCTGCGGCGATGTGGGAGAATCTCCATTCCACGCTGCTGAAGCCAGGGGAGACGGCATCGGTCTTCACGAATTATCCCGGTGACCGCCTGTTCGTGATGGCGCGGGCCGGCCTTCCGCAGTTATTATACGGTCCGGGAGGCATGAAGCCGACGGCTCCGATTCAGGAGATTCTCGATGCGAATGAGGGCTTCAGGTTGATTTCCCCGGAATCGCTTGGCGAGTTCGCAGGTGATCGCATCTTTATCCTAGATCCGGTTGACGATGAGGCCAAGCGGTCGACAGAAGCGCTTCTGGAGAGTCCAATTTGGAAGGGGCTGCCTGCGGGTAAAGACGGACATGTGTACCGGCTGTACAATTCGCTGAGAAGCAAGCTGTCATTTTTCGCAATGATGGCTTGCTTTTGTTTCATTTCTATTGAGTGCCGGCTCATCGTGGTGGATAATAGAATAATAGGCGATGGTGAATCAAGAAAGTCCAGGAAATAGCGAGGAGCAGTTATGCTGAAATACACATTATGCTTAATCAAGCAAGGCAGCAAAATATTGCTGTTAAACCGCGAGAACCCGGCATGGATGGGCTGTTGGAATGGAGTCGGAGGGAAGATTGAGGAGGATGAACAGCCAAGGGCTTCCATGCTGCGGGAAATCAGGGAAGAAACAGGTCTTGAAGCTCTTCATATTACTTTTAAAGGCTTAATGACATGGACTACCGGGGAGAGAAGAGATTTTGGCGGGCTCTATCTCTATGTGGCTTCTATTCCGGAAGAGCATCGGTACCCGACACCAGTCAAGACAGCGGAAGGGATATTGGATTGGAAAGAGATCCGATGGATTATGCATCCCGATAACGCCGGGGTTGCCTCCAATATTCGGAGTTGTCTCGAACAGGTGCTGCATGATAAGCAATGCTATAATCACCATTGTATTTTTGTAGGTGGTTCGTTGAGCAAGCAAATAACGACACCGGTCGATCCGAGCATCGAATACGATGAAGCGGCAAGGATGGAGTATATCATGAAGTATATAAGCAGCATTCCCGAAGCCGCGGCAACGACAATATAATAGATCACAAAAGTTCATATGCGCCGATTGTTGCTCGAATGGATGACTAGCCCTTTTATTTCTCTCAAGGGAAAATAGAGGGCTTTTTTTATCCTTGATATTGATAATCATTATCAATTGAGTTATAATAATTTTGTTTCGTGTGGAAATGATGAAGTTTTGCTGTTCACTTGTATGCATGCCTTGTTGAAGGGCTTCGGGAAGTCGTCCAAGTTTATTGACTGCAGCCCATTTTGTTACCTGAGTAAATAAAATGACTTCGTCATCGATATAGCGGGTTAAAGGGAAAGGGGGCACTTGCAGAAATGGAGCATTTCGATCAAGTAAAAAAACAAATTTATGATCTTCGCTGGAAAATGATGCATTTGCTCGAGCAAGAAGAGAGTTGGGAGATCGCAACATTTCGCAAGAAAGCATTAGAAGAGGGGTTAAGGGAAGGGTCATACAACTTCAGCATGATTCACGTCATTGATTGCATCGGCCGTTATGAGCCCATCAATACGACATCGATTGCAGACAAGATGGAGCTGTCGAAGGCAAGCATTACGAAGATGACGTCGAAGCTGTTCGATGAGGGATTCGTCAAGCGCACGCAGCTCAATGACAACAAAAAAGAAGTATATTTTCGCCTAACTCCGAGAGGCCGGAGACTCTTCGACCTGCACGAGCATCTGCACCAGGCCGAGCAGAATCGCTTTCTCCGGTTTCTTGATCGGTATACGCCGGAACAGTTGGATTGCATCAAGGAGTTCTCGCGAGACCTGGTTGAGTATTATGAACAGAAACTGACAGAAGGTGTAGAGGGTTAGAAGGGAGTAGGATCTGGCTATGTTCGCTTCCGATATTATGGTTCGGCGGGTTATCAAAGTGAAGGAAACCGATACGGTCGAACAAGCAATCGAGCGATTTGCTGGTTATCGGGTTAGCGCTCTGCCCGTTGTTAACGAGCGTAATGAGATTTCCGGGTTAATCAGCCAACGCGACGTGATGCAGTATATTCGTAAGTTTGATATTAATTTTTGGATGTTCCAGATGTATATGCCTCTGCCCGTATATATCGATGAGGAAGCCATGAGAGCGAAATGGCAGCGCTTGGCCGGCCGCAATGTTATGGAAATTGCCGCGCGTGATGTGACAACGGTGCCAGTAGACTCCAAAATTGAAGAAGTGGCCACGTTATTTTGCAATAAACGGGTCCAAAAAGTCATCGTGGAAAGGAACGGGGTACTGGCAGGAATGATCAGCCGTGGCGATATTATTCGGTATTTAGCGGATCGTTCCTCTGCCCTCGCTGAAAAGGGGATGTCCGGCCTGTGAACCAATGATTGCAGCAATATTTCGAGATGGGCAAGGTAAGGAACGATAGAGTTCTTGTCTAGCTCTTTTTGTTGCTATGTAAAGCTATATCCATTTGTTATCATATAATTAGATACATACATCGTCATTGCCTTTTTAGGGTTCGCGAATGAACGGATGTTATAACGCTTGGCCGACCAGGCCGGAATTAGCCATTCGATAGGAGGGGAAAGGGAATGATTATGGAGCGCGTCATCTTTTTGACGGACAATCCGTTGGCAACGAAATCGTTCTATCGCGATGTGCTGGAACTTGAAATTGTAGAGGAACGGGATGATTCCTTCACTATACGGGCGGGGGCTACCCAGGTAACGTTTCAGAAGACAACGGAGTTTGCCCGCCCATTTTATCATTTTGCCATGAACATTCCGGAGAATAAGTTCCACGAAGCCAAAAGCTGGCTTCAAGCACGAGTAACTTTAATCGAAGAAGACGGGGAGGATGAAGTCTTTTTTACCTCCTGGAATGCTCACTCCGTCTATTTTGAAGATCCTTCCGGCAATATCGTCGAATTCATCGCCCGGCATAATTTATCCAACGCGATCTCGCACCCGTTCGGCAGCGGCGATATCCATGGCGTCAGTGAAGTCGGAGTCGTTGCCAATGAGGTGATTCCATTTGTCAGGGCGTTGAATGACATGGGCGTGCCGAACTGGAGAGCGGATGATGAAGGCCTTACTCCGGTTGGCGATGAGCATGGGCTGTTCATCGTCGTCAAGACAGACAGAGAATGGTACTTCTCGAATCAGAAGCAAGCGCAATTCTATCCGGTCAAAGTGCTCGTTAGCGGGATCGGATGGATTACATTTGCAGATGCTTCGAAGATTATTTTTTAGGCCAAACAGCACGTATATTGGAGGAAACATAAACATGGCAGTGCTATGCAGAAACGGATACTTCTATGTCCTGACAGCGGCTTTTTTCAGCTCAGCGTGGGTGCTGGAGACTTATTATCAGAAAGCATCCTTGTCCAAAAGCGTGGCGATGGCTCTTTTTGTCACGGTCATGATAGGCTGTTTGGCCCTATTTACGTGGAAGGCCAAGAGTCCGTTCATGGTTATTCAATATTCTTTTTTCGAACGGGATTAGTTTTTGGCTTTCTGTGGTTGAGAACGAATAACCTGATTGCTCCCGTATTCGTTCATTCCATCATTGATGCGATAAGCGGATATCAAGCGATTGTATCTAAGTATCCATTTTGGTGAAAATTCGTACGTATCGGACCTTACCTGAAAATCAATTGCGAAGACCTTGACGGGCACAATACCTTTCAAGGTTTTTTGTTATGCCGGGCTTATTCCGGTAACTGTATTCGGAACCCCGAAGTTTTATTTTGGATTTATGGAGGGAGACGTAAGAGGGAAACTGAACGAGTATCACTACAGCGCGTACAAGGATGTGTGCTCGAGGTGTACGAGAAGTTAAGCGAAATCAAAAAGATCGATCCTGGTTCTCAATTAAAATAAAGAGAAAATATTCTAAATATAGAAAAACTCATAATAATATTGCAAAATAATGTATTTTGATATATATATATAGGTGTCGACGAATTTCCCATAATGCCTAGGTAATGGTAAAATCGAAAGGAGAGTAAGAAATGGAAAACAACCTATTTGATTTAGACATCCAAGTTAAGAAATCCTCTGACAATATTGAACCTCAGGTGCTTAGTGTTTGGAGATGTAGCGGTGGATGCAGTGATGATGGAAGAACTTCTGCCACTTGCGTCGCAACTGCAGGTAAGAGCTGCTTTACAAACATAGGATCACTTTGCTAGAAATTATTAACGTAATGTTTAGGTAAGAAAAAGAAAGAAGGGGAGATGTCCGTTCCTCTTCTTTCTATCGTTATTGCTTATAAACTGTACATGCCAATAAACATCGATCCAAGCCGAGGTTCACTTTCGCCGTTCGAAAATACGTTTCATCGACCAGCGCTTTCTGTAATAGCTCATAATTTGCTCGTTCGTTAGAGAAATATCTGTACTTAAAAAAGCTGTCACCTTCTCACGATCAAGCGCTTCTCCTTCTTTCCAGCAGAAAAGAACGACTCCATTGTCAAGCAAATTGAGCCTTCCTTCATAACGATAGACGCGATAATGGTCTGCTCCGATGGTCACGAGATCGGTATCAGACTTCGAAATACATACGTCATTTGATTGGAAATAGGTACTTGCTTAATGATGTCGCAAGCCAGATCAATTTTGCTTTTATCGCCTGACTCATAACGTTCCGCTACAAATGGATACAGGGTGATCCTTCGATCGAAGAAACACCCGTGTCGAAGGCCTTGTTTTCTCACACTCCGTATCATCTACAATGACAAAGATAGACTGTTTAATATTACATAGTTTCATTGGAGGAGAACAAAAATGATAAAAGAGGCTCAATATAGAGTCTTGGATTTTTTTATGATTCGCACTCCCATTATATCTATTGATAATTTTATTAACTTGTTTCCTGAAGAATGTTCCGATAAAGACTTAATCAAACAGGAGACATTAAAAAAAGTAATTACCTTAACTGAAAATAGCTGTGTTCGAGAAGCAATTGCCGTATCAAGTGAAAGTCTTTATAATTCGTTATCAATTTTAAAAGAACCAAATATCGTTACCAAAAAAAAAGATCAAGTACTAAATAGTTTTCTTCGTTACATGATAAGAATGATGACTCGTCCAACTCCATTCGGTCTCTTTTCTGGAGTAACCTACGGACATTTTAGTGATATACCTCAATTAAATATATGTGAAGTAAATTCATACCGTAAACGAGCGAGACCTGATATGCAGTGGCTATTAAAAGTTGTTAAGAAAATTGAGGCTGACAAAAAAATTGTCTCCCAACTTAGAGTTCAATTCAATTTCTTAGTGTTTATTAGGGGAAGTCGAGCAAAAATTGATGCTGCGATGCGTTATGGAAAGCTTAAACTTAATGAGAATGATAGTGTTTCGGTACGCATTAACGAAGCATTTCATTTCGTTATGGAGTCAAGCAAAGAGCCAATTCTATATTCAGAGCTAGTTCATTTGATGAGATCTAAATTTTGTGATGCGGATTTTGACGCAATAGATCAGTATATATGGAACTTATTCGAACAAGAATTTATTATTTCTGAGTTGCGAATGCCCTCTACAACAATAAAACCATTTGAGAAAATATTAAGCATTCTGAACGATATCAAAGGAATAGATGGATTAGTTGCAGACTTGAAGAAAATAAGTCAAATGATAAAAAAATACAATGAAACTGAGATAGGCTCAGGCGAAATGAATTTTTTTGAACTGCAAGAAGTAATGAAAAAAATAGAAACCGCAGATAATGTCTTGCAAGTTGACTTATCTTTAGAAGATAAATCGTTAACTTTACCCAAAAGGGTAAAAGAGGACGTGGGGAAGGCAGCAAATATACTATGCCGAATGGCACCAAGCAAAAATCAGCATCTTGCAGAATATTGCAATGAATTTATAGAAAAGTATGGGCCTTATCGGGAAGTGCCGTTGCTTGAGCTCCTTGATGAGGAAACAGGACTAGGGCCCCCGGCAACATATCGTCATCCTCGAAGTAATCAACGAAAGATTGAAAGGAAGGAATCTAAATATGAAGCTAAGCTTGAAGAATTACTATTCAATTGGTCAATCACATGTATTCGCTCAGGAGAAGAGGAAATTATACTAACTGATGAAATGCTGGAGCAAATTGGTGAAGATGAGTTGTTGATGAACGATAAAACTAGCCCCTCTATGGAGCTTTATTTTAAATTAGTATCAGATAGTATTCAAAAATTATCAAATGGAAAATACAATCTTATACTTGGACGGAATCCTGGGTCTGAGGGAGCAGGTAAGTCATTTGGCAGGTTTATTGATATATTAGGTAAGGATTTTCAGGAAAAGTTAAGAACTGTGTATCAGGAAGAACAAAATCTTGAACCCAGTAAAATATTTGCGGAAATATCTTACTTGCCCAGCTCAGGCAGAATTACTAATGTAATTTTAACTGAAAATCAAAGAATGTATGAAATACCATTAGGAACTTCCTCCTATTTTCCAGAGGATAGACAAATTTTAGTATCTGACCTATTGGTAGGAGTGAGGAACAACCATTTCTATATAAAATCTATACGACACAATTGTGAAGTTATTCCAACTGCTGCACATATGCTGAATTATGAGCTAGCCTCCAACATTTACAGATTTCTTATAGAGGTGGGACAAAATCAATTTAGACATTGGTCAAACATTCATTGGGGAAAAATGAACAGTTCTCCATACATACCTCGATTGCGCTACGATAATATTGTTTTGAGTCCTGCAACATGGAATGTAAATGTCGAAGTAACTAAAGACCAAAAAGGGACGATAGAAGAATTTTTCCATTATTACAAAGATAAATGGAAGGTCCCTAGATACGTGTATTTAACTGATGCTGATAATCAAATTTTATTAGATATTGAAAATCCTCTGCATCTCGAAATGTTATGTAGAGAGTTACAGAAAAACAGACATATCATCCTTACAGAATGTTTTGAAGTTTTGAAGAGAAGCCCATTACAGCAAATAAATGCAGGTACAGTGGCAGCAGAATTTGTTTTCCCTATGGTCCGTACAGCTCAAAGACAAGAAGAAACTCATCAGGAAAAAAAGACTGCAAAAATTAAGAAAATAAATTTCACCTTGCATGAGAGGGTTTATCCGCCAGGGGGGGAATGGGTCTACTTTAAATTGTATGGCTTAGGCAACAGGCAGGACGAGTTTATTGGGCGTCATTGGGAGGAATTCCTTGAACTAATTAATGGCTATAGTCAATTAGCTTATTTTATCCGCTATGCTGATCCTCAGCAGCATTTACGTATTCGCTTTAAAATTTCAAAAGGAGAATATTATAAAGATTTAATGAATGATATTAACCAGTGGAGCGTGAAATTACTAAAAGATGGAATGATAACCAAAATTACATTCGATACGTATGAACCAGAAATTGAACGTTATGGAGGTTATCAGTCGATGCGGTTAGCGGAAGAACTCTTTGCGATTGACAGCTTGCTAACAGCACAGTTGGTTCATTTGATTAGGTTTAATAAAACTAATTTAGATATAGAAACTATTGCAATTTTAAGTGTAATAGAGTTATTTCATCAGTTTGAATACACAAATGAAAATATGTTATTAGAGCTGAATAAATATTTTGAGTTAAAAGATCATTTACCGGAGTTTAGAAATCGCAAAGGTGAACTGCTAAAAATGTTTGTACGAAAAGAATTGTATAAGGAACAGCCATATGCACCTTTACTTGAAAGTTTTAATAGTAGGAGTGATTCTGTTAAGAATTACAAAAGGGCAATAGACGAATTAAAATCAAATGGTGAACTAATGAATACTTTCGACGACATTGTATTCAGTGTTATTCACATGCACTTAAATCGACTTCTAGGACTAGATCGAGATCTAGAAAACAAAATCATGACGTTAGTACGACATGCAGTAAACAGTTTCATCCAATATCGGAGGAACTGCAAATGATCATGAAACAAAAAACTATACTATGGAATACCTTGTTTCAAGGGTCAAGGCTGCTTCATTTAATGTTCAAATTAAACAAGCTATATATCGTATTAAGCATACTTATTTATATTATTCAGGGATTTATCCCCGTACTCTCTCTTATGGCTATGCAAGGGCTTTTAAATACGATATCTTCCAATTTCGGAGCTACTGCTTCATCGGTTATTTCACAATTTGCATTTTTTTCCTTCATTATTTTCTTGAAAAATATTATAGGGACAATTCAAGGTTTTGTTGAAGGCAATCTTGAAGCTCGGGTTTCTAAATCACTAAATGTACTGGTCTGCGAAAAATCAACCTATTTGGGATTGGAAGATTTCGAGAATTCTTCCATTAACGATAAATTAAAGAGGGCCTCTTCGGAAGCTGCTTATAGACCATACCAAATGTATACACAACTAGTAAATATGATGTCCAATTGTGTAACATTAATTTCTTCCGCAGCCATTCTTGTGTTGTGGAAATGGTGGGTTGTTATTTTATTGATTATTGCCTCTACTGCATCGATATATTCAACAATCAAAGTGAATCGTGAACAGTTTGAGGTTTTTATGAAGCGTACACCATTATATAGGCAATCGTGGTACATGACATATCTTCTTACTAATGATCAAGCTGTGAAGGAAGTTAAGCTATTCCAGTTGGGACCCTACTTGCTGGATAGGTATAGAAACTTCATGGATGAATTCTATAGGGTTGATAGGGCAATTCTCCTAAAGCGAACGAAATATAATTTACTATACGGGATTTTAGAACTAGGCGTGGTGTTAGGACTTATATGGATTGCTGTAAGGGATACCTTAAAAGATAGTTTGCTATTGGGGAGCTTATATGGATACATCCAGGCAATTACACTCTCTCAAAGCCAAATTCGCTCAATCATTCAAGGGATGCTGCAGTTTTCTCAAAATAATCTTTATTTAAATCAGATGTTCGATTTCTTAGCTTTGCCTACCTCAGACCCTGCCTATAGATCGACAAATGCAGAAAAAAAAGAAATTGTAGATTTTAATATAGAAAAAGTTTCTTTTAAAAATGTTACTTTCACTTACCCGGGGCAGAAAAAGAACGCGCTTAATGGAGTTAGTTTTTCTCTTTCTAAGGGCCAAGTATTAGCGATAGTCGGTGAAAACGGATCAGGGAAATCTACGCTTGTTAAATTGCTTATGCAGTTATATAATGACTATGGTGGAAAAATAGAAATAAATGACAAAAATATATATAATTATAATATAAAGGTTTTTCAAGGTAAAATAGGAGTTGTCTTTCAAGATTTTTTGAAATATGAGATGTCAGCTAGGCATAATGTTGGTTTCGGTTCGATAAATCAGTTGTCTGAAAATACAGAGATTCATAAGGCTATCGAATATGCAGGGTTGGAAGAAGTAGTAGAGCGATTACCTTATGGTCTGGAAACACAATTAGGGCGTTGGTTTGAGGAAGGCTATCAACTTTCTGGAGGGCAATGGCAACGTATAGCAATTGCTCGCGCCTTTATGAGAAATGCAGATATGTATATATTGGACGAGCCCAGTGCATTTCTAGATCCGATAGCGGAACAAGAGTTATTGACGCTGTTTCAAAATTTAATGAAGGATAAAATAGGGATCTTTATTACTCATAGAATTTCTTCCGCTGCTTTAGCAGATTATATACTCGTTATGAGAGATGGAGAAGTAGTTGAGCAAGGCACTCATGCTCAATTAATGGATTTGGGAGGTTACTACAACCGAATGTTTAGAGTACAAGCAGAGTCTTTTGTACAGAAAACTATTGCTATGAGCTAACAATCTGTATTAACAAAGGCGGGATAGAAGGTGCTATATAAACTTGCGTCATGGGTTCCAATTGATAGTAGTCAAAGAGATGACGTAGCTGATATTGTTCGTTCGATTGCCACACGGTACGTAGACCCAGATGAAGTACAAGATCAAATGATCCATGTTCCTAAGCAAGAAGTTGATGGAATTACGATTAATAACTGGTCACCGCTTAGTTTGGGGAACGGTTTTCCAGGAATATGTTTGTTATTAGGGAAATTAGATGAGTTATTTCCGGACGAAGGTTGGGATTTAGTTGGACATAAATATTTAAAAAAGATGCAGTCCTTAATTCAACAAAACGGTATCGCTGATTTTTCTCTGTTCGATGGATTAGCAGGGATTCTCATTGGTATTGAAGCACTATCGAGGGGGAGAACGCGATATCAAGGGCTATTACATAGCTTGCTTACTTTTTTTGAAGAAGAGGTGCTTAGGGGGATTAAATTTTATAAAGAAGAGTGGCTTGAAGGAAATGTTAAAATTAGCGATTATGATGTCATTTCCGGGTTTGCCGGTATTGGGCGAGCGGCTTTAAATTTTTCACATAGACCTAAAGGGAAGAAGGTAGTGCAGGAGATATGCGAGTTATTTCATATTCTGTGTATTGACAAATTATATCAAGCGACTGAAATTCCGAGGTGGCATATTAAGTCAGAAGAACAGTTTTTGGAAAAAGAACGTTCTAAATATCCTAACGGTAATTTTAATCTAAGTCTATCACATGGTATTGCAGGTCCGTTGGCCTTTCTAAGCCTAGCTGTAATGAATAATATAAGTAGTAGCCATAGTATTAGTGACATACGCAAAATGGTTGAGTGGTTATCGAGTTGGGAGTTTGCCGGAAACCAAGGAAGGATATTTCCTGGAAGGGTTTCCTTAGAGGAATTTCTGGAGGGTTCTGTGAAAACGACGATTGAAGGATACAGAGACTCATGGTGTTATGGGGTTCCTGGTATCACTCGTTCAATCTGGCTGGCGGGCAGGGCATTAAATAATAAGCACTGGCTTACTTCCAGTCATCAGATGTTTTTAGATGTTGAGGGCAGAATGATTCATAATTATGGGTTAACATCAGATATAGTGTGCCATGGAACCTCAGGTCTTTTGCAGTGCATTCAGCGCATATATTCAGAAACAGGGGATGAACAAATGAAATATATCAGGGATACCCTTGTAGAAGACTTGATCAGTAGTTACGACTCAAATTCACTGTTTGGATATTATGATCAAAAGGTTATTGATGGTAAATATGTTAAAATGGATGAAGCGGGTTTTTTAAATGGATCAGCGGGAATAGCAGTAGTTTTGGCGTCATTACTTGATTCGAAGAGCCCAAGCTGGGACGCTGCATTGCTGCTTCAATAAGTTTAGAAGAGGTGGAGTAAATGTTACATCCCATTTTGGAAGTAAACGGGGTAACCAAAACGATTGGTAAACGTCTTCTTATTAATAAAACTTCTTTTAAGTTAGAAAAGGGTAAAATTTATGGATTTATTGGTCCTAATGGGGCGGGGAAAACGACTTTAATGCGAATCATGACGGGGTTGATTCAACCAACAACGGGGGAGGTTCTTATCGATTCAAAATCTATCGTAAAGGAACGCGAAGAAGCCATTTCAAAAATTGGAGCAATTATTGAGTCTCCCGTATTTTTTGATTACATGACAGGAAGGCAGGTACTTCGTAATCTATCCCGATTACATAAGACGATTAAAAAAAGCGAACGTGAAAAACACATTACCGAGCTGCTTCAAAGAGTAGGGCTTGAAGGTAGAGCTGATGAAAGTGTAAAAACCTATTCGCTAGGAATGAAACAACGGCTTGGGATTGCACAGTCCATGCTTGGACATCCTGAAATTCTTTTACTTGATGAACCGTCCAATGGCCTTGATCCGATGGGAATGAGAGAACTGCGGGATATTATTATTCATTTGCGCGAAACAGAGAATTATACTTTTTTTATTTCTAGCCATTTACTCGATGAACTTCAGCATATTTGTGACCATTTAATTGTGATTCGAGAAGGGAAAATCGTTTGGAGTGGAGAAACGGCTGATTTGGTTAACGAGGGCGAACGTTTGGAGGATTCTTTTATGCGGATGATGCAATCATGAGCGCTTTAATAATTAATGAACTTAGCAAAATTTATCGACAAAAATGGCTATGGCTCATCGTTCTCGGTATATTGGTTATCAGCTATACGGATGTCTCTTTTTTTATGCAAGGCCGGTCTACGCTCCATCCAGATTTTTTTTCTGAAAGCTTGATGACTTACGGGATCAGTTCAAATTTATATCTTTGGTGCAACATTTTTGTCGCTGTGTTAGCAGCCTCCATATATACTGATGAATTTCGGAATGGACAATTACGGTTCGTTTTTCTGCGAAGATTCTCTAAAACAAAAATTTTTGTTAGTAAATTGTTAACTATTTACTTTCTTCTTTTTCTTTTGCTTGTTTTTTACGGAATCGTTCTCTGCGCAGCCGGATACGTTCAAATTCCTATCGAAGGCTACGCTAACAAACAGCAGCTCATAGTAGGTTCTGCTCTTCAAACGCTGAGTGTTTATTTTATGGCTTATGTCACGCTAATCGCGATTTGCAGCTTGTTCGTTTTTTTAGCGATGTATAGTAAAAACGTTACCTATGCACTAGGTTTTTGTATGATCTATATACTGTTCTCGCTGCTTTTGGACGGAGTGAACACGTCCCTTGCTGGCTTGTTTCCGCCCTCCTCCTATTTTTTTGAACTATTTAGAAATATAACAATTCCTTATATGCAGTATTCAAATTTGAATATCCTGTTTGCTGGAAGCAGTAACAGCATTGCAGCTATGGTAACCCTAGTTCTTTTGCACGTGGCTGTTTTTACCTATTTATCCTTTAAGAAATTTACTAGAGCTGACTATTTCAGCTAAAGACCGAAATATTCTGAGCTTAAGGAGTGATTACATTTGGGTGCCTGGGCCAGTGAAATGGAACGGATATGGAATCGTAAAACAACTTATACAGTAGTCGGGATTTATATGATTGTAGTCATTCTAAATATGTGGTTGATGTTAAGCGAAGGATCGGGTACTTATCGGTTTGGGGAAGGTTCTATTACCTTGACAAAGCTTAACGCATCCTGGTTTGCCATGAACGGTTTAACTCTAATTGCCACGTTGGCCTTATTACCGGTAATATTTGTGGATCAGATAAGCGGTGACATTCATTCCGGAGCATACCGGTTGTACGTTCTGTGTCCCAAGAGTCGGGGGCAGCTCTGGCTCGCGAAGTTACTGGCTTTGATAACAACCATTGTTATCATTAACATGCTTACTTATGCTATAACTATGGCGGGTGCCTGGATCTTCTTCCCATCTGCTGACACATTCCATAAATATCTGGATACAAGCAGTTATGGTACAATGGAATCTATCCAGTATACAACCTACTTTTACATCGTTTTCACGCTTACTTGCATCTCTAAGTTATTGTTAAGCAGTATTATCTGCTTATTAGTGTCACGTCCTCTAATTGCATACCTTGTTACGTTTGCCAGTTCTTTTGGATTATATATGCTCGTGACTAAAAAATTGGTCTTCCTCGCCGATCCTTTTCAACAAATCCTTTTAGCTATCGGAAAACAGGGAAATAGAGAATTTTGGTATTATCTTTTCGGTTCTATAGTCATTTTTTCATTTTTAAGCTTTTGGGGATGGAAGAAAAAAATGATTTAATGTGAAAGAGACGGGCAGATTAAAATCCAGAACCCAAGAAACTTTGTAAATCGGAGATTTACAAAGTTTCTTGGCCGGCTTGCTAGAGGCAGCCGCCATTTTGATGAAATGAAAAGCATACGTATGAAGTAATGGATGAAACTCATAGAAAAAGTGCGGTAGGTAGAGGTAAATCTCGGACAACAAAATACCCAGCCTAAGATATGAGCTATCTAAGGTTGGGTATTTTCGTGAATACATAAACGTGATATGCAATCCGTGCAATGTTGCCTAACGGCGCTCTTGATGACAATAACGCTTACTTTACTTAGGTAGGGAAATCGACGTCAGGAATACTAGAACGTTATGAGAAAGTCAATGCAATTTTATGAGCGATCAGTAGGTGCAAATTGGTATAGAAAAGACCAAGAAAAATGGAAAGTAAATTGGAGAGATAGTAAAAAACGGCATTATATAGATTCAGCTAAATAAGAATGAACAAAATTTACTATACCCTTCTTTTTGATGTGAATTTCTCCGAATTGATTGAAGCATACAACGACTTATGGTGTTATCAGCACGGAGGACAAATAAATAGTGGTTTACTGATGACTTTGTAAGCACCAGGAATAGGGCGCATAGAAAATTGGACTTAATGAGCACCTTTCGAAGTTTGCCAGAAATACGAGCCCCTAAAAATATCCGGGGATAAAGGAAATGGCCCGCCCCTTGCCAAGATAATAGGAGGGGATGCTCCTCATGACGATTTTGATTGTGATTATTCTAATCGTGGGACTTGCCGGAATTATAGGAAATCAATACGCTGCATTGAGAAGAATGGAGTCCATTGGTCCGAAATTCGCCCGTGATATGATAGAGTTAGGATATGACTCGCTGGATGAACTGAAGAAGCAGGATGGGGCACACTTATTTGACGCCTTGGAACAATTGTACGGCGTTGAAATCGACCCATGCGTGGAGGATCAATGCCGACTGATCGTCGACTTCGCCCGACATCGCAATCATTCAAGGCAATGGTGGGATTTTACTGAAGAACGGAAGCAATACAGAGACCAATATGGATATCCGCCGAATCGGCCGCAAAAGGAGTAGTCAAATCATGACTTCGTATTCGAGGATGTGGATGGCCGCTGGATCGCAGTGAGTAACAAAGTAGTATCAAACACGACATGAAAAGATGGTGATGGTATGACACAGCCCATGGATGCGACGGGGTACAAGCTAATCGCTGCCGATGCTGGAATGTACTCCAAGCAGTTCGCAACCTACCGGAAAAATGTATGGTTCAGACCGAGCTGGAATACTTTGCAGCAAATGATGAAGGTGGCGACGGATTGCTATTGGATCATTGCCGATGGGGCCAGGGTGGCCGGGGTTACGCTGACCGATAAAGCGATCTGCTCCTTGTTCATGTTCCCGCCATACGAATGGTCGTCTTCGCTGGTCGCTTTTCTCAAGGAACATCTCATCGGCCGCTCATCATTCTCCGGACCTATTTATGCTTATAACGTGCTTCCCGAGCACCTGTCCGCCTTCACAGCCGAAGGCTTCCAGCCGCTCCCGGCCAGAAAATGCATGATCCGGCCTACGGAGCAGCAGGACATCGCGCTAGCAAGCCCGTACCTATGCATCCCGCCGCAGTCCAGCCAGAGCATGATGCTGACCGATCTGATGAAGGAGGCCTACCGGCACGGAACGGATGAACGCTCGGATGCTCAATATAAGGAAGACACCGAATATTATTTCAAGCATGCTGCGCAGGAGGCGCTGCAAGCAGCTTCCTCCATACTCATCAACCGGGAGACGAATGAGATCGTTGGACTTTGCCTCGTATCTTCGTGGGAAGAGCTCCCGCTCATTTACGAGATTGCCGTCAAGCCTGCCTATCGGGGGCAGGGATTGGGCAAGTATATGTTACGCAGAGCGGTTCATCAGTTGAATGATACCTATTCCGTGCTGCGCCTGTTTGTCACATCCGGCAATGCGGCGGAGAAGCTGTACTCGAGTCTTGGTTTTTTATCCGGCGATGAACTGACAGATATGATATGCAGCATGCATTCGAAAGGATGAAGATGAAGACCATGTTATCGTTCGAGAAAACATCGGCGAAGCTAATCGATGTCGAAGAAGCCATAATCAATTCCAACCCTTTATTTAACCTGCTATCCAGAAATAAAGAGATCATATCCAGGGAAGAAGTGCTTGATGATATTCAGCAGGCTAATCGAATCGGCGCTCAGCGTGTGCTAGTAAAAGATGATGCGGACTATATTGGCATCCTGGAATATTTACCGATGAATCCAGCCGATCAGTGCACATGGTTGGGGCTCCTGGTGATAAGCGGGGAGCTGCAATCGCAGGGATACGGCGCGCAGGCCGTGCAGCTATTCGAAGAGCATATGGAGAGCCAAGGCATCGGCAAGTATAGAATCGGAGTCATTACGAAAAATACGCGGGCCCATCTTTTTTGGATGCGGCAAGGCTTCAAGAGGATCGACTCGAAAACAAACGGCAACAACAAAGAGATACTCATCTATGAGAAAAAATTAGATAAACGAACAGAGGGATGAGGAAGTCATACCGGGGTATCGCAAGACGATACATGAGCAATGCTGAAGGGGAGGCGCAAGCTTCAAATTGCAGCAAAATAGTTCAGGTTATACCGATATCATTCATGGGCAGTTCCGCCATGCCGAGATATGATAGAGGTGAATCATCTGGTTGCAAGCGTTCTCGTCGAATGCGATACAAGGATGGAGGGACGATTCATGACAAAAAAACGTGTTGGCATCGTTGGTTGCGGCAATATTTTTCCGATGCATGCCAAGTCTGTAGAGTTAAATGATCTCGCGGAATTAGTGGCTGTATGCGATCTCAAAGAGGAGCGGGCGCAAAAAGCGGCGAAGCAATACAACTGTGACTATTATGTGGACTATAAACAAATGATTGATGAAGCGGGTCTGGACGTTGTTCATGTCTGCACGCCGCATCATATGCATGCGCCAGTCGTTATTTATGCGGCCGCGAAAGGCAAGCATGTGATCACGGAAAAGCCGATGAGCATTACCGTGGAAGATGCGGAAGCGATGATTGAAGCATGCCGCAGCAACAACGTTACATTTGGCGTCATCTTCCAAAACCGCTACAATCCCGGCTCGGTGCTGATTAAGGAAGCGCTTGACAGCGGCAAGCTGGGCCGCGTCCTGGGAGCCCGCTGCTCAGTTACATGGAAGCGGACGGACGAGTATTACAGCTTAAGCGATTGGAAGGGCACCTGGGATAAGGAAGGCGGCGGGGTCATCATTGACCAGGCTATTCACACGCTCGACTTGATGAGATGGTTTATTGGCGACGATATTACGGCCATTTCCGCTCATATCGAGAACCGTACGCACGAAAATATTGACGTGGAAGACGTGGCTGACGGAGTGATCCAGTTTACAAGCGGGGTCATGGCCTCCTTCTACGCCATGAACTATCATAGCTACGATGCTCCTGTCGAGATTGAACTGCATTGTGAGAAGGGGAAAGCGTATATCCGGGCCGAGAAAGGCAGCATTTTCTATGACGACGGCACGGAAATCAGCCGCGATTCGGATCGCACCAACCTGATCGATTATGGCGAAGGGGTCAAATCGTATTGGGGCATTAGCCATATTCATCAAATCGGGAATTTCTATGATGCGGTCGTCAACGGCGCTTCGCTGCATATTACCGGGGAAGAGGCATTGAAGACGCAGAAAATGGTTGCGGCTATTTACCAGTCCGGGAAAACGGGGCAAAAAGTTAAATTTTAAGGCAGATCCAAATAAGAGCCAAAGGCATTGGTTACGCAAAGCCTTTGGCTTTTTTATTGAGTTTGAAGCAGGAAAGCGGGCTTCCGCCCGCAGGAACACGCTGTCTATGTCTATCGGGAGATTGCTAGTCTAGAAACGCGCCAAAGGCCACCAGCAATAAGAGCATCCCGCTAATCAAGGTCCCGAACTGCCCGACAGTAAATTTGCCGATGCGGACATGCGTCAGCCTGATGCCGAAGGCCACCCCGGCCCATACCGTAACGAAGCTGCCGACCGCCGCCAATATCGAGATTAATAGCGGGGAAAAACCTAGCAGACCGGCTCCGATACCATTGGTCAACGCATTGGCTGACAAGGCGATGCCGAGCACCGTGGATTCAACGAAGCCAATGCTTTTGGGACTGGCTGCTTCCGAGGGGGTGTTTGGATTTTGGTTCTTGCGCGGAACGGCCATTAATATAATGCGCAGTCCGATCACCACGAGCAGGAAGGCGCCGAGCACGACCGGAAGGATACCGGGCAGTACGGTGGCAATGAACATCCCGAAATAGATTCCGCACATGCTAAAAAGAAAACAGATTACTGCAATAAAGAGATTCGAGAGAAAATTGATGCGAATATTCCGCACGCCATAGGATAAGCCGACTCCCAAATTATCGATGCTCGACGAAAAGGTTAACGCGGCAATCATAAGCCATGATGTCATTTTGTTAGCTCCTTTTTTCATGTAGTCATCATCAAAGCAAAGCTTGCTTTACGTTCTCATCTCACCACACCTTTCCTGTTATCGGTGAAAAAAAGCTTTTACTTTATGTTCCTCAACACCCCCCAGCCGTTTCCATCCAGTTATGAGCATTATAATTCACATTGCTGCAGAATGTGCTTGCCTGCTCAAAATTTTGTTGAAGAAAATGAAACAGATGTATTCTTTCCCTTACGGCGAGCAGGAGCGGGCTCACGCACAAATTCATCATCTGTTGATATTTTCTCAACAACTTGATGATTGGCGGGCACCATTTCTCAACAGTTGAATAAGGTGAAGAACAAAGCAAATCCGAGGTGAAAGCGGCGGGAAGAGGAATCGTAGACTGGGGATTCCGGTTGGTGCCGTGCGGGAAGGAGATGGAGTAGATGATGACGGTATTGAAGTGGCTCGGCTATGGTGTAATGGGAATCGGGTTGATTCCGTTCCTGTTCATTCACAGTGTCGTAGAAGAAATGGAGGAGAAGTATAGGGAGGCGGGGAGGCTGCACCTGTGGGATCTTCAGCACGATGAGCAGCAGTGAGCCTATACCCTTAGGGCATAATGCGGCAATATCGTATTCTTTCAAATCTTGCCCCGACAGAGTTACTTTGGGTCGGGGCTTTGCCTTGATCGTGGCACTTGCTGCGCTCGGGTCAACGGTTTACTCCTTGGACTTGTTCTTGACACCATTATTTTCTATGATGGAATCAAGCGATGTTGCGGACAATAAAAATACTTCAAGGAGGATACGCATCCGTATCCCCATGAATCGAGTGATGAATAAGATGAATAAGATTAGTATTGCTAGGGCTCAGAGGATAGGCTATGGAGCATGTGCGCTTTCTATCATTCTATGGGTGCGCGGCAGGCTTGCTCCGGCTCCGAAGCTCGCTGCCGCTTATCGCCTTCGCCGGGAGTTTCCCGTATACATGTATATGGTGCTGAATCCGGGTGTTTTTTCGTTGTTCGGCGCTACTAATCTAATGTATTTGCTCTGTCTCTTTGCCTTCCGTTCCCATGGCGTTCAATATTGAAATGACCTTACAGGAGGTGACGCAGGTTGACTTATCCGTTTGATTGTCTCACCGAGCTTGTATTCGTTCCGGAAGAAGAGCCCCGGCCTGCCGATATCATACTGGTTCCGGGGGGCAGCCATACGCAGCCGATGGCGATCGCCGCCCAGTTGTATCACGAGGGGTATGCTCCTTACTTGCTGCCGTCAGGAGGTTATAATCCGAAGCTGGATCGGACCGAGTGGGAGCATCTGCAGCAGATCGGCCTCTCGCTAGGGGTTCCCGAGCATGCCATCCTGCAGGAAGACAAGGCAAAAAATACGTTCGACAATGCGCGAAATTCCTGGAGCGTGATTCAGGAGCGCAAGCTGGAGGTGAACCGGGCCATCCTCGTGTGCAAAGCGTATTTCTCGAGAAGAGCGCTCATGACATATCAGGCTGTCTTTCCCCCGACGGTCCAGTTCTGTGTCCAGCAAGACGGCACGCGCGTGAACAGAATCGACTGGTTCAAGAAGGAAGCCGGTATCAAGCTGGTCCTAACGGAGGCGCGGAAAATTGCGACATACTTCGAAGCGCATATCCCGAGATGGGTGGAGCGGCAGGAATCATCACGATAACCCGCCGCTCCTTGATCTGTTCACCAATACGTTATGGCCACTCGCAGCCCCGCAAGCAGCAGGCAGAGCGCCGCTGACATGACCGCCCCCTTCAGGAAGCCGACGAAATGGAACCCGTAATCTTTATAGCCTGCCGCTCCCCGTGTGCCCGGAATGACAATGAAGTTCGGTGTAACCACGCAAAAAATAATCCAATCGAGAATAATCAAATCTGTCAAGCTGACGATGTTGAAGACAAGATAGAGATGCAGAAAAGCGCCCCAGAACGTAATCTCATTTCCGTAGATATAAATCGAAGTGGCAAACGGAACGAAAATGAGCAGCATGACGATGGTTCCGACTGCCGTAAACTGCTTTTGCTCCATCGGGGTACGGGGCGGGGCCGCCCGTTGAATATCTTGCGGATAATCCTGAAGCCATATTCGCGGGTTATAGGCTAGAGATAGAAGCAGGATAGCCAAAAAGACGGCAGACAATAACGCCCCCTCGATCAAGATGTGCGGCAAATCCAGCATGGCGTCACTCCTTTTCCCAATTCGTTGTATAGTTTCATGATAATCGAAAAAAAGTTTCCCTTACAACAATTTTTTTCATTAAGTAAAAAGAACATTGTCTCTTGGCTCACAGGAAGGCCCTTGCCTTCAAAGTTGCACAAGGTAAAAATATTTAGATGTATACAAAATATTTCCCTTGCTATATAATCAGAGGTGAATTCTGTTAATTAGGGAAAGGAGACGAAGTGAATGGAGCAATTCACTCTGCCGGAACTGTCCTATGGATACGATGAACTCGAGCCTTACCTGGATGCCAGAACCATGGAAATTCACCATAAGAAGCATCATGCGGCCTATGTCGCGAACTTGAACCAGGCGCTGAGCAGTTCCTCTCAATTCAAGAACGCCACGGCCGAACAATTAATTAGCCATCTTGACGATATCCCGGAAGACATACGGACCGCTGTCCGCAATCACGGAGGAGGGCATTATGGCCATAGCCTGTACTGGTCCATCATGAGCCCTACGGGCGGAGGAGATCCTAAGGGGGATATAGCCAAGGGAATTGAGAAGCATTTCGACTGTTTTGAGCAATTGAAGGAAGATTTGACCAAGGCTGCGCTCAGCCGCTTCGGTTCGGGGTGGGGCTGGCTCGTCGTCAATGGAGACAAGCTGGAAGTGATGAGCACGCCGAATCAGGATACGCCGTTAGCAGTGAACAAGACCCCGATTCTGGTCGTAGATGTATGGGAGCATGCCTATTATTTGCAGTATCAGAACAGACGGCCGGACTTCGTGTCTTCCTGGTGGAACGTCGTCAACTGGGAAGAAGTGAACCGCCGCTATAACGAAGCTGTTCGCTAATTCCGCCTGCAGAAGGGAGAAAGCGATGCGACAACATCAAGCTCCTGAACGGGAACAGAAGACGAGACGGAAAATACTGCTGCTGTTGAAGAAGCATGGCTCGATCCGGGTCCAGGACATATCGCAGCGCCTCGGGTTAACGGAGATGGCCATCCGGAAGCATCTCTATGCGTTGCAGGAAGAGCGGTTCATTGAGGCTGCCGTGCAGCGCCAGCCTGTAGGCAGGCCGATTCACGTATATCGGCTTACGCTCTCCGCCGAGGCATTGTTCCCGAATCAATACGATGCGCTGGCCGCCGATTTGCTTGACGAGATGAATGAGATGTTCGGGGAATCCGTCATCCGCGAGTTGTTCGAACGAAGGCAGGAGAAGCTGGAGCAGAAGCACCGCGCTGCGATGTCCGGAGACAGCTTGGAGCAACGGGTTGCCGGACTGGCCGCCATCCAGAACCGGGAAGGATATATGGTCACGGTCGACAAGCTGGATGACGGTTCGTTCCTGTTCGAGGAAGCGAACTGCCCCATTGCCCGCATAGCGTGCCGGTACCGTCAGGCATGCCAGTGCGAGCTGAGCTTGTTCCAGGAAGTGCTGGATGCCCAGGTGGAGCGATTGGAGTGCATGGCGGACGGGGATGTAAAATGCTGTTACCGGATCGTAGAAAAGCCAATAGATTCATAAGATTGCGATTGCCACAGATTAGGCCCGGCTTGATGCCGGGTCTTTTTTGCGCATGGCGTGATTTTTTTACCATAGAAATACCGGAAAAAACGCCGGTGTTGCTTTTTTTGTCATGGGGTGGATCATGATGTCGGCTGAATGCTGTCATGGCTGTGAATCTCCTGTCAATTTCTGCGGTTGCCGGGGAAATAATAAGAAGGAAATCAGTCCATTTCCCGCCCATAATTCATCTGAATTTCACATTGCGATCGTATAATGGAAGCGATCCGGCGGCGCGCATCGGACCATGCCGCTACCGCCGCCACTAGCATGCAGAAAGAAGGTACACGCCATGTCATATCACATTCTTGTCGTTGAGGATGACGGATATATTCAAGAATTGATCAAGGAATTTCTCACTGCTCATTCCTATCTGGTCGATGTTGCGGACAACGGCTTGGAGGCTTGGCAGATGATGGAGCGGACCGTCTACGATCTCGTGATTCTGGACGTGATGCTTCCGAATATCGACGGCTTCTCGCTCTGCCGCATGATCCGGAGCGCCCAATCTGCAGTTCCGATTATTATGCTGACCGCATTAAGTGAAGAGAAGGATCAGCTGAAGGCATTCGAGCTGGAAGCGGACGATTATATTGCCAAGCCCTTCTCCTTCAACGTGCTGGTCAAGCGTGTCGAGGCGGTTCTAAGAAGAGCCAAGAACGGGAATCCGGCGCTTCCGGTTAACGATATGACGTTTGAACGGCTGCGCATCGATTTGAACAGCTATAAAGTGTATGTCGATGAGGAATGGATCGATATGACGATGAAGGAATTCGAAATATTGCAGGCGCTGCTGGAAAATATCGGCCGCGTGATGACAAGGGAGATGCTGCTGGAGCGAATATGGGGCTACGATTATTACGGCGACAGCCGAATCGTGGATGCGCATATTAAGAACATTCGCAAAAAAATCGGGCTGCCCTATATTAAGACGGTGAAAGGGCTGGGCTATATGATGGAGAGGGAGAACGGATGAGGAAGCAGGGAATCGCCTTCAAAATTTTCGGCATCACGTCGGCGTTGCTAATTATATCCGCGCTCATACTTTATTTGACCCTGTTTTTCCTCTTGCCCAATTATTACTATAAGTATAAGGAAGCGAACGTGAGCAGCAAGGTCCAGTCTCTGATCGAGAGCTTGTATGCCGTGAATGCGGAAGAGGCGGCCGATCTGCTGCTTCAATTCGAATTCGCCAACAACGTGCGCGTCGTGCTGCACGATCCGGCGGGAGAGGTAGCGTACCCGGGCAGTCCTGGCTCGATGGATCCGGCGTACCTTGATGAATTGATGCGTGGGCCGAAGCCGCCCGGGGCAGACCCCTTCCGTCCGGACGGTCCGTTCCGGCCCGGGGGGCACGGCAGCAAGGATGGCGGCGGGACGAACTTTATTTCGCTTGAGGAGACGGTGCGGTTCGCCGATCAGGCAGGGGACTATAAGCTGTCCGTCTACTCTCCCGTTCAGCCGATCGATGAAGCATCCCAGGTCATTCTGATGTTCCTGCCCTATATGTCCATTGTCATCCTCGGAATTGCGATGATTGGCGCGGCAATCTATTCGAAGCTGCTCTCGAAGCCGCTGATCCATCTGAACCAGGTGGCTTCCAAAATGGCGCAGCTGGATTTCACCTTGCCGTCCACCATTCGTTCCAAGGACGAGCTGGGCGAGCTGTCCTCCAATCTGAACATTCTTGCCGGCAATCTGCAGACGAGCATGAGCGAGCTGAAGCAAGCTAATGAGAAGCTGCGGGATGATATTCAGAAGGAGCGGGAGCAGGAGCAGAAGCGACGGGAATTCGTCGCCACGATCTCTCATGAATTGAAGACGCCTATCACCGCCGTATCCGGCCAGCTGGAGGGGATGCTGCATCAGATCGGCTCGTACAAGGATCGGGATAAATATTTGCAGCAGTCGTATGAGATTATGAAGGAGATGGAGAAGCTTGTTCACGAGATTTTGAACATTTCCGAGTTGGAGAGCTTTGATTTCAAGCCGCGGATCGGCAAGGTTCATTTGTCGGCCCTGATTCAGCGCAGTCTCGACCAGTTCCTTTATTTCCGTGACATTAAGCAACTGGAATTCGATATCGACATCGAGCCGAATCTGTATATTCAAGCGGATGAGAAGCTTATCTCCCGGGCGGTAGCCAATCTGTTAAGCAATGCGGTCAAATATTCCGGGGATGGACAGACGGTCGGCGTCTCGCTGCGGCGGAGCGGCAGGGATGGCCTGCTGCTGAGTATATTGAATACCGGTGCGCATATTGAGCTCTCCCAGCTTGAGCGCATCTTCGAGCCTTTTTACCGGGTAGAAAAATCAAGAAACCGCAAAACCGGAGGCAGCGGCCTCGGCTTGTACATTGTCCAGAAAATACTTGATATGCATGGACTGCGCTATCACATCCGCAATGTGCCGGAAGGCGTGCGGTTCGACATCCATTTCATGTGAAAGACTCGGATATCCGGGTCTTTTTTATCTTTCTCGTAAAATTCATGCGCCCTTCACAAGAAATTCAAACGGCCTCTCTATACTTGCCCTATACAGACAAGGAGGTGAAGGAAGTGGGAACTGCATTGAAATACCGCCAAGAGCAGAAGTTCTACGCCAACGCGCATCAATACATGGTCATCCGGCAGCGGCTGAAGAGCTTAATGCAGACGGATCCGCATGCCGGGCCGTCGGGCGAATATCATATTCGGAGCCTGTACTTCGACGATATTAACAACAAAGCCCTCCATGACAAGCTGGGCGGCATACGGAATCGGGAGAAGTGGCGGATCCGCATCTATAATCTACAGGGCAATCGGATTCAATTGGAAAAGAAAATCAAGAGAGACGATTATATCGCGAAGGTGAAGGAAGAACTGTCGCCCGGCCTGCTTCAATCGATCATGGAGGGCGATATCGAGGCGCTCAACCAGCCGGACAGACCGCTGCTCTATGAGATGTACCGGGAGATGAAGCATCGGCTTCTCCGGCCGAAGGTCATCGTCGATTATGTGAGAGAAGCATACATCGCCTGGACGGGCAATGTTCGAATCACGTTCGATAAGCAGCTGAAGACAGGGCTGAATGCCACGGATCTGTTAAGCCGGGATGTGGCTGTCATCCCGGCGTTCGATGAGAACTTCGTCATCATGGAAGTGAAGTATGACGAGTATCTCCCGGAGTATGTGCACGCCGCCTTGCAACTGGAAGGCTTGAAGCGGCAATCCGCATCCAAATATGTGATCTGCAGGAAGTTCATCAAAACAAGTATATGGGAGGATCAGTAATGGATTCAACGACGAAAATAACGTTTTCCGATATGATAAAAAACAGTGTTCTCAAAAATTTCGATTCCGATATCACCGTGGTGCAAATGGTGCTGACGTTGGCCATAGCTTTTGCGATCGGCCTATTTATTTACATGCTATATAAGCGGACATTCAGCGGGGTGCTTTATTCCAAAAGCTTTAATATTTCGCTGATAGGCCTCTCGTTGATTACGGCGCTCATTATTATGGCGATTAACTCGAACCTGATCTTGTCGCTCGGGATGGTTGGCGCGTTGAGCATCGTGCGGTTCCGGACGCCGATTAAGGATCCGACCGATCTGATCTTCCTGTTCTGGTCCGTCTCAGTCGGGATTGTAACCGGGGCCGGATTCTATACGCTGGGGATTGTCGGCTCGATTGTTATCGGCCTTGTGCTGTTCCTGTTCTCGAAGAAGACGTCGCTTGAGACGCCTTATCTGCTCGTCGTCAACTGCGAAGGCGAACAGGCGGAATCCGAGCTGTATGGCTGCATGTCCAAGTCTGTGAAGAGACATAGCGTGAAGCAGAAGACCGTGACGCCCGGCAATATCGAGCTGACCTTGGAACTGAGACTGGCAGACAGCGAGCCGCGGTTCGTGAACCGCGTCACGGAAATTAATGGCGTTAAAAATGCGGTCCTGATCAGCTATAACGGAGACTATGTATCTTAACCGCGGGAGGTGGATGAACATGATTCGAAGATCATTCGTTCCCTTGGGGATCGTGCTGCTCGCTTGGATGATGCTGCTCGCCGGATGCAGCACGGCATCGGATTCGAACGTGGTGAAGCTCCCGGGGGAACTGTTCCCGAAGGACAAGGTGACCGAGGTGAACATCACCATCGATGCCGATGACTACAGCGACATGCTGGAGCATCCGACGGATAAGGAGGTGAAGGCGGCCTCCGTTCAATACAACGGCTATGAAGTGGACAATATCGGCGTTCGTACGAAGGGGAATTCCAGCCTGACCGGCGTCGCTTCATCGGATTCGGACCGGTATAGTCTCAAGCTGCTGCTTAATGAATATATCGATAGTCAGAATCTGCTCGGTGTGACCAGCATCAACCTGAACAACGGCTACAGCGATCCATCGTTCATCAGAGAATACTTGACGTATGAATTGTTGGCGGAGATGGGGCTGCCTACGCCGCAATTCGCCTTCGCCAACGTATCGATCAACGGCGAACCAGCGGGATTATTTCTAGCCGTGGAGCAAATTAACGAATCGTTCCTGAGCCGGAATTTCGAGACGTCATATGGCGTCTTGTACAAGCCTGACGGGCAGGGCAGCGACCTGAGCTGGCGCGGGGACGACATATCTTCCTACAACGGGCTCAATCGCAAATCGAAATCATCCGATGACGAGCTTACGATCAAGATGCTGGACGAGCTGAACAATGGGACGGATTACGAGAAATATCTCAATGTCGACGGCATTTTGCGGTATATGGCCGTCAATACGGCGGCCGTCAACATGGACAGCTACCAGGGGAATTTCAATCATAATTATTACCTGTATGAAGAGAACGGCGTCTTCTCGCTCATTCCTTGGGATATGAACATGTCCTTCGGCGGATTCGGCGGGAGCAAAGACAGCCTGATCGGCATGCTGATGGATGAACCGACATTGGGCGCGGTCTCGAACTACCCGCTGGTCGATAAGCTTCTGCAGAACGACACGTACAAGGAGCGGTATCATCAGTACATTCAGCAGATTATCGAAGGATATTTGTCGCCGGAACGGCTGAAGGCGAGGGCGCAAGAGATCGCGGATATGATCGATACGTATGTCGAGCAGGATCCGACGAAGTTCTATACGTATGAAGAATTCAAGCAATCGCTCACGAGCGACGTGAAAAATATTCCCGGCCTCCTTACCTTTGCCGAGGCTCGGGTCAGCAATCTGAAGCAGCAGCTGGACGGCACGCTTCCTTCCTATGATCAAGGCGAAGGCATCCAGGGAGGAATGCCGGGCCGGGGCGGCATGGGAGCTCCTCCCGGCAATGGCGCAATGCCGGGAGCGGGTCAGCCGCCGAACGCCGGAGAAGGTCAGGAAGCGCAGAACGCAGCGCCGGGGAATCCCGGCGGTGCCGGGCAGGCGAACCCGGGGGGCGGCGCAATGCCGGACGCGGGTCAGCCGCCGAACGCCGGAGAAGGGCAGGATGCGCAGAACGGTGCGACGGTGAATCCCGGCGGAGGCGGTCAGGCGAACCCGGGCGGCGGCGCAATGCCAGAGTTCGGCGGGAACAGGCCGGATATGGGCAATGGCCAGATGCCGAACTTCGGCGGCGGCAGACCGGGAGGCAATCGCGAGCAAGACGATGCCGCTGCGATGAACGATCGGGTAAACGAAGCGATAACGGTCGGCATCGTCCTGCTGCTGCTTATCGGAGCTATCTTCTTTGTCCGGAATTATAAAAAGAGAAGCTTATAAAACCATGCTCTGCAGAGCGCCCTCATCCGTAGGGCGCTCTTGCTTTTCCTTGAAGGTCTGTAGGGAGGCGATTGTCTTCCGTTGGTTAGCTATTTCCGCTTGCAGGGGAGATGTATCATTTTGGTATAGTCCGTAATGGTGATCTATTGTTCAATATGGGGAAGGATTGAACATTCAAAGCGTGAAGGGGGAGGGAACGACAGTCTCCTGCCGCCCATTTCCAAATTGAAGTATAATTGTTCAGGGACCTGTTCTTATCGTTATGGCGGCGGATTTGACAGATGGAAAGTACCGCTATCTCGGATTGACCGCGGAATGGGATGGGCTCATCCTGATACAAAGAAAGAGAGGCCAGATATGGACCTGAACAAAATGAAGAATGGAATGTCCGCGCGAGACCAATTGCTGTCCTACGGCGATTATTTCCGCGGCACGGACCAGCCGTTTTTTGAAATTACATTTTCGCATTATTTTAAATACGCTGATCCGGTCAACGAATTTCTTGGTGTTCTAAGCGGCACTGGATTTCTGATTGCCGGACTGGATTGGAAAGCCTGGATCATAGAGAATCAGCTCCAGAGCGTCGATGAGCATGGCTGCTTTATTGAGCGGGCCGGCATCGAGGAGTTGCGGAAGCTGATGACGGCTTATGTGCGGCAGGAACGCTTCTGCGAAGGCTTCCTCGCTGACGTGATGAGGAGAGGATGGGTTGGCAAGGTGCTCGCGCGGTTGCAGGATCTCACCGTGGAGTAAATCGCGATCGTATTTTCGTCCTGCCGCTGTTCATCCCAGTAAAGTCAATTGATCCTATCTCCCGTATATCACTGCCGAACGCCAAAAAAGGTCTTGGCATATAACGCCAAGACCTGATGAATGAGAAATTTTACTTTCGAACAGCTTCAAAAGTGAATATTTGACTACCATCTGTCGGCTGCTTTCCATATACATAATCGGTAGAGCATACGATGTCTGAGAAGCCAATGCTTTCTAATACGAGCTTGAATTCCTCATTGCCGTACCAGCGAAGCGCAAAACGTTGCAGCTCGGATTGAATTAAAGCTCCTTCGCGCCACTTTTCGTATTTTAGATAGGAAACCGAATATTGATGGATCATATTAAATTCCACGAGCTTATCTTCTACAGTAATGACATCTCCTGAAGAGAACGTAAAGGTTGATGTAGAAATCGTCCCTATCTCCATGCGTTCGGGCAAGATAAGGTCAATAATTACCCGTCCTCCGGGATTCAGATGCTCGTAAAAACATTTAAGTGCATTAATCGAGTCTTCGCGATTATCAATCAGACAGAAAGACCCGGTTGGAATAATGATCGCATCGTATTTATGGGGCAGCGTAAAATTTTGTAATTCTCCTTCATACAACATTGGCTTTACGTTTCGCTCTTCACAGCGTTGATGGCAAGAAGCCAACATTGCAGGGGAATAATCAATCCCGTCTACAACCAGTTCTGCTTCAAGAAGCGGGATGAGCATGCGCCCTGAGCCTACAGCCGCTTCTAGAATTCTACCGCTGCAAGATTGGAGTCTATCAAGATAATACTCGATATCGCCGCCGACGGAGTGCCCGACAGGCTTGGTAAGATCATATACTTCCGTGCATAGATTGCTGTAATAACTGAACATTCACTTTGTCCCCCGTTTCGTAGGATACGGAAGATGGCAGTATGGATTAATCGATATTATGCCTTCCGTACCTCTGATTTTGTGGTGAGTTTAGTAGAGCTGACTGTCATTGTAATCGCCTCTTTCATTTAGATTAATCCAAATACTACCACGTTCAGAAGCTATATGCAACTGCAGCGTCTTTGGATCGACATGCGTGCAGCAGCCCGATCGAAGGGGACCGCTACCCGCAATAGCGACAGCAGGGAGGAACGGCCATCGGGAGAGGTGGCATAAGCAGCGCCGAGCTTGTCAATCTGCCGTGGTATCAAGTTCATCTGGTGAATGGTTGTCATAGAGGCGCTCCTTAGCATTACTATTAATATGACTAATATTTAATGATATAAAATAAATAAATCGGACAGGAATCCTAGAAATATGGGATGGTAAAATTATCCTGATCCTGTATAATTGAGAATGTTTCTTAATTCCCAATTCATTATACAGGATATGGTGATGGAGATGCATACCAAAGAGAAGATTGTTGTTGTCGGCGGCTGCGGCCATGTAGGGAGGACCATTTGCGGGATAATGGGGGAGTGTTACCCGGGCAAGGTGAATGCGGCCGGGCGCAGCCGCGAACGGACCGAACGTTTCTGCCAATCCGCCGGAGGCAAGATCAGACCACTGGAGATCGATATCCGGGAGCCGCTGCCGCCTGACATCCTTAACGGCGTAAAGCTCGGTATCATGTGCCTGGATCGGATCGACACGGACTTGGTCCGCGCGTGCTTCCGCACGGGCACGCATTATATCGATGTGTCGGCGAACGGCTCTTTTCTCCGCCAAGTGGAGCAATTCCAGCATGGGGCGGCCGCTCATGGGGAGGCGCTGAGCTTCACGGACGGCCAAACCTTCGACTTCGGCCGCAGCCAAGCCTGCCGCTTCCCGTTCTCCGGCCAAATGACCCTACCGCGAACACTGGAGGTTCCGTCCGCCGCTACGCGCCTCTGCCTCGATTCCGCCATGGTCACCGGATTGCTGGCCGGGGCTAGCAGGACGGGGGCAGTCCGTCTGCTGCAACCGGGCCGGCTGCGCAGGCGGATTGTTCGCAGCCTCGGAGCGCTTCGCTTCGGCGGACACCGGTTCGCCGTCAAGGCGGAAGCTCAGGGAAGAAGCAGAGACGGGAAGCTTACCTTGACAGAGTGCTTCCTCCACGGCAGGGATCAATCCGCCGCGACGGCCAAGGTCGCGGCGGCGTCTGCCGCGATGCTGGTTAATTCGTTCTGCCCGAGCGGGGTCTATCATATCGAGCAGCTGACCGGGATGGGAAGCATGCTGAAGGAGTTAGGACCGGACATCACGTGCTATATCCGGCGATCTGATCTTCCGCCGGAAGGGAGGGAAGCCTGTTGAGTGCTTCCGCACACGGCATGCCCGGAACAGCTGGCAAGGATCGGGCGTGGATGATGACGGCCATTTGCCTCAGCGCTTTTCTGTCTCATTTTACCGCCGGGGTCGTCAACGTATCGCTTCCCCGGTTCATTACCGTGTTCCAGTCGGATATCGGGACCGTGCAATGGATGACGACGGGGTATCTGCTCGCCATTACCTCGCTTCTTCCCTTGATGGGCAGGTTAGGCGACCGTTGGGGGCATCGCCGCATTCATAACTGGGGCATTGCCTTGTTCACGATCAGCTCTGTCTTGGTGGCGCTCTCGCCGAACCTCGCCGTCCTCCTCGTGATGCGCATTGTGCAAGCGACAGGTGCGGCGATGTTCCAGGCGACGAATATGGCGATCATCACGTTCCATATGCCGGGAGCGCACAGAGGGCGGGCTCTCGGGTTCGTAAGCACCGCGGTTGCCCTGGGCGGCATGGCGGGACCAGTGGCCGGCAGCTTCACCGCGGCCTGGCTGAGCTGGCAGTGGGCGTTCCTGATTCATGTGCCTGTTGCGGTATTGGCCACCGGGCTGGCGGTACGCTTTATTCCTGCGGACCAGAAGAAGGAGAAGAGGAACTCCTCATTGGACCTCGTCGGGGCCATCCTGTTCATGGGCGGCGTCGGTACTGGAATCTACGCCATTGTGGACGGAGGCGCCTTAGGGTGGGGCTCCCCGAGCATGCTCATGCTCTACGTTGTATTGCTGATCGTCTGGCCGTTGAGCTGGCTGTGGCAGTCCCGGCAAGAAGAGCCTTTTCTTCCGCTCGCGGCCTTCCGCATTCCAGCCGTGGCCTGCGGCCTGCTTATCAGCTGCGCATCGTTCCTGCTGGCCAATATTGCGCTGGTCCTTATGCCGTTCTATATCTCCGAGACAACGGCAGTGTCCGCGGCGGATATCGGCTATGTCATGCTGGCGTATCCGCTCCTCCTGGCCGTTATCGGTCCGATCGCGGGGCACCTCTCGGATCGGATAGGCTCGCGGCGCTTGATGTGCCTTGGGCTGTGTGCCATGGCAAGCGGGTTCATGCTGTTCTCCGGGTCATTCGGGGAGCTGCCGCTGTGGGGGATCATTTGCACGATGGCTCTGATCGGTGCAGGGATGGGATTGATCGCCTCGCCGAACAACAGCTTTATTATGAGTTATGCCATGAAGGGCGACGCGGGCTCGATCGGCAGCATGATCGCTTTGACGCGTAATGTGGGCTTGGTGCTAGGCGCCGCGCTGGGATTGGGGCTGATGGACGACGGCGATCCCGCCAAGCCGCTCGAGGCTTACCTGAACATCTTCGGTCTCGGCGCTTGGATCGGCGCTGCCAGCCTGCTGCCGCTCGGATATAGCTGGTACGCGGGAAGAAGGATGATGAAGAGGCGGCATGGCGTCAGTGCAGAGAAGTGACAGCAGGCGGAGGCCCTGTCATGCGGCTGTACTCCCGGTCACTCTTGACTTGCGCGGGAAATCGCGGTATGGTCAGGAGAAATCTAATGCAGAAGACTGGAAAAGCAGGAAAAGCAAAGACCAAAGACATGAGCGCTACGGAACGCATGCACAGAGAGGGGGCCCACGGGCTGGAAGGCTCCTCTTGCGGGTGATCACTTCCTCCTTTGCAGCTGCGGACCCCGGCAAGCTGCCGGTTGCCGCCGGGTTACGCCGTTATGCGTAGAAGAGGAATACCCGCTTCGGCAGGCGTTCGAATTAGGGTGGTACCACGACGCATTCGTCCCTTTGGGGGCGGATGCGTTTTTTTGCTTACTTCCGGCCCGCCTGCGGAACATCGAAGCGGGAGCGCAATCCGCACGCCGGATGGCGGCAGCGTTCTGAGGTGCGGTGGAAGCGGACAGGCACTGCAAAAGCGTTATCCAGTGCAGTGCTCGTGCGAGATGGAAGGCATGCTTTTTCTATCAAAAAGGGAGGTTATGGACTTATGCGTCAAACTCAATTATTGTCTCCAACACTGCGGCAGGCTCCGGCAGATGCCGAGGCGGCAAGCCACCAGATGCTCGTGCGGGCAGGATACATCCGGCCGCTGGCGTCGGGCGTCTATTCTTACCTGCCCCTTGGTTGGAGAGTGATGCGCCAGTTGGAGCACATCATTCGGGAAGAAATGGAGCGGGCCGGAGCCCAGGAGCTTCATCTCCCTGCGCTGCTCCCTGCCGAGCTGTGGAAGCAATCGGGACGGTACAGCGTGTACGGACCTGAGCTGATCCGCCTGCAGGATCGCCATGGGCGGGAATTCGCGCTGGGCCCGACGCATGAAGAAGCCATTACGGCGCTTATCCGGGACGAAGTGAAGTCCTACAAGCGCATGCCGCTTACGGTGTATCAGATTCAGACCAAATACCGCGATGAGCGGCGTCCGCGCTTCGGCCTGCTGCGCGGGCGCGAGTTCCTGATGAAGGATGCCTATTCGTTCGATATCGATGCGGAAGGACTGGACGCCAGCTATCGCGCCATGTTCAGTGCCTATCATCGCATTATGCGGCGATTGGGTCTGCGCTATCGCGCCATCGAGGCGGATGCGGGGGCTATCGGCGGGGATGGGGCCACGCATGAGTTCACGGTGCTGGCCGATGTCGGCGAAGACACGGTCGTATCCTGTACGGCATGCGATTATGCGGCCAATCTGGAGCGGGCGGAGAGCGGGGGCGCCGCAAGGAATGGAGCTGACAGCGAGCAAGGAGCCGGCCAGGACGGGAATCGTCCTGCGCCGGTACGCTTCCCTACACCGGGGATGCGGACGATCGAGGAGTTGGCCTCCGGTCTGAAGCTGGACCCGTCTGCATTGATTAAGACGCTTATCTATACGGCGGACGGCGCACCGATCGCTGTGCTCGTCCGTGGTGACCATGAAGTGAACGAGGTCAAGGTGAAGAACTGCCTTGGCGCGGACGCGGTTGAATTGGCGGACGAGGAGACGGTCTCCGCCGTGACGGGCGCGCCGACAGGCTTCGCCGGCCCGATCGGGCTTCGGGCGGATGTGCGGCTGCTCGTCGACCGGGATGCCGCCGCGATGAGCGAAGGCATTGCGGGTGGCAATGCCGCGGACGTTCACGTGAAGCATGTCGTTCCAGGCAGGGATATCCCGCTCGATATGGTCGGTGATTACCGCAACGTCATCGAAGGCGAAGCCTGTCCGCATTGCGGGGAGGGCCAGCTGCAGTTCCATCGCGGCATCGAGGCCGGTCACGTGTTCAAGCTCGGCACGAAGTACAGTGCCGCGCTCGGCGCCACAGTGCTCGACCCGAACGGCCGCGAGCAGCCGCTGCTCATGGGCTGCTACGGCATCGGGGTATCGCGCCTGCTGGCGGCGATCGTCGAGCAGCACCACGATGAGCGCGGCATCATCTGGCCGCTGGCCATTGCGCCGTTCCAGGTCCACCTTATTCCGGTGGCGTGGAAGGATGCGGCGCAGCGGCAGGCCGCGGAGAGGCTGTACGAGCAGCTGCAGCAGGCCGGCCTCTCCGTACTGCTCGATGACCGTGATGAACGGATAGGCGTGAAGCTGGCCGATGCGGATCTGCTCGGCACGCCGCTCCGCATCGTCATTGGCAGATCGATTGCCGAAGGCATGGTGGAGTGGAAGGAACGGGCGAGCGCAGAAGCCGAGACGGTTCCGGTTGGTCAGTGCGCGGACAAAGTACAGGATTGGGCGGAACGGCCGGATTCATCTCATGAGCAGATCGTGGAAAGATAGGAAACGGAATATGAAATGTGCCCGAGCCCTTCTGCCGGTATGTGGAGAAGGGCTTTGCCATGCCGGATTTACCGGGAACGGAAGGATGGAGTCCCCTTCATCATATTGTACGAACTTGAATCATACCTTAAATTAATTCAACGGATAAGGGGAGCGTATGCATGAGGCAAGTCTTGTCCACGAGGTGTTAGTCATCGCCAAGGAGGCGGCTGAAGCCGAGGGCTTATCCAAAATAACGTCGATCGAACTGATTATCGGCGAACATTTATGTATTATGCCGGATGCGCTGGAATTCGCATTCCGCTATATGACGTCAGGACCGCTCTTGGAGAAAGCGGAGTTACGTTGGGAGATCGGGGCCGGAAGGGAGTTGCAAGTTACTTATATTGAAGGAGAGTAGATCGATGGCGGCTCGTGTATCGCTGCATCAGGACGTGCTGCGAGGGAACCGGGAATGGGCGGAGCGCAACCGTTCAGCCTGCAAGTCACATCGAACTTTTGTCGTGAACCTGATGAGTTCCCCCGGCGCCGGGAAGACGAGTTTGTTGGAGAGCGTCATTCCTTCATTGCAAACACAGCTTCGGGTGGCCGTTATTGAAGGTGATGTTTGCACGACGCTGGATGCGGAGCGCATTGCGCGGCTGGGTGTCAGAACTGCACAGATCAATACGCTCGGGGCGTGCCACCTGGACGCCAGGATGATTAACGATGTCATTGCGCAATTGCCGCTAGCTCAGATCGATTTGTTGCTGGTTGAAAATGTAGGCAATCTGGTTTGCCCCGCAGATTTTGATCTTGGGGAGGATTGCAGGATCACGGTGATCAGTACGACGGAAGGAGCGGATAAAGCAGAAAAATACCCTTCCGCATTTCGCAACGCGCATGCCGTTCTGTTGAACAAAATCGATCTGCTTCCGTACCTTGCTTTCGATATCAAGCGAATTCAGCATGCGGTGTCCGCTTTGAATCCGGCGGCTCCCGTATTTCCAGTGTCAGCCATAACCGGGGAGGGACTGACGGCATGGACCGATTGGCTGCTGCGGCAAGCGAAGGACCGGTGAGCAGAGTAAGAATATATGTGACCGGGATCGTGCAGGGAGTCGGGTTTCGCCCTTATGTATTTCGGCTGGCTAACCGAATTGGACTAAGCGGGCATGTCAGAAACCGCGCAGGCGAGGTCATCCTGGAGATAGAGGGCCGTCCGCTTGCGATTGAAGCCTTTGTCCATCAGCTTCGGTTCCATTCGGCAACGCCCATTCGCATCGATGCGTTGGAAGTAGAGGCGGTTCCTGCAGCAGGCGATAGCAGGTTCATTATTTTGCCCAGCGAGGAAGAAGGTCATGGGGGCGGAACTTTTCCCGCGTTTCCCCCGGATTTGGCCGTATGCCCGGATTGTCTGCGCGAACTCGGCCAGGCCGGATCGCGATTCTATCAATACCCATTTATTAGCTGCATGTCTTGCGGTCCACGATTTTCGGCTATCCGTTCCCTCCCATATGACCGGTGCTCCACTTCCTTTGCAAATTTTCAATCCTGCACGGATTGCGAAGCCGAATACGAATGTCCGTCCAATCGGCGGTTCCATGCTCAGACCATCGCTTGTCCCCGATGCGGTCCGCACCTGGAATTAAGAGATGCGGAAGCGAAGGTAATCTCCGGAAGCCCGCTGCCGGCATGTCAGGCAGCTTTGCGTGAGGGAGCCATTCTGGCTATCAAGGGCATAGGGGGATTTCATCTCGTCTGCGACGCGAAGCGGAAGCACACGGTAGAGCAATTGAGATTGCGGAAACGAAGGCCCAATAAGCCCTTTGCCCTTATGGCGAAGGATTGTAGCGTTGTGGGTGCTTATTTCGACATTTCCGATGCCGAAATGGAAGCATTGACAAGCGCGGCCGCCCCGATTGTATTGGTCAAGCCGAAGCCGGAAGCTGCCGCGCTGCTGCCGCTTGAAGTCATTGCGCCGGGGTTGGGGCGCATCGGAATCATGCTGCCGTATGCCCCGCTTCATGAGTTGCTGTTCGCCGAGGGGATCGATTGGATCGTCGCTACCAGCGGCAATCGAAGCGGATTTCCTATCGCCTATGACAACGAGGAGGCTCTGCTTCAATTGCAAGGGATTGCCGATCTGTTTGTGCTGCATAACCGCGATATTGTGATGTGGTGCGACGATTCGGTGGGCCAGGCGATAGCTGGCGAATTTCAGATTATCCGGCGTTCAAGAGGGTATGTTCCCGAAGCTCTTCCTGTCCCGCTGCCTAGGATGGCAACGACAGAGTGGCCTACGGTTCTGGGTATCGGATCGGAAATGAAAAATACGTTTTGCTTCCTCCATAACGGCAAAGCGTTCCTGAGCCAGCATATGGGCGACCTCCATACATTGGAGTGCCTGCGCTCCCAGTTGGCGGCCCGGGAACATTTCAGCCAACTGCTGCAGACGGCCCCCCGCTTGATCGCTTTTGACCCGCACCCGGATTATTTGATTTCCCGGGAAGTGAGGCATAGCGCCGGCACGCCCGCGATTCCCGTCTATCATCATCATGCGCATATGGCTGCCTGCATGGCCGAGAATGGGATCGATGCTCCGGTCATCGGATGCATCCTGGACGGGACCGGTTATGGACCGGATGGCTTGCTCTGGGGATGTGAGATTCTGGCCGGAGATTATATTGGCTTTGAACGCGTCCGGCATCTGCGGCCCATTGTGCTGCCGGGCGGAGAAGCGGCGATCCGTCATCCCTGGATGACGGGATTCTCCCTGCTGCATGGTGCCGCCGCAGATCGCAGCGAACTGGAAGCATGGGCTGCGGAGCGATTCCCCCGGTACGCGTCTTATTTCCCCATCGTTGCCGCTCAGCTCTGCGGAAGGCTTCCTTCTCCAAGCGCAAGCAGCGCGGGGAGGCTTTTCGATGGAATTTCAGCCATTTTGAATGTATGCATGGACAGCACCTACGAAGGGGAAGCGGCAATCCGTGTGAGCGAGCTTGCGGAGTGTTCGCGTGCCGACGGCATCGGCATCTTCGACGCCTATTCATACGGGTTGGCAGGCGATCAATGGGATGTCACGCCCATGATCAGGGGGATGATGCATGATCTGCGTCATCGTCTCGATGTGTCTGCGATCGCTCGCAAGTGTCACCATACTGTGGCGTCCATGATCCTCGAAGGCGTATCACAAGCTCGCCGCCAATTCGGGCTGTCTTCCGTCGTGTTCAGCGGAGGAGCATGGAATAATCGATATTTGCAGCGCGCGGCCACACAATTACTAGCGCAAGAAGGCTTCTCTGTGTATACGCATAAGAAAGTTCCGTCCGGTGACGGCGGAATTGCGTTGGGGCAGGCTGTCTGCGGATTATGGAGGTGGGTTAGCGAGCATGTGCCTATCGGTGCCAGCGCAAGTGCTGGAAGTATATCCGAAGGATTGGGAGGCCAAAGTGGATTACCTTGGCGCGAGATTTATGGTAGGCATCCGGCTGCTGGAGCAAGTGAACCCGGGCGAATATGTACTGGTTCACGCGGGCGAGGCGATTCAAATCGTGGATGAGGAGAAGGCGCTCGATGGACTCGCTCTGTGGAAGGAGATGCTGGCAGAACCATGAATCTTATGGCTTATCGAGACCGCGCTGCATTTCAGCGGCTGCTGCAGCTTATCGAACCTCAACTTGCCCGCGCGCGAGAAAGGACGGGGCGAAAAATCCGGTTCATGGAAGTATGCGGAACCCATTCGGTGGCCTTCAGCCGATCAGGAGTCAGGGATCTTCTGTCCCCGTATGTCGAACTCGTCAGCGGCCCTGGCTGTCCGGTCTGTGTGACGGACCAGAGCGACATTAATCAAATGATTGCTTATGCCGGGTTGAAGGATGTGATCGTGGTTACCTTCGGAGATATGATGAAGGTTCCGGGTTCCCGTTCCAATCTGGAGCGGGAGAAATCGAACGGCGCGGATGTTCGGGTGGTGAAGTCCGCTTCCCATGCGGTTGATATCGCCAGGCGGCATCCTTCCTCCAAGATCGTGTTTTTGGGCGTAGGCTTCGAGACGACGGCGCCCGGCATTGCCTTAAGCCTAAAAAAAGCAAAGGAGGATCGGCTTCAAAACTTTTTCGTCTATTCGGCGCATAAGCTGACTCCGCCTGCACTGGATGTCTTGCTTGCGGATCATGCGCATCGGCTCGACGGGTTCGTCTTGCCTGGGCATGTGTCCGTCATTATCGGGCGAAAGGGTTGGGTTCATCTGGAACAACAGAATGTTCCGGCCGTGATAGGCGGGTTTGATGCCATGGATTTGCTGCTTGCGATCGGAGCGCTGACGAGAGAGATGAGCCGAACGAGGCGTCATGTCCGTAATCTTTATCCTCGCGTCGTACAAGAGGAAGGGAATCTTACGGCACAGCGCATTCTGACCGAATGCTTCGAGACAGCCTCTCCCGTGTGGAGGGGATTCGGCCCGATGGAGCACAGCGGATTGCGTATTCACCCGGATTATGCGGATTTGGACGCCGCATGCCGGATTCAGACCGACAAGCCTGTCACGGCCGTTATCAAGGGTTGCCGCTGCGGAGAAGTCGTAAAAGGAAAAGAAACTCCCCTCCATTGCAAGCTTTTCGCCAAGGCCTGCACACCGGCTAGCCCGCTTGGTCCATGCATGGTCTCATCGGAGGGAGCTTGCTCCACCTATTTTCAATACGAACGGAATAAAGAAACGGTACAAATATGAGCGGAGGCGGCCAGATTGAAAAGAATTATGCTCTCTCATGGCGACGGAGGACAATTGACGCAGGATTTGATTGAGCAGGTCTTTCAGATGTTGCTGCAGGATGCCGTCTTGCATGAGCAGAACGATGCTGCATTACTCCCCGCCCGATCCGGACATATGGCGGTAAGCACGGACAGCTTTGTCATTCAACCGCTTGAGTTCCCGGGAGGGGACATCGGCAAGCTGGCTGTCGCCGGAACCGTGAATGACCTTGCCGTCAGCGGCTCCGTTCCGGCGTACCTTACGGCCGGCTTTATTTTGGAGGAGGGCCTGGAGCTTGCTGTATTGAGGCGGGTTGTTCAGTCTTTGGCAAATACCGCAATGCAAGCGGGAGTTCGCATTATAGCAGGCGACACGAAAGTCATCGAGCGCGGGAATTGCGGCGGAATGATGATTAACACGACCGGAATCGGATTTGTGGAAGTACCGGGAAGAATAGGGCTTCGGAATATTCAGCCCGGAGACCGGGTCGTTATTAACGGCGGCATTGCCGAGCATGCGGTCGCTATTCTGGCGGAACGCGCGGGTTTGGAGTTTGCTTCCGACTTCCGCAGCGACTGCCGCCCTCTTAATCTTGTCATTGATCAGCTTCTGGGGCGGTTCCATACTGTACGGTTCATGAGAGACCCGACGCGCGGCGGAGTGGCAACCTCGCTTACAGAAATCGCGCGCAGCACCGGCCTCGACATTGTCATGGACGAGGAACACATTCCGATTCAGCCGGAGGTGCAGGGCGCATTGGAGATGATGGGGATGGATCCGCTGTACATGGCCAATGAAGGGAAAGTATTGCTGTTCGTCTCCGAGGAAGAGTCGGCCGGGCTTGTCCGCTGCTTAAGAGCGATTCCCGGGAACGAAATGGCCGCTGAAATCGGAACCGTCCGCGCGGGGCGCGGAAGGCTGCTGCTCCGAACGGCCATTGGCGGAACACGCGAACTTGGTATGATGACTGGAACCCCTTTGCCTCGAATATGTTAAGTCAGGAGGTTTTGCGCTCATGTGTCAAAAAACATTTCATCAAGTTCCCTTGCGGATTTTGGTGCAGTCCATGTGTCAACTCATGCATCATGTCCAAGAAAATACCGGTCATTGCAAGGAAGCTCTGTCAGAGCAAGACAGCCGGTTGAACGCAGCACTGCGGGAGGCGGAACATGCCGCCGGACAGTTATGCGATCAGCTTGAACAGCTCATGCGGGAATTGGAGAGCCGCGAAGGGGAAGGTCAGTCCCGGCAGACGATGATCACGTATTTCGATTAGGCAAATCCGATGCGCCGAAGAGCAATCGTGGGAGGATGAGCGGTGACGAATAGCCAACTGGTCAGACAGCAAATTCATGCTGCCTTCTCGGAAGTGCAGTATTTAATTCGTTTATTGTATGTGCCGCAGGATGCACATATGAGAAGCCTAACGTTGAACCAGCTGTGGAATCAAATTGCCCACTTGCAGTTCCTGGTCCAATTGGCTGAGACTGTCCCCGTACAGCCTCCGCAGCCAATGATGCAGCCGCAGCCGCCTCAGATGCAGACGGGGCTTCCCTCTGCCCCTGTTCAGACACTCCCCGCACAGCACTCGGCCGGAACTCAGCAGCCGCAATACCAACAGACGATGAACCGCGAACAATTAGCCCAGTATAACGGAAAAAACGGCTGGCCCGCTTATGTGGCCGTGAACGGGATCGTATACGATGTCACGAATAACGCAGCCTGGTCCGCCGCAACACATTTCGGGCTCTCTGCAGGGCGGGATTGGACGCGGGAATTTGCTTCGTGCCATGCGGCGGAGCAGTGGATTCTCCATACATTACCCCCGGTTGGGAGGTTGATGAATTGACAGAACCGATCATACTGCCGCCTGAACCGCTTACGAATGAGGCCATTGCTACACGGTTGTTCGAAGAGGCGAAACAAAAACTGAACAGCGGCGAAATCAAGAAGCCGAAGCTGGTGTGGCTTGAGCTAAACGGGTGTTCGGGGAACATTATTTCATTATTGAACGGGGGCAATCCCAGCTTCGAATATATGATCACATCCATGGTCGATCTCGTGTACAGCAACAGCTTGATGATTGCCGCGGGGGAGCAGGCCCTCGACAAGCTGATGGAGCTGGTAACATCGGGCGAAGCGTTTATTCTTGCAGTGGAAGGCGCGGTGTCGCAAAGGAACAATGGCATGTATCAGTTGGTTGGAAGCTACGAGGGCAAGCCGTTAACGGGACTGCAGGCTGCCAAGATGCTTGGCTCAAGGGCCGCACATGTCATTGCGGTAGGCGCCTGCGCCGTGGACGGCGGTCCTTCGGCAGCCAAGCCGAATCTCTCCCGCAGCGTTGGCTTGCAGAGCGTTCTTGATCGCAAGGTGATCAAGCTGCCGGGTTGTCCATGCCATCCCGACTGGTTCCTCGGAACGTTGTCCCACTTGCTGATGTATGGCGAACCGGCGCTGGATAAGAGAGATCGGCCGCTTCTCTTCTACAGCACCCTGATCCATGACCGTTGTCCGCGGCTGGATTACTTCAATAAAGGCATTTTCTCCAAGACGCTGGGAGAACCGTATTGCTTGTTCAAGCTGGGCTGCCGCGGTCCGGTAACCCGGGTCGATTGTCCGACAAGACGGTGGAATAACAGCGGTAATTGGCCTATCGGGGCAAGCACGTGCATCGGCTGCTCGCAGTTCGGATTTCCTGATCAAATGGCGCCGTTCATCTCGTACGAGACGGCAAAGGAGTAAGGGATGGTTAAAAGAATCAAGATCAATCCTTTGACGCGTATAAGCGGATTTATGGAGATGGATGTGGTCGTGGACGGCGGGCGGGTGACGGAAGCGAGAACGAAAGGACTTATGTTCAGAGGGTTCGAACAGATGATGGTGGGCCGAAGTCCATTCGATGCGATCTATTTGACGCAGCGGATTTGCGGCATATGTTCCACTGCGCATTCTGTCGCTGCTTCTTTGGCTTTGGAGGACGCGCTTGGCATTATTCCCACCGAGCAAGGCCGTTATTTGCGGGACGTCATCCACGGCTGCGAGTTTTTGCAAAATCATATCCGGCATTTTTACCAATACGGGCTTCCCGATTTCGTGAAGCTTCCGGATGTCAACACGATATATGCAGCCAACCATCCCGACTATCGCCTTCCCCCCCAAGTCAATGAGCTGCTGGCCGCTCATTATTTCGACTCCCTGCCTGTCAGCAGAATGGCTCATGAATTGTTGGCGGTATTTGGGGGCAAAGCCCCGCACAATCATGGTATTTTTGCCGGGGGATTTACGGCCCCCGCCACCGCAGACAAGATTGTCACAGCAAAATCGCTTTTACGGCAGATCGCTGCTTTCGTTACCGGCAAAATGATTCCGGATGTGTATACGTTGGCGAACTATTATCCGGATTATTTTCATATCGGTGTCGGACACCGTAATTTAATGACGTACGGCGTGTTCACTGATTATGCAGAGCTGGGCACGCTTTATGCAAGGCCGGGCATCTATCGGGACGGGACATTCCAGGCTTTTGACCGGGAAAAAATAACCGAACACCTTGATCATTCATGGTACCGGGGTCCAAGCTCCTACCGTCCCTTTGACACGATGCCGGAACCGGATATCGAGAAGCCGGACGCTTACTCATGGGTGAAATCGCCCCGCTATAACGATCTTCCTTTTGAGGTGGGGCCTCTGGCCAGGCTCTGGATAACCGGAGAGTATCGGAACGGCATCTCAACCATGGACCGCATCATTGCCCGTGTACTGGAAGTGAAGAAAGTCATCGAAGTGATGGAGGTACTATTGGATCGAATCATTCCCGGCACGGACGTGCAGGAACCGTGGCAGGTGCCTGAATCTTCCCGGGGCGCGGGTCTGGTCGATACGACGAGAGGGGCGCTTGGCCATTGGCTGAAAATTCAGAATAAACAGCTGTCTTTTTACCAAATCATTACCCCTTCGGCGTGGGATTTCTCTGCAAGCACCTCTAGTAGCAAAGGAACAGCCGAACAAGCGTTAATCGGAACAACGATCGTCAACCCCAACGAGCCGGTGGAATTAGGAAGAATTCTGAGATCGTTCGATCCGTGCATGTCCTGCGCAACCCATATTCATCGCCCCGGTTATGAATCAAAGACGTTTCAGGTGTTCGGATGATGAACGTGCTCGTGCTAGGCATCGGCAACCGGTTGATGAGGGATGACGGAATTGGAGTGTACGTCGTTGAAGCGCTGCAAGATCAGATGACGGATCAACGAATCAGATTCATGGCAGGCGAGACGGATCTTGACTATTGTCTGAACGTGATCGCGGGTGCGGAGCTCCTCATCATCGTCGACGCTGCGGTTAGCGGAAATAAGGCCGGTGAAGTTTCGTTATTCCCGTTAGACCGCTTCCAAGCACAGGAACGAGGCATTTCAGCGCATAATCTTCATTTGTTTCATATGATTCCAATAGTGTACCCCGATGTTCAGACATGCGTTATCGGAATCGAGGCCGATCAGATTGACTTCGGGCTGGAAATGAGCGCAGCGTTGGCTGACCAGTTTCAGCGTATCGTGGAATATACGGCCAGCTTCATATATTTTTGCATGCATGTGTATTCAGTCCGGTCCAATAAAAATGATTGAATGGCCGGGTTCAATAGTGAGGCAAAAAAACCGGGCGGATTTCCCCGGTTTTTTGCTACGACATCTGCATCCAAGTCTATACGACCCCTCTGTTGCCAGCAGATGGAATATTCGAGTCTGCTACATCAGGATCTATTGTATTTGTAGCACTTGCGGCACTGTTGGCGTTCATAAAATCGCCTGTATTAAATGATCCTGCACCGCCGTAACTTTTCGAGGTGCTCGCTGGTGATACTTGTATCGAATCGCCAATTTGAACAACTCCGCCTGATGTAACGCTGACGACTTTAATGTTTCCAACAATGGAGGGCATGCTGCACACCTCAATTGACATAAGATAAATTCATCATATGCCATTTATTTGCCTAAGTGACATGAGTCCAGTGAAGGCTCTATTGTTTCTATTGCAACGCGCGATGCTTACTTACTGATTAGGACTCTTTAATATTTTTTATTCGTGATTCACACGCAAGCGAACAGGTTGATCCAATTTGAATAACCGATGAGTCTGCTGCTGAATTTACGTCTATCTCCCTTACTTTTATACACTTCGATTCGTTCCTCACGTTCATTTGGATGTGGACAGGCGCCTTTGTTTCAGGAATCTCTTTGGCAAAGATCGGAAACTCGCTAAAATCTCTGTCGGGTCCCAGGTAGAAGGGAGCCTTACTTTGGATGATTAAATCTTTTGAATTCGATTTTACCCTTAGGGCATCTCCAACAAGAAGGATGGAACTCAATGAAATACTGTCCACCCGGAGCATCTGCACGCATGAAATCCTCATAAAAGTTACGGTGTTTTTTTGGGAGGAACGGTAGTTTCGGTCGTTGCAGGTTCCTCAGGCGGAGATTCAGAAAGAGAAAACAATCGGATTTCATTCGTATCACCGACCATCAATACGGACGAGCTGGACACACCAAGCACCCGGATCATATTTACATTGATTTCTTTATTAATGACTGTCATTTGCATGAGGATGCTGCGCTCCCTTCGTTATCGTTCCGATATGTTTATCGATGGCAATATGGATATCATTTTTTACCTTATCTACGATTTGATCTCTAGCAAGTGCCGGGTGATTTGCCGAATATTCATCCATTTGACCCATATAGTACTGAATTCGGCCATTCATTTGTTTTTTTAGATCACTGATCATATGTTGGCGATACTCGTGGTTTACCATCGTTTGGTGTAATTTGGCAGTGGAATCAATGAGATCCGGGACGCTGCTGTCAACATACTGGTCAATGATTTTGGAGACGGAACGATGAAGGTCGGAAGATTTATCGTTAGCGCTGTGTGTCCAGTTGCACCCCTGGGCCGCCATATCCTCGATAGATTTCACCCCTTCCGGAGTAACCCCGATCACTAATGTTCCATTCAGATTTTCTATCTTTAACTGGTCAAAGCGATACTCGATTTTGTCAATCGATATTGGTTTTTTATTTTGTAGGCCAGCAAGTTCTTTATTTACTTCCTCGAGCTTTTTCTCTAAATTGTCAATTTTACTTGCTTGCCACTGAATATAAGTATGAAGTTGATTCCAGTAATGGTTACATTCATGTGAAGCATGATTCATCATTGGTTCCTCCTGTCATTGTTATTCTCAAGCCGGGGGTGGCAAAGGGACCAAAGAAGTGCCCGTTTCAGCGGCTTCCTGAACCGATTGGACCGGTTCGGGAGCGCTAGGTGGATTGGATAGCGGTTGAATCACCCCTGCACTGCCGATTTGCAATACAGAAGAATTGGATATCGTGTTCACACATAGGTTTTGAATCGTAATACTTTGGTGGACAATCAGGTTCATACGATACCACCTTAATCCTCATGCGATTTTTCCTGGATGACATGAATACCCAAGTCCAAAAGCATTTTATTCCGTGCTCTTATTACATATAACGCATCGTATGCAGGCAGATGCCCATTTGTTACCTCACACTAGGTGAACACCTAGAGGAGCCGCTTCATAGGATATAGCAACATCGGATCAACGAGGTGATGAAGTTGAGCGAAGCATCAAAAGGTACAATGGATTGGAAGAAATTCGAACAATTTTTTGGCACAAATTTTCCTTTTGTAGATAAGAACAGCGGGAAACTCACGGATAATTGGGTCGAAAACTATGTGCAACGGATTTTGAAGAACGTCCCTGGAGTATCGAATACAAACCAAGCGTTGAGTCATGAAATCTTTCAGACCCATCATTTTGTATTTATCAAAATTAAAGTTCCCGATTCGATTAGGGAAAGAGATATGCAGGTATCGGTAAGTTCCAATCAGCTTAAAATCGAGGGCTTGCCGGAAAATCAATCATTTGTAGTCCAACTCCCCGTATTAGTCAAGGCCCGGGAATGCAGAGCTAGCTATAAAGACGGTGTATTGCAAATTAAAGTGAGGAAAAATGATGATGACTTGGATTTCTATAATGTAGGTATTCGCTATGAATAAGCTGGACGCATAACTCTGTTATGGATCAGACAGCGTACGGATAGGGATGAACCAAGTAAGGCTTCCAAAGAAATCGTTTGAGTAAATGGGGCTTGCGGTCTCATCTAAAAGACGATTTCTTTTTGTTATTAAAATCCTGCTGCTTGGTATTGAACGATATGAACAAAAAGAGATAGAATGGAGATGATAGCAGCTAAATTATTCCTGTAACCGTCAGATCACATCTCTATGCAGCCCCTGTAGAAGCAAAAATATGACTGCTCAGTGAGATTGAATTCAACAATGGAGGCATAAGATGGAAACGTATGAAAATTTGATGTTTCAACCTATTTGTGAAGAAGATGTGGCCGGTTTGACAGAAATTATGACACGCGCCTTTGACACGGATACGAAGCAATTTCTGGGCTGTGAAAAGGGAGGTCCTGAAGGATATGACACCGGCGAATTTATAAGACGTTGGGCGCTCCATTCACCGACTCACTCCTATAAGGTCGCATTGGATGACAAGGTGATAGGAGCGGTCATTGTGTGGATTAACGAAAACAATGAAAACGTTTTAGGGTGTATATTTCTTGATCCCTTGTTGGAGAATCGCGGAATTGGGCTTACGATATGGAGATACATAGAGCAGAAGTACCCAGACACGAAAAAATGGATGACGGAAACTCCCGGATATTCCAAAAGAAATCATCATTTTTATGTCAATAAATGCGGATTTAAAATTGTGAAAATCCAAAATCCGATGAGCCGGGAGGATGTGTGCTATATTCTGGAAAAAGAAATGTAGCTCCCGGGCAGCTACCGTGTGGGGCAGCTAAAGAATAATAAAGCCATGCAGTAATGAATCGAATAAAAAGGACGTGTGACTTTGAATGTTGTAGCATGGGCCATTGTAGCCAGCGAGATTGGCTTCTGGGTCGTCATCCTGCTCGGCTTATTCGCTCGCTATGTGCTTAAGAGACAGAAGCTGGGTCTGATTCTGCTCGCTCTTACCCCGGTTATCGATCTGATCCTGTTAGTTACGACTAGCATCGATCTATACGGCGGAGCCACGGCGACAACGGCGCATGCTCTCGCTGCGATATATATTGGGGTCTCAATCGCATTCGGCAAAGACATGATTGCGTGGGCAGATGGACGATTCCGGTACTATGTCGCCAAGCAAGGAGCGAAGCCGCCGACACGGTACGGCATCGAATATGCGAAGCATTACTTGAAAGGTTGGATCAGGCATGTGCTGGCCTATCTGATTGGCGCCGGGATGTTGTTGGGGCTAATCTATCTTATTGATGACGCCTCCCGGACCGAAGCATTGAGTGGGGTAACGCGCATCTGGACGGTCATCGTGGGCATTGATCTGATTGTTGCGATTTCCAATTTTATTTGGCCCAAGAAAGTAAAGGCATAGTGGACGGATTCGTTATATCCACGACATACGATCAGGCAGATTACTCGGAACCAAAACGAGAAGAGAACGAAAACCGGTTGGCTTTACCGGTTTTTTTTCACATTTATCAATAGATTTGAGAATTTACGATCTCAAAGCAATAATGGATAACAAGGTGTTATAAGAACCGCGGAATCGGGTTAACCATTCGTGAATGAATCAGGAGTGCTATGTTCTGGAAAAAGAAATGCAGCTGCGTACGGCGTTCATTCCAAATTGTGGTATAGTAACTATATGGTTTGCGGCCGCAACGATACGAATATCGGAAAAATCATCACGTTCATCGGTGAGAAAAAGGGGGATTGACAATGATTACCCGCTTCCATCATGCCCAGATTACGATACCGAGAGGCGAAGAAGAACAAGCCAAAGCTTTCTATTGCGGCGTGCTGCAGTTAAAGGAAATCGCCAAGCCCGACTCTTTAGCCGGAAGAGGGGGATTTTGGATCCAAGTCGGCACGCAGGAGCTGCATATCGGGACCGAAGATGGCGTCGATCGTTCAGTGACCAAAGCCCACCTGGCGTATCAGGTGCAGGACATCGATTCGATGAGAGAGCGATTACTTAGCAATGGGATTACAATTCTGGAATCGGTTCCGATTCCGGGATATGAACGGTTCGAATTCCGGGATCCGTTCGGCAACCGAGTTGAATTTATTCAACCTAATTAAATCAGAAAGTGGAGAGAAGATAGAAATGAATGCGTATGAAATGAAAATTAAAGAGTATATGTCCCTGCATCATATCCAAGCCGAGCATCTCGTCCTGGAGCAATCCTGTCACTCCGTTCAGGAGGCGGCCATCGCCGTTCAGGGCTCAGCCGAACAATTCGTCAAGAACATCTGTATGATTGACGAACAGAACCGGTTCATCGTCGCGATTGTCAAAGGCGAAGACAGAGCGAGCACGACGAGAGTCGGCAAAGCGTTGGAAATCGTCAAGCCGCGGCTCGCGAATGAGACGGAGGTGCTGGAGCGGACAGGGTATCCGGCCGGCGGGGTGCCGTCGTTCGGATTCGATGCGTTGTTCCTGATCGATCCCAAGGTTACCGAGCAGGACGTGGTATACACGGGAGGCGGATCTCCTCATTCCCTGATTAAGCTAGCTGTAACCGAATTGCTGCGCGCAAGCGGAGGAGAAGTAGTGAGAGTGCGGAAATAGACTAAGGATCTGCCATGGGGGAGGGAGAAGGCTCGTGAATAAAAAGAAGATTCTCCTGATCCTGTCGAGCATGATGATCGGACTGGCAGGATGGTTCGCTTTTTACACATATGCCGAGTTCAATGGATATCCGTGGAAGCATGCGGAAGTGAAGAGGGAAGCGGCCGCATATATGAAGGCCAAGTACAATATGGACGTCGCGGTTGCCGGGAGCTCTTACGGGTTCAAGTTCCGTGATTATACGGCCAAGGTGTTCAACATCCACGATACCGAAAAGCGGATAATTGATGTGACCATGCATGCTTTTTATAATAAGGCGGCTCAAGGCAGGGGGGAGATGCTGGAAGATAACTATAGTATGGTCTACTGGGAGCAACGAATCGATGATGAGCTTCGCAAGCGGTATCCAAGGCTCTATGCGCAGGAAGACATCGAGTCCATCGCGGTAACGACCATCTACTCTCTGATGCCGATAGATAGCGGCACCAGCCCTGCCGCAGATGACAATGGTGTGGCTATCCCGCTGGAGCCGAAGCATGAATATACGCTGGACATGCGCCTCGGGACAGATTCGATCTCTGAAGCGCTGTGGCAGGAATTATATGCTGTCGTACCGGACCTCGCGGCAGCGCCTTGGGAGGTCAACATTTTTGTCAGGGGCAGAGACAAGGATACCAAGGAAGACAGCGCGGGAACCGGGGGCATGTACAAGACGATGGTGCTGTCTCTGCCTTACGATAAGCTTGAGCATATAGCGAGCATCGAAGAGATGAAGAAGGAAGTCAGGGAGTATTAACGATAGAGGAGAAGCGAGAATGAGTGGAGTTTTTACATTTCAGGAATTTCCCCGCTTGCAGACGGAGCGGTTTCTATTACGGGCCATGGAGGAACGGGATTGCAGCGACATTATGGACCTTTACTCGGATGAGGAAGTGGTCCGTTACACGCCGCTGGAACCGTTCCAATCGCTTCAGGATGTCATACGGGAATGGAATTGGCACCAGAGTATATTCGCTGAACAGAGCGGAGTGCGCTGGGTTATTGAGGATACATCATCTGCCAAAGTTATCGGGACATGCGGTTTTCTTCAATATGAAAAGACGCATCGCCGAGTGGAGCTTGGCTACGATCTGGCGCCTCCATATTGGGGGCGTGGAGTCATGACGGAGGTCGCGCAGCGTGTCCTGGCGTTCGGCTTCCGCGATATCGGCGTGAATCGGGTCGAAGCGAAAATTGATCCGGAAAATATCGCATCTGAGCGATTATTGCTCCGGCTCGGTTTTCAAAAAGAAGGCGTGATGAGGCAACAGGAGTTCGAAAAGGGAAGATACGTCGATATCGCCATGTACTCGCTACTAAGAAATGAATATGAAGCGCATTGATAGGCGTCTACAGCTGATGCCTGAACGCAATGATGAACCGGGCAGTAACGCATGAGAACTAGTCCGACCAAGTGTGAATTGACAGCCTCTGCATTGAATTGCAGGGCTGTCTTTGTTTAAAATAATGAACCCTTCCGCGAGCCTCATGAACATAATTTTAGTTTTGGATTATGAACTAAGTGCAAGAAGAGATAGCTTGATTGGAAGGGCGAGCCGAGGAACCGGATAATCATTTGAAGACTGATCCGATTGAAAAGGTGAAGGTAACTTCGGGGACGGCAATTTTATTTAACTGCCAAGAAAATGTTTTTTTGGTTCGGATTACGTGAAGAAACACATTTGATTTTCTTAATATTTTCTTAGAGTTATTAACGATTTCTTAATTAAAATTAATAGAACGTTTTGTGGTTTTTTTTCCAATTCCTTCGCTAAAATGATGAGAGCCGGAATATATTCAAGGAACTACTAAGGAGGGGTTAACGTGAATGTAAAAAAAGCTATTTTCGCAACATTGATCGTATCCAGCATGCTGTCAACATTGGCAGGCCCGATTCCTGCAGGCGCCGAGGCAGCGCAAGAGAAGCAGCAAGAGAAGCAGCAATCGGATGGGAAGAAGGTTGAAATAGACAAGAAGATGGCTGCCAAGCTGCATAAAGCGGTAAGTCAATTTGCGGGGAAAGAGATTAAGCTTAAGGAGGTTGCCGAAGATCCAGCGGCCAATATAGTAGAAGTTAAATCCATAGATGGAAAATATAATGTTAAATTTGTACCTGAACACGGGATAATAATGAGCATAGAAAGCGAAACGACAATCGACAAAATCAGCAAAGAGGATCAAGATAAAGTACTGAAAGAGCTGAAAGAGCTGTATCCTAAGAAAAAATACGTATTTAATAAAGAAGTTCCCATGTCACAGTCTTATGATAATCAAAAGGAAAAACTTGAAGATGGCGTAAGTTATTTGTTGAGAGGAAAAGACTTCTCTGCCTCTCTGACCAAAAATGATTCATCGACGAACGTAGGTTTTATAGTGATCGATTTTGAAAAGAAAGAGCTTGATCCGAAATTGTTAAAAACAGTAACGGAAGCGGCGAAAACAGCGTTCGATCATCAAATTGACGTGACGAAAGCTACGCTTGTGAATGGGAGTATGTCGAAACCTGAGTGGCGGTTTGGGGATGACAAGGTAAGTATTTGTGTGGAACTCAAGACAGGGGAAGTAATCAGCATTGAAAATCAACAGGGAAAAAAGGTGACGACTAACAAAGGAATTACAGAAAAAGAGGCGAAAGAAGCGGTCGCTTCGCTTGCCAAGGAATTATTCAATATCGACATTACAGGATTTGAAGTTAAATGGGACAACAGAATTGGATATTACCGCTTCATTCAAAATAAAGTTACGAAGGTGAGAGCCGCATTGGATGCCGATAAAAACGTGGTGCACATTGAATCGGGGTGGTTAGCAGCTTTGGGAGATTAAGTATCGTCAGTTATGAAGAAGACGGTAGGGAGGGGATCTGGCCCTAGCATTGGGCAAATGCGTGACGAGAGGGAGGTTGCGGGAATGATGCAGCCTCCCTTTTTGCGGAAAATAACCGAGCAGGATGCACATGACATGTTTGGTTAATGTTCGGATGAGGAAGTATCCAGATTTACGACCTGGTACAAGCACAATTTCGTGGAAAATTCCCTTGCTTTTATCCAGAAGATCCTATCTCGCTGAGAAAATGCTGATTCATGAGGCGCAAAATGGGTTAATAACTTTTGTTTGCTGGCAAAGAGTAGTTTACAATCGACAGTCCTTTCCCGGGAAAGGACTTTTCGTATATTTACGAGATGCGACCAGCGGTGCAACATCTGCTATAATCTTCTAGGGGAGCGGTGTTTTTTCATTTCATCGCGGCCCCGCTTTTCGTGAAATCTGGATATGCTACATCCCGGCATATGCGGAAAAAGGATAAATAATGATTTATAGGATTCAGAGGAGGGGATATGAAGTTATTTTTGATGAATGGTAGATATTAATGAACAGAAATCTGCGTTCTGTATTATAAGATAGCGGGAGGCTCAGTAATGTCCTCGGAAGCACTGGTGCAAGAAAATCAACGCTCGATGTTCGAAATGTTCTATGAACGCGTCTATTCTACGGCGTATATGATTATCAAAGACAGCCATTTGGCTCAGGATATCACACAAGAAACATTTATGAAAGCCTTTACGCAAATTCATACATTGCATGATCACAGCAAGCTGGGCGCATGGCTGCAATCGATCGCGGCAAGAACCTCGCTCGATTATTTGCGCAAGCGTAACCGGTGGAATGATATCGCGTCCGAAGATACGGTTCTCGATATCGAATTAGCCAAAGACTTCGATAGTCAGTTGTCGGTGGAACAAAAGGTAGAGCTGAAGATCATTGTCGACGAGATCTATTCTTATCTGAAAAAGCTGAAGCCGGAGTACCGTAAGGTGATCATCCTCAAGTATATCCATCATATGAAAAATGCGGAGATTGCCGCCGCCACCAATGCGAACGAGAGCACGGTCAAAACGCGCTTGAAGCGGGCCAAGGCGATTTTGCGGAAGAGCATGGGAACATGCTGCGACTAGGAGACCGGAAGATGAAAAGAAGTATGTTGACATCGAATGGGAATGGCCGCAAAGCTGCGGGTGAACGACATCATGGGTATATAACAACGAGAATGACGAACGAAGCCTCCCGGCAGCGCAATGTCATTAAGTTTAGCTCCAAGACAAGAGCGGAAATAAAAATGGAATCCGAAACGGCATGGGAAAAAGCCCTGTGCCGTTTCTTTTTTGTATACAAGCAAGGAAAAAAGTGTACAGCAAACAAAGCGGAGGGATGATCCGCTTAAAAAAATGTTCATATGAAACAAATTATGCTACTCTATAGACGAAGCTAACCACTGATTTGTAGCGTATTTTGCGCGTATTCTGCTGCCCTGGGCGAATGGGTCGAATCGGCAAAATGTTTTTGCGAATCAGCGCTTCAACATCAGGCGGGGTTCATCGTCCCTTGAGCGCAGGAAGTGTCTACACGTGAACGGCAACCGTGAAGTTAACTTGATAGGGGTGCCGTTTCTCCATTTGGGAAATGACGACGTGCGAGGTTATCATTTCAGCGAAATTGTACAGGATCATTCTTGCGAATATCTCCTGGGTGATGGACTCTCGTTTCTTTGCATGAAAATTCGTCAGACCGACAGTGTACTTTAATGCCCGGAATGAGGTTTCAATGCCCCATCGCATGTTATACATTGACATGATTTCACCCGGTGGGAAATCCGTGGCGGTAAGATTCGTAATGACGGTCTCAAAAGCGCCACTCGGCAGGACGAAACGAACCACCCGAAAGGAAATCGGGTAAAACAAGTTCTCATGCAAATCCAAAAAAATCAAAGGTTGACGTGGAAGGAACGAACTTGTAAATCTCGGGATTAGCCTTGACCTCTTTGGTTTGTTTTTTTGGTGAGTGTCAGATGAACGTTCCTATCAAACTCTCCGCTAGAGGGCAAACGCAAGCCCGAAAGAATACCATTGGAATCCAAATCCTTTACCCGTATGACATAGTTCCACCCTTTGCGTTCAAGATGCGCGAAATTGTTGTAACTTTCATAACCTCTATCGGCAATCACAATGGTTTTGCCCTTGATTGGAGAACGGTGAACCATAGCAGCCAGCGCCCTTCCCTCGTTGCATAACCTTCGTGGCTGAACAATGGCATCCACGTACAGTCTGTTGCACAAGTCATAGGCAGCGTTCAAATGCAGAAGGTTATAGCCTTTCGTGTTCGGTTGACTTTGAAAATAGGTGTCCGTGTCCGCAGAGTCAGTTGCGATATGCAAATCCGAACCGTCAACGGCAAGTAGCCGATACCCTCGGTAGTCCTTGATATCCGTAACCGATTGCGTAAATGCGTGAAACAAGAATTCCACAGCAGACGGCAGCACTTTATTCCTCTGTTGGACAAAAGCGGAAGTGGTTGCGGTGTTTACGTCATAGCCTTGTGATTCCAAAAGTTCCTTATATAGGCTGTTCCCTCCCATGGAGATCAGGAGTTGCATCACCGTTTCAAAGGGCAGCTTTTTCTTTCGGGTAAAATCTTTTTCAGGGTTTTTGACATAAGGAGCTGGTGCGGCTGCCATTTCTCGTATGAGGGATGTCAGCGTTTTTTTTAGCGAATTCGCATACTCATTCATGGACGTGGCCTCCTCGTGTTTCAAGGGTCTTCGCCACACATATCCATCTACCTGTTAAGTCTTGATTTTCTTTCAAAAAAAGAGCGGGCTATCTTTTCGATAACCTGCTCTTGTGCTTGATTATGGTTTCCACGCCTTATCTTAATGACATTGCCCGGCAGCGGGGGCTTTTTTCGTTAAGCCATGCCAATCCAGACGGCACAGCCAGCTTGAGATTCACTCTTTGCAAAGTGAAGCCAGTCGTAACAGGGCTGGGGATCGAGGGATTCACGTTTTTCACATGATTGAAACACAAAATAACTATGCTTATTTCAAATCATCGCTACATCCATACTATACTTAGTATGCTGCTTCAAAAAGAGGGAGCATTGGGGGAGTTCGTTAAGGTGCAAACTTTTTTAAATTACGCTAAGAAAGGATACCGATAGGTAATGAAGAAGATCATTCTCTACTCCATTCTTGCAATTTCGATGCTGGGAGTTCATGCGCAGCCTGCGTCCGCACATTGGCATCCTGGATATTCTCATGACGCAACCATAGGATATCACAATCCAAACTGGATGAGCTTGATTCGAGATGATGCTAGATTAAGTGATTTATCCATTCCAGGCACCCATGACAGCATGGCTTACCGGACGAATCAGCCTGCAACTGACCATGTGTATACTCAATCTATGCCGCTCAACACGCAATTAAATTCCGGAATTCGCTTTTTGGACATTCGTTGCCGTTATGTTGACGGTTCGTTTTCGCTACATCATGGTTCCTACTATTTAGATGCCATGTTCGGGGACGTATTGTATGAAGTTACTGACTTTTTTAAGCGCAATCCGAGCGAAACGGTTCTGATGCGCATCAAACAAGAACACAGTTCTGTTCCCGACCGCGTGTTCAATGATACTCTTCAGAGATATATCGATAGCTATCCTGGCTTTTTTTGGGACAGCAAAAACGGCTCGATAACCAACCCTACTCTAGGAGAGATGAGAGGAAAAATTGTTATCCTCCGTAACGTTGCCGGGTCGAATATCGGTATCGATTATGCGCATCAATTTGATATTCAAGATAATTATACGGTCTCAACGAATTGGGATTTATACCAAAAATGGCTGGATGTAAAAAAACAATTGCAGAAGGCCAATGAAAGCCATCAAAAAGGATCTCAAACCAAATTCATCAATTATTTAAGCGGCGGGAATATCGCGTATCCCTACTTTGTTGCAAGCGGGCACAGCAGCCCAGGAACATCGGCTCCCCGGCTTGCTACGGGGCTGACTACTCCCGGCTGGTCAGATTCCTATCCGGATTTCCCCAGAACGGATTGCTTCCTCGGGATATGCACCATTGCATTTGAAGGGACTAATGTTTTGACAACGGATTATATAGCAAATAACAATGTTAAGTATACCGGCATTGTTGCTGCAGATTTTCCGGGAAAAGGATTGATTGAAAATATTATTCGGGCGAATAAGAGCCTATTAAAATAAGCCTATTTCCTCCCGTCTGTGAACATGTCACTTGTGCGGCCTCCCGGCATCGGGGGGCTTTTTGGCGTTCATAGGTTGTTCATAGTTTTTTGCTACACTAATACGGCAATAAGACTTGCGGCAAGAACGGAACGCGGCAGAAGCGCGCCGCACGCATGAGAAGGGAGACAGGAGAGGGAATATGCGATCCAAATGGAAGCTGCTGCTGACAGCCGTCGTTGTCATCACGCTATGTATGGCAGGATATTATTGGTGGTACAAGCAGCCGAAGACAGATCAAACCGCCGCTCTGCCGTCAATGGCGAGAGTGGTGAAGGGAGATTTGGAGGTAACCGTAAGCGGCTCGGGTACGGTCTCGCCCAGCAATACCGCGGAGGTGAGGTCGGGAGACGCGGGCAAGATTGATAAAATATTGTACGATGTCGGCGACCGGGTCGAGAAAGGAGCGGTGCTTGCGACATTCGAAAAAGAAGATCTGACGAACGAAATCGAGAAGCAGGAGATTCAGCTTCAGAAGAAGGAACTGGAGTTCGAAAATCTGAAAACAAAGTATAAAGAAGCGGGTGAGGAAGCGAGACCGTCCATCGCGGTCGAAATTGAAAACATGAAGCTGGATCTCGCCCTGGCGCAAAAGGAATTGGAGCAGAAGCGGGCCGATCAGGCCAAGGAAAAGGCAATCAAGGCTCCGATCAGCGGCACCGTGACGGCGTTGAACATTAACGAAGGCTCGCAATTGAACCAAAGCGGCTCGATAGCGACAATTGTGGATTATACGCAGCTTCAGGCCGTGATTCAAGTCGATGAAATGGATATACCGAGCATCAAGCTGAAGCAACAGGCGGCGTTGACATTCGACGCGCTGGCGGACACGTCGATCGAAGGAACAGTAAGCGCGATTGCCGATGAAGGCACGGCTTCCGGCGGGGTATCCGTATTCGATGTCACGATTCAATTATCGTCTAGCCAAGGGGTCAAAAGCGGGATGTCGGTCCAGGCCCAGATCGACGTGAACAGCAAGTCAGATGTACTGCTAGTGCCGATCGAAGCGGTTACCCAGCGCAGCGGCAAGTCGTATGTCACGGTCTGGGCGGACCAAGCCGGCGGTGCAGGCGACGAAGCGCCGCAGCAGGAACGGCCGGAACGGCAGCGCGAGTCGGGAGCGGGGCAGAATCAAGCCGGCGGAGCGGATAGCGCCAATAGAACGGAGCGTCCTGACGGAGATGCGGCCGCTTGGGCCGGCCGGGGTCAGGCGGGCGTTCCGAGTGCAGGCGCCGGCAAGTTAACCGAGGTGGCGACGGGGATTAATAATGAAAGCTATTTTGAAATCGTCAGCGGCTTGAAGGAAGGGGAGATGGTCATCTTGCCTACCGTTCGCGCATCCGCGAACAGCAGCCAACAATCCTCGTTCGGGGGAATGGGCGGCTTCGGCGGCAGCGCCGGAAGAAACGGAAGCTACCCGAGCGGCGGCACCCGCATACCTGACGGCGCCACCCGCATGCCTGCAGGGGGCGGCCGATGAGCAAGCAGGCGGTCATACATATCGAGAACATGTCCAAGGCCTACCGGATGGGCGGCGAAGAGATGCTGTCTCTGAACGGGGTTAACCTGACCGTCTATGCGGGCGAGATGATGGCCATTATCGGGCCGTCCGGCTCCGGCAAATCGACGCTCATGAATATGATGGGCTGCCTCGATACGCCAACGAGCGGAACCTACTGGCTGGACGGCCAAGAGGTAAGCAAGTTATCCGGCAATCAACTGGCGGATATTCGCAACCGGAAGATCGGTTTTATTTTTCAGAGCTTTTACTTGCTGCCTGCGCTTACCGCGATGGAAAATGTGGAGCTTCCGCTTATTTACCGCGGCATGCCAGCCAAAAAAAGGCATGAATTGGCAATGCAGGCGCTTACGCAGGTCGGGCTGGAGAGCAAGCTGAATTTTTTGCCGCGGCAGCTGTCGGGCGGTCAGCAGCAGCGGGTCGCGATTGCGAGAGCGCTGATCGGAGAGCCGCCGGTCATCCTCGCAGACGAGCCGACCGGGGCATTGGATACGAAGACGGGACATGAGGTGCTCGCCATCATGAAGGATCTGAACCGGAAAGGCCACACTATCGTCTTGATTACCCACGATCCGGATGTGGCCGAGGAAGCCGGGAGCGTCGTGCGCATACAGGATGGGCGCATTCAAGTCGTAAGGAGGTTCGCCCCGTGACATGGATGCAAGCATGGAAGATGGCCTGGCGCAGCATATTGGCGAATAAGATGCGCACGCTGCTGACGATGCTGGGCATCGTTATCGGAGTGGCCGCTGTCATTATCATGGTGTCGGTGGGAGAAGGCTCGGCCAAGCAAGTGCAATCCCAGGTAGCGAGTCTCGGGTCCAATCTGATCTCGGTCACGATAACGGGAAGGGGCGCAGTATCGTCGCTCACGTTAGAGGAGGCGCTGGCCTTCGAGGACATTGACGGCGTTGAGGCCGTCTCTCCGTTCATCAACGGCAGCGTCCAGGCGAAGGCGGGAACGAACAACACGAACCTGCAAGTAGAAGGCATTACGCCGGAATATGAAGCGGTCCGCGACAATCACGTGGAGAGCGGGCGCTTCATCCTCCCGATAGATGTCGAGCTCTATCAGCGGGTGGCCATCATCGGAGCGGATGCGGCGAAGACCTTGTTCCCGCAAGGGAATCCGCTTGGACAGCAGCTCTCGCTGAACGGAATCTCTTTCCGCATCGTTGGCGTCATGGCATCGAAAGGCAGCTCGCTGGGCGGAAACAATGACAATAAGATCTGGGTTCCGTTAACGAGAGGCGAGCGGCTCCTGCAGTCGAAAGGGATTCGGACAGTCTACGTCAAGTTCGCGGACGCGGAACAGGCCGATTCGATTATGGCGGAGCTGGAGACCCGATTATCTAAAAAATTCCGCGGGTCCGACGACAGCTACAACGTGTATAATCAGGCGGATATGCTCGAAGCGCTCGGAAGCGTAACCCAGACGATGACGCTGCTGCTAGCGGGAATCGCTTCAATCTCCCTGCTCGTCGGCGGTATCGGCATCATGAATATTATGCTCGTATCGGTGACGGAACGGACGCGCGAGATCGGCATCCGCAAGTCTCTTGGCGCGAAGAAGCGCGATATTATGCAGCAGTTCCTGCTGGAAGCCGTCACGATCAGCAGCATCAGCGGCGTGCTGGGCATTGCAGCCGGACTGGGCGGCGCGTATGCAGGGAGCAAAGCGATGGGCATTCCGTTCGCGGTCGCGCCTGACATGATGTGGCTGTCGTTCACTTTCTCCGCGGCGATCGGGATCGTGTTCGGCCTGTTCCCGGCGAACAAAGCCGCGAATTTGAAACCGGTCGACGCTCTGCGTTACGATTAAGAGGAGAACGGCCGTTAAGGCACAGGCAGAGTCAGAGGAGGAATAGCAGTGCAGAAGTCACCGCATATTTTAATCGTTGAGGATGATGCGTATATTTCGGAATTGATTGCCCTCTATTTGGACAAGCACGGATATACGTACTCGATTGCGGAGGATGGAGCGGCAGCTGTGGAGCTGCTGGATGTGATGCCCCCTGATCTCGTGCTGCTCGATATTATGCTTCCGGAGCTGGACGGCTGGCAGGTATGCAAAGAAATCCGCGCCGAGGGAGATATTCCGATTATTATGGTCACCGGGAACGGGGAGAGCTATGACAAGCTGAAGGGATTTTCCAGCGGAGCGGATGACTATATTGTCAAGCCCTTCGATCCGAAGGAGCTAATCGCACGTGTGCAAGCGGTCTTGCGGCGCACCAACCCTGCCTTGTTCAAGGCTTCGATTCAGTATCCGGAGCTATGCATCACGCCGCAGGATCAGAAGGTGTCCGTCCGCGATCAGGAAGTGGCCTTGGCCCCGAAGGAGCTGGAGCTCCTTCAAGTGCTGGCGGGACATCCGAACAAGGTGTTCACGCGTGAACAGCTGCTGCGGCAAGTCTGGGGCGCCGATTATGAAGGCGATGCCCGCACGGTGGACGTGCATATTAAGCGGCTGCGGGAGAAGCTGGGCGAGTCCGCTTATTGGAGCATCGTGACCGTCTGGGGCATCGGCTACAAATTCGAGGCAGCGTCATGAGGCGGAACGGATGGCGGCATGCGAACGGCTTATTCGTCAAGATTTTCGTGCTGCTCCTCATTATGCTGGTGGTCTCTTACGGCTTGTTCGGCTTCATTTCCGGATTATTCTTCAAGGGCGATCTGATGAAAAGACAGCGCCTGGATGACCGCATGCAGCTGGACCGAATCGGACATTTCCTGACCGAGGCGAAGCAGAACGGCTGGAATGACGAGATGGTGGTGGCGGGACTGGAGCTGACCGTACCGAGACATGTCCGCTCCCTGTACATTATTCATCAGGCGACCGGGAACGTCCGCTACAAGCTGGAAGCCGAGACGGGGCCCTATCGTCTGGATGAAGCCCGCATTCAAGAGGTTCTTGCCGGCATTGCCGACGGCCGTTATTTCGGCGAGGAGACATTCGGCCGGGGCAAGGCGGTGCTCGTCGGGCAGACGCTGCGCGTCGACGGTGAGGGGGACTTCGTCCTGCTCACGGCCTCCAATCTATTCCAGCGGGATGTCCGCATTTGGAACAAGCCGCTCTGGATCGGGATTGGCATTATGCTCTCGTGCGGGGCATTGTTCGCGTTCATGCTCTCCAATCATCTGTCGCGAAGGGTGAAGAAGCTGGAAGCCGCCTCGCGCTCCATCGCCAAGGGACAGTTCCAGATCGAGATTCCGGTTCATTCCCGGGACGAGCTCGGGCGGTTGGCGCGGGCGCTTGAACAGATGGCGCAAGACCTGGGGAGCCTGGATCGGATGCGCAAAGAATTCGTTGCCAATGTATCCCATGATATGCGCTCCCCATTAACGTCCATGAACGGGTATTTGGAAGCGATCTTGGACGGCACGATACCGCCCGAGCGGATGGCGAAATATATCCGGATCGTGCAGGAACAGAATAAGCGGCTCATCCGCCTCGTGAATGATCTGCTGGATATCGCCAAAATTGAAGCGGGACAGTTCCAGATCGTTCCGGTGACCTTCAATATGACAGAGAAGGTTCGCCAGGTACTGGCCCGGATGGATCCGCAGTTAAGCAAGCATGAAGTGGTGTTCGACCAAGCGGATGCCGATCATGATCTGTGGGTGCATGCCGACCCCGATCGGATCGAGCAGGTCGTGGTCAATCTGCTGCAAAATGCGATTGAGTACTCCCGGCCAGGCACCCGGATAACGGTGAGGATCTCCAAGGCGGATGCAAAGCATGCGGTTGTCGGCATTTCCGATCAAGGCATCGGCATGGAGTCAGAAGACATCGGACGCATCTGGGAGCGGTTTTACAAGACGGACAAGGCGAGGACGAGGAAGAACGGCGCCGGCATCGGTCTGTCCATCGTCAAAGCGATTCTCGATCAGCATCGGGCGCCGATCGAAGTGTACAGTATTCCGCAGCAAGGGACGACCTTCCTGTTCAGGCTGCCGCTAACAGAGCTGGAGCCTGAACAGACGAAGGGGCGGCAGCGCTCCGAATGAACAAGGCAGCCATGCATTCATGGCTGCCTTGGTTCCGTTGGTATGATGTATCCGTTATCCTGTCACACCTTCCATTTGGCGGGAAAGTCAAGACGTAAGTTGACAAGGGGGTGATCTGTTACGGGAAAATGAGATTGGACTAGATAGAGGCGAGATTCAAGGTTCGAGTGATGAATGACGAAGAGCGATCGAGCCGATAATGAGACCGATGACAGGCAGGATGAGACAGCAGGTCGTGCCGAAGCAGAATGGAGGCAAGCTGCCGAACGATAGAGGAGGAATCGCTATGCAAGAACAGGCAACCACAGAAGTAGAGAGTTTGTATCATCAACTGATAGACGCATGGAACAGCCGCAGTGCTGCCGGGATGGCGGAGCTGTTCGCCGCGGACGGCGAGTTGATCGGCTTCGACGGCAGTCTGGCAAGCGGCCAGGATGACATACTTGGGCATCTTCAGCCCATCTTTGAGCATCATCCGACGGCTCCTTTTACGACCAAAGTAAAATATGTCCGCTTGCTTGAATCGAATACCGCCTTATTGCGGGCGATTGCCGGCATGGTGCCGCCCGGACAATCGGAGCTGAACCCGAACGTGAATACCCATCACACGCTGGTTGCGGTTCGCGCCGGAGAATCATGGCGGATTGAATTATTTCAGAATACGCCGGCCCAGTTCCACGGCCGGCCGGAGCTTGTCCGGCAAATGACGGAAGAATTGACGGAAGTGCTGAACCGGACATAACAGGGCATAACGAGGGGAGAGTCACGCGGGCCCTGGCGTGAACTCTTGATATCGCTGCCGCTTCTATTTCACCAGTTCGGCAATCCGCCGCTGGCCATCTCCGTCATACTGTCCGCCATGAAAGCAAATGACCTGTTGAATATCATAATCCAGCAGGGCGGCGAGAGATTGCTGCGCCAATTCGTAATCGATACAGTATCGCGGATCAGGTCCGTATAGTTGCCCTTCTTCTACGATTAAGGCGTCTCCCGCGATGAGGGTGCGGCTCGGTTCATGATACAGGCTGATATGTCCGGGAGTATGTCCCGGCGTGCCTATGACGATGATTCCGCCGCAGATCGGCAAGCGCTGCTTGTCCGATAGGGTCGCATGCACCGGACCCTTGGGCGGATTCTCCAGCGTATGCTTGAATCCGAGCCTCCATTGTTCCGGCACGTTGGCAGGCAGAGAGCTGACTGCTTCCGCTATCGCTGCGGGAGTCAGCTTCAGCAGCTGCTGTTCTCCTTGGATGAACGGCTTCTCGATCAGGCTGGCCAGCACTTCGACCCGGGCGGCGAACTGCGCTGCGATGGCCGGCAGGCTCCCGATATGATCGAGATCCTGATGCGTGATAATGACCTTGCTCAATCGCTCGAAGGACAGGCCGGCGCGAGACAACTCGGCAGTCAACAGCGGAAGCTGACCGGGGTAAGTCGTATCCACCAATACCATATCGTCCTCATCCCAGAGCACGGCTGGATGAATCGTCACGGTGCGGCCCATCATGTCCGCGCTAACCGTGAGCATGCGAAGCTCACTCTTGCTGTGCGTCAAATGATATCCCCTCCAATTCAATGTTCATACACATCGTATCAGATGAAACATTCTTTGTAAATTACAAAATATTTAATTATAACACAAAAATAATATTTTGTCAATAGTATATTTGTTGTCTACAAGCACAACAGCAGATCAGATAATCCTCGCCGCAATTCTCCCTCTTGGGTTCCGGGTATTTCTTTGTCTACGTATGGAAATAACTGAAACCGAATATCACTACCCGGAGGCCAGTCCCATGAGCAAGAGCAGTCATCTCCGCGAGAGTTCCGGCAACCTTGTATTTGATCCGGGCCGCGCGGACGAATTTCTTCAGTGTCTGACGAGCGTGATTGGAGATCCGCCCGATCTTGTCAATCATTCATTCGTTATTCAGCAGCCCGAGTTAGAAGGGCGATGCTTATTTCTCGAGACGCTGGTCGACAAGAACAAAATTGAGGACAACGTGCTTCGCATGTTTGCCGAGCAGCCGCTGTCTCATCTTCCGGACGGAGACTCGAATGTAGAGGACATGGTGAAGCGGCGAATCCCAATCGCCTCGATTGCGGCTGCCCCGGATTTGCATTCGTGCGCCCAGCATCTGCTGGAGGGAAAAGCGCTGCTTGTCATCCGGGGAGCGCCGCGTATCCTTGTGCTGGATGTATCGAAGTTCTATCACCGCCCCCTTTCGGAGCCGAAGACGGAGACGACGGTGCGTGGACCGCATGAGGCCTTTAATGAGGATATTGCGACCCACATCGGACTTCTGCGCAAAAGAATCCGCACCTCGGATTTGCGGCTGGAGCAAATGAAAATCGGCAAGGCAACCGAGACGAAGGTCATTATTGCCTACATGGGATCGCTTGTTCCCGATCAAGTACTCGAAGAGTTCCGGACAAGGATAAGCCGCATTCATTCGGACAGCATTTTGGAGGGCACTTACATCGAGGAATGGATTCAGGATAAGACGCTGACCATCTTTCCCACCTTGATGCGAACGGAACGGCCTGACGTCGTCTCATCTCACCTGTTGGAAGGGAGAGTAGCGATTCTGGTGGACGGCAGCCCGTTGGCTCTGGTCGGCCCCTACACCTTCCTGCAGAGCTTCACGTCACCCGAGGATTATTATCAGCGGGCGGATATCGCCACATTTTTGCTCTGGATCCGGTTTCTCGCTTTTTTGCTGGCGGTATTTATTCCCGCGCTCTATATTGCCGTAACATCCTATCATCATGAATTGCTTCCGCCCGCGCTGCTTATCAGCATATCGGCGCAGCGGGAGGGGGTGCCGTTTCCTTCTTCCGTGGAGGCGTTCCTTATGATGATTATATTTGAAGTGCTGCGGGAGGCGGGATTGCGCATGCCGCGGGTCGCCGGACAAGCGATCTCCATCGTGGGCGCGCTCGTGCTAGGCGAAGCGGCCGTCAGCGCAGGCCTGGTGTCCGCCGCCATGGTCATCGTCGTCGCGATTACGGCGATTGCCCATTTTGTCGCGCCATTCTACAACTTCGGCATCACCCAGCGCTTTCTTCAATATTTTTACATGATATTGGCCGCCTTCTCCGGGGGCTTCGGGATCCTATGCGGTGTGCTGTTCACCCTTGTTCACCTCGCATCCCTTCAGTCGTTCGGCGTGCCTTATCTCGCTCCGGTGGCGCCGACGTTCACCTCGGACTGGAAGGATGTGCTCGCTCGCGTGCCGCGGACGTGGATGACGACGTTCCCCCGCATGAATAAAACTAAGCGTAAAAAAAGGTGAGGTCTATGAGGTTCAAGGCAATCTATCGGGCAGGCAAGCTGCTCCTTATCGGCATCTGCTGTCTTTGTCTGCCCGGCTGCTGGGACATGGCGGAAATCGATCAGTTGGCGATCGTCAATCTGGTCGGATTGGACAAGGAGCCGGAGAGCGGAAAATATACGACCTACTATCAGGTGATCAATCCGGGGGGCACGGCTTCCCAGAAATCGGCCGGCATGAAAGCTCCTGTATACACCTACCGGATCGAAGCATATACCCTGGGAGATATTGGAGACAAGTTGTACGACATCATCCCGAGGCGGCCGTTCTACGATCATTACCAGGGACTGATCGTGACGGAGCGGCTTGCGGAGTCGGGCATGCTTGAATTAATCAATTTTTTCGAAAAACAGCCGGATCGCCGGTCTACTATCTATTTGTTCGTCACGGATTCGCCGCTGTCGGAAATCATGAACACGTATATCCCGATCGAACGGCTGCCGGGCCGGGCGGCTCGTTCCATTATTGAACTCAAATCCAAATATTCGGACCAGTCCAGCAAGCAGGCGAGGGTGAAGGATTTCGTCGAAAACATGGAAACCTTCAAGATGACTGTGTTGCCCGTCATAAGGCTGTCCGAATTGCCGTCCGAGCTGACGACGAACCGGTTCGAACATATCGATGCCACCCATGGCAATTTTCTGTTGAGCGGAGGTGCCGTATTTGAGACGGATCGGATGGTTGGGAAGCTGACCGACGCGGAACTGGCCTGGTACTATTTGCTGAAAGGCGAGATTGGCACCCTGTATCAATCGTTGACCATCCATGATCAGCACGTCGATGTTGAGATGCCCCATCCAAAGATGCGGCGGAAGCTCTCACTCGTACACGGGGAGCCCATTCTCCGGATTGAGCTTATCACGAAGATACAGCTTCTGAATAATAGCCAGGATGAGCCGTTGACACTACAGAACTTGGATAAGATCGAGAGAAACTTCAAGCAGACGGTGGAGAAGAAGGCATCCGATTTTTTTGAGAAGGAGAAGGAAAAAGGTTGGGACCTGCTTGGAATTGAAGCGGAAATCAAGAGAAGAAAAGGCAAAGAGTGGGCCGCGGCTAAGCGGGATAAGGAACTGTGGAAGAAGACAAAGCTGGAGCTGTCGGTCCAAGGCACCGTCAGCACGATTGGGAACACGATTAATCCATACAGGAAGAGGGGTAGCGATGGAGAGCGTACGCATTAGCGGATGGCAGTTCTTTTTACTGGTGTTCAATTTTACGGTCGGAACCGCTATATTTCTCAGTCTCAGCGGACTTATAATAGCGGCAGGGCAGGATGCATGGATCATTCCGTTATGGACGGGCAGCGCCACCGTCTTGATCGCTTGCTTATGGTTAATGCTGGCGAGAGGCAATCCCGGGCTAAGCATTATCGAAATCTGCACCAAAGTGGCCGGCAATAAAATCGGAGGGCTTTTCGCTGTGCTGTATATCTCCTTCTTTATCGAGACCGCAAGCTGGGTGACGCGCAATCTGGGCACTTTCATGAAGACAGTGCTCATGCCCCGGACGCCGCTGTCGATGTTTCACCTGATGTTTTTGGCCGTCGCCTGCTACGCCGCGATCAAAGGAATCGAGAGCATCGCGCGCGTGACGGAGTTTTTGACCCCCATCGTCGTGCTTCTTTTGATCGTAATCTGCCTGTTCTCGCTGGCGGAATGGAAATGGGAACGATTCGAGCCGATGTTCACCATGAACCTCTTGAAGACAATAAAGGAGACCCGATCGTTTTTGGGCTTTCCCTATCTTGAGGTTATCTCTCTTATGATGATTGTTCCTTATGTCAAGAGCAGGGTCAAGTACGCTCTGCTCCTTGGCATCGCGCTGGCCACCGTCTTGTTGAGCGGAGTTCTTTTCGTGATCATCGGCGTGCTTGGCGTAACGAGAGCTTCTCATTTCATTTATCCCTTGTTCATCCTCGTGCAGGAGGTGCGCATTGCGGAATTCATTGAACGGATAGAGACCACCATCGTGATTATCTGGCTCGTGTGGATCTTCATTAAGCTGTGCATTTCCTATTACTGCGCCGTGGCGGGAATCTGCCAGTTGTTCCGCTTGAAGGACAGAACGTGGGTGGCCATCCCGCTTATCCTGCTCATCTCCGGGTTCGCAATCACATTTAGTGACAATATCGTGCAGACCTTCACCTGGGGAAAAAAATATAACTTCCAATATAACAGTCTGTTCGGGATCCTGCTCCCGCTGCTGCTTCTCTTCCTGACCTGGATTCAGAAGCGGTGGAAGCAAGATGAGGAGACGCCGGCATGATCTGGTTCTTGCTGTTCTTTGTGGCGGCCGGTGGCGGGGCTCTTGCCATTCAAGTGCGCAGGCGCACGCCGCTCCGGGAGATCGGAATGTTCGTGGCGTTGTCCCTCCTTGGATGCACCGTGTGGATCAGCATATTCATGAATCGCAAGATTAACCCGACGGCATGGATTTCCTGGCTGGTGGATCGGATAGGATGGTAGGCCTGTCATGAGTCTGTAAGTTGGGAAAAGTTGCGAACATTTGCTCGATTGGGTACAATTTATGCATCAGAGAATCGCTTCGGCGAACTTCAAGGCGAACTTTAATCGAAACGCGGTGAGCAAATGAACTCGATTCGCATCCATGGCTCCGCCCCTTATTCGGTCGCCCTGGTGCATGGCGGGCCCGGGGCAGCGGGAGAGATGGCTCCCGTTGCAGCGGCGTTATCGCGGCACGCGGGAATATTGGAGCTGCATCAGACGAAGTACAGTATCGATGAACTCGTGACGGAAATGAAGGAGCAGCTATTGGAATCCGGCCATCCTCCCCTAACCGTCATCGGGTATTCCTGGGGAGCCTGGCTCGGCTTCCTCTTCGCCGCTCGCCATCCCGAGCTTGTGCGCAAGCTCATCCTCATAGGCAGCGGACCGTTCGAAGACGCTTATGCCAAGGAAATGATGAGTACGAGAATGAACCGCTTGTCCAGCGAGGAACGGGGCGAATGGAACGATATGATGTCGAGACTCGGGGCAGGGGAAGCCCTGCCGGATCTGACCCGGCTGGACCAGCTCATGACCAAGGCCGATACATACGAGCCGCTGGAAGATGCGGCGCAGGCGGAGCCGCTTGCCGTCAATGCCGAGCAGCACGAACGCATCTGGGCTGAGGCAAGCGCGCTGCGGAGTTCCGGGCAGCTACTGGAGTATGGGAAGGGCATCGCCTGCCCGGTCGTCGCCATCCACGGCGAGCATGACCCGCACCCGTATCAGGGCGTATTCGCCCCGCTGACGGATGTGCTCAACGGTATAACCTGCATTCTGCTGCCTCGGTGCGGGCATACTCCGTGGAAGGAGCGGCACGCTTCGCACCCATTCTATGACATTCTCGGCAACGAAATAAACTCTTGATGCGGAAGAGCGGGAGACTGGCATCCGGTAATATGCAAGCAGGACGGTACGCGCGACAAATGCCGCAGTGCCGTCCTTTTGAATTGTGAAGGAATGGCACACACCGTCTCACGAGTAGTGCTGCGCGCTGTTTCATCCTCCTTTACAGCGAAATGATGTCGCCATCACAAGGTACCATAATATGGCTAGATATCTGTTTCTCATTGATGAAGCGTTTTAATTTCTCTCTTGTCAGCAAGCAATGGTTGAGAGATTCCATATGAACAACGATAATCTTGGCTTGGGGCGCTGCCTGATGTGTCTTATAAATATCATCGGCCGTCATGGTAATTGGGCCGCCTGCCAGGAATTGGGCGGCGCCTCCATTGACGATGATAAGTTCAGGCTGATGCGTGTCGATAGCCGCTTGAACGCCGCTGTACCATACGGTATCTCCTGCGATATATAATTTCTGCTCATCGGGGTGACTCAAGACGAGACCGGATACTTCACCGGTAAACTGGGTGATGTCACCAATTCCATGTGATCCATTCGTTCTGGTCAGCAGGATGTCTCCCATGCTGGCCTGGTGGAAGGTTTCGACTTGGTGAAACCCTTCCTTTTTGATTAACTCGGCGTCTCGTTCATTTTGCGCATATATTTTGATATCTTTAGGCAGAGCTGCCTTGGCGGCTTCGTCAAAATGATCGGGGTGCAGATGGGTGACGATAACCGCATCAACCTGAGTCAATTCTTCTATCGGCAATGGAAGATCGACGATCGGGTTCGGCGTATCTTGATTGGGGGTATTGGGGAACGGAGGAAGCGTTCCTTTTGCGGCAAAAAACGGATCGATTAAAAACCTCTTGTCAGCATATTGCAAAACCAGTGTTGCATTTCGTACGAGTCTAATATCCATCTAATGTTCCTCCCAATTGCAAGATCTAATCTAAAGTGCGTGTTCAAAAAGGCTTTTTGAACTACCACTACAAGTATAGTGTGTAGGGCGGCTGGGCAAACAGAGCTTAAATCAAGACTTTATCGGTTTTTACTTGAAATGTGAAAGGATTTGGAGCGATGATCGATCAGGTCGACCAAAAAATAATTGAGGAGCTATCGAAGAATAGCCGCATGACGATGAAGGAGCTGGGAGAGAGAGTACATTTAACCGGGCAAGCAGCGTCGGCCAGAGTCATCAAGCTCGAAGAGAAACGCATCATTGAAGGTTATACGCTTAAGTTGAACGACAAAAAAATGGGCTACACGGTTCACGCTTTTATCAATATCTATACCAAAAGCATTCAACATGAACCCTATCTCTCTTTTATAAAAACACAGCATGACTATATCATTCATAACTTCAAAATCAGCGGAGAAGGTTGTTATCTGCTGGAGTGCAAGTTTCCGTCTACTGAAGAATTAGATGGATTCTTAACCAAGTTAAATAAATATGTGAATTATAAACTCTCGATTGTGATTAAGTAAAACGAGAAATGAGGCCACGAGAGGGAGAGAATCATATAGGGGGTATCGGGGATGAAGCCGAACCAGGAGAAGATCGAATATTTATCACAATTCAATCTTTTGCATTCCCTGTCCGAGGAAGACTTGATCGAGATGGATCAATTAACCGTGATTACGACCATCCGGAAAAATACATTTATCCAGACACCGGATTCGAGTCCGCAAGGGCTGTATTTCGTGAAAAGGGGAACGATCCGGTTGTTCAAGCTGACAGCCGAGGGCAAGCAGTTCACACTCGATATTTTGCGTGAGGGCAATGTATTCGGAGAGGTGGATCTCATCTCGTTCGGAACGAGATATCTGTATATCGAGACATTGGAGGAATGCGACATCTGCCTGATGGATACAGACCGATTCGAATCGTTCATCATCCATCGGTCCCGGTTCATGCTGAATCTCATCAAAGTGATGAGCGAGCGCATCATCCGGATGAGTGATCTGGCACAGCATCTGGCACTTGGCAATCTGCAGGACAAAATCATATACGCCTTGCTGAAGCTGGCGGATCAATTCGGTCTGATTCAGGATAATGAATATTACCGGATCGACTATTCGATCTCGCATCAGGAGATTGCGAATCTCGTCGGCGCCAGCCGAGAAGCCGTTACAGCGACGCTGCAGGAACTCGCGGCAGCCGGAGTCATCAAGACGGGGTTCAAGACCATCTTCCTTCATCGCGAGAAGCTTCGGGAGAGGCAGCGCGGGTAAGCGGCAGTTGTAAGCTGCATTACATCTTTTAGGAGTCGAGAACACGTATCGTAAAGATATGGAATCGATTACGATATGATGGAGGACAAGTCCGATGAAGCAAGACAAGAATGGCACTGTAGACGAGGCAATGATGATGCGGACCGGAGCGAGCCGGGCAAGCGCAATCCCGGCGCAGGTGATCGAGCTGCTTAACCGCGGCCAACTTGAGACCGTCAACTTGACAGAATGGCTTGCGGTCGATCAAGAGAAGCTGCTGGGGCGGATCGTTCGAGAGCTTGGATTGGAGGATGAGCGTGAGACGATCATGTCTCCTCTGGCTCGACTGAGCGAGAGGAAGATGATGACCGTCATCCCGGCGGTTGCGGCAGGCTGGCTTGATCTGATGGAGCTGGTATCCGTTCAAGATAGAGCGGGCATCTTCGGCGAACTGGCCGGACACCGATCCGACAGCGTCCGCTGCTGGGCCGCTTATGTGATTGGCCTGGATGAGCGGCTCGGCCTTGAGGACAAGCTGGCGGGCATACGCCCGTTCGCTGCGGATTCCCACTTCGGCGTCCGTGAGATCGCGTGGATGGCTGTGCGGGAGTCCATCGCTCATGAATTGCAGGAGGCCATCGGCCTGCTGCGCGAGTGGGTGCGAGACGCAGATGCGAACCTCCGCCGATTCGCTGTTGAATCAACCCGCCCTCGCGGGGTGTGGGCAAAGCATATTGCCGCATTGAAGGAGAATCCTGCGCAAGCGCTGCCGCTTCTGGAAGCCGTAAAGTCCGACCCGGCCAAGTATGTGCAGGATTCGGTCGGGAACTGGCTGAACGACGCATCCAAGACGAAGCCGGAATGGGTGCTTCACGTATGCGACGCCTGGCTCAAGGCTTCGGATACAAAGGCGACGCGGCGTATTGTAACGAAGGCGAGCAGAAGTATCACGAAGGGATGAAGCTGTATGCCTGTGAAGTCTTCAGGCCGTTCGCATGTTCCGCTCGCGCCGATTCGCGGCATAAAAGCGAGCCGGCCGCCAGGCGCGACGCCCATCTACGGGGCCGGGCTTGGCTGGTGATCCTCCGCAGACTCGTCCTGCGGCGAGTGGCGCCGGATGGCGTATAGCAATTCCAAGGCGAAATACAATATTGCAGCAGGGAACACCCATTGCCAGTACGGTTCCGCCGCCTGATAGACGGAGACCAGGACGGGATGGATCCACCGTAGGCACAGGTAGGAGAGGAAGACCCAGCATATGGAATAGGACAGGCAAATATGGCCGTGAAGCTGCAGCGGCAGGTTCGAGTAGTCCCACCATTGGCGACGGAAAAAGGTCTGTAACAGCCAGCCGCTCACATATTCCACGCAGGTGGGCACGAGGAAGCAGAGCAAGAGTACGACAGTCCAATGCGTCTCCGGCGCGGCAAAATAGACCACGAGCAGCGGCGCAAAGCCGTACATCGGCTTGAATGGCCCCCATAGAAACCCATCCTTGAAAAAGACGCGCGTCGTAGCCAGACTATACATATTTTCCAACAACCAGCCTAACAACGAATAGACGGTAAAGTAAAACACTACGGCTGCCGCCTCATGCAGCAATGATGAATGCGGCACCAGCTCCCCTGCCGGATAAAACATATCGCGAAACCACCTCTCATGATCGTTTTCTCTATGCTGTAGATTTCGCTCCATATGTTGGAATTATTCATGATCCAGCAAATAATGGCGGCGCACGGAAGGCAGCAGCGTCGCGATCTGAATGGCGATTCCCCAGGCAACATACACAACATGAATTAGGGCGACACCTTGAATGAAATAGGTCTGCAGCGTGATCCAGGTAATGAGCGCGAATCCGCAATAGAGGGAGAATGCCCATGACCAGTGCGTATCCTTGAACACGTTAAGCTTGCTTGGAACCTTCCAATGGGTTCTTTTGATTAAGGCGTAGCAGATAAGCAGCGGCCCGATGCCGAGCATGATGAGCAGAATGAGGCCGGGAATCAGAAAATTCGTGAATGGCGAAGTGTTCAAAATCGAAAGGGTCACACCTAACAAGCGGCCGCTCGGATCGATGACAAGCGCCGTTCCTCCGAATACCGCTCCGATGGCAAGCAGCAAATGCAGGGCATAGAGTACCCAGCAAGCTGCGTTTTTCTGCTGGCGCGGATTGGAATTGTTCGTTACCGGACCGGCTTCTCGCTGTATCATTGCAAAGACTTTTTGAGCAATTCCTTTTCATAGTTTAACACAGCATATAAGAAAGCAGTAACTAGGCAGGGGACAGATGAATGGGAAATGTTGTATACTAGGGACACTATAAAATGAAGGGAAGACGTTCATGAGCTACAAACATGCGCTAGATCGATACATTGACGCGACCAACACTCATGATTTCTCGAATGTCAGTACATGGGTCGACAGCAGCGCGGTATACTGGTTCTCGGACAAGACATGCACGACGCCGGGAGAAATCCGGCGTTATTTTGAGAACGCATGGGACATCGTGAAGGAGGAGAAATATTCGGTTACAGATGTGGTCTGGATCGCGGAGGATGAGAATTCGGCTGCTTGTATTTATTCGTATCATTGGGAAGGGCTCATCGATGGCCGGCATGCTTCCGGCAAGGGACGCGGGACGAACGTCTTGGTGAAGCGCGGCGATGGGTGGAAAATCATTCACGAGCATCTGAGCAACAAGTAGGATGAACTCATCACGCTTCATGAAGCTGCTGATCGTCGGAATGGTCTTGCTTGTGGCCGGATGCCGCGCAAGCGGCGAGCCGCCTTTTTTATTTTCCTATGAATTCAATTCCATTGAACCGGAGCATGAGGAGTTGATCGACGATTGGCTGGCCGAAGCCAAGGCGGAATCCGAGACGAGGATTCATTCCTATGAGATGGAGGAGTTTCGGTATAGCTATGTGCGCGGCTATAAGGACGTGAAGATTTCCTTCATCTACGAGAGCGGGGAAGGGAGCCTCAAGCAGCGGTTCATTAAGGGATCCGATCAGGATGAAGTGTTCGTCAAAATCAACTTCAATCCTACGGTCTGCTGCAACCGATCCGTCTATGAGACCGATGATGCGGAAGCGGAGGGAGCCGCGGCAGAAGAGTAGGAGCTATAGCCATGAAGGGAAGCCACATTGTACAAGAAGGTGCAGTGTGGCTTATTTGTGTATAGGTGAAAAGATTGAACTTGCAGGTGAAGGACAAGCTTCTGGAATCATATGATGGCCTTTGCGGCAGAACCGGCGAGAGTCACCGGCAAGGTCGTTCATATGCCTGCGTACCTGGAGCGATTCGCCTCTGCAACAATCTAGATTTATGCTGCTATACCCGTTTGGACAGCCAGCCCGTATCGCCGATAGCGAACGGGCTTCTTTTATTATTGTATGGAGCTTCTTATGAAGAATCTTCCGAGGCTCAGAATAGCGCAACAAGTGGAGGAATCCCCGGTCCCCAGGAAGATGGTACAGAAGGAAGCATGAGTCCCTAACCGATTGGGATGTTGGTGAAAAGGGCCAAAAGGGTGGTGCTGACCGATTGAGATAATGCCGCAAAGAGTGAAGGAAGTTCGGATTTGACTGGCTGGGAAAGAGGAGGAAGTGTGAAAGTATATGGAACCGGACCAGTTGGGAGAGTGAATCTCAGCGAGGGCGATGTTAAGCCGTCGAATCCTCAAGAGTATTGATTATTTCCAGTATCCACATGGGTGCCGTTCGAATGCGTGTACATACTCTCTGAATACGTAATAACTTGACTAATGAGGAAAAAGGAGGTAGAAATATAAACAAGGCCAACGTTGGTAATAAACAGCAACAATCCTATTAAAAACGTCATTTGAGATAATACGGAAGTGAAAGGAGCAGCTTTAAAAGCAACCAGAACTAGCAATGCGGCTTAGTAGCAGCAAAGCGTGGCCGCACGCAGGAACGACTTCGGCGAGACCCAGTGCTCGATTTTTTTTGAATTATGGATTGACGAAATACAGGATAGAGCGGTAGTCCCAAGAACCTGAAACAGAATATCCAAAGGAGTCATGAATATTGAATGAGAATGTGATCAAATTGTTCCCTTTAACTCATGCGCAGCAAAGAATATGGTATACGGAATTGCTATATCCGAATACAACGACATGTATGCTCTCCGGTACAATTACGATAAGAGGGAAGATAAATCGGGAGCTTTTGGAGCAAGCCATCCAGTTAGTCATTCAACAAAACGAAGCTTTTCGAATAAAAATAACGCAGAAGAACAGCGAACCAATGCAATATGTCGATCCCTATGTACATAAACCAATCGATTTTTTGGATTTCTCAGAATACGATGAATTGCATATAGAGGAATGGTTGAATCTTCATAACAGAAAGCCAATAAAGCTGCTTCATTCGGATTTATATCAGTTTGTTATTTTAAAAATTAACGATGAGGAATACCGATACAGCTTCAAAGTGCATCACATCGTATCTGATGGCATATCCATGAACCTCGCTATTAACCAGATTACCGAAAATTATGTAAAGCTGACAGAAGGAACTTTATCCGCAGGGGATGAAAAACAGCCTTACACCGATTACATTGACACGGAACAGGACTATGAGAAGTCAGAGCGCTACCAAAAGGATAAAGCGTATTGGTTGGAGAAGTTCCAGTCTCTCCCTGAGATAATAGGCATGAAGTCCTATAATCCTCTGGTGACAAGTACAGCTGCAAAAAGAAAAAGCTTAACAATAAGCAGTGCTCTCTATCACAAATTGATGACATTTTCTCGGGAAAATAAAATCAGTGTGTTTATTTTCTTTTTATCCGCTATGTATATTTACTTACATAAAGCAAGCAACCAGAATGACATAACGATTGGGAGCGTTTATGCAAACCGAACAACGAAGAAAGAAAAAGATACGGTTGGTATGTTCGCCAGTACAGTAGCGGGGCGGATGTCCGTAGAACCGGAACTGGAGCTGCTCTCATTTCTTCAAAGGGTGGCCAAAGAACAGAAGACGATTCTGCGTCATCAAAAATATCCCTATAATCAATTAATTCAAGATTTGAGGGAGAAGCATAATAACAAAGATATTCAACGGCTGTTCGGTCTTGCAGTAGAGTATCAAGCCATACGTTTTCTCGATTTTGATAACTTAAGTGTAAGAACGAAAGTTGAGTTTGGCGGACATGAGGGGAATGATTGCGTACTTCATATTAAAGAAATGTCGAATGATCAGCAGCTTGTGCTTGATGTGCATTATCGCACGCACATATTTGAAGAAAATGAAATACAGCAAATGCTGCAGCAGATCATCACGATTGCCGAACATATGATTCATCGTCCATTAGAAAAAATAGTTGAGGTATCTCTGATTAGTGAGGAAGAGAAAAATACGATACTTAACGTATTTAATGACACTTGGGCAGACTATCCGCGCGGCAAGACGATTCATCAGTTGGTTGAGGAACAGGCGGAGCGTACGCCGGATCGAGCGGCTGTCGTCTACGAGGGAAGCCAACTGACGTACCGTGAATTGAACACAAAAGCGAATCAATTGGCGCGAACGTTACGAGCTGAAGGGGTTCGGCCGGATCAGCCCGTCGGCCTCTTGGCCGAGCGTTCGCTGGAGATGATCGTGGGCATGTTAGCGATCATGAAAGCGGGAGGCGCCTATGTGCCGATGGACCCGGAATATCCGGAGGAACGGCTTGGGTATATGCTCACGGATTCGGGAGCGAAGCTGTTATTGACACAGAGCCACTTGCAGAAGTGTGAATCGTTTGACGGAAAACGCTTGATGCTGGATGACGAACAAATGTACAGTGAAGCCGGATCGAACTTGGAGCCGATGGCCGGTCCGGATTCTCTGGCTTATGTGATCTATACGTCGGGAACGACGGGCAAGCCGAAAGGGGTGATGGTCGAGCATCGCGGCCTATGCAATCTCAAGCCCCTGTTCGAGAACACGCTGCACATCGGAGAGCAGGATCACGTGGTCCAATTCGCCAGCTTGTCCTTTGATGCGTCGTGCTGGGAGATGTTCAAGGCGTTATTTACAGGCGCGGCATTATATATTCCTGCAAAAGAGACGATTTTGGATCCGCGGTTATTTGAAGACTATATGAGGCGTCATCACATTACGGCCGCACTTTTACCGCCGACCTACGCGGCAGCCTTATCTCCAGGCAACTTGCCAAGCTTGAAGAAATTGATCACGGGAGGGTCCGCCAGCTCCGTGGATTTGGTTCAGCAGTGGCAGGACAGCGTGTTGTATTTCAACGCTTATGGTCCGACGGAAGACTCGATTGTGACCACGATATGGCCGGCAACGACTGTTGCTGCCGCTGGGAATGCTGCCGCTGGAAATGCTGTCGCCACGGCCGGGAATGCTATCGCTCCGGCTGGGAAGCTGGTGCCTATCGGCCGTCCGCTCCCGAATCATCGGGTGTATATCTTGGGGGCCAACGATCAATTGCTGCCGATCGGTATACCCGGGGAACTCTGCATTTCAGGCGCGGGTGTGGCCCGCGGTTACTTGAATCGTCCGGAGCTGACCGGGGAGAGGTTCGCGGATAACCCGTTCGAACCGGGGGCGCGGATGTACCGGACGGGTGATCTGGCCAAGTGGCTGCCGGACGGGAATATCGAGTATCTGGGCCGAGTCGATCATCAGGTCAAGATTCGGGGGTACCGGATCGAGCTGGGCGAGGTGGAGGCGCAGCTGTTGAAGATAGCTTCGGTTCAGGAGGCGGTCGCGATCGCCCGGGAGGACGGAGACGGACAGCCGTATTTATGTGCCTATATCGTCGCGGACAAAGAGCTGACGTCAGGCGAACTGAGAAATGCGTTATCTCAAGCGTTGCCGGGCTACATGGTGCCTTCCTGCTTTGTGCAGCTGGAGCACATGCCGCTGACGCCAAACGGAAAAATTGACCGTAAAGCCCTGCCGGAACCTGACGGAAGCATGCAAACCGGAGCAGAACACGTGGCTCCGCGCACAGCGGTGGAAGCGCAGCTCGCGCAAATCTGGCAAGAGGTGCTTGGGCTTCCGCGCATCGGCGTGAAGGACCACTTCTTTGACATCGGCGGACATTCGTTGCGGGCAACGGCGTTGGTGGCCAAGCTGCACAAAGAGATGGGGATCGAGATGCCGCTGAGGGAGGTCTTCCAATCCCCGACGATTGAGCAAATGGCGGAAGTGATCACGGGCAAGGCTATTACGGATAAGGAACGCCAGGTCGCGTACAGGCCTATTCCGATTACAGAGGAGAGCGCCTATTATCCTCTCTCATCCGCGCAAAAACGCTTGTACATTTTGAGCCAGCTGGAAGGCGGAGAGCTCAGCTACAATATGCCGGGCGTGCTGGAGATGGAAGGAGCGTTGGATCGGGAACGGCTGGAGGAAGCGTTCCGCCAACTGATTCGCCGTCACGAGACGCTGCGGACCGGCTTTGAACTGGTCGGCGGTGAAGCGGTGCAGCGGGTACACCGGGACGTGGCATTTGCGGTGGAGCACGTACAGGTGAAGGAAGAGGAAGCGAACGCTCACCTTCGGGAGTTCATGCACGCGTTTGATCTTCGTAAGCCGCCGCTCTTACGAGTGAGACTGCTCGAACTGGAGCCGGAACGCCATCTGTTGCTTTTTGACATGCACCATATCATCTCCGATGGAGCTTCCATGGAGATATTTCTTCGGGAGTTGGTGCAGTTGTACGAGGGAGCGGAGCTGCCGTCGCTTCGCATTCAGTACAAGGATTATGCGGTATGGCAGCAGGGAGAAATGCAGCGTGAACGGATGAGCAAGCAGGAAGCGTATTGGCTGGAGGTGTTCGGCGGAGAAGTTCCGGTGCTCGATCTGCCCGCGGACTATACCCGGCCATTGGTCAGAAGCTTTACCGGAAATACGTTTCAATTTGTCATCGACCAGCAGAGAAGGGAGAAAGTAAGGCAGCTTGCCCTGCAAACCGGAACGACGCTGTACATGGTCTTGCTTGCGGCCTATACCACCTTGCTGTCCAAGTACAGCGGACAGGAAGATATTATCGTGGGAACGCCGATTGCGGGAAGAACGCATGCGGATCTGGAGCCGCTTGTGGGGATGTTCGTGAACACGCTGGCGATGCGCAATGCGCCGTCTGGGGAGAAGACGTTCCAGGAGTACATGCAGGAAGTCAAGGAAAATACGCTGAGCGCCTACGAGAACCAAGACTATCCTTTTGAAGAATTGGTCAGCAAGCTGGATGTGGCAAGAGAGGTGAGCCGCAATCCGCTCTTTGATACGATGTTTGTTCTGCAAAACATAGAGCAAAGCGAAGTGAGCCTCGATGGGCTGACCTGTAAGCTTTACCCGCACGAACATGACATCGCCAAGTTCGACCTGACCTTCAGCTTGACAGAGGGAGCTGAAGGAATCGCAGGTACCATCGAGTACGCCTGTTCGCTGTACAAGGAGGAAACGATCAGGCGGATGGCCGGGCACTTCCAGCAGGTGCTCGACACCATTCTAAGTGATCCGAACAGGAAGCTGTCGTCGATCGAGATCATCAGCCCGGAAGAGAAAGCGCAGATTCTGGAGACCTTCAATGATACGGCGGCAGACTATCCGCGCGACAAGACGATTCATCAGTTGGTTGAGGAACAGGCGGAGCGTACGCCGGATCAAGCGGCTGTCGTCTACGAGGGAAGCCAACTGACGTACCGTGAATTGAACACAAAAGCGAATCAATTGGCGCGAACGTTACGAGCCGAAGGGGTTCGGCCGGATCAGCCCGTCGGCCTCTTGGCCGAGCGTTCGCTGGAGATGATCGTGGGCATGTTAGCGATCATGAAAGCGGGAGGCGCCTATGTGCCGATGGACCCGGAATATCCGGAGGAACGGCTTGGGTATATGCTCACGGATTCGGGAGCGAAGCTGTTATTGACACAGAGCCATTTGCAGAAGGGAGACTCCTTTGGGGGAAAACGCTTGATGCTGGATGACGAACGAATGTACAGCGCGGAGGGAGCGAATTTGAAGCCGATTGCCGGGCCGGATTATCTGGCCTACGTGATCTACACGTCGGGAACGACAGGCAAACCGAAAGGGGTGATGGTCGAGCATCGCGGCCTCTGCAATCTGAAGCCCCTGTTCGATGACACGCTGCACATCAGAGAGCAGGACCACGTGGTCCAATTTGCCAGCTTGTCCTTTGATGCGTCGTGCTGGGAGATATTCAAGGCGTTATTTACAGGCGCGACGTTGTATATTCCGGCAAAAGATACGATTTTGGATCCGCGGTTATTTCAAGACTATATGAGCCGTCACCGCATTACGGCCGCACTTTTACCGCCAACCTATGCGGCAGCCTTAACCCCGGGCAACCTGCCAAGCTTGAAGAAATTGATCACGGGAGGGTCCGCCAGCTCCGTGGAATTGGTTCAGCAGTGGCAAGACAGCGTGTTGTATTTCAACGCTTATGGTCCGACGGAAGACTCGATTGTGACCACGATATGGCCGGCAACGACTGTTGCTGCCGCTGGAAATGCTGTCGCCACGGCCGGGAATGCTGCCGCTCCGGTCGGACATGTTATCGCTCTGGATGGGAAACTGGTGTCGATTGGCCGTCCGATTCCGAATCATAGGGTGTATATCGTGGGGGCCAACGATCAATTGCTGCCGATCGGTATACCTGGGGAACTCTGCATTTCAGGCGCGGGTGTGGCCCGCGGTTACTTGAATCGTCCGGAGCTGACCGGGGAGAGGTTCGCGGATAACCCGTTCGAACCGGGGGCGCGGATGTACCGGACGGGTGATCTGGCCAAGTGGCTGCCGGACGGGAATATCGAGTATCTGGGCCGAGTCGATCATCAGGTCAAGATTCGGGGGTACCGGATCGAGCTGGGCGAGGTGGAGGCGCAGCTGTTGAAGATAGCTTCGGTTCAGGAGGCGGTCGCGATCGCCCGAGAGGACGGAGACGGACAGCCGTATTTATGTGCCTATATCGTCGCGGACAAAGAGCTGACGTCAGGCGAACTGAGAAATGCGTTATCTCAAGCGTTGCCGGGCTACATGGTGCCTTCCTGCTTTGTGCAGCTGGAGCACATGCCGCTGACGCCAAACGGAAAAATTGACCGTAAAGCCCTGCCGGAACCTGACGGAAGCATGCAAACCGGAGCAGAACACGTGGCTCCGCGCACAGCGGTGGAAGCGCAGCTCGCGCAAATCTGGCAAGAGGTGCTTGGGCTTCCGCGCATCGGCGTGAAGGACCACTTCTTTGACATCGGCGGACATTCGTTGCGGGCAACGGCGTTGGTGGCCAAGCTGCACAAAGAGATGGGGATCGAGATGCCGCTGAGGGAGGTCTTCCAATCCCCGACGATTGAGCAAATGGCGGAAGTGATCACGGGCAAGGCTATTACGGATAAGGAACGCCAGGTCGCGTACAGGCCTATTCCGATTACAGAGGAGAGCGCCTATTATCCTCTCTCATCCGCGCAAAAACGCTTGTACATTTTGAGCCAGCTGGAAGGCGGAGAGCTCAGCTACAATATGCCGGGCGTGCTGGAGATGGAAGGAGCGTTGGATCGGGAACGGCTGGAGGAAGCGTTCCGCCAACTGATTCGCCGTCACGAGACGCTGCGGACCGGCTTTGAACTGGTCGGCGGTGAAGCGGTGCAGCGGGTACACCGGGACGTGGCATTTGCGGTGGAGCACGTACGGGTGAAGGAAGAGGAAGCGAATGCTCACCTTCGGAAATTCATGCGCCCGTTTGATCTTCGTCAGCCGCCGCTCTTGCGAGCGAGACTCCTCGAGCTGCGGCCGGATCGCCATCTGTTGCTCTTTGACATGCACCATATCATCTCCGATGGAGCTTCCTTGGGCCTGTTCCTGCGAGAGTTCGCGCAGTTGTACGAGGGAGCAGAGCTGCCGCCGCTTCGCATACAGTACAAGGATTATGCGGCATGGCAGCAGGGAGAAATGCAGCGTGAACGGATGAGCAAGCAGGAAGCGTATTGGCTGGAGGTGTTCGGCGGAGAAGTCCCGGTGCTCGATCTGCCCGCGGACTATACCCGGCCATTGGTCAGAAGCTTTGAGGGAAATACGTTTCAATTTGTCATCGACCAGCAGAGAAGGGAGAAAGTAAGGCAGCTTGCCCTGCAAACCGGAACGACGCTGTACATGGTCTTGCTTGCGGCCTATACCACTCTGCTGTCCAAGTACAGCGGGCAGGAAGATATTATCGTGGGAACGCCGATTGCGGGAAGAACGCATGCGGATCTGGAGCCGCTTGTGGGGATGTTCGTGAACACGCTGGCGATGCGCAATGCGCCGGCGGGGGAGAAGACGTTCCAGGAGTACGTGCAGGAAGTCAAGGAAAATACGCTGAGCGCTTATGAGAACCAAGACTATCCGTTTGAAGAATTGGTTAGCAAGCTGGATGTGGCAAGAGAGGTGAGCCGCAATCCGCTCTTTGATACGATGTTTGTACTGCAAAACATAGAGCAAAGCGAAGTGAGCATCGAAGGTCTGACCTGTACGCTTTACCCGAACGAACATCACATCGCCAAGTTTGACCTGACCTTCAGCTTGACAGAGGGAGCTGAAGGAATCGCAGGTACCATCGAGTACGCCTGTTCGCTGTACAAGGAGGAAACGATCAGGCGGATGGCCGGGCACTTCCAGCAGGTGCTCGACACCATTCTAAGTGATCCGAACAGGAAGCTGTCGTCGATCGAGATCATCAGCCCGGAGGAGAAAGCGCAGATTCTGGAGACCTTCAATGAGACGGCGGCAGACTATCCGCGCGACAAAACGATTCATCAGTTGATTGAGGAACAGGCGGAGCGTACGCCGGATCGAGCGGCTGTCGTCTACGAGGGAAGCCAACTGACGTACCGCGAATTGAACACAAAAGCGAATCAATTGGCGCGAACGTTACGAGCCGAAGGGGTACGCCCGGATCAACCCGTCGGCCTCCTGGCCGAGCGTTCGCTGGAGATGATCGTGGGCATGCTAGCGATCATGAAAGCGGGAGGCGCCTATGTGCCGATGGACCCGGAATATCCGGAGGAGCGGATTGGGTATATGCTCACGGATTCGGGAGCGAAGCTGTTATTGTCACAGAGTCATTTACAGAAGTGTGTATCATTTGACGGAAAATGCTTGATGCTGGATGACGAACGAATGTACAGTGAAGCCGGATCGAACTTGGAGCCGATGGCCGGGCCGGATCATCTGGCCTACGTGATCTACACGTCGGGAACGACGGGCAGACCGAAAGGGGTGATGGTTGAGCATCGCGGCCTCTGCAATCTGAAGCCCCTGTTTGAAGACACGCTGCACATCGGAGAACAGGACCACGTGGTCCAATTCGCAAGCTTGTCCTTTGATGCGTCGTGCTGGGAGATATTCAAGGCGTTTTTTACAGGCGCGACATTGTATATTCCGACAAAAGAGACGATTTTTGATCCGCGGTTATTTGAAGACTATATGAGCCGTCATTGCATTACGGCCGCTCTTTTACCGCCAACCTACGCGGCAGCCTTAACTCCGGGCAACTTGCCAAGCTTGAAAAAGTTGATCACGGGGGGCTCCGCCAGTTCCGTGGATTTGGTTCGGCAGTGGCAAGACAGCGTGTTGTATTTCAACGCCTATGGTCCAACGGAAGACTCGATTGTGACCACGATCTGGCCGGCAACGACTGTTGCTGCCGCAGGGAATACTGCCGTTGGAAATCCTATCGCTACGGCCGGGAATGCTGCCGCTCCGGTCGGAAGTGTAATGGCTCCGGCTGGGAAGCTGGTGTCGATCGGCCGTCCGATTCAGAATCATCGGGTGTATATCGTGGATGCGAACGATCAATTGCTGCCGGTCGGTATACCCGGGGAGCTCTGCATTTCAGGCGCGGGTGTGGCCCGCGGGTACTTGAATCGTCCGAAGCTGACCGAGGAGAGGTTCGTGGACAACCCGTTCGAACCAGGCGAGCGGATGTACCGGACGGGTGATCTGGCCAAGTGGCTGCCGGACGGGAATATCGAGTATCTGGGCCGAATCGATCATCAGGTAAAGATTCGGGGGTACCGGATCGAGCTGGGCGAGGTGGAGGCGCAGCTGTTGAAGATAGCTTCGGTTCAGGAAGCGGTCGCGCTCGCCCGGGAGGATGGAGACGGTCAGCCGTATTTATGCGCCTATATCGTAGCGGACAAAGAGCTGACGTCAGGCGAACTGAAAAGTGCGCTTTCTCAGAAACTACCGGGCTACATGGTTCCTTCCTGCTTTGTGCAGCTAGAGTACATGCCGCTGACGCCAAACAGAAAAATTAACCGTAAAGCCCTGCCAGCGCCCGACGGAAGCATGCAAACCGGAGCCGATTACGTGGCTCCGCGCACAGCGGTTGAAGGCCAGCTCGCACAAATCTGGCAAGAGGTGCTTGGGCTTCCGCGCATCGGCGTGAAGGACCACTTCTTTGACATCGGCGGACATTCGTTGCGGGCAACGGCGTTGGTGGCCAAGCTGCACAAAGAGATGGGGATCGAGATGCCGCTGAGGGAGGTCTTCCAATCCCCGACGATTGAGCAAATGGCGGAAGTTATAACGGACAAGGAACACCAGGCCGCGTATAGGTCGATCCCGATCACGCAGGAGAGCGCCTATTACCCTGTCTCATCCGCCCAAAAACGCTTGTACATTTTGAGCCAGATGGAAGGCGGAGAGCTCAGCTACAATATGCCGGGCGTGCTGGAGATAGAAGGGGCATTGGAGCGGAAGCGGCTGGAGGAAGCGTTCCGCCAACTTATTCGCCGTCACGAGACGCTGCGGACCGGCTTTGAACTGGTCGGCGGTGAAGCGGTGCAGCGGGTACACCGGGACGTGGCATTTGCGGTGAAGCACGTACAGGTGAAGGAAGAGGAAGCGAATGCTCACCTTCGGGAATTCATGCGCCCGTTTGATCTTCGTCAGCCGCCGCTCTTGCGAGCGAGACTCCTCGAGCTGCGGCCGGATCGCCATCTGTTGCTCTTTGACATGCACCATATCATCTCGGATGGAGCTTCCCTGGGCCTGTTCCTTCGGGAGTTCGCGCAGTTGTACGAGGGAGCGGAGCTGCCGCCGCTTCGCATACAGTACAAGGATTATGCGGCATGGCAGCAGGGAGAAATGCAGCGTGAACGGATGAGCAAGCAGGAAGCGTATTGGCTGGAGGTGTTCGGCGGAGAAGTTCCGGTGCTCGATCTGCCCGCGGACTATACCCGGCCATTGGTCAGAAGCTTTACCGGAAATACGTTTCAATTTGTCATCGACCAGCAGAGAAGGGAGAAAGTAAGGCAGCTTGCCCTGCAAACCGGAACGACGCTGTACATGGTCTTGCTTGCGGCCTATACCACCTTGCTGTCCAAGTACAGCGGACAGGAAGATATTATCGTGGGAACGCCGATTGCGGGAAGAGCGCATGCGGATCTGGAGCCGCTTGTGGGGATGTTCGTGAACACGCTGGCGATGCGCAATGCGCCGGCGGGGGAGAAGACGTTCCAGGAGTATGTGCAGGAAGTCAAGGAAAATACGCTGAGCGCTTATGAGAACCAAGACTATCCGTTTGAAGAATTGGTTAGCAAGCTGGATGTGGCAAGAGAGGTGAGCCGCAATCCGATCTTTGATACGATGTTTGTTCTGCAAAACATAGAGCAAAGCGAAGTGAGCCTCGATGGGCTGATCTGTAAGCTTTACCCGCACGAACATCACATCGCCAAGTTCGACCTGACCTTCAGCTTGACAGAGGGTGCTGAAGGAATCGAAGGCACCATCGAGTACGCCTGCTCGCTGTTCAAGGAAGAAACGATCGAGCGGATGGCCGGGCACTTCAAGCAGGTGCTCGACACCATTCTAAGTGACCCGAACAGGAAGCTGTCGTCGATCGAGATCATCAGCCTGGAGGAGAAAGCGCAAATTCTGGAGACCTTCAATGAGACGGCGGCAGACTATCCGCGCGACAAGACGATTCATCAGTTGGTTGAGGAACAGGCGGAGCGTACGCCGGATCAAGCGGCTGTCGTCTACGAGGGAAGCCAACTGACGTACCGTGAATTGAACACAAAAGCGAATCAATTGGCGCGAACGTTACGAGCTGAAGGGGTTCGGCCGGATCAGCCCGTCGGCCTCTTGGCCGAGCGTTCGCTGGAGATGATCGTGGGCATGCTGGCGATCATGAAAGCGGGAGGCGCCTATGTGCCGATGGACCCGGAATATCCGGAGGAACGGCTTGGGTATATGCTCACGGATTCGGGAGCGAAGCTGTTATTGACACAGAGCCATTTGCAGAAGGGAGACTCCTTTGGGGGAAAACGCTTGATGCTGGATGACGAACGAATGTACAGCGCGGAGGGAGCGAATTTGAAGCCGATTGCCGGGCCGGATCATCTGGCCTACGTGATCTACACGTCGGGAACGACGGGCAGACCGAAAGGGGTGATGGTCGAGCATCGCGGCCTGTGCAATCTGAAGCCCCTGTTCGATGACACGCTGCACATCGGAGAGCAGGACCACGTGGTCCAATTCGCCAGCTTGTCCTTTGATGCGTCGTGCTGGGAGATATTCAAGGCGCTCTTTACGGGAGCGACGTTGTATATTCCTGCGAAAGAGACGATTTTGGATCCGCGGTTATTTGAAGACTATATGAGGTGTCATCACATTACGGCCGCACTTTTACCGCCGACCTATGCGGCAGCCTTAACCCCGGGCAACCTGCCAAGCTTGAAGAAATTGATCACGGGAGGGTCCGCCAGCTCCGTGGATTTGGTTCAGCAGTGGCAGGACAGCGTGTTGTATTTCAACGCCTATGGTCCGACAGAAGACTCGATTGTGACCACGATATGGCCGGCAACGACTGTTGCTGCCGCTGGGAATGCTGCCGCTGGAAATGGTGTCGCCACGGCCGGAAATGTTATCGCTCCGGCTGGGAAGCTGGTGCCTATCGGCCGTCCGCTCCCGAATCATCGGGTGTATATCTTGGGGGCCAACGATCAATTGCTGCCTATCGGTATACCCGGGGAGCTCTGCATCTCAGGCGCGGGTGTGGCCCGCGGTTACTTGAATCATCCGGAGCTGACCGAGGAGAGGTTCGTGGACAACCCGTTCGAACCGGGCGCACGGATGTACCGGACGGGTGATCTGGCCAAGTGGCTGCCGGACGGGAATATCGAGTATCTGGGCCGAATCGACCATCAGGTGAAGATTCGGGGATACCGGATCGAGCTGGGCGAGGTGGAGGCGCAGCTGTTGAAGATAACTTCGGTTCAGGAAGCGGTCGCGATCGCTCGGGAGGATGGAGGCGGACAGCCGTATTTATGCGCCTATATCGTAGCGGACAAAGAGCTGACGGCAGGCGAACTGAGAAGCGCGCTTTCTCAGAAACTACCGGGCTATATGGTGCCTTCCTGCTTTGTGCAGCTGGAGCACATGCCGCTGACGCCAAACGGAAAAATTGACCGTAAAGCCCTTCCGGCGCCCGACGGAAGCATGCAAGCCGGAGCCAACTTCGTGGCTCCGCGCACAGCGATGGAAGCGCAGCTCGCGCAAATCTGGCAAGAGGTGCTTGGGCTTTCACGCATTGGCGTGAAGGACAACTTCTTTGACATTGGGGGGCACTCTTTAAAAGTGCTGCAATTGATTCAGAAGATTCATGCAGAGATGGAAATGAATATTCCTCTTCGTGTCGTATTTGAGATGCCTACCATAGAAGAAATGGCTATTGAGCTTTTACAACGAAAGTTTAACAAGTTTGAACAGCAGAATGGAAGCAATATCATAAAACTGAACAAAAATGGGCTAATGAATGTTTTCTGCTTTCCTCCTGCGCTGGGGTATGGCATTGCTTTTTCCGAAATGGCCAAACATCTTGAAGATCACTGTGTAGTCTACGCGATCGAATTTATAGAAGGTAACTATGCTCACACAGATATGCTGGATCAATATGTGAATTCTATTATAAGTATTCAAGAGAAAGGGCCTTATGTATTTTTGGGTTACTCTGCGGGAGGCAATCTGGCGTTTGAAGTTGCTAAAGCAATGGAAAAAAGAGGGTACAAAGTATCGGATATCATTATGGTAGACTCGATGAAACGAAAGAGCCGGAAAGAAGAATCGCCCGGGGAAATAGACCAACAGATCACTCAATTATTGGAGGTTGTTCCTGAGCATTTTAAACAAGTTCTAAATGCACCAGTTACAAGGGAAAAAGTGAGAAATAAAATGCGTGCTTACCACATGTATTGGAATGAACTCGTAAATACAGGGGTCGTCCAAGCGAACATCTACGGCTTGGTTGCAGAAAGTTCAACAATCAGGGAAGCTGAAAATCACGATGTACTATTATGGAAGCAGGCAACCTCAAAATGTTATGTCGAGTATGAACTGTATGGCCAACACATGGAGGTGCTTGTACCTGGTTGTGTCGAGGAGAACTCGAAGGTCATTCAACGCATCATAAATGAAATATTCGAAAAAAACCATTTGGTATATCGTTTTTAGCGGAAAATGAAGATCGCAAAATGGCGCCGGGCTGATTGTTCCGCTTTGGCGCCATTTTCTGTAGACGAATACAAACAATGGTACGATTGCTGGCGAAGCGTCAACACTATCTGGGTATGAGTGTCTAGAACGAATCGTTCTAAAGCATAGCGCTCTCAAGGTGATATCGAAAATGATGAAAGTGCTGCCTCTAGAGGAAGAAGCGGGGAGCCCGATGAAAAGAGGAAGGAGGCTGTGCAAGCCGTCGGAGGAATATATTTCAAAGAAACCTCTTTCTTGGTACAATATTGGAAGGCAGTGGGCTGAATCATTTTTATGCGAGGTAAATTGAATGATGTGATGGGAGAGGCTCGTCGTGAAACTACAGGGTGAAAGAATCGAATTAACTTTGATCGCAGAACAAGACTTGGACTTTCTGTGCCGCATGGAATGTGATAAGGATTTATGGCATTTTGAGGAGTCGGTTCCGAGTGAGGAAGAGGCAAGGGAGAATTTTCTGGAGAAATTCGCTATAAACGAAGATGAAGAAGGGGCAAGCTATGATTTTGTCGTAAGGCTGACTTCGGATCAGGCAGCCAGCCCTATCGGGATAGCACAGATATGGAGCTATGTCGATTGGCGGAAAAGCTGGGAAATCGGGTTCGCGATATTGCCGGAATATGGGGGACGCGGTTACGGACGTGAAGCGACGGAGCTGCTGCTGGCATTGGCGTTCAACAAGCTGGGTGCACATAAGGTCGTCGGCATGTGCAATGCCCATAATCATCGTTCGTCAGCGCTGATGGAGCATATTGGGATGAGAAGGGAAGGCGTGTTCAAGGAAGAACTGTACTGGAATGAGCGTTGGACGGATCAGTTCTTCTATTCGATCTTGTATTCGGAATATGCCGCACAAGGCAAAACTCGGTAGAGTGCAGGAAGAGTTAGGCATGGGGAATCTAATCTACTTTTTCGAGAGGAAGGATATATAGGTATGATGTATCATTCATTTTTTGTAAGCCAGCATGATCAGGATTATCATCCGGAGGTTGCTTGCGGGGTTGCGAGCCTATTGATGCTTCTGCGTTATCATCAGCTTGCGGATGAGCTGACGTTTTTTCAATTGGCCCAAGAGCTGCGGTTGACTGAACCGCCAGCCATCAAAGGCTATCAAGCAACCGATCCTCCGATTGGCGTATATCCGGAGGACGTGTACCGGTTTTTAGTGGACAGGAAGATTTTGTTCCGGGTGTCTTTTTTCAAGCATGAGTGGGAAACTTGTCTGTTGGGCGGGCCTATCATGGTGCTGATGAGAGACGATGGAGACGAATTTGAGCCGCACGGGCACTGGGTTGTCGTCGTGGACAAGAAGGGCCCGGTATTTACTTATTTGGATCCTTGGTATAAGGGTGACAGCGGAGAAAATGTAAGGCAGATCGAGGAAGCGGCATTTTTTGATTGCTTCACGGGCTGCGCATGTCAAATTATTCAGAAGGGTCAGGGTTTCTGATTAACCTGTATCCGGCCAAGATCATGCGAGCTATGAACTGCAGATTGTGGGGGACGCACGCCGTCTGAAAGAGCTCTTGTGCTTCACCGTCAGACGGCGTATACTCGGTAGCGGAGCATAGGAGTACATCCCGATGGACGGAGGCGGTATCAATGATTGAGATCGATTGCTTGGGTGAAGTCTGTCCGGTGCCCGTGATGATGCTGAAGAAGCATCAGGAAGCGATCCGCGGCGGAGAGAAGGTGCTGCTCGTGACTGATCATAGTTGCGCCAAAGTATCGATCGGCGATTACTGCCGCAGCAATAAGTTGAAATGCTTGGTTCACGAAGTCATCAATGGCGTGTGGGAAATTACGATAGAGGCGTAATAAGTCCCTTATATGAAATGTTGAGTTCGAGTTGTATGTATTTCGCATACAACTCTTTTTTGGGTTGAGGAGAAGGCCGCTGAAGCGTTAGGCACAGAAAATAATTAAGGCCTGCGCAAAAAATTACGCAGGCTTGTATTGAAATTTGCGATCGTATTGTCGAAAAAAATAAAAATGGGTAATTCATCATATGTAGGAAATAAAACACTAGTGTAGTTCTATGATGTGGAAGGTAAACTAAATTCGTACAATATGTGTTGTTCGACATGTTTTGCTAATATATTATTCAATTCTACATTTGGGTCCCAAAAAATAGTATAGATAAAATTAACCATTTGATCAACCCCTCACTTCATTTCATCATTATCGAATCGGCAACGAAGTCGGGAGCGGCCTTCTTCATTTGCTGCACGGTATGCAGATACCGTTGCGTCGTATTGATATGCGTATGTCCAAGAGATTCCTGAACTTGCTGCAAGGAAGCGCCGCGGAGCAGGGCCAGCGTCGCATTGGTATGTCGAAGCCAATGTGGCGTTACTTTTTTCTTCAAGCCGCTTTCTTCGCGTGCTTTCTGGATGATCTTCTCAACAAGTCTTACGGAAATAGGGAAAATCCGCTGGCCGTCCATATCCCTATTTTGTTCCCGGAGTTCACATAGTAACCGCCATAACAGTTGCGGAACCTTCACTTCACGCTGTTTATCGCCTTTGCCGGATATCGTCACCCACATCGATGTCTCCTCTGGATCCGTATGGAAGTCATCCCACTCCAATGCGATTAATTCCGATACCCTCACCCCGAGCAGCACAAGCGTCATCCCGATCACATAGTCGCGGAATCCCTGAATTTTTAATTGTTCTAGCAGAAGGCGGACTTCACGCGCTGTTAAATAATGATTTTTGCTGTTCACCGCGATCTTCGGCACACGAACGCATGTTGTCGGATTCGTGGGAAAGAAGCCTCTATTTTCGTCACTTCCCCAATTGTATAGCGAGCGCAACGGAGCGATATGAGCAGCGATCGTGGCGGGCGCCAGCGATTTTTTGTTTGGGCTTAAAAAGCCTTGAGCCAAGCTGATTTTATAGACCTCGATTTCTCTCCACGTCACATCCTTCAACGGTTTATTCCCAATAAATAGGCAGAATTTGTTAATCGCATTCCGATAATTGCGAATTGTATATGGAGAACGGCTGCTTGACGACAAAAACATATTGATAATTTGTTCATCGGAGCAAGGGGCAATCGTTTCGGAATAGTTGGGCAGTAACCGTAAGACTGTCTGAAGCATCGTGTGAATTCCTCCTTATTGTTTCTGCGAACAACACATATTGTACGAATTTAAATTGTAATGGAAAAATCAGAAGAAGCAAAACCTGGAAATGGTTATTATGCCAAATGAGTTGGTTGCAAAGGAGGTCAAGCATTGCTGTTCCGACTTGCGAAGCGGATATTTGACCGCCAGTCAACGGAGATACGAAAATTGCGGCGCATTGTCAGTCACATCGACCGCCACTATCGCCAACTGTCCTCTTCTTCGGATGAGCAGCTGCAGTCGCTATCCAAGGAATTGCGCTCCAAAGCGGAAGAGGAGAGGGGTTCGCCTCTTATGAAAGTCGAAGCGTTCGCGCTGGCTAAAGAAGCGATTCGCCGAATATCCGGGAAGACCCTGCATGACGTACAGCTGATGGGCGGCTGGGCGATGACCGAGCGCAATATTGCCGAGATGGCGACTGGCGAAGGTAAAACCGCGACTTCCATACTACCCATTTATTGGTTCGCATTACAGGGGCATGGCGTGCATCTCATTACGGCGAACGAATATTTGGCAGGACGGGATTATGCGGAGATGAAGCCCATTTTTGAATTTCTTGGGATCAGTGTCGGATTAAATCTCGCAGGCTTGGGTATCAAGGCGAAGCAAGAGGCTTATCAAAAAGATGTGACTTACGGTGTGTGCAGCGAATTCGGTTTTGATTATTTGCGGGATCACTTGGCACGGGAGCCGGATGAACGGGTTCAACGGCCCCTGGCATATGCGCTGCTTGATGAGATCGACAGCATCTTAATCGATGAAGCGCGCACGCCGTTAATCATAGCTCGAAAAACGAAGGCATCGCCCGATCTGTATTATGTTTGCGCCCGGTTTGTCGAACGGTTGCAGGAGAAGCGGGATTATGAAGTGGATCGCGAGCTGAATCAGGTTACGTTTACGGACAGAGGCATTCAATCGATTGAAAAGGTCTTCATGATTGATAATTTATACCATTTGGAAAATACGAACGTCTATCATTATTTATTGCAAAGCCTGCGCGCCAAAGCATTGATGAAGCGCAATGTGGATTACATTGTTAGGGATGAAAAAGTAGCCATTATTGATGCTTTTACCGGACGTATTTTGCAAGGCCGGCAATATAATGACGGCTTGCAGCAAGCGATCGAAGCGAAAGAGGATGTGCCGTTAAGTCCAGAAAACGTGACACATGCGGTAATTACGATACAAAAGTTTTTTAGTTTGTATACATACCTGACCGGGATGACCGGAACCATCCGAAGTGAAGCGGAAGAAGTACAGAATCTGTTCGGATTGGATATCGTCGCCATTCCAACGCATAGGCCCGTTCTGCGCATCGATGAAGAAGATGTATTTTTCATGACGAGACAAGAAAAGTACAGCGAAATCATGCGTGAAGTCAAAAAACGGCATGCCATTGGACAACCGGTGTTAATCGGAACGACGTCGATTGAACAATCTGAGGAGGTTGCCTCTCGTCTGCAGGCATTAGAGCTTCCCTATCAGCTTCTGAACGCCAAAGAGGAGGAAAAAGAAGCATCTATTATATCTGCTGCTGGATTGAAGGGAGCGATAACGATCGCGACCAATATGGCGGGCAGAGGTACGGACATTGTGCTGGGACCGGGGGTAGCAGAGCTTGGGGGGCTGCATGTCATCGGGACGGAGCGGCACGAGAGCCGCAGAATTGATAATCAATTAAGAGGCCGTTCAGGCAGACAGGGAGATCCGGGCTCCTCCTGCTTTTATATTTCGATGGAAGATGAACTGATTGATAGATTCGCTTCTGAAGAAGCTGTGCAATGGTTCGGCAAATTCCAATGGAGAGAGAGCGGGATTAGGGAACAAACGTTAGCGCGCTGGATTGAAAGAGTTCAGAAGAGGATTGAACAGCAAAATTATGAAATTCGGACCTTCGTCTATGTGCTCGATTCGGTTGTGCACGAACAAAGAGTAAGCTTCTATGAGCATCGAAAAGAAGTCGTTGACGGGCAGGATATTCAGTATTTTCTGCGCGGGCATCTTGTACGCTATGTTCGGCAATGGATGGAGACGCATGCTCCTCGTGAACAAGCACCTGATGAATGGGATATTTCCGTATTGTCTCGCGAGTTTCGATTGCCGTCCACTCTTCTTGTTCCTGAAAATAAGGCTGCCGACCGGTCCGAGCTCATGGATACCATCAATGCATATTGGGATGCGAAGCTTGAGGACTTGTTCCCATTAGAGAATCGAAGCCAATGCTGCAAAAAATGGCGAAGCGCCTATTTGCAAATTCTCGACAAAGCATGGATGCGTCATTTGGAGCAGTTGGAGCTGTTAAAGTTAGGAATTCAGTTTCGGAAATACGGAAAACAAGATCCGGTGCAAGCCTTTAAGGAAGATGCTTGGAAGTTATATGGGCAGATGGAGGAAACAGTGAGAAAGAAGGTATATGATGCCGTTTTGAAGGAGAGGATTCGTGAAGGGCAGCAGGTCAACGGAAAGGTAGGATAGCTAAATTGGTTATGAAGCAAACATATCATTTTCTTTCTCTTCTTCGTCAAAAGCTCTTTAAGAGAGAAACAGTTCCTGAGGACGACACCTTGATCGAACAGCCGGAACAGCCCCAGGAAAATGAAACGGTGCAGAACAAAGAAGTCATTGAGTTAAGCGAACAGCTCCGCATTATCGCCTTGGTCAATCAGTATGCGGAGGAGTTTCTATATCCGAATATCAAGCCTGATCCTGCTTGGTTCAAAGGGTTTGCCTTGCTTAATGAAGTGTTCGTCACGCAAGACGAAGATCCGGTCTACCGCTGCAACATGGAAGTGTTCTATCAACATCAATCAGGTGAAAAGAAAGCGGCGTATCTGGTCAGTCTGGTGCGCTTCGCAGGGGATTCGTGGCGCATATTCCAGGTAAAAGAGGTGATGCCATGTTAATAGAGTAGAATCCATCAACCAAAAAAGGAATAGGAAGGAGAAAAATATTTCAATGACACGTAAAAGAGAAGAACGTAATGAAGAGCTTAATGAGTTGAAAGCGCCGGGAAGCCGCAAAGTAACAGCTGGCGTACTGGCAGCAACCAAAGTATTAGCTGCCACCACGATGGCCATCGCCCCGGTTGTTGCTGTTGTGCCAGGAACGGTCTCTGCGGAGGGAATCGATGAGGAAGAGATTCCCGTAGAGGATATTGAAACGGGGACAGAGCTGGACGGTGATGGAGTAGAGCCAGGTACCGACGAAGAGCAGCCAGGAACCGATGATGAAGAGGAGCCAGGCACCGACGATGAAGAGGATCCAGGCACCGATGATGAACAGGATCCAGTCGAAGGTGAGAACCCAGTCGAGGGAGAAAACCCAGTCGAAGGTGAGAACCCAGTCGAGGGAGAAAACCCAGTCGAGGGAGAAAACCCAGTCGAAGGTGAGAACCCAGTCGAGGGTGAGAACCCAGTCGAGGGAGAAAAACCAGTCGAAGGTGAAAACCCAGTCGAGGGAGAAAACCCAGTCGAGGGAGAAAACCCAGTCGAGGGAGAAAACCCAGTCGAAGGTGAAAACCCAGTCGAAGGTGAGAACCCAGTCGAGGGAGAAAACCCAGTCGAAGGTGAAAACCCAGTCGAAGGTGAGAACCCAGTCGAGGGAGAAAACCCAGTCGAAGGTGAGAACCCAGTCGAGGGAGAAAAACCAGTCGAAGGTGAGAACCCAGTCGAGGGAGAAAACCCAGTCGAAGGTGAAAACCCAGTCGAGGGAGAAAACCCAGTCGAAGGTGAGAACCCAGTCGAGGGAGAAAACCCTGTCGAGGGTGAGAACCCAGTCGAGGGAGAAAAACCAGTCGAGGGAGAAAACCCAGTCGAAGGTGAGAACCCAGTCGAGGGAGAAAACCCAGTCGAGGGAGAAAAACCAGTCGAAGGTGAAAACCCAGTCGAAGGTGAGAACCCAGTCGAGGGAGAAAACCCAGTCGAAGGTGAGAACCCAGTCGAGGGAGAAAACCCAGTCGAAGGTGAAAACCCAGTCGAAGGTGAGAACCCAGTCGAGGGAGAAAACCCAGTCGAAGGTGAGAACCCAGTCGAGGGAGAAAACCCAGTCGAAGGTGAGAACCCAGTCGAGGGAGAAAACCCAGTCGAGGGAGAAAACCCAGTCGAAGGTGAGAACCCAGTCGAGGGAGAAAACCCAGTCGAGGGAGAAAACCCAGTCGAAGGTGAGAACCCAGTCGAGGGTGAGAACCCAGTCGAGGGAGAAAACCCAGTCGAGGGAGAAAATCCAGTCGAAGGTGAAAACCCAGTCGAGGGAGAAAACCCAGTCGAAGGTGAGAACCCAGTCGAGGGTGAGAACCCAGTCGAGGGTGAGAACCCAGTCGAGGGAGAAAACCCAGTCGAGGGAGAAAACCCAGTCGAAGGTGAAAACCCAGTCGAGGGAGAAAACCCAGTCGAGGGAGAAAACCCAGTCGAAGGTGAGAACCCAGTCGAGGGAGAAAACCCAGTCGAAGGTGAGAACCCAGTCGAGGGAGAAAACCCAGTCGAAGGTGAGAACCCAGTCGAGGGTGAGAACCCAGTCGAAGGTGAAAACCCAGTCGAGGGTGAGAACCCAGTCGAAGGTGAAAACCCAGTCGAAGGTGAAAACCCAGGTGAGGGCGAAAACCCGGGCGAAGGTGAGAACCCAGTCGAAGGTGAAAAACCAGGCGATGGCGAAGAACCAGGTGACGAAGATAAGGCTTACGCCATCGAAAATGGAGCGCTCGTTAAGGATGGTGGCATAACCGTTTCTGTCGATATCGCTCCGCAAGGAGAAGGACAAAATGTCGTCGTCGTGTTCCAATTGGTTAAGGATGATACGACGCCGGTAAGCATTGTTGCTTTGGAAAGAAACATTTCCGAGCTTGAAAAAGTAACCGCTCATTTTAATGTGGACGGTTCAGGCTATTCCGTTAAGGTGTTCGTCTTTGACGAGTTCACGAGCGATCCGGGCAAAGCCCTAACCTCGTTGGCGAAGCCTGTCATGTTGAACTAAGGACTCTATAAGTTGATATCATGCTCATAATCGAATCCGGAGAGTTCCGGATTCGATTATACTTGAAAGCGAGGTAAGCAGTTCGTGATAAAAGGAATGCTAAGAAATATTACGATAATGGCGGTACTTTTGACAATTTTCCCTTTGTCCGTCTTTGCTTCAGAGCCAATCACTTTGGAGCAGATAGCGAATAAAAAGCCTGGGGAAGCGGTCGAACTGAAGGGAAAATCAACATTAAAAGAAGTGAGCGTTAAAGTACTTCGTCCGAACAAGACGATACTTTATGTAGATGTGGCCGACACCGGTGCAGAAGGGGCTTTTGCGGTCACCTTCCATCTTCCTTCCGACGCTGATCTCGGCGAGTATACGGCGATAGCAGGGCAAGGCTCGGAATCGGCCTCCGGAACATTTAACGTAACGGCCAAAGAGGATAACGGCGGCACGCCAGGCGGAACCCCAGGTAGCGGCAGTTCCGGCGGCTCCGGCGGCGGAGGCGGTGGAGGTGGAGGCAGCACTTCCACACCTTCATCGACAACGCCATCCAATGGTCGAACTATCAATGCAAGCAGCGCTTCCTTTACGTTGAACAGCGTAAAGTTCGACATCCCAGCGGGCGCGGCAGCAAAAACGCTGCAGCTCAAAGTGGAAAAAGTAAGTAGTACTTCCGGACTGAATATTCCGGCTCATCTGCAACTGGCGAGCGAAGTGTTCGAAATCACGGTCAGCCCAAAAGAGAAGCTTGTGAAAAACATGACGATCGCGCTCCCATTCGACAGCTCCAAGTTCCATCCGGATAAATACGAGCTGGCGGTATACCGGTTGGACGCAGATAAAAAAGAATGGATTGCATTGGAGAACATCTCTCTCAACGCCTCCGCTAAGACGGTAAGCGGCGAGGTGGACCAATTCGCGAAGTTGGCCGTGTTGGCCAAAGCCAAAGAAGAAGCCAAGGCAGAAGAACCACAATCTCCACAAATCCTGTTGAAGGACATTAATGGACATTGGGCAGAGAAGAACATTCTCGCGTTGGTTCAAAGAGGCGCAATTGCCGGATATCAAGACAACACGTTTAAGCCAAAAAATAAAATTACGAGAGCTGAATTCGCCACGATTCTCGTTAAAGCGCTCGATTTGAAGGGCAGCGACGGCAAAGGATTCAAGGATACGGAGAAACATTGGGCGAAAGATAACATCGCCATCGCGAGCGCGCATGGCATTGTGAACGGCTATGATTCAACGACCTTCGGACCTAACGATCCGATTACAAGAGAACAAATGGCCGCCATGGTTGTCAAAGCGTTCGATCTGAAGCATGATCAACCGAATGCAAAATTTAAAGACCAAGACAAAGTATCCAAGTGGGCTGTGAAGTCGGTAGAAACGGCAATCGCTCAAGGCATTTTGAGTGGTTACAACAATAACATTAACCCGCAAGAGAACGCCAATAGAGCAGAAGCCGTCACTGTCGTTGCCAATGCATTAGGTCTATAGGCAACGACAGACGTTCCCCGAAGCAATCGGGGCCTAGACGAAGCTGATCAATGAACCAAGACGCTTCCAAAACCGCGAAACAAGCGGGGACGGAAGCGTCTTCTTTCTTGCGGGTGCGGCCACCCCCTCAACACACCGTGTCGACCAGTCTCTTCTCGATATAGCGAATTAATTGACGGGTCTCCATGTCGCCGCGCCGGTTCTGTTTTTTGATCATGTGTATCTCGTTGTATACTTGAAAATTATCGATATCGATGATTCGGAGCTGTTTGGTGTACAGCTCTTTTTTGATGGACATATAGGGGAGAAAGGCGGTCCCGTGTCCTTTGATGGCGGCGAGCTTGACGGCTTCGATCGAATCCAGATTATAGAGAATGTTCAGGCTTGGCTCGCCCTCCGTCATCGCATTCAAGGCCCGCTGCACGCAGGAGAGCTGGGCGGACCAGATCAGCGGAAATCGCGGCAGCTCGCTTAATGCTATCGTGTCGGGACGCAGGGCGCTGGTGCTGGTGACGAGCATGACCTTATCCGAGAATACTTTGCAGGAGTCCAATTCGGGATTGGTCGAAGGCCCCGAGATAAATCCGATATTGCCTTCCTCAAGCAAAATATGCTTCTCGATTTCCGATGAAAAGCCCTCATTCAAGGTGATCAAAAAGTCGGGAAAATGCTTCTTCACTTCATACAGCGTGCAGGGAAGGGCATAATTGCACACTTCCGGAATCGCGTATATGGACAACTGGTGCGGACCGTGCTCCAGATGTTTCATTTCCATCAGCATATCATCATACAGCTTGCAAATTTGAACCGCGTATTTCTGAGCGATCTGTCCCGCTTCGGTGAGCTGGGCACCTTTGTTGCTTCGTTGAAGAAGCTCGGCCCCCAACAACGTTTCCCATGATTTGACTTGCTGGCTAAGCGCCGATTGCGTAATGTGAGCCTTATGCGCCGCCTTCGAGATGCTCTTGAGCGCCGCGATGTCCAGGAACAATTTAAGCGTTTCCACATTCATGCGTGACTACCTCCTGTTTACCCGCTTAGAACTTGTTGAAAGCCCTTCTGTTTGTCTGTCGTGCCATTAGCAAAACTTATACAGTATAAACAAAGCATATAACCACGGTACCGATAAGTATGTTACTATTTTCACAAAGTTAAATAATCTTATTGCTGGAGGTGCTGCAAGATGGGACAAACTCCGAGTCCCGCGACGAAATCGACCCGAATCCGGGCACCTAGAAAGCCTAAGAAGAGTCAACTGCCCTATGCTTTATTGGCAACCGCTCTCGTCATTGCCTTCGGTTTCTACTTGAATCGTTACAATGACAATATGGTCGTCTATCTGCTGTTCGGTCTTTCGTTTGGCGTCATTTTGCAAAGATCGCGATTCTGCTTCACCGCTTCGATGAGGGACCCGTGCATTACGGGAAGCACGTCGGTAACGAGAGCGGTACTCGTTGCCTGCTCCTTGGCCACGATTGGATTCACGGCCATCAAATATTCGGCCTACATGCAAGGGAATCCGATTCCTGGCATGGATAATGTCGGGCCGATCAGCTTCGCCCTCGTCATCGGAGCCGTACTGTTCGGCATCGGAATGGTCATCGCCGGAGGCTGTGCCTCGGGAACGCTGATGCGTGTAGGGGAAGGCTTCACGATGCAGATGATTTCACTGTTTTTCTTCGTTCTTGGCTCTCTCTGGGGAGCGCATGATATGGGCTGGTGGCGGGCCCACGTCATCAAGGATGCGCCAGCGGTGTTCCTGCCGGATGTATTCGGATGGCTTGGCGCTTTGATCGTCCAGTTCCTCATTATATTGCTGCTCTATATCGCTTCGGTCAAATGGCAGGAGAAGAAGATGGGAAGTGCTGAATAATGCGGAATTAAGTGATTTTGTTCACAATGTTTTTCTTTTCATAAAAATAACATGATAAAGGTGGTTATCAAGATGGCTGAATTTACACTTGATTGCATGGGAGAAGCTTGTCCGGTACCTCTGATGAGAACAGAGAAGAAAATGGCTGAACTAAATGCCGGCGATGTCCTGATTGTCTCGATCGACCATAGCTGCGCGATGAAGAATGTGCCGGAGTGGGCGAGAAAGCAGGGGCATAACGTGGAAATCGAAGAGATCGAAGACGGGGAATGGGAAATCGTCATCGAGAAGACCAAATAGCCTTCGCTGAGGAAGAAAGGAGGGGGTGAAAGCGGTGAATGCATTTTGGTTGAAAATCACATCGAACCGCTTTTACAAACGTCTGCTGAAAGAACCGTTTACGTATGTGACCGGAGCTGTGCTGCTCGCGATTTTCGCCATCGCGCATTTGGCCGTCTTCTCCAAAGGATGGGGCGTCACGAGCGCGTTCGCGGACTGGGGGGCGTGGCTGTATCAGCTCGTGGGCGGCAATGTTGACGATTGGGCTTATTTCAGCTCGGAAAAGGCGCAAAAAACATTATCCGGCGGATTCATGAACGACGGCGGCTCGATACGCAATCTTGGTATTATTTTGGGTGCGCTGCTGGCTACGCTGTTCGCATCCGAATTCAAATTGAAGAAAATCAAATCCAAAAAGCAAATCTTTGCAGCGGCATTGGGCGGCCTCCTGATGGGCTACGGCGCGAGATTGGCCAACGGGTGCAACATCGGCGCGTTGTTCACCTCCATTTCTTCGCTGTCGCTGTCCGGCTGGATTTTCTGGCTGTTCTTGTTCGCCGGAGCCTTTGTTGGCAGCAAGCTATTGGCCAAATATTTTATGTAGGAACAAGAGGGCTGACGAGAGTCAGCCTCTTTTCATAAACGAACAACGCCAGTATAGGAGGACCGAAGGCAATGGAAAAGAAAACGGAACAATATGATGTAGTCATTATTGGTGGAGGCGCCGCGGGCTTGACTGCGGGAATCTACTGCGGACGCGCGCGATTGAAGACGCTTATTCTGGAGAAATCGCTCGTAGGCGGCCTCGCCACCTACACGAATGAGATAGAGAACTACCCCGGATTTCCGGAGGGCGCAACCGGGACGGAGCTGATGGGCTTGTTCCACAAGCAGGCGAAGAAGTTCGGCGTTGCTTTCAAAATGACCGATGTCAGATCGGTATCTGTTGACGGCGATGTCAAAATCGTCGAGACGTTCCGCATCCGGTACGAATGCAAAGCCATTATTATTGCAAGCGGGGGCAAGCCAAGATTGACCGGAGCCCAGAACGAGGATAAATATTTGTATGACAAAGGCATTTCCTTCTGCGCGACCTGTGACGCTGCCTCGAATACGGGCAAAACGGTCATGGTGGTCGGAAGCGGCGATGCGGCTATTGAGGAAGGCATGTTCCTGACCAAGTTCGCGGACCGGGTAATCGTCTCCGTCATGCATGATCACGGTAAAATGGACTGCAACGAAATCGCCAAAACCGAGGCGCTCGAAAATCCGAAAATGGAGTTCATCTGGAATACGGTCGTCCATTCCTTCGAAGGCGAGGAGAGGCTGGATACCGTCGTGCTGAGGAACGTGAAGTCGAATGAGCTGCAGAAGGTTCCGGTCGATTCCTGCTTCTTGTTCATCGGCTATGTGCCGAACACGGAGATTTTCGACGGCATGATCGAGATGAACCGGAACGGCTATATCCGCATCAACGACAGAATGGAGACGAACGTGCCCGGCGTCTTCGCTGCGGGCGACGTCTGCGACAAATTCCTCAAGCAGGTGGCGACGGCCGTCGGCGACGGAGCGATAGCGGGATATGGGGCGGAGAAATATTTATCGGAATGTGAAGTATATGAGAATCAGATCCTGAATCATGGCAAGCCCTCGGTTGTCTACCTGTGGAACGCGACGGATGCGGCGTGCCGGGAGCTGCTGCCGGTCATGGAGGCATTCGAGCAGGCGCATTCATCGGAGTTCAGAGTGACCAAGGTCGATGTCTACAAATCGCCTGGACTTGCGGCCAGATTGGGAATTGATGCCGTCCCGGCCGTCGTCTATGTAACGGAAGGGAAGATTCAACAGGTAATTACCGAAAATATCAACGAAGCGTCGTTGGCTGGACTTTTAACATAATCGTTGGGAAAGCGGAGGCTCACCACCCCCGCTTTTTTATTTTCCTGCGGCTTGCGGCTAACGGTATAAGCGACGGTCAAGCGGCAGCCTGGAACGATTCTGTTCCAGGCTGCCTTTTTTAATCCCTTGGAAGAAAGCCTCCAAGGGATTATTTAAGCGGATTAATCAATGCTTGCAGGCTTTCCATTCCTCCAGAAACACTCAATTAGTAACGTTACAATAAAAAATAAATAACGTTACAAAAATGGAAGGAGATAAGGAGTTCGCTTTTTACTAAGTAAAGTAGTACTAATTTTTAGATCAAAGATAGGTAATTATACAGTGAATTAGGGTTGGAACGATTACAAATAATTACAAAATGCGTGACAATTCGAAAATATAATGTTGACATGAGTATTTAAACATATAATAATAAGGTTGTTCATTGTGACTTGTAATGTTAAGTGTTGGATTAGAACAGGTCGCTTGTATTTAGAACTTGTGGTGGTGGAAGCGTTTGCTTCCGAGAAGGAGGAGAGCCGATGCGCTTGAAGCAAAACATGGGCTACATCTATATTATGCCCTGGATTCTCGGTTTTTTTATTTTTACCGTAGCCCCGCTGGGGTTTGCTTTTTATATCGGATTGACGGAATGGGACACGTTCAACAGTCCTACGTTCGTTGGATTGGATAATTACATTGCACTGTTCAAGGATGAAAACTTCCTCAAAGCGCTTTGGGTCACGATCCGGTTTGCGGTCATCTCGGTGCCGCTTGGAATCGCGACTTCCCTTCTGATCGCCTGTCTGGTCAACAGCAAGGTTAGGGGCGTCGGCTTTTTTAGAACCGCGCTTTATTTGCCTGCCGTTGTCTCCGGCGTTTCGATTTCTTTGCTGTGGAAATGGATTTTAGACAAAGATTTCGGTCTGATTAATTTGGTGCTGTCCAAGTTCGGGATTGCTCCTCTCGGGTGGTTATCCGATCCGGATCTCGTGCTGCCGTCTTATTTAATGATGGTCGTCTGGGGAGCCGGCGGGGGCATGCTGACCTATTTGGCAGGGCTGCAGGATATTCCTAGCCATCTGTATGAAGCGGCCGAAATTGACGGAGCGAATATGTTCCAGAAATTTAAAGCGGTTACGCTGCCGATGCTTACGCCGGTTATCTTCTATAACCTGGTCATGGGTATCGTTGGCGCAATGCGCAAGTTCAGCGATGCGTATATAATTGGCGGCGCGGAAAATGAAGGCCGATTTTATATGGTGTACCTGTACGAGAATGCGTTCAACTATCTCAAGATGGGGTACGCGACAGCAATGGGCTGGATCTTATTCGTTATTATCCTCGTATTGACCTTGCTCGTATTCAAGTCCTCTTCGGCATGGGTGTTCTACTCGGCTGAAGTCAAGAAAAAAGCAAAGAAAGGTAAGGGAGCGCCATGTTAGGGAGCAAGATGAAGCACAAGAAATTACGCCGCAATATCCTTCTCTATTTTTTCTTGGCTCTGTTTTCACTGACCACCTTATTCCCGCTGTTGTGGATGATTACCACTTCGTTGAAATCGGGCGATATTATTTTCGAAATGCCTCCGCGGCTCTGGCCTGACGGGCTCCACTGGGAAAATTACACGCGGGCGATCGAGGAAATCAATTTTTTAGTGCTGTTCAAAAACACAGCAATCATTACGTTTTTGCAGCTGTTAAGCAACGTGTTCGTGTCCGCATTTGTCGCTTATGGATTTGCCAGATTCGATTTTCGCTGGAAAAACTTCTGGTTCATGCTGATGCTCTCTACCATTATGATTCCGGGAGAAGTGACGTTGATCCCTGTGTTTATCGCTTTCAGCGAGCTGGGCTGGTCCAATTCGATTAAGCCGCTGGTTATCCCCGGTTTTTTTGGCGGCGCGCCGGTGTTCATTTTCCTATTAAGACAGTTCTTCCTCTCGATACCGAAGGAATTGGAAGAATCTGCGGTCGTGGATGGAGCGGGCAGCTTTAAAATATTTTACAAAATTTTTATTCCGCTTTCTGTTCCTGCATTAATTACGATTGGAATTTTCTCGTTCCAAGGCAGCTGGAACGATCTGATGGGCCCGCTGATTTATTTGAACGATACCGACAAATTTACGCTTACACTCGGTCTGTCCATGTTCAAAGGTATGATGAAAGTGGAATGGGGGCCGCTCATGGCAGGTTCCATCCTGGCGCTGCTGCCCGTTCTTGCGGTATTTTTCGTGGCCCAAAAGCACTTCGTCGAGGGGGTGAAGCTCAGCGGGATCAAAGGATAATCTTCCTATCCTTCAGGCAAGTTTTTCAGAGGCAATGACAATATAAACCGATGGGGGACGTAAACATGAAACAGCGGAGAATCACGATTTTATTGCTGGTGTTAGCGATGGTAACGATGCTTATAAGCGCCTGCGGGACTTCCACTGGAGAACAAGGCGTCAGCGGATCGGCAGGAGCTGCGGAATCGGGCCAGCCGGGAGAAAAGGTGAAATTGAAGGTCGCGACTTGGGCCGGTGCCTCCGAGTTGAAAGAGTTTGAAGAGCTCATTGCGCAATTGAATGAAGCTTCGAGTGAATACACTATTGAAGTCCAAAGTATTCCAGCCGACTATTATCAAAAGCTGCAGGCGATGATCGCAGGCAAGCAGGCGCCGGACTTCATGTGGCTGTCTCAAGAGTATGTGGCTCAGTATGCTAAATTAGGGGCGATCAAGCCATTGGATGAAGAGTTAGCCAAGACGGATTTTAATAGAGACGATTATTTTCAAGGCGCATTGGATGTAGGGGTCAATCAGGGCCAAATCTACGCGCTGCCATGGATTTCACAGCCCTACGTGCTCTATTACAATCAGGATATGTACGAGGAAGCGGGAATTGAGCTGCCGAATGAAAACTGGACCTGGGATGATTTTATTGACACGGGTAAAAAGCTGACGAAAGACGGGCAATGGGGAGGACTTATTTACAATATGCCGCTGCCTATGTTCCTGTGGTCTTATGGCGGCGACGTATTTGATAAGGAAGGCAACATCACGTTGAACTCCGCCGAGGCGATGCAAGGCTTGGAGATGTATCAAAAAATCGCGAAGTCGGGCGTGCTGCCGGAGAGAGCGCAAGCGGATTCCATGGGCGGCGCCGATATGTTCAAAACGGGCAAAGTCGCCATGTTCGTAGGCGGTGCGGGAGACGATTTCGAGAAGACTGCAACATTTAATGTCGGGATGACGCTGGCGCCAAAAGGCACGGAACAAGTCACGTTCAGTTGGATAGGGGTTACGGCGATGTCGAAAACGACAAAAAATCCGGAAGTTGCCGCGAAAGCGCTGCAGGACATGACGAAAGCGATGCATAATTGGAAAGTGGTCGCTCCTACCAAGTCGTCCTTTGATGCGATTTCCACGATCCGTCCCGACAAAGACTATGCGGTAGACACGATTCGGAAAGCATCCGAGTTTGCAAGGGGCTTTAACAACCAGCCTCAGCAAGCAGAAATTGACGGGGTCATCTGGGAGAAGCTGATCCAACCTCTCGAGAAAGGCGAAGACGTCGGCCAGGCTGTCGATGCGACGATAGCCAGACTCCATGACATTATTAAAAAGTAAGCTGCGCCCGTTATTATTGATCATATAGTTGAGTTGAAAAGCACCGACTTTGCGAAGGAGGTGCTTTCACTCATATAGGGGCATAGGAGAGGAGGTCCGGCGAACATCAAAAAAAAGGTAACGATGCAGCATATTGCTGATGCATTACAAATATCGAAAAACTCGGTGTCCCAAGCGCTATCCGGAAAAGGCGGCGTGAGCGAAGAAACTAGAAAATTAGTCTCAGAAACGGCTCTTCAAATGGGCTATATTTATCCGCAAGCCCGCATGAACAAAATGAATACGCGAAGCGGCAGCATTGCGCTGATTGCTTCCGATTTTGCTTTTGCCCAGAAAAACTTTTTCGGTGAGATTTACTTGGAGATTGAGCAAGAGGTGTCGAAGAAAGGGATGAATCTGCGGATTCAATCCATTAATCAAGAAGCGATTGACCGGTTGCTTTTGCCCCCTTTTCTGGAGGAGCGGCAGATGGAGGGAATATTGATTCTATCACATCTCAGTACGGATTATATCAATGCCGTCATACAAACCGGTATTCCTGCCGTCCTTATTGATCATCATCATCCGAGAGTTCAAGCGGATTGCATTCTGACGAATAATCGCTTCGGGGCTTATGATGCCGTTCAACATTTGGTTGAACTGGGTCATCGGGACATCGGGTTCGCCGGAAATATCCGTTTCTCTCCGAGCTATTATGAAAGGCTTGAAGGATATTTGATGGGATTGGAAGATCATCATTTGGCCCTGAATCCGGATATTATCTTGAATGACGCGCAGGAAGATATGGATGCGCTGCTCCATCAATTGTCTCTATTGAAACGGCAGCCGACCGCCTGGTTCTGCGTAAACGATGCCCTCGGGCTTCTGCTCAATTCAGGACTTCAGAAGTTAGGCTTGAGTGTACCGGAGGATGTGTCCGTATGCAGCTTCGATAATGGACAGCTTTCCCGTATAAGCACTCCGCCAACGACAAGCATCGAGGTTAATTTGTCATTATTCGCGCTTAAAGCGGTTGAACAATTAACTTGGCGAATGGAGAATCGGGACCAGCCATTTGTGGAAATTTTATTGCCAACAACCTTGATTCCCAGAGAATCTACCGGAGTATGTAATTGGGTCGGTCAATTGGTATAAGCGGGCGCGGTAAGCTTCTTATTCATGCTTACCGTGCCTTCTGCTTATATTTTTGTCCATATGTGCTGCACTGGACTACTTCTTCCTCTGCCGCCGGGGCCAGCGGTACGGCTCGACTCGTTCCAGCATCGTCTGGAACACGATGCCCCATTGGCGCTCATTCAACGCGCAGGCCGGGATATCGCGGCTTATGCCGAGGCATCTGACCAGATGCTTCATCTGCGGCGGCGTAAATATGCCTTGCAAGGCCGCATGCAGCGGAAGATCGGGCCGCTTCAGCGCGTACTCGGCCAATGCCGCGAACGTATGGCTGTCCTTGGGCGCGACGAGAGGCCGCGCTTTTCGCCGAATTAGGACCATCGCGGTATCCACGCTTGGCGGAGGAGCGAAATGATGCCTCGGGATCAACTTAACGAGTTCGATATCGAACCCCGTTCGCCATATCAGCAGGCGAGGATGCCGTATGAGCCGGGCGGTCAAGCCCTTGGCCGCGCCGTAATCCAGAATGAGCGCCGCTCGCTGGAAGGAGGCCGCAGGCGCATCCATCAGCATGTTGAGAATCGGCGTCGTAATGGAGAACGGAATATTGGACACAACGCAAAAGGGCTGCTTCGGCAGATAAGCCTTCCGGATATCCCTTTCCACGATCGTAATATTGTCATGCTCCTTCGACTTGCGCCGCAGCATATTCGCAAATTCCGGATCGTTCTCAATCGCGATCACATTGCCGGCCTTCTCGGCCAGGACGAAGGTGAACGCACCGGTTCCGGCTCCGAGATCGACCACGGTGTCCGCCGGACGAATCTTGGCCTTATCCATCATTTCACGAACGATCCGCTCGTTCAGAAGCAGGTGCTTCCCGCAATAATTGGCATCGGGTCCCGTACCCCGTCTGCCGGCATGCCGCTTATCTTGTCTATTTCTAGTCATTCGATGTCCCTCCGTTACCCGCAAAAATCAATCGTTCGGCTGCTGCCGTATGCGTGCAATCGAAGAGGGCTCAGCTAGGGATGGGCAAGCGATAAGACGCCCTGCCGACAAAAGGGCATGCCGCATGATCGCCCGTTCCCGGATGAATCCATCCGGATAAGCGGATCGGAAGGCTTCGCAACGTGGAAGCGTACCTCGGAAAATGGGCAGACCAGTCCTGAGTCCTCTGCACGCCGGCAGAGCCTTTGGCAAAAATCGGTAGTGTGCGCAAAGGTTGAACTCAGTTGACCTGATCTACCACATGTAGACCTCCTTCCCTCAAAATGGCGGGCCAATACATGACTCGCGAAACGCAAAAAAACACAGGCGGGACATCTGCCTGTGTTAGTATCCTGAGGAGGACAAGGGAAGAAGCCGCAAGGAAGCGATGCCTCCTTGACGGTTGGTGCGCAGTCGAATCATCGGATGTGCATAGATCGGCGATCTAACCGCAGGGAGATCAAGGCTCACCTGTCCGATCAACGCTCCTGTTCATCCTGTATGAGATTACGATTGGGGTTACCTTTCAAAAGGGCAGACCAATCCCGAGTCCTCCGCCGCAGGCAGAGTCTTTGCATTATCCAATTAGATGCACAAAGAAAACTCGGTTATTATCTACCACACGTAACCCTCCATTCTTGAAATTACTCCCAACTTATCATATTAATTAGGTTTTGGCAATTCTTTTTGATGCTGTTCTCTCGGCAGGGGGCCGTGGTAAGATGAAGAAGTCCGTTCCAATATAAGCCAATCACGCTGTAATCTATAGGAACGAGCAGGACATGCTCGTCCTGCTTATCATATACGGCGCCATGGATTGCTGTTACTGCAGCTATTATTTCGTGAAGGAGTTGATTTGCATTCTGCAATGAACAGGAGTCAGGTTCATGTTCATGAAGAGAAGAGAGAAAGACAAAGGAGGATGCACATCATGATTAGCATCAGAAAGATGGAACTTGAGGAATACAACAAAATTAAAGAGATCGACCGTTCGGAACAAATTAACTTGATATATGTCAATCAGGGAGATTCGATCGTGGAACAACCGGCGGGCCATGAATGCCCGACATGGAATCAGGCTGAATTGAAGGAACTGGAGGAGAGATTCCAGTATGAGCTGAAGCATGGCGGTCTGGCGATTGGCGCTTTTGACGGGGAAAAGCTTGCCGGATTCGGTGTATTGGCTCATCGATTAAGAGGTCCCGACAACGATCGAATACAGGTCGATCTGATGTATGTCTCCAGGGCGTACCGCCGGCAAGGCATGGGGACGCGGATTATTCAGCTGCTCTCAGAGGAGGCGAGGCGCCGCGGAGCGAAATATTTATATATTTCCTCGACGGAGACCGAATCTGCCGTTCAGTTCTATCAATCCTGCGGCAGCAAGCTGACCCGGGACAAAGATCCCGAGCTGTTCCAGAAAGAGCCTCTTGATATTCATATGATTATTGCGCTCTAACCCAACATGTTGGGTTAGAGGCGAGGCGGATAAAGGCGAAGCCGCCATTTCTATTTATCAGCCTGATGCCGTCGTGAAGACGGTGAAGGAAATATGCGATCCGGCGGCAAAAACGAAATCGTATTAATTGAACGGAGACGAAGCCATGAGACTCCCTTTATTTATCGTAACCGGAGCCAGCGGCACGGGAAAATCAGCCACAGCTCCAATCATCCGTGAGCTCTTGCCCGAGTTCGATGTGTTCGACATGGACATTCTCGAGCATGAAGACGGGCTGGCTGCCACGAACAATTGGCTGCGCATCGCATACAGCATCGCTCAGGGCGGCAGAGGGACCGTGCTGTGCGGCGCGATAACGCCGGAGAAGTTGGAGGAATGCGACTGCGCCGATAAGTTCAGCCGGATTCACCTCTTGAACCTGCACAGCATCGAAGCGGGGCGTGAGGAGAGATTGCAGGCGATGAACCGGGATGAAGACATGATCGAGGAGCAGCGCAGCTTCGCACCTTGGCTCCTTTCCCATGGGGATACCTTCGAGGAGCCTCCCATGCACACGCACGCGATAGACACCGGCCTTGAACCGCCTTCCAAGGTGGCGGAGCGTATCGCGCAATGGGTGCGGAGCCGCTGGTCTGACGATGTCCCGGCGGGAGAGCAGGATCTCGTCGTTGAACCGGCGGACATGGCGGATCGGGAGGCGGTGTGCCGGATCGATCAGAGCGTAATCGGTAATGACAGCCGGCGGGATTATATTGCGCAGGCCATCTATAACGGCACCTGCATCGTGGCCCGAAGCGGCCGGGAGGTTGCGGGCTTCGCCGTGTACGAGAACTCCTTCTTCGGCCATTGCTTCATCGCGCTCGTCATCGTCGCTCCCCGATTCCGGAGGCGGGGGGCTGCCCGGAGCATGATTCAATATATCGAGCGCTGCAGTCCGACGCCGAAGTTGTTCACCTCGACGAACGAATCCAATATCGCGATGCAGCGTGTCTGCGAATCGCTCGGTTTCGTGAGAAGCGGCATGATTGACAATCTGGATGAAGGGGACCCGGAGATTATCTATTATAAGCGGGCCTGCTAACAATGGCGCATGGCGGTCAGCGGCTTCATCCCGGCGCCGCTCCGGACGGGATGCGTCCAGCGGTCGTCGCCGGGGAGCGAATATCATGTTGAATGAGAGCCTTCTAATACGCTCTTTTTTCTGATATGGTAAAGAAAGACAGCGGTTGCACGCAAGGGGGAGGAGGGATATACGGGCCGGACAGTCAAGCTATTTATTACCGACGCCTGCCTTCTCGATGCGGTTCCTAAGCTGCCGTCCAACGCAGCCGGAATCGGGAAGCGGCATCATCGCGAAGAGCCATAATATTGTAATTATCATTCGTACAAGGAAGGAGTAGATCGAATGAAGGATCGTCATCTGTTTCTATTTGGCGGGGGACCGCCGTTCGGGGAAGAGCTGGGAAGGAAGTTCGCGGCAATCGCTTCAGCCAGGAAGGGGAAGACAGCGATATTATTCATCGAGAGAGACGGATGGCGAGAGTATATGCCGACCTGCACAGAGGTGCTGGAACGGAACGGATTGACCGAATTTATGTATTTGGCGCTAACTCCCCAGCCTTCGCGGACGGCGATTGAGCAGCTGCTCGGCTGCCACGGAATCGTCATCTGCGGCGGGGATACGGAGCGGTATCGGAGTCATATTGTCGATACGGTGCTGGGGAGCGTTATCCAGGACATGTATGGCAAGGGCGTTCCGGTGGCAGGCTTCTCCGCCGGCGCCTTGATCAGCCCGGCCGACTGCGTCATTCCGGCAATCGATAATGCCAGCAATACGAATCTGTTCCTTCAAGGATTGGGTTTGCTCCGCGATGCCGTAGTTAGCGTCCATTACACGCAATGGAGTGAGGAGGAGAACCTGAAGGCGGCAGTTCTGCGGACCGGGGTATCCATTGGGTATGGGCTGGATGACGGTACGGGGGTGTATTTCATGAACGAAGAGCTTGTGCAAACGGAAGGCGAGGGGCTGTACCGCTTCGCCCGACAGGAGCTGTAATCGTAGGAATGGCTACAAGCGCATTCCTGCTGGAATGCGCTTCAATCGGAACGCGGCCGCTGAACTAGATCAGCCGCAGCAGCGCAATGACGAGCACGCCGGCGACCATCGCCCAGAGCGGGCTTTTGCTAAGCCAAGCGGTCAGGCTGGTCACGACGACCGCTACATAATACATCCATTCGATCCGGCCGTCGACGGTCGGGTGGTAGAAGATGGCTGGAGCGACGAGCGCGGCGAATACGCCGATCGGCACATAGCGGAAGCCGCGTTCGATGCTGGGCGACATCTTGATGTACCGGGCGAGCGCCATGCTCGGATACCGGGTCAGGTAGGTCGCTGCGGCGGCAACGCAGATGACGATAAGGATTGGCAGCGAGATCATCTGGCATACACTCCTACGGCAAATGCGGCCGCCGCTCCGGCGAACACCGCTCCGGACGTGCCGAACCAAGGATAAGCAAGCACGGAGGCGGCAATCGCGAGTCCGGCTGCGGCGGCGTGGCTGCGTCGCTTAAGCATGACGACAAGCAGGCCGAGGAAGGCCGCCGTGAAGGCGAAGTCCAGGCCGAACCGGGCAGGGTCCTGGATGAATCCACCGATCTGGTACCCGACAGCCGAGCTCAGAACCCATGACAGGAATACGGTGCAGCCAGCGCCTGCAACGTAGGCGACACTGAGCTTGCCGCGCTGCGCCTCCATCATGGACACGCTGTAGCTCTCGTCCGTAATGATGTGGCACAGCCAGAGCGGCTGTCCCCGGCGGCATGATTCAAGCTCGCGGCCCACAGACAAGGTATAGATGATATAACGGGCATTGATTAGAAACGTGCTAAGGGCGATCGTCCACAGGGCCGCATCCTGCTGGAGTAAGGACAGGATCGTGAATTGGCCCGCGCCAGACACGACAAATAAGGACATCACAATCGTCTCCAACCATGTGAAATGATTAGCGTTGTTGGCCAGCGCGCCGAACGCAAGACCATACGTGAACACGCTCACCGCAAGCGGAAATACATCGAAAACGGCTTTCGTAAACCCTTTTCGCAGTGGTATAGTCTTTGGTATTGTGGATGATACATAGCCCGACATTCCGGTATGCTCCTCTAATATGTTATCGTAAGTCCCGAGATATAATATAACATACCGACAGACGGAAGCAACTACTTTTATGTCTAATTTTTGTCATGTTATTGTGAAAGTGTTTGAATTTTGAACATCTCTGCATCTGGGAGGAACTATGGAAAAAGATTTAATCTCAGACCGGATCGGCAAGCGTCTTCGTCACTATCGGCAGCAGCTGAACCTGACGCTGGATGATCTGGCGGAGCTTACGGGCGTAAGCAAGCCGATGCTTGGCCAGATTGAGCGCGGCAGCTCGAACCCTACGGTCGCTACGCTGTGGAAGATAGCTTCCGGCTTGCAGGTGCCGCTCACGGCGTTCATATTCGAGAATCCGTCCCTGAAGGTGGTGCGGGCGGAGGAGCAGCCCCAGTTCCGAGAAGACAACAAGCGCTTCGAGGCGTACAACACATATGCGGCGCCTGGCGTCTCGCTGGAGACGTTCCGGGCCCGGCTGCTTCCGGGCTGCTCCTATCAATCGGAGCCGCACGGTCTGGGGGTGATCGAGTCGATCACCGTATTTGAGGGAACGCTGACGATCGAGATCGGGCCGGAGACGAGCACGTTAAGCAAGGGCGATGCCATCTCCTTCTCGGCGGAGACCGGACATATTTACAAAAACAACACCGATGAAATCTGCGAGATCGCCGTATCAATTCTATATTCTAACGTCTCTAGCCCCAAGTCTTCCATTTAGGGCGGGCTGCGCCTGCAGGAAGCCGGGCATAGGTATGCTGCTTCAAGCCGCCGCTGATCTTTGGGAGGCGGCGCAGTACTTGATTAATCGATAGGCAGGGAATAACGAAGCTGTGTCTCCATTCATGCAGATATCCTATATGTTACTATATGTTACCGTACCACTACCCAATCGGAAGGCCGAGGTGATTCCATTGTTCAATTCTATCTCCGCAACCGCATAACATCGAACGGAATAGGATGGAGGATGTCGAATGGAGACGATACAAGGGAATCAAGCATCATGGAATGCCAATGCATATCAAGCGTGGCTGAATCGCTTCGGCCAGCCGGAAGAAGCAGCGGCCCGGATCAAAAAAGACCCGGCGAAGCGGATCGGAGAATTATATAAATATGCAGGGGATGTACGACGGAAGAGGGTTATCAATCTTCTCGGTTCAAATGGCAGCAAGGCCGTGGCCCTTGCTTTGCTGGGGGCGGAGGTCACGATCGTGGATTTCTCGGCCGCTAACGAGTGCTATGCGAAGGAGCTGGCAGGGGAAGCGGGCGTTCGCATTCAATATATCGTGGCTGATGTGCTGCAGCTGCCCGCATGCGAGTTAACGCAATCATATGACATCGTGCTGATGGAGAAGGGGATTCTCCATTATTTTCAGGAGCTGGGCCCTCTGTTCGACGTGGTCTCCCGCCTGTTGATCCAGGGAGGCAGGTTGATTTTGCAGGATTTTCATCCCGTATCGACGAAGCTGATTTCTTCCCGAGGAACGACGGCGAATATTCGAAAGCATAAAGTGACGGGAGACTACTTCGATACGTCGCTCATTGAAAAAGAAGTTGCCTATACCAAATATCTGGATAGGTGTGCTGTCCCGAATGCAGCCCGCAAGGTGCGGCTGCGGAACTGGACAATGGGCGAAATCGTGACCTCGATCGCGGCGGAAGGGCTTTATGTGAAATCATTGGAGGAATTGCCGAACCTTTCGTGCGACGGTTTTGATAAGGGTATACCGAAATCTTATATCATCGTGGCGGATAAGCTCTAACGTCGGAAGCGCATCCATGTCTTTTCACGCAGAGCTTCTTCGTAGGGCAAGGGCAAGCAACTGGCCCGGCAGCATGCCGGGCCTAGTCGCGTTACAGCAATGCGATAGCAAGCAGGACGAATAAGCTGAGTGTAATAATATCGTTGCTGGAAGAGTAGGGGTAGAATCCGGAAGTCTTGACTTTGCCGCCTCTCGCTTCAGGCCGCAAATAGACATTCTCTCTATCCACATTCACAATCGTTCCGACATATTCTTTGCGGTCCACTGTCAGAATGCGGACTTTTTTGTTCATGCAATATAAGCAATTATGATAAGCTTCCATTGGTGCTCCCCTCCTTTATCATTACACTATGATGTTCGTGCCGGGAAGGCACGGCGAATTTACGCCCGGCTTGTGGATGATATTGGGAGGGCTTGATTGCGCTTGTGGCGCTGAGAATGAGATCGATCTAGTTAAATAAAATGAAGGAATGATTCTGCTTCCGGATTCGCAGTGCATTCCACGATCAGGAGGTTCGTTGCGCTATGAGGATAAGAACTGCTTCCGCAGACGATGCGGCAGCCATCGCCCAGGTTCATGTGGACAGCTGGCTGACTACATACTCGGGCTTGGTGCCGGAAAAATTTCTACAATCCCTGCGCGTAGAGCGCCGCAAGCTAATGTGGGACAGCATATTGGCCCAGCTGCCCCCCGATCAGACGCTCATTGTCGCCGAGACGGAGGAGCAGGGGATTGTCGGCTTCCTCCATGCCGGCAAGAGCCGGGAGCCGGAGATGGGGTGTGACTATGAACTCTACGCCGTCTATTTATTGGCGGAAGTCCAGGGAAGAGGCTGGGGCAGGATGCTGTTCGAGCGGATGGTTGCCGATTTGAGAGAGAAGGGACATACCTCGCTGTATTTATGGGTGCTGGAAGGGAATCCGGCCATTGCCTTTTACGAGAGGATGGGAGGCTGGGCCCGGAATACGAAGGAGATTCAGATTGGAGACGCCAAGCATACCGAGATTGCAATGGTATGGGATCAGGTAGACCAGACCGGCGCTGAATCCGTTAACGAATCTTCCGCGGCTGAGTGTGCCAGCGCGTTCCCGGACAAGCGTGCGCTCGCTTCGTTCATCGCCGGCTTGAATCGGGACTTGAAGCATCATGTCGGCTATTGCGGTCAGGAGCCGGACGAGATCGAGCATGCGCTTGAGCATGAATTCTCTGCTCTGGATGAAGCCTTCGCCGTACAAGTGGAACGAGGCGAGCTGGTTGGAGCGCTTGGACTGGATATCGATGCGGGCGGGCGGTCAGCGGAGATATGGGGGCCGTTCCTAAGCTGTCCGGAGGAACAATGGCAGCAGCGCGCCATGCAGCTGTGGCACCGAATGAGGAACGAGCTGGCGTATCGGGTGGATACGTTTTACGGCTTTTATAACGAGATGAACGGGAATGCCCAGCAATGGATGATGCAGCTTGGGGCCGAGTTGAAGAGCACGGAGGTGGTGCTTGAGGGAGAGCGGTCGCTCCATATCAGGCATGCGCACCCATCCGTGCGGGAATTATCATCGCTTCGCTCCGGAGAATTTCTTCGCTTGCATGAGAGTGTATTTCCCGGAACGTACTGCAGCGGCCCGGACATTTTGGAACGAATCAACGAGAATTATTGCGTATTTATGTTTGAAGACGAAGAGGGCTTGCAAGGGTATATTTACGTGGAGCAGGAGCCGGAGTTCGGCGAAGGCCGGATTGAGTTCATTGCCGTCGCTCCTTCGGCTCGGGGAAGAGGAATCGGGTCGGCGCTGCTCCAGCGGGGGTTGGGTTATCTGTTCGAAGACCCCCGGATCGAAAAGATAACGCTGTGCGTTCGAGCGGATAACGAGCAGGCGCTGCGCTTGTATCGCAATGCGGGCTTCCGTGAGCTGCACCGGCTCCATTTTTATACGATTGCGGCTAATCTTGGACAAGCGAATGAGGGATGAGCGTCAAGTCCGCTCACCGCGATAAGGGAGACGGAAGCATAAGGGAGGAAGGAAAATGACATTGCCTCTTAGCGAAGTGCAGCTTGCGGACATGAGCGGCATCGAGATAAAGTATTACATCGGATCGGCGGCGAACCGTCCCGGATGAGCTATTTCCGCTGGCCGTCATCGTCGGACCGCATGGCGAGGAAGAGATCAGAACACTGTTGCTGGGCCTTCACAGCACCGATTCGCTCGACAAGTTCGAATGGTTTCATCGGGACAGGGAGAGCGCCTGGCGCTACATCGAAGCACAGATCGCCGCGTACGCTTAGCGTTGCATCACGGCACTCGAAAACTATCTTATACCAAAGCGGTCCATTCCGAACGAAGGAATGGGCCCTTTTCCTTTTTCAAAAAAAAGAATTGACAGAGCCGGAAGCAATGAGTAATAATAGCAAAGTCTCTATTCGTAAATATTACGAATAAGATCAAGGGGCGATCCATTTTCTTATGCTGTGGTCGCTTCATTGAACCTGGGGAGCGTGGTCATGATCAAATATGTTGTGCTGCGGCTGCTGCAGACCTTGCCTGTATTGTTCGGCATCTCACTCATTTCCTTCGGTTTGATGCATGTGACCCCTGGCGATTCGGCGGAGATCATGCTTCGATCCGGCGGCGTGCAGCCGTCGCCGGAGGCGGTCGCGGCAGCGCGTTCCGAATTGGGCCTCGATCAGCTGTTCTATGTCCAATACGGACATTGGCTGTGGCGCGTGCTTCACCTCGATTTGGGCGTCTCTGTGAGCAGCGGCAGACCCGTCATCGACGAACTGCTGGGCCGGCTTCCGGCTACGCTTCTGCTAGCCGCGGTAGCGATCGTCATCCTTCTGCTGATCGCGCTGCCGCTTGGCATCGCTTCAGCGGTATTTCCTGACGGCTGGATCGATCGCATCGGCAGGGCAGTGGCGATGATCAGCGTCACCATGCCCGGTTATTGGCTGGGGATGCTCTTACTCTATTACGGGGCGGTCAAGCTGCAATGGTTCCCGGTAACCGGGACAGATGGCTATTCCGGCGTGCTGCTCCCTGCTTGTACGCTTGGCTTCGGGCTGGCCGGCACCTATATCCGGCTGATTCGTGCCGGCATGATTGATGCCCTCCGTCAAAGCTATGTGAGCTCCGCCAGAGCAAGGGGGCTGGCCGAGCATATTATCGTCGGGTCGCATGCCTTGCGTAATGCACTATTGCCGGTCATGACCCTGTTCGGCATTCATTTCGGCCATTTGCTTGGCGGAGCGGTCGTCGTGGAAACGATCTTCGCTTGGCCGGGGCTCGGCAAGTTTGCCGTCGATGCCATTTTTGCGAAGGACTACATTGTGATTCAAGGCTATGTTCTGTTCATGGCCGTGAACGTTGTCATCGTCAACCTCGTGGTCGACATCGGCTATCAGATGGCAGATCCGAGAATTCGTCTCGGCAAGCCAGTGTGATGAGGTTGTCCCCACAGTCCGCTTTTGAACACGCATGTAAAGGAGCGATCATATGTCTCGTTCTGGATATTTTCCAAAAAGTGTATCCTTCTGGGCCGGAGCCGGAATCGTCGGACTAGCGGCATTTGTGGGACTGTTTGCACCTTATCTCATGCCGTCGGATCCGCTCCAGATTCATTTGGATATCCGGTTGAGCCCCCCTTCGCTGGATTACCCGCTCGGAACCGATCATTTGGGGCGCTGCATATTGTCGCGGTTGATTGCCGGAACGCGGGTGTCGCTGTTCTATTCCGTGATGGTGTTGGGGGCCGTCCTGCTCATCAGCGTGCCGATTGGCATGGTCTCGGGATACTTTGGCGGGTGGACCGATCATTTCATAATGCGGATCATCGATATTCTGCTGGCGTTTCCCAGTCTCATTTTAGCCTTGGCCATTGCGGGGGTATTGGGGCCCAGCTTGCCGAACCTGCTCTTGGCCTTCGTCCTCGTATGGTGGGCGGGATATGCCCGAATCATTCGCGGCCTCGTCCTGCAGATCAAGGAGAGAGACTATATTAGCGCTGCCCGCGCCTCAGGCGCGACACATCTGCAAATCGTGCTGCGGCATATTATCCGCAATGCAGCCAGACCGATGCTGGTGCTCGCTTCGCTCGAGATTGGGGCGATTATGCTGGCCATTTCGGGGCTTTCCTTTCTTGGATTGGGGGCGCAGCCTCCGACGCCCGAATGGGGCGCCATGCTGAACGACAGCCGTTCGTATATGCAGACGGCGCCGCATCTCATGCTGTATCCCGGGTTGGCGATCATGGGGGTGGCGATGGGCTTCAACTTGCTTGGCGAGGGACTGCGGGGAACGGAGCGAACGGACAATCAATGATGATGGAGCGGAAGGGAGGACTGCATATGGAGAAAAGTGAACTGCTGTGTATCAGACAGCTTGCGGTTGAATTCGGGTCGGGGGAGCATGCTGTTGAGGCAGTACGGGACGTTAGTCTTGACGTGGGGTCAGGCTCTATCGTCGCTCTGATTGGAGAGAGCGGGAGCGGGAAATCGGTGACGGCGCGCTCCGTGTTCGGTCTGCTTGAGCGGTCCGGCCGGGTAACAGCCGGAGAAGTGTGGCTTGATGGTACGGACTTGCTCCGGCTGAAGCCGCGGCAGATTCGCAGACGAAGAGGGAAGGACATGGCGATGATATTCCAGGATCCGGCGAATTGCTTGAATCCGGTGCTTACGGTCGGCACCCAGATGATGGAGACGATTCGCCGCCATAGGCGTGTGTCGCGCCGGGAGGCCAGAGCGCTCGTGCTCGCTCAGCTCGCACGCGTCGGACTGCCCGATCCCGCGGGATTATGGAGACGCTACCCCTTCCAGATAAGCGGAGGGATGTGCCAACGTGTCATGATTGCGCTAGCGCTTGTCTCGGGTGCGCGCCTGCTGATCGCGGACGAGCCGACTACGGCGCTTGACGTCATGAGCCAGGCGCAGATCTTGGATGAATTGAGCCGGTTGCGCCAGAGCGGCATCGGGATACTGCTGATTACGCATGATCTGAGTGTCGTCGCCGAGATTGCCGATCGCGTCTATGTAATGAAGGCAGGCCGCCTTGTGGAAGCGGGCGATGTGTATGACATTTTCGAGCGGCCCCGTCATGACTATACAAGGATGCTGCTGGACAGCCGCTGCTTGCGGCCGCATGCGATAGAAGAGACGGCGATGCCGAGGGGAGGAGAACAGAGGGGAACATGCTTATCGAAACGGAGCTGCTGACCAAAATGTATCGCCAGGACCGGAGGTGGTTCTCCAGGGCTGAGGAAGTCGTGGCGGTCGACCGGGTATCGATTCAGGTCGCGCAAGGGACGGCGATCGGACTCGTCGGGGAGAGCGGCTGCGGCAAAAGCACGCTCTCGCGGCTGCTGCTCGGGCTGGAGCGCGCAACGTCGGGGCGTGTCCTCTACCGGGGGACGGACATTACCGGATGGAGCTCGCGGCGGATGCGGCCATTGAGATCGCGGATGCAGATGGTGTTCCAGAACAGCTTCGCCTCCTTCGATCCGCTGCTAACCGTAGAACGGATCATTGCCGAGCCGTTGGATTATTATCAAAAGCTGTCGGGAGAGGAACGCCGAAGGGAGGTGCTTAGGCTGCTAAGTCTCGTGGAGCTGGACGAGCGGTATTTGAAGCGCTATCCGGATGAGCTGAGCGGCGGCCAGCAGCAGCGAGTCGGAATTGCGCGCGCGCTTGCGCCGGGACCGGAATTGCTCATCTGCGACGAGCCCTTCTCCAGCCTGGACTTTACGCTCCGCAGATCGATGCTGCATCTGCTTCAGAGATTGAAGCGGCAATTGCGCCTGACTTACTTGTTTGTTACCCATGATTTATCGCTCATTCCCGAACTGTGTGACCAGGTCGCCGTTATGCGCCGCGGCCGGGTGATCGAGACGGCGGCAGCTGTGGAAGAGTGCAGGCATCCGTATACGCGTCAGCTGCTAGAGGCTGTTCCCGCTCAAGATCCTCATCACCGGAAAAAAAGACACCAGGAGTTGGAGAACAGCTTATGAGAAAACGAATGACCAGAATCAAAAAACAAATGCGTTGGTATTGCGCGGCAATGGCTGCGCTCGTCCTTGTCTTGGCGGCTGGGTGCGGTCCGGCTGCACGACCCGCGTCATCTGGCGAAGGCGGCGCCGGCAAGCAGATTGTGGTGGCTGTCGCCTCGGATCCGGCGTTGGATCAACTGGACGCGGGCACCTATGGAGGCTCGATTATGGTACATCCGATGGTGTACGACAGTCTGGTGGAATACGGAGACAAAGGGAGCATAGTCCCGTCGCTGGCCGAGTCATGGGACCTGTCGGACGATGGCAGGATCTATACCTTTCACCTGAGATCGGGCGTCGTTTTTTCCGATGGCACGCCATTGGACGCGGCGGCGGTGAAATTTTCGTTCGAGCGCTGGTACCGGGATCCGGCATATTCTTCGCTCAATGTCGCCACCGGGCTTCAGAACATCAAGGTCATCGATGGGGCGACAATTCAATTTACATTTAAGGAGCCTTTTTACCCGCTGTTGACGGAAATGGCCTTTGCCCGTCCCGTTCGCATCATCAGCCCTTCGGCGGTTGAGCCGTTCGGCGATCCGGACGGACGTTTCACGAAGCCGATCGGCACCGGAGCATGGATGGTTGATGGTTACACGAAGGATCAAGAAGCGGTCCTTGTTCGCAATCCGGCTTATTGGGGGGATGCGCCGCAGCTGGAGAAGATTGTTCTGAAGGTGATTCCGGACGCGCAGTCGCGGGTTCTTGCGTTACAGAGCGGCGCAGTCGACATTTCCGGCGGCGAAGCGGGCACAATCCCCTTTGACAATCTGGAGCTGCTCCGGGCGGACCCGCAGTTATCGGTTCAACAAGCGGCAGGGACAAGCTCTCATTTTCTTATTTTCAACGAGAACCAATGGATGCTTCAGGATGTGAATGTGCGCAGGGCGATCAATCTTGCCATCGACAAACAAAGTATCCTCGAGCAGTTGCTCGGCGGCGCCGGCAAGGAAGCTCAAGGCTTGTTCCCGCTGACCGTCCCGTACATCACGGAACGCAATAACCGTTGGTATGGACATGACCTTGATGAGGCCAGACGGCTGCTCCGGGAAGCGGGCTACGCCGACTCCGATGGAGACGGGGCGCTAGAGAAGGACGGCCGCAAGCTGGAGCTGAAGCTCGTGCTGCAGCAGGCAGAGTATCCCGAGTGGAAGCCGATTGCCGAAGCGGTTCAGTCCCAATTGCAAGCAGTTGGCATCCAAGTTCAGCTTCAGGTGCTTGAACCGAATGCGTACTACGATACGTTGTGGAAAAGCCGAAAATATGATCTCATTCTGTACAGAACCTATTCGGATGCCTACAATCCGCATGCGTTTTTGCTGTCGCTGTTTCATCAGACCGGCGGCACGCCTGCCGTTGCCTGGTCGGATGCGAAGTTAGAGACGCTGCTTGATCAAGCGCTTGTATCCACGGACACCGGCCGCAGGCAGGCCTTGTATGATCAGTGGTTTGCCAGGGCTAAGGAAGAGGCGATATACGCGCCTATTTATTACCCGGACGATATTTTTGTGGTGAACCAGCGAGTCCGGAACTTCAAGCCGGGCTATACGACTTATGCGCCAATTGCGTGGAACGATCTTCAGGTGGAGTACTGACGGAGGGTGCTTGTCCGTGAAATCGAAATGGAGGAGTGATGAAGTTTGCTACAAGAAATTTCCCGCTATTGGACGTCCGGGGCTGCCGGCTATAACAAGGTCGTACAGGCGCAGTTCCGCAGCCGGCGGACCGTTGAAAGATGGAAGGCGTTATTGCAGGAAGGATTGAGCGAACACAAGCCGCAGCGCATATTGGATGCAGGGACCGGACCCGGATTTTTCTCCTTGCTTCTTGCGGAGATGGGCCATCATCTGACTGCGGTAGATGCTTCGCCCGGCATGGTGGATACCGCCGCGCGCAACTTCAAGGCCGCAGGACTGGATATTCAGGTGTATGAAGGCGACGCGGCCCATTTGGAGCGCGAGGAGGATGAATCCTATGATGCGGTCGTATCCCGCGATGTCGTCTGGACGCTGCCGGATCCGGCCGGTGCGTACAACGAATGGTTCAGGGTGCTTGGGCCGGGCGGACGATTGCTCCTATTTGACGGCAACTATTTGTACCAGAAGCAGCGAGGCCTCAGGTACCTTCTGCGGCGTGCGATGGCCTGGATGCTCATCCTGTTGACCGAGCGGAGAATAAGCACACGGGCGAGCCACGATGAGCGGGCGCTGGAACGGCTGCCGTTCGTGCAGGCCGCTCGGCCGGAGGCCGATATCGAAGCGCTCGAGCAGGCAGGGTTTACAATCGACATCGTCCGGACCGATTATTTTCCCGGGTATAAGCAATCACTGCAATATTGGAAATATGGGTATCAAACGGATGTTCGCTTTATGATTGTCGCCCGAAAGGCATGACAGCATAGATAAAGAACAGGCGTGTCATCCAGAATAAGACGACAAGCTGAGCACCGGCATCCTGCCGGTGTTTTTTTTGCATATGATTGGCAAATGAAGGGAATACATTGGAAACGGGGGCATAATTACGTATAATGTCTGTATGCGCACACATAGGCAAGCGCATATTTTGTATAAATACATATACTGTACAACATCGTGTAATCGTTATAGGGAGGTCACAATGGGCAGCTATCATTTTATTGGGATAAAAGGAAGCGGAATGAGTGCGTTAGCACAATTGCTGCATGATCTCGGACATCGGGTTCAAGGGGAAGATGTCGGGGAGGCGATATTTACACAGGCTCCTTTGGAGGCAAGGAATATCCCAATATACGCTTTCGGTGAGGCGCCGTTGGCGAACGATATGATCGTAATTGCATCGAATGCCTTCGATGATGCGCATTTGAGCTTGGAACAATGCAGAAGACAGGGGTTGCCCATCCAGCGATACCATCATTTCCTGGCGGCTTGGATGAAGGACTATACGAGCATCGCCATTACCGGATCGCATGGCAAGACCACGACGACGGGGATGCTGGTGCACGCGCTCGGCTCTTCCTGGCCGACCTGCAGCCTGATCGGCGACGGGACCGGGTCCGGTACGGCCGACGCCCGATTCTTCGTCTTCGAGAGCTGTGAATATAAGCGGCATTTCCTGGCTTATCAGCCGGATATCGCCATAATTACGAATATTGATTTTGATCATCCGGATTACTTCCGGGGGGTAGACGATGTGAGACATGCCTTCGAGCAGATGACCGCCACCGTTGGCAAGCAGATCGTCGCTTGCGGAGATGACGACCAGGTGCGCTTGCTTCAGTCCGCGAAGCCCATTCTCTATTACGGATTCGGAGATCATAATGAACTAAGGGCTGAGTCCATTTCCGTACATGGCGAAGGCGTCAGCTTCGATGTTATTTGGCAGGGGGCCAAGCTGGATCGGTTCACGATCCCGGTCTATGGGCGCCATAACGTGCTGAATACGCTCGCTGTCATCGGCGTCGGGCTCGTGCTCGGGCTGGATATGGCCGCGATCCGGCAGCGCGTTTCTTCCTTTGGAGGTGTGAAGCGGCGCTTCACGGAATCGGGATGGAAGACCAATATCGTAATTGACGATTACGCTCACCATCCGTCCGAGATTCGGGCGACGCTGGATGCGGCCCGCAGCAAATATCCGGATCGGCGCATCGTCAGCGTATTCCAGCCGCATACCTTCACTCGCCTGGAACGGTTGATTGATGACTTCGCCGCATCGCTGATCGCCGCGGACGATGTGTTCCTCTGTCCGATTTTCGGCTCGGCGCGCGAGCGGGTCGGCAGCGTATCGATTGAAAATCTGCGCGATCGGATTCCGCGTGCGCAGCTTCTGTCTGAAAGCTCGATTGGCCAACTCGGATCCTATGAGGATTCGGTGCTCGTCTTCATGGGGGCAGGCGATATCCAGAAGTATCAGAGACGGCTTGTGGAGCTGTGATGAAGCAGGGCGGATAGGGAGCTCCGCCCTGGTTCCTTAGGGGAAGAGGAGCTGGAGCGTTACTTGACGTATACATATACGGAGGACGGAGACGGCATCGAGCCTCCGTTCGCCGAGGATTTTCGCATCTTTTATTTCGACGGCGATTTCCGGGAAGCGTATCTCGCAGATAGTCCCGGCGTCGGGCTGGCAGATTTGCTGGCAGGCTGTTCCTATGAGGAGGAAGTGATTCGGCGTCCGGTATGAATGACCTAGGCGGCATCCAGACTCTTTTGTCCCTTGCAGGGGATGGAAGAGTCTTTTTTGCGATCTTGAGATTCTTCTCAAGGAGTAGTTCCTTTTAACCCGGGCCGCGCCGGCAGATCAGAATATTTTTCCTATGCTCCTGAACACGGGCGTAAGAACAGACTTGAATTATTCCTCCGCTCCTCTACAATACAGATAACGGGACAGGAGGGGTAAAATGGGATATTCTATAGGACGAAGCTGAGGAGAAGCGGTAAGAGATCTAGTGCCGCCCGGGTATGCCGGAGCGCCAGCTGAATTAGAGAGGCTGGGAGCGGCCCCGGCGCAAGATTCGGAATGACGAAATGAAGTCAACAATCGAAGGGGGAGATGTAGAATGGAAGCAGCAGCGCTTGTGGAGCGGTTTTTGGCTTATATGGAGGTGCCGCGGGGGAAGGCGGATTTGGCTCTGCTGAACAGGTTGATCGATCGGTTCCAGCGGAAGGTGCGATGGGAGAACTTGACCAAGATCATCGATTACGAGGCGGGCGCCTCGAGGAAGCAGTTCATTCCTCCTATCGAGGTCTATGTCAATCGTATGGTGACGCAAGGGTATGGCGGCACCTGCTGGACGATTGCTATCGGCTTCCACTGGCTGCTGCGGCAGCTTGGATATAGCGCGCATTATCTCTACATGGACCCGGGGCATCTCTGCTTGCGCGTGGATCTGGATCAGCCGTATTATGTCGATCTCGGCTACTGCGCACCTTTGTTTCAAGCCTATCCGCTGCATCAGTCATTCGTTGCGGCGGACGACAGGGAGACATTCACCTATACCGCTGCGGCGGACGGGATTACCATTGTGCGGCGGCCGGGCCCGACCAAAACATTGAACCCAGAGCCGGTCGAGCTGGAGGAATTGCTTCCGATCATCAATCGATCGAATGATTGGAACACCTCGTTTGTCTTGCAGGAGCTGCTCATATTCGGTAATGTCGAAGATATCCCGACTTCGTTAACGAATGGCACGCTGAAGCAGTATTTCCCGGATCGGAAGATCAAGCGGGAACTGGAGCCGGATGAACTTAGGCACTGGATAACAGACAAGTTCGGGATGGACTTTGCCTTGTACGAGCAAGCCAGCGGCATCTTCCGGCGCAGACGCGCCCAACTGGACAGAGACAGGCATTGAGAATGACCAGCAGTGTATGAGGAGGGACGCAATGCTGTACCATTTCAGCGAAGAACCCGGCATTAAGCGGTTCGCCCCGAGGGAGAACCAGAATCGGGAAGGCTTTCCTCCGGTCGTATGGGCGATTGATGAAGAGCATCAATTTACTTATTTTTTTCCGAGGAACTGTCCCCGGATTGTCATCAGGGCTACACCGGATATGAGCAAGGAAGAGCGGGAACAATTTTTGGGTTATTCGCTGGCAAATACGATAATTACGATAGAGAGCCGGTGGTACGCCCGCGTCGCGGACTGTACGATATACCGGTATGCATTTGAGGAAGATCTGTTCGAGTTGTATGATAAGACGGCGGGGTACTATATTTCCCCTCATACGATCATTCCTGCAGGCTGTACTCCTGTGAATAGACTCGTCGACAGGCTGCTGGAACTGGGAGTCGAGCTGCGCGTAACGCCGAATCTATATCCGCTGCGCGACGCGATTCTCCGCTCCTCCTTCCAGAGCTTCGGCATTCACCGCTTCAATCAGGCCGCCAAGCCATGACTGCTCGATAAATATAGGCCGAACCGAATCCGCTCTGTAACGTATTACACTATAAAAGGTGAATATTGCCGAGACAGATGGACGACAGGCATCAAGGCAGAGGAGGGATGCGGGAATGAAATATTTCGGATTGGCATGTATTATAAGTCTGCTAATTACGGCACTTGCGTATGCGAGGGGGGGCTGGGAACTGGCGGCCCAAGCGAATGCGTGGCCTGGGGGAATTCTGGTGATTCTCGCGGCAATCCTATCCGGTACGCTCGTAAGCGGGGATCGGTCACGAGCCAACTTCCACTCCAGCTCAACAGAAGAACTGCGCGCCCGTACTCAATGGTCTGGGAGCGCGTTCCTATGCTCGATTCCGTTTTTAGTGGTGACCATTGTATATTTTGTAACGAAATAGGCAATCCGCTATGCGAATATTGCTGGACTGCTGACCGCCGTGCTGGTGCAGTGGTTCCATTCCCGGGGCGTGCAGCAGGACGCCTCGATCGGCGTCGTCTTCACGACGCTGTTCGCGATTGGCGTGAACCTGATCGCGACGCAGGGGGCAATGCCCATCTGGACGTGAAGCACGCGATGATGGGGGAGATTACGTTCGTGCCGTGGACTTCGGTTGACCTGCCCGGGCTCGGTTCAATACCGGAAGCGACGCTGATTCCCGGCATCGTACTGCTGAGTGTGCTGATTGCGATCCGGCGCTGGCAGCAAGCATCGGAATCCCCGTGGCGCTCATGCATTACGTGTTCATGGGGCTGGTCTCGGTGACTGCCGTCGCCTCATTCGATACGGTCGGAGCGATTATGGTTGTAGCTATGCTGCTTACACCGGCGGCGGCCGCGTATTTGTGGACCGACAGCTTGGCCGTCATGCTCGTGCTAGGGTTCTGGCCTTCGGGATTCTCTCCGCAGCCGGAGGCTACTATATTGCGGTATGGCTGGACACGTCGATTTCTGGTTCGATGGCCTTCGGCACCGGCATTGTATTCATGATTAGCTTTATCGGCTCGCCGAGGCACGGTCTGCTCTCGCGGTATGTGCGTCCCGATGCGGTTGATGGATCCCGGTAGGTAGAGCAGGTTTGCGACTTTGGTCTGATCAAAATAGAAGAAGATAAGCCAGAGGGCGTCAGGCTCTCTGGCTTTGTGCGTCTGGATGATTCGTTCGTCCTGCTCCAAATGTCTCAGAATCCGGGATTGCAGACAGACGTTTACTATTCTATGATGAAGACAGGGAAAAAGTGGAGAAGGCGAAATCATGCTCGAACGTCATTTTTTGGGGTACGGCCGATCTCGAATCAAAAATGCGGACTCGGGAGGGATAACTCTGTATTACAAAATATTCCGCTACTACATACAATCGTCGCAGACGCAGGCCTATCATCAGCTAATGGCATGTGCCGATGCCGTATACCGGGCACATATCGATTATACGCTGCATTATGCTCCAAGCTCCGATGAGCCCGGCCTATGGATAGAGATTCAGATCTTTTCAAGCGAACAAGCCTACCGGGAAGCGGCAGGGCCTCTGTACCGGGATCCGGAACTGGACCTGCTCTATGAAAAGTTCCTTACTTTGCTGGATCCGGCCCGGTCGTCTATTCAGGAAGAGACGTATTCCCATGACATCGGGCGGGAGGGTCATTGATTCGAGCCGTTTGGCTAGGCGCCTGTTTTCCGGGGAGAGAGGCTGTGGTCTAGTACTATTTAATGATATTAATTATATGCGTTACAGTTCGAGATGGGGCTCGTACCACGCGTTGTGAGTACATCGTGAGACAATCCAACGCAGAAAGGAGAGAGAGAAGAGCATGAGCAAATATTGGAGCGACCTGACCAAGAGGCTTGTCCCCTATGTGCCTGGGGAGCAGCCGAAGGACAAAAGCTATATCAAACTGAATACAAAATGAAAATCCGGATCCGGCATGCCAGGAGCTGAGGCAGGCCGCGGCCGGACGATTCGGGCTAAGCGAGCGGCAAGTGTTCATCGGCAACGGCTCCGATGAAATACTGGCTTTCTCCTTCGCCGCATTTTTTGCGCCGGAGCCCCGGTCCTGTTCCCGGATGCTACATACAGCTTCTACAAAGTATATGCGAATTTATATGGCCTGCCGTATGAGACAATCGCCTGGATGATGATTTTCATGTGCGGCTGGATGCATTTCATCCGGAGCATGTTGTCATCCTCGATGAAGCCTATATTGATTTCGGCGGGGAATCCGCGGTTAAGCTTATCAATGAGTATCCGAACCTGCTTGTCATTCAGACGCTGTCCAAGTCGCGGTCGCTGGCCGGCCTGCGGGTAGGCATGGCCTTCGGACAGGAAGACTTGATCGAAGGACTGGAACGTGTCAAAAACTCGTTTAACTCCTATACGCTGGACTGGATCGCGCTCGCGGGCGCGAAGGCGGCGCTGGAAGATGAGGACTGCTTCCGGGAGACTTGCCGGAACGTCATCCGGACGCGGGAATGGACGGTCAAGCGGCTCGAAGAACTGGGGGGCTCCGTTATCGAATCGAAGGCGAACTTCGTCATGATGACCCATCCCGCGATTCCGGCGAAGCGGCTATTTGAGGAACTGCGCGAGCAAGGCATATTGGTCCGGTACTTCGCTCAGCCCAGAATCGACAACTATGTGAGAGTATCGATCGGGACGAATGAAGAAATGAAGCAAGTTGTCGATGCGGTGCGAAAAATAGGCGGTATAATATAATTAATGATATTAATCATGAATGTGGTTAATTAATAGGCGCGGCTTGATGCCGACTGGGCGGAGCGCTTGCAGGCATCGGTAGGCAACGGGTTGCCGCATGCGCTGCGCAACGCCGAAATATACATAGATAAGGGTGGAAAATGTGGCAAAAACCAAAATCATCGTGACCGCGGGAGCGATCATCCGCGATCGTGCCGGCAGAGTGCTGCTGCAGAAGCGATCGGATTACGGCAACTGGGGCCTGCCAGGAGGCGGCATGGAGCCGGGAGAAGCGATCGAGGACACCATGATTCGGGAAGTCTATGAAGAGACGGGGCTTGTGGTCGAGCGCTATGAGCTGTACTCGATCTACAGCGGCGAACGGATGCATTATACATACCCGGACGGCAATGAAGTCGTGTTCGTCATGTTCCTGTTCAATGCGGCAGTGAATCTGGAAGGGAAGCTAGAGGAAGACGGCAAGACGCTGCTCTTTCGGGACGAGGCGGGGGAATCGGCGGCGCTGGAATTCAAGCGTCTGGAGCAGATCGATACCGCACAGATCAGTACCGTCCAGAGACCTGTCTTCGAGGACTTGCTGTTGAAGAAGGACGTTCTGCTTCGAAAATAAGGATTTTTAGGCCATCCAGGCGTGCATGCTGGATGGCTTTGTTGATCCGGCCGCAGATTTACCGTGCCGTACGCCGATCGAGAACGCAGCACCTTCGTATCGGTCGTCTTTAGAATTTCTTTAGTTTTTCTGCGGGGAGAACTTCAATTTTTTGCGATAAGTTAAGGAGGGAAAGGATAGAGGGGGGATAGTGAAGATGAGCATGGCACTCGATCTGTCCTATGGGCTGGAGGTTGCCTGGATCATATTCGTATTGGGAAGCGTGATGTTCATTATGAAGCATAAGGATGGGATGAGCCATGACGGCGACGATATTAGTCGTGGATGATGATCCGGAGATTCGGGATGTCATCCATGTATATTTGCGCAATGAAGGTTATCAAGTTCGCGAAGCATCCGATGGCTTGGAAGCGCTCGAACGATTGAATACCGAACCGGTTAACGTCGTTATTTTGGACGTGATGATGCCGAAAATGGACGGGATTCGGGCCTGCATGAAAATTCGAGAGACTTCAAGTGTCCCGATTATTATGCTATCCGCCAAAGAAGAGGATATCGACAAAATCAACGGGCTGGCGACCGGAGCCGATGATTATGTGGCGAAGCCGTTCAATCCGCTGGAGCTGATGGCCCGCGTGAAGGCCCAACTGCGCCGCCAGAAATACGCGAAATCCCAGGCGATGAACGAGGAGATTATCCGCGTCGGCGATCTCGTCATCGATCGGATTCAACACGAGGTTACGGTGCGGGAGCGTACGGTCATCTTGACACCGATTGAATTCTCGATCCTGGAGCTGCTGGCGAAGCATCGCGGCCGGGTATACCATGCCGAACAGATCTATGAGCTCGTCTGGAATGAGCCTCCAGGGTATTCGGACAACACGGTCATGGTGCATATCCGTAATCTGCGCGAAAAGCTTGAACTGAACCCTCGAAGCCCGCAATATATTAAGACCGTCTGGGGAGTAGGTTATAAAATTGACGCCTTGAAATTTTCGATTAAGCCGGGCCAGATTCATGTCTCATTCCAATCAGGAAACGGCCATATGACCGTTGCGATCGAGAACGAGGGCAATCCGATTACGGCGGAGCAGGAGAAGCATCTGTTTGAACGCTTCTACAAGGCCGATGATTCCCGTACGGCACATGCGATTCAATCCGGCTCCGGTCTGGGGCTGTCCATCGCGAAGAACATCTTCGAGCTGCATGGCGGCACGATCAGGCTCCGGCATGAGGACGGACACTTCACCTTCACGGTACGGCTGCCGAACAGGTAAACGAGATCAATTTGCCAATACGGGAAGCGGTAGAATACAATGAGGCAAGTAAAGAGTATGTGGAACCGCGGTATTCCTCGTTATGCGAAATGATCCAGGTCCAGTAAGAGCAAGATTTGTGGTTATCATAATAAATATTATGTAAACCAATATGTCCGCTATGGCTGACAGGCATTCCATCCGACTCCGTTTGGACAGGAAATTCGCATGTCCGAAGCCTGTCAGCAGAGCATTGGGATGACCGGACAACGGGGCGCGGGTATGGGGGAAGCGGATGAAGATTAAAAAGATAGTCCTGACCGGTGGAGGCTCGGCAGGGCACGTAAGCGTCAATGCCGCCTTGATTCCGAAGATGCTGGAACGGAATTGGGATATTCACTATATCGGGTCGTATGATGGAATCGAACGGAAGATCATGTCCGCCTACTCTGAGGTGACCTATCACGGCATCTCGACCGGGAAGCTAAGGCGCTATGCGGATTGGAACAATGTGAAGGATCCGTTCAAGGTCTTAAAAGGCTGTGGCCAAGCCTATGCGTTATTGAGGCACATTGGGCCGCGGATCGTTTTCTCCAAGGGAGGATTCGTGTCCGTGCCGGTCGTGGCGGCAGGATGGATGCGGCGCGTGCCGGCCATCATCCACGAGTCGGATATGACGCCGGGCTTGGCGAACCGTATCGCCACTCCGTTCGCTACCCGGATCTGTGCGACGTTCCCGGAGACGCTTCAGCATATCCGCAGCGGCAAAGCGGAATACGTCGGCGCGATCGTTCGCGGGGAGCTGCGCCAGGGGGATGCCGCCCGTGGCCGGCTGCATTGCGGATTCCCGTCGGGGAAGAAGGTCCTGCTCGTCATGGGCGGCAGCTTGGGCGCCAAAAGCATCAACGGGGCGATCCGGGCCAACCTGCGTTCTCTGCTCGACAACTTCCGGATCGTGCATATTTGCGGCGCGGGCCAGGTGGATGAGGCTCTGCAGCATCCGGGCTACAAGCAATTCGAATTCGTCCATGACGAGCTGCCTCATCTGATGGCGATGTCCGATGTCGTCATCTCGCGGGCCGGATCGAACGCGATCTTTGAATTGCTGTCACTGCGCAAGCCGATGCTGTTGATTCCGCTGCCGAAGGGGTCCAGCCGCGGCGATCAGATTCTGAACGCCAGATCGTTCGCGGACAGAGGTTTCGCCGAGGTGTTGGATGATGCGGACGTGTCGTCGGACGCCTTCCTGCGTATGGTGCATACGCTAGCGGAGAAAACGGTCGAGTATGTGCAGCGGATGGATTCGCACTCTGGCGATGCGATCGGCACGACAGAGAAGCTGGCGGACATGATCGAGCGATATGCCAAGCGGTAGATGGAGCGGTCAGGGAAGTTCTCCTATGAGGGAACGCCTCGGAAGATGGCTTGTGACGCGAGACCTTCCAGAACGAAGGGCAGATCTGCTGATGACAGGCCTGCCCTGTGCCGGAGCCTTATTTTTGGCGGGGAATCGATAAGGTGCTCCATTCCCCGGATCGAATCTGCTTCGCGACATAGACGATCTGGCCGACATGATACGAATAATGCGACATCTGGCGCTCGATCGCTTCGAGAACGGAATGGGGCTCGTTCCGGATCGTGACCGTCGCCAACAGATCGTCCGTGGTCAAGGAGCGGAGCGCATTCAGGAAGACGTCCCAGCCGCGGTTCCATACCCGCAGCAGGTCGTACTTGGTACGAATCGAGTCGATGAATTCATCGTCGCGGTTCCGATCTGGCTTCTCGCCGTCGCTCGTCAGGAAATCGGTCCAGCGGGATATCATATTGCCGCTCATATGCTGGACGATAACGGCGACGCTGTTCGAGTCCTCGTTCATCGCCCAATGGATATCCTGCTCCTGAAGCTGAGCCATCGCCCGCTCGGCGTCCGCTTTCAGGCTCGTGAATTTGTCGATGACGACCCGCAAATAATGCTGAGCCACGCTCTCCTTCGAATCTTGCGGCATGATACATGCACCTCCGGCATTGGAATTGCTTCCAGTATACCTGTAAATAACACGGCCACCTATACGATGGAAGAAAAAAAGTACACAGGCGGCATTCGAAAAAGCGGCATCAGGCCTGCTCCTCGCCGTATTGCGCCAGCAGCGCCTTCGCTTCCGCAATGACCGCGGCGCGCAGCTCGGCCGGCGCAAGCGCCTCCATCCGCGGCCCGAAGCGGAGAATCGTCTCGGCGGCCGATTCCAGCGTATGGAATTCGACTTCGGCCTCGGACCACCCGCCGCCTGCCACCCGGACCAGGCCGACCCGCACGTACCGGTCCAGGGACAAGCGCTCCAGCATCTCGTCGCGCAGCCGAATACGCGCCGGGTAGCGCGGCAGGCTTGCGGTGAACTGGGCCGTCGATTGCGCCCAGTAGGACGCAAGGTCGAAGCCAGCGGGGCGCGTGAAGGTCTCGTCCAGCAGTTCGGCATGCCGCAGCCGCGACAAGCGGTACGTGCGCAGCGCGGCATCGGCGGTCTCCGCGACGACGTACCACACATTCCGCTTCGCCACGAGCCCGAGCGGTTGGAGCGTCCGGGTCACGACGCCATCCTCGCGTTCGTAGTCCACGCGAACCGCCCGCTCTTCCCATACAGCCTCTTGCAGCAGAGACAGAAAGGGCGACGAATCCTGCGTCGTCTCATGCCAACCCGCTCCGTCGATATGGAGGCGCTCCCGGGCAATCTCCGCATCCCGCCGCTGCTCGGCGGTCGTGGAGGCGAGCAGCTTCCGAAGAGCGCTGTCTCCCTCTTCCCGAAGGCCGAGATCATCGAGCAGGGTGGAGGGGATCAGCAGCAGCGACAGAAGCTCCGTCGCCTTCATTCCCGTCAACGTCGTACGGTATCCTTCCGCCAGCATCCAGCCGCCATACGATCCCCGATCCGCGTACACCGGAATGCCGGCGGCGCTAAGCGCATCCATGTCTCGCATGATGGTCCGCTCGGATACCTCCAGCTGCCGGGCCAACTCCTTCGATGTCAATTTGCCATGATTCTGCAGCAGCAGCACAATGGATAACAGCCGATCCGCCCGCATCCTATCATCCTCTTTCCCGTGTAATTTATTTCTAACGCAGTTCATTTGAAGCGTGCTCATCTAATCTCATTTAATCTCATCTTATCATATCAATATGACAATAGATGTCATATAGGGTCGGGTACACTGGGTTTGTAGTCAAGAATGTGAGAGGATGATGAGAAGATGAAGCCATTGCATGGCAAGGTGGCCGTCGTAGCTGGCGCAACGCGGGGAGCGGGCAGAGGAATTGCCGCGATGCTGGGAGAGGCCGGCGCCACCGTATACTGCACGGGCCGTTCGGTTCGCGGCCGGCAGTCCGACATGGGACGGAGCGAGACGATCGAGGAGACGGCGGAACTGGTGACGGCCCATGGAGGCAAGGGTATTCCGGTTCGTGTCGATCATATGGTCGAGGTGGAAGTGAAGGCGCTGTTCGAGCGGATTCGGGCCGAGCAGGACGGTCAGCTGGATATAGTGGTGAACGACGTATGGGGAGGCGAGTCGCTGACCGAGTGGGGAACCGCCTTCTGGGAGCATTCGCTGGCCAACGGGCTGCGGATGCAGCAGCAGGCCGTGCATTCCCATATGATGACGAGCTATTACGGCGCACCGCTCATGGTGAACCGGGGGCAGGGCATCATCATTGAGATTACGGATGGCATCGATTATCGTTACCGCGGCAATCTGTATTACAGTCTGGCCAAAATATCCGCCATTCATCTCGCCGCCGCGATGGCGGAGGATCTGCGTCCGCATGGGGTAACTGCCGTCGCGGTTACGCCGGGCTTCCTTCGTTCCGAGGAGATGCTGGATCATTTCGGCGTGACGGCGGAGAATTGGAGAGAAGCCGGGAAGAAGGAGCCGCATTTCCTGATGTCGGAGACGCCGATCTATATCGGCCGGGCGATTGCGGCGTTGGCCGCCGATCCGGACAAGTTGGACTTGTCGGGAAAAAGCTTCAGCACATGGGGCTTGTCGGAGCGGTACCCGTTCACCGATGCCGACGGAAGCCGTCCGCATTGGGGCAATTATGCCAAGGAGCAGGGCATCGGATAAGCGGCAGGACTCAAGACAGCCGTGAAGGAAGAGCCGGTTACCGGCTCTTCTCGGTTCATGGCTTCTCTTGCCGCTGGTTCAACGCGGAAGTTCCGCTAACATCCGCTGCAGCCGGTTGATGCCTTCCCGCGCAGGAGAAGGATATCGGCCTGCCCGCTATTTCCGCGTTATTTCTTCTCAATCACGATCAAGCAGGTGCTGTCCGGCAGGCGGACAGGCTCTCCGTGTTCATTGAGCAAGCTGATTTTTGGCGCCAGCGCCTCGGTATACCCGTCCTGCAAGTAATGATCGCAGCGGAGGATTGCCGCACGCTCGCCAAGGGTGCGCTGAATGAACTCTGCATACTGCGTCGGCGTGAAATAGCCGAACTGCTCCTGCACCTCATGCACATACGCTTCGGGTCCCCAGGTGTACGTGTACAGAAATTCCATCGCGTCATTGATCGGCAGCTTCGCCTCGAAAGGAGACAGGCGCTCGACCGCGATGCGCCGTCCGGCAAAGTCTTTGGCATACCGCTCCAGCCATGGCAGGCCGTCCGCGTTCCGGAAGCGGATTATCCGCATTTGTTCTTCCGGCTCGCTCATAATACCGTCGCGTATGATGATGCGTCCGCCCGGGGAGAGCACGTCGAACGCGCTGCGGAGGGCGGCGGCGATCGTCTTCGGATTGAACCGCTGTCCTTCATATTCAATATAAGAATACAGCTCATGCAGAATGGAAGAGAAAATGACCGTCTCGATGCTCTGTGGAGCCACGAACCGTTTCAAATCGAGGGCATCGCCCTTCATCACGCGCCAGCGCCGGTTCTCCAACTGCTTCTTCCGTTCCAGCGCCTCAATGACATTTTGGGAAATGTCGATTCCGATCGCTTCCGCTTCCGGCAGCCGCTCTTCGAGCAGATCGAGCATGACGCCGCCACCGGGCCCGATATCGATGACGCGGGACCCTGTCACGTAGTCGAGGATGACCTGCTTATAATCGGCCGACCCGTTCATATCGGACAGATACGCCTCCTCGTTATGGAAGCGGTCATAGGCGTCGCGCCGCAGCTCGAACAGATCGAACAGCATCAGAATGGCCCGCTCGTAGAGAGGCGTCTTCTCGGCCTCGATGCAGAACTCAATTAACTTCTCTGCGGCTTGGGAGAAAACAAAGTCCACGTAGACGCTGTCGGCCATCCCGTCCGCCCGTTCGATGCGCAAGTCCAGATGCGGGCTGTCCGGCTTCGCGCCATTCGCGATGTCATCGTAGGTCAAGGAGCGGAGCGCCTGCTCGATCATCCGCTTTTTATAGACGTTCAAATGCTTCCGGCCCCGGTAATCATAATACATGCCATTCATCAGGCGCTCGAAGCTGATATGCCGGATGTGGGCGTCCATCTCCGGAGCGGCCAGCGCTAATAAGAAAATCTTCACGAATTCCTCGAACGTGCATTCATGGAGCGCGGCTTCCACATACCAGAGCGTCTTCGGCTCCAACTCCCGGAGCGAATCCAGCGCCCGCGGCTGCTCCGCCAGCTTCCTCAGCTCCGCTTCTGGGTTCTCGCCGCGCCGTTCGGACATCGCCCGCAGCCGGCGAATGCGCTCCGGAAGGGTGAATCCTTCTGCGAAGCGCCCGCCTACGATCTGGTCGATGACGAGCTTGGTATCGGCCTTCAGCATATCCCACAGCTCAGGGGATACCGCCTCGATAATGCATTGGTTCAGCGGCAGGAGCAGATCCCGCATCTCCTGCGCCGAGACGATGCCCCGCTCGATGAGATGATAGAGCGGGGCATTCTCCGCGAGCGGAACCTCGCCGCGCAAATATTGGCCGATCAGGCCATGCGTAAAAATGAGCGTGTGGGTGAGCAGCACGCGTTCCTGCCGCTGATTCCGCGTATGCTGGCCGTATAACTGCGCCGAGCCTACATTGTGGGCGAACAACGAGATCCCTTGCTCTTGCCAGGCGATGCGTTGACGGACGCTCCCGCCCTTGGCCGTCTCCGACCATTTCAATACCTCTTCGATCGTCTCCTTAATCCAGAACGACAGCGGCAGCCCATCCAGCACCTGCAAGGTGCGCTCTACGTAATCCAGCACCGGATTGGAGTTCGCCAGCTGCTGCAGCGACTGGATCCGCTCCAGATTGACGATGCGCTCCTCGGCCGTAACGATATATTGCAGCCAGCGATTGTCCGACAGCAGCGCCGGATCGTCGCGTCCTTCCCTGTACATGCGGATATGTTCTAATGATGTCAGCATGGCCCTCACTCATTTCCTTGGATTGATGCGATAAGTATCTGTTATTTTACCATATTGGAAATGGCGCATCTTTTTCTCATCTACTATGGTAAATGATTATAGTACAAGTTCAAAAAGTCCGGTTTTTGAACATTCTCTTATATTTAAGCCATCACATTATTGAAGAAAAGGGAAGGGGGAACAGGGGTGAAGGATCGCTGGAGCATCCGCGTCTGGAGAGGAAGCATGACGAGGAGGAGCGTTTTTTTGACCCTCCTGCTGTCGTACCTGGCTATTCTGCTGCTGCCGGTGACGGTGGCAGGCGTTTTTTACTACCGCATGGAGGAAATTATGATCAATCACGCGATCCGAACGAACATCGGTCTCTTGAAGCAGTTAAACCAGATTACGGATTCGAGATTGAAGGAAGTGGAGCAGCTTACGGCCCAGGTGGCTTTCAATCCCAAGGTCAGATGGCTGCTCAACAATGCGGGCAGCGAAGGACTGGAGAAGCAACTGAAGGTCATTGACGCCTTGAAGGAGCTGAGTAAATACAAAAATATCAGCAGCTTCATTCATGATTTTGCGGTTTATTTCCAAGGGAGCGATATGATTCTGACCCCCGAGATGAAGACGGATGCCTCTCTTTATTTCTCGCGCATCGCCATTTATACCTCCCGCAGCGGCGAATGGGTCCGCCATCAACTGCTGACGGGGCTCCATCCGAAGCACTATTTGCCTTCCGAACCCGTCAGGCGGGAGAATGTCCAGTCCAACATGATCACCTTCGTTCAATCTCTTCCTTATGAGTATGTATCAGATATTAAGGGGCAATTGATCGTTCAGATCGACGAACAGCAGCTTAAAGCGATGCTGACGCAGATTGAAGGCGTCAATGACGGCTCGCTCATGATCCTGAACGATAAGCAGGAGGTGCTGATGTCAACAGTTCACGGCGATAAGGCCTTCGCCATTCAGCGTTATCTGCAGCAGGACACCGGCAATAACGGGATGCGGATCGACGGAGAGCCGATGGTTCTGTCGCGCGTCAAGGGAAGCAGCGGCTGGGAATACGTCTCGGTCATTCCGAAGAAGGTGGTCCTGCAGGAGGTGCTCGTCATCAAGCGCTGGGCACTGATTCTCCTGACGGGCTGCCTGGCGGCGGGGCTTGGCGGCTCCTATGCGATGGCCTACCGTTACTATCAGCCGATCAAGAGCGTGGTGAAGGTGTTGGCGCAGCGGGAACGGTCATCTTCAGGGATGTACCGGGACGAATTCGATCTGATTAAGCAATCGGTCATCCGGACATTGGAGGAGGAGGATAAGCTGCGGCATACGCTGTCCGAGCAAGCGCCCGTGCTGCGGGCGAATTTCCTGTCGCGCCTCATTCGCGGGCATGTCGACCTGTCTTACGGGATGAACGAGACGCTCGATTTCATGGACATCCGGCTCGATCACGACTACTTCGGCATCATTCTGATCGATATCACCGATTGCTCGCAATTCATTCAGGGGGACACCGAACGCGAATGGGGGTTGGTCCGGTTCGTGCTGACGAATCTGGGTCATGAGCTGCTGCAGGGGCGGGGCTATATCGTCGAGCTGGAGCGCGATCGGTTGGCCGTGCTGCTGAATGTGCCGGCATCGTCGGCCTCCGTCAGCGCGATCCGGGACGATCTGCTGCTGCCGCTGAAGGAGACGGCACAGCTTCGCTTCAAGCTGTCCGTCGCCTGCGGCGTCAGCGCAATTCACCGCGGGATCGATCGGATTGCGGCCGCCTACAGCGAGGCGCTGATGGCGCTCGATTACCGGATCGTGCACGGGACGGAATCGACGATGATGTATGAACAGATTGACGCGGGCCAATCTCCGCATTATCACTATCCGATTGAGACGGAGATTCAACTGATGAACGTCGTCAAGAGCGGCGACGCGGAACAGACGGCGAAGCTGCTGCAGCATATTTTCGAGCTGAATTGGCAGTGGAAGCAGGTGACTCCGGATCCGCTGCTTGACGATCGAGTTATTAACGACATTAATGAAAATCACAAACAGCATTCAAGTCGATGATCGGGAGGTGTTCGGCTCGCCGATCGACCCGGTGGGACTGACCGCGCGGCCCGTGGCCGGGGAGGAGATGCAGGAGCGGATTATGCGGCAGTATAATACGCTCTGCCAGTACATATGGAGAGAACGCAGCGATTATCACGAACGGCTGCTCCGCAAAATGACGGCCTATATCGAGGCGAATTACCGGGACCCGAACTTCAGCCTGAACGTCATGGCGGACGAGTTCGAGATGACCTCGCCTTACATCTCCGCTTGCTTCAAAAAATACGGCGGACGCAACATCACCGAATATATCGCCAAGCTGCGGGTCGAGGAGGCGAAGCAATTGCTGGCGGACAGCCGGCTGACGATCTCGGACATCGCGCAGCGGGTCGGCTATGCGAGCGATGTCGGCTTCCTGCGGTTCTTCAAAAAGCACGAGGGCGTAACGCCCGGCAAATACCGCGAGATGCTGGCCGGACAAGACGATCGGAAGAACGGTTAACCGATCTTAACAACGGTATACCCGGAATCGTACCATTTGCTAACCGATATTGAAAACGTTTACTTACCGACCGCTGAACGGATCGCTATAGTGGAAGCAGGCTTTCGCCAATCACCGAAATTGGAATTACACATTCGATGGGAGGTCATGTCATGCAACAATTATTATGGCGACGAACGATGCTGACGCTGCTGTCTCTCGTGATGCTGACGGGGATGCTGGCTGCATGCAGCGGGAAGACGGAGCAGGCGGCGGAGCCTGTGGCCAATGCGCTGGCGGGTGAAGTACCGTATCCCGCATCCTTAACGTACTGGGCTCCGATCGGGAATGCCGGCACTGTAATGAAGAGCTTCAGCGATATGGGGGCGTATCAGGAGCTGGAGAAGCGGATCGGAACGAAGGTCACATTCCAGCATCCGCCCGCCGGGCAGGAAGCCGATCAGTTCAATCTGATGCTCGCTTCCGGCAAGCTGCCGGATGTCATCGAGTACACATGGGGCGGTGTCGCGAAGGGGCCGGATCAGGCGATTAAGGAGAAGCGCATTCTCCGCTTGAATGAGCTCATCGACCAGCATGCGCCGAATCTGAAGGCAGTGCTGGATGCGCGGCCCGATCTGAAAAAGCTGGTCACGACCGATGAAGGCAACATTTACGTCTTCCCGTTCCTGCGCCCGGATGAAGAGCTGCTGACGTTCATGGGGCCGACGATCCGGAAGGATTGGCTCGACAAGCTCGGCCTGCAGGTGCCGACGACGACCGAGGAGTGGGAGAAGATGCTCATCGCCTTCCGGGACGGCGATCCGAACGGCAACGGCAAGAAGGATGAGATCCCGTTCCTGCTGCGCGATATCAATGTCGCGTTCGTGGGCGCGTTCGGCATTACCGATGGATTCTACCGGGAAGGCAATGAGATCAAGTACGGGCCGATCCAGCCCGAATATAAGGATTACTTGACGATGCTGAACCGCTGGTACAAGGAAGAACTGCTGGACAAAGATTACGCGACAACTGACGGCAAGCTGCAGGATGCGAAGATGACGAGCAATGTGCTTGGCTCGCTCGTTACGTATAATGGGTCGGGGGTCGGGCGGTATACGAATCTGATGAAGGGCTCCCATCCGGAGTTCGAGCTGGCCGGCGCGCCTTATCCGACTGCCATTCCGGGCAAGAAGGCGCTTGGCCAAGCCGATTCGCCGTTCGCCGGCATTGGCGCCGCCGTCTCGGCGACTGCGCCGAATCCAGAGCAGATCGTGAAATGGATGGATTATAAATACGGCGAGGAAGGGCATCTCCTGTTCAACTTCGGCGTCGAAGGCGTGAGCTATCAGATGGAGAACGGGTACCCGAAATATACGGACGAGATTATGAAAAATCCGGAGGGCTTGCCGGTCGCGGAAGCGATGGCCAAATATATGCCGGTGAACTGGTCCGGGCCGTTCGTGCAGGACAAACGCTATATTGAGCAGTATATCGAGCTGCCGGAGCAGAAGCAGGCCATGAAGAACTGGCTCGATGCGGACCGGAGCAAACTGCTGCCTCCTTTGACGCGGACGTCGGATGAGAGCTCCACTTACGCTTCCATCATGGCCGATATCGATACGTACAAATCGGAAATGTTCAATAAATTCATCATGGGCGCCGAGCCGCTGGATCGGTTCGATGCTTTTGCCGAGACGATTCAATCGATGGGGATTGAGCAGGCGATCCAAATTCAGCAAGCCGCTCTGGATCGGTTCAATAAGCGATAAAGCAGCTGGTTCGTGCCGGGACAAGTAATCGAGGGGCACGAACCGTTCAGAGAAGGAGGAATCGGCATGCCTACCCCCAAGCAAGCGGCGGCGCGTCCTCGCTCCCGTGCGAAGCGCAGTCCGGACGCGAGAGCGGACCGGAGCTTCCTGCAGCGGGTCATCCGCGACGCCAAGCTGAACAAATATGTCTACTTGATGCTGCTGCCTGTCGTCGCTTATTACGCGATTTTCCATTACGGGCCGATGTACGGCATTCAGATCGCATTCAAGGATTACTCTCCGGCGCTGGGCTTCCTGGACAGCCCTTGGGTCGGTCTCAAATATTTCGAAGAATTTTTCAACAGCCATTTCTTCTGGCGCATCGTCCGCAATACATTGCTGATTAGTCTATACGAGCTGATCTTCTCGTTCCCGGCGCCGATTATCCTCGCGCTCATGCTGAACGAGCTTCGCCATCAATTGTTCATGCGGGCGGTGCAGACGATTACGTACATTCCGCATTTCATCTCGATTGTCGTCATTGTCGGGATGATGGTCGACTTTCTCGCCCGGGACGGTCTAATCAACAACATCCTGAGCTGGTTCGGCGTGGAGGCGGTTGCTTATTTGCGGGAGCCGGGATGGTTCCGGACACTCTATATTTCCTCCGGCATCTGGCAGGGCGTCGGCTGGGGGACGATTATTTATTTGGCGGCAATCTCCAATATCGATCCGTCCCTGTATGAAGCGGCAAAGGTGGACGGCGCCTCCAAATGGCGCCAGGCCGTCCATATTACGATTCCGGGCATCATGCCTGTCGTAATCATTCTGCTTATTCTGCAGATGGGGAGCATTATGTCCGTGAGCACCGACAAAATATTGCTGATGTACAACTCGTCCACCTATGAGACGGCCGACGTCATCGGCACCTATGTATACCGCAAAGGGCTTCTCGAAGCGAACTACAGCTACAGCACCGCGATCGGCCTGTTCAACTCCGTCATCAACTTCGCGCTGCTCATTCTCGCGAACACGGTCAGCCGCCGGACAAGCGATTCGAAGCTGTGGTGACGGCCAGCGGGCTGGCGCAGATGGCGCCGATTCATTCCGATCCAAGGAGGTTATGCGGTGAACAACATGTCGCTCGGCGAACGCATCTTTGAAGTGTTCAACATTCTGTTCCTTATCTTGTTATGTCTCGTCACGCTGTATCCCTTCATCTACGTCCTGTTCGCTTCGCTCAGCGAGCCGGCCTGGGTCGTCCAACAGCGCGGCTTGATCTGGCATCCTTCCGGGCTGAACCTGGAAGCGTACCGGCTCGTGTTCGACAACCCGATGATTACGAGCGGTTATCTGAACACGCTGTTCATTGTCAGTGCAGGCACCTTCCTTAATGTCTTCATGACGGCGCTTGGCGCCTACGGCCTGTCCCGGCAAAATGTCATGTGGAAGAACCCGATCATGTTCTTCATCGTCTTCACGATGTTTTTCTCCGGCGGGCTTATTCCAAGCTACCTGCTCGTAACGGGGCTCGGCATGCTGGACAGCTTGTGGGCGCTCATTATCCCGGGAGCCGTCAGCGCCTTCAACCTGATTATTATGAGGACGGCGTTCCAATCGATTCCGCACAGCCTGGAGGAATCCGCCAAGCTGGACGGTGCGAACGACTTTACCGTCATGATCCGCATCATCCTTCCGCTCTCGATGCCGGTCATTGCCGTCATGATCCTGTTCTATGGCGTGGGGCACTGGAATTCCTGGTTCGGCGCCATGATCTACCTTCGCGATCGCGAATTGTATCCGCTTCAGCTCGTGCTGCGGGAGATTCTGATTACGAACAGCACGGACAGCATGCTGACATCGGCGGGGACGGCTGACAAGATGCCGATAGGGGAGACGATCAAGTACGCGACCATCATCGTCGCCACCGTCCCCATTTTGCTGCTGTACCCGTTCCTGCAAAAATATTTCGTCAAAGGCGTCATGATCGGCGCCATTAAGGAATAAGGCGAGTTGCTGTCGCTTCAATCAGACTTAACTTGGCCTGGCTTGACTGTCAGCCTGATGCATGCTTGTGCATCGGGCTTTTTTTCGCTGCCCGGCAGGATGGAAGGCTAGGGGGAAGGCGCCTTACAAGCATTCTCCCATCCGGTCAGGAGAGTGAGGATGTTGAGTTTACTTCGCAGCACTGTCCCAATTAATCAGCACGTGTGTTATAGGATTGGTCAGGACAGGAATAGCAGAATCTCGTGGCACCGTTCTTCCTTTTGGGCAGGGGCAGGTATATGCAGAGCCTCTTAGTACCATTCTCCCCTTCGGTCAGAAGCGGTTACAATGCAGAATTCCTTGACACCAATCACCCATGTGCTCAGGGAGCATGTACATGCTAAGCTCCTTATTCGCACTCTCCCGTTGGCTCAGGATCAATTGTTGTCAAAAATGCCGGCTCGTGATCTCAGCGCCAATGACATTGTAAGTAAAACCGGTGAAGCGAGTTCCATAAACACGGCGCCTCGAGACTGTGCACAGAAGCTTCAGCAATCATGATGTGGTTGATATTGGAATTTGAGTTGGTTATTCTAGACTCAGGCATCAAGTCGTCTATTTGAATGGAAATGAGTGATGTACATGCATATGTTATGCTAAAAATTAAGAGCTCCCACAGCAAACACCGGCACTGTTATGCCGGATTTGCTGCCTTAAATTACTTTAAGGAGCGGAGCTCAATGAAATATGTAAATGCAAATGATATTCTCCCTGAGGCATTGATCGCTGAAATTCAGAAATATGCGCAAGGCACCTTACTATACATCCCTAATCAGAGGGGAGTCAGAAAAAAATGGGGAGAGAAATCCGGGTATAGAAGTTATCTTGCACGTCGAAATGAAGCAATGAAGAAACATTTTTCCGAAGGAGCAACCATTGAGGAGCTTTCGACCTACTATTCGCTCTCTTGCGAAAGTATTAAAAAAATAGTTTATTCGAAGAAATCACCCTAAATGAGCAGGCTCGTCTGTTATACGCAGATGAGCCTTTTTGAATGCAGAAAATAGTTATAAATTGTTTGGAGTCTATTCTTATCGGTTATGACGACATAGAATCAACTTATAGAACGGCATGCCGGGAAGGGTGTAAGGACGTAGGGCATAAGGCGGTAACGGATATAAATCGGAACAGAGAGAGGTTACTGACATGAATATGAAAGAGATCATTGAATCCTGCAATAAGGATAACGGCACGTTCAACGGCGCTATTCTGATGAAAAGCGAAGACAAGGTACTTGTTGAACAAGGATATGGTTATGCCAATCGCAGCGAGAAGCTGAGCAATACAGCCAGTACGCGATTCGGTATCGCTTCAGGGGCGAAAATTTTTACGGCCGTAGCCATCCTGCAGCTCGTGGAAAAAGGGCTCCTGGAGTTGGATACGCTGATAGGCGATTGCATAGCCGACACGGTTCCTTCATTTCATTCAGGCATTACCGTGCGTCATTTGTTAACGCACAGCTCGGGGATACCTGATTATTTTGACGAAGAGACTATGACTGAAATAAACGCATATGAGGAATTGTGGACAAATTTGCCGATGTATACGATAACTTCGCTCCAATCATTTCTGCCTTTGTTCGAAAATAAACGGATGAAGTTTTCTCCGGGAGAGCGCTTTTCCTACAGCAACTCGGGGTATATCCTTCTAGGTCTGATAGTCGAGCATATAACCGGGTTAGGGTTTCAAGAATATGTGGAGTTGAATATTTTCAATATTTGCGGGATGCATGATTCTGGGTATTACCGGCTAGATCAATTGCCAGCCCGAACAGCGGTTGGTTATATCGAAGAAGGGGATACCTGGCGCTCCAATATTTACTCGGTGCCTGTGATCGGAGGACCGGATGGAGGCGTATTTACGACGGTTTATGATTTGGAGAAATTCTGGAGTGCGCTAATGAATCATTTGCTATTATCGAAAAGGTTGACCGACATCATGCTCTTTCCTCATCAGAAAGAAGATAACCACATATATTACGGGATTGGTGTATGGATATTGATCTTTCATAACGAGGTGTTCAAATATTTTGTGATGGGAAGCGATCCAGGGGTTGAAATGCAATCCTCCCTCTATCCTAAACGGAATGCACAGGCGCATGTATTGTCGAATAACGGGAAGGGGGCCGGGGCGATCGCAAGAAAATTTGATGAGATGTTATTTCATGAAGGAGAAGTCGCTTCTGATTCGAAGGGAGAGTGAAGCAAAGGCAGAAGAACAGCCTGACTAGGGTGGAAGAAGGTGGTATAATGGATGAGCGCGCCAAGTCGTGCGATCTAGGATGAAAGGATGAACGACCGATGAATGATGCACTGCAGCGTGCCATCGATCTGAGAGCGGCCGGACGGGCGGAGGAAGCGATTCCGCTGCTGGCCGACTTGCTGGGGCATGAACCGGACAATGGGGAGATTCTATGCCAGCTCGCTTGGGCGCATGATCATCTCGGCCGGGAACGGGAGGCAGTACCGTATTACGAACAGGCGCTGCGCTGTCCGCTCAACGATGAGCACCGCACCGGAGCCCTGCTTGGCCTGGGCAGCACCTACCGTACACTGGGGCGGTACGCCGAGGCGAAGGAGACGCTCGGACAGGGCATGCGCGAATATCCTGATCGCAAGGAATTTGGCGTGTTTTACGCGATGGCGCTGTATAATCTGGGCGAGCACGCGGAGGCGATGCGGCTGTTATTGACTGCGCTGGCGAACACTTCGGAAGACGAAGGCATTCGCGCCTACAGCCGGGCGATTGGCTTCTATGCCGACAAGCTGGACCAGGTGTGGGATGAAGGCGGCCAGCAATCGCCAAATTGAAGTCAGTATGCGCCCATGGCGGAATGCTTGCCTGCCGAGGGAATAGCCAATGCCTGCAGAAGGCAGGGGCGGAGGCATTACGTCAGGAGCGCAATGCATTGCATTCCGAGATGAATGGGAGCTGAGTCCATGAAGCGCATCATCGATAGGGACGACAATGGGATTGAGGCACTGAGGAGGCAGCACCAGGTGCCGGGCGTGGGCATCGCCCTGATCTGTAATGGGCGGTTGGAATGGAGCGGCAGCTATGGGGAACTGGAAGCCGGCACGGCGCGCAAGGTAACCGCGAATAGCTTGTTCCATGCCTGTTCGATAAGCAAAATGGTTACGGCGGTTGGCGTGCTCCGCCTAGTGCAGGCAGGCGTATTGGAGCTGGACGCTGAGGTGAACCGTTATTTGCGGACGTGGCGGCTTCCGGACAGTCCGTATACGGCAGATGTGAAGGTCACGATGCGTCATCTGCTCTCGCATCAGTCCGGGATCGTAGACCCGCCGGGGAGCTTCGGCATCTACCGCGCGGCCGATCCGCTGCCTGCCGTGAAGGAAATATTGACAGGCGCTACCCCGTATCATGCTGAACACGTACATATCCAAAATGTGCCGGGAAGCCGATTCGCTTATTCGGATGCCGGTTACTGCGTTATTGAACAGTTGATCGAGGATGTGACAGGAGAGCCGTTCGCCGTTGCGATGGAGCGGCTCGTCATGACGCCGCTGGGCTTGAAGCGGACGTTTTACTGGAATTATTATGATTCGAAAATTGGACGCGCGGAAGAAATCAAGGCGAAAGCAAGCGCTTCGGCCGGACATGATCAAGCGGGTCATGTCGTAGAGGGATCACGGGCGTATTACCCCTGTCTGGCCGCAGCCGGCCTATGGTCGACGCCGACGGAGCTCGCCCTGCTCGCACTGGAAGTGATGGCAGCCTGGAACGGGGACACGGCCTCGATTCTGCAGCCGGAGCTGGCCCGGCAGATGCTGGCGGGCAGCGGCTGCGCAGATGAGGCAGGACTGGGGGTATTCGTTCCGTCTGCCGCAGGAGAGCCGTGTGCCATCTCCCAAGGCTGGGGAGTCGGCTTCCAGTGCAAGCTGCTGGCGTATCCTCGCTTGCGAAGCGGCATCGTCGTCATGACCAATTGCGATCCGGGCAAGCTGCAAGACGAGGCGTTGACAGGCGACTTGATTCGCCGGATCGGGAAGCCCTGTGGCTGGCCGGGACTATAGATAATTGCACTATGCAACAGGGAGAGAGAACAATGAACAGCAAGAAAATCAGAATGGCGGTCATCGGACTGGGCCATATGGGACAATATATGCTGCGCCTGGCGGCTCAGCCGGAATTCGCGCAAGCGATAGAGATTGCGGCCATCTGCGAAGCGAACGAGCAGGCTCGCGAGCATTTCCAACATACCTGTCAAGACAGCTTCCCGCATGCGGCATGGTACTCGGACTACGCGGCGCTGCTGGAGGAGACGGACGTCGATCTGGCGTATATCTCCGTGCCTCCCGCGTTCCACTATGAGATCGCCATGGAAGCGCTCCGCAGGAAGATACATATTTTCTGCGAGAAGCCGCTGGCGAACAGCGTGGAGGAAGCGAGAGAGCTTCTGCAGCAAGCCCGCGAGGCGCAAGTCGTTCACGCCATTCACTTCTCGATGCCGGATGAACCGTCGGTGGAGCGGGTGCGGAGCATGCTGGAGGAGAAGGCGATCGGCGAGATCCGGAAGCTCGATCTGGTTCTGCAGTTCCCGCAGTGGCCGCGGTCATGGCAGCACAATTCATGGATTGGGACACGGCAGCAGGGCGGCTTCGTGTTGGAGGTCGGCGTCCACTGGATTCATGTCATTCAGAAGCTGCTAGGCCGCATTACGCATGTGCAGAGCGAGCTGGAGCTGCCGTCCGAGAACGGGCGCTGCGAGACGGGAATCCGTGCAGGCTTGCGGCTGGACAGCGGAATTCCGGTTCATGTGAACGGAATTTCCGGATTTGCAGGGGAGGAACGGGTCTCTCTCATTCTGTATGGGACCGAGGGAACGATTGCGTTGGAGAACTGGGATCAGCTGTTTACGGGAGCGGTTGGTCAACCGCTAGAGCCAGTGCAAGTTCAAGATTCGGCCGCTGCGCTGCCGGTGTTAAGACAGGTGATCCATGCAATTCAAGGCAAGCCGGCCCGTTATTTTACATTCCAGGACGGATATGATGCGCAGGTCGTGCTGGAAGCGCTTCGTCATCCGGCCTCTATCGAGTGGGTGGATATTCGGCCGCAGTATAGCTAAGCCGCTGCCGATGTGTAGAGACGCCGGTCCATTATGCAGGGGAGGGATAGCGATTGGATGCGTGTCAGGAGCTGATCGCGCGCGCTGAAGCGTATGTGCGTGAGCAGGTGGAGTCCGACAGCAGCGGCCATGATTGGTGGCATATTCATCGTGTCCGGCGATTAGCGGTCCGGCTCGCGAAGGAAGAAGGAGCGGATGCCGGGGTATGCGAGCTGGCCGCCTTGCTGCATGATGTGGCGGACGCCAAGTTCAATCCGTCGAAGGAGGCGGGCTGCGCCAAGGTGAAGGAATGGCTTGTGGCGAACGGCGCTGACGCGGCTGCGGTATCCCATGTCATGGATATCGTGGCGAACCTGTCTTACAGCGGCGGTCATCATTCGCCGATGAAGACGTTGGAGGGGCAGATCGTGCAGGACGCCGATCGGCTCGATGCGATGGGCGCGATCGGAATTGCGCGCGCGTTCGCCTATGCCAGCTGGGCCGGCCATCGGATGCATGATCCGGAGGAGGCGCCAGCGGCGTTCCGGTCGGAAGAGGAGTACCGGAGCCATACAGGCACTGCCATCAATCATTTCCATGAGAAGCTGCTGAAGTTGAAAGACCTCATGAATACGGACAGCGGCAAAGCCCTGGCCACAGAACGGCATCGCGTGATGGTCGATTATTTGGAGCAATTCCATAAAGAATGGGAAGCGGAGGATGGGTGATGACTCGAATAACGGGCATTCTGCAGCAGAGCCGCAAGTAAATCCCAAGGAGCCATAAGCGGCTGCTGACAGTTATGGCTCAAGCTTTTTCAGGGCCTCTGCGGCGGAGAAGATATCCTGCTTCAGAAGCTCTCTTTTCTGTTCATCGCGAAATACGGCGGACGGATGATAGGTCGGCATGATCCGGATTCCGTCTTTCTCCACCCACGTTCCGCGTATTTCCGTAATTTTCGCTTTGCGATCGACAAGCGCCTGTACCGCTATACTCCCGAGACATACGATGATGGCCGGATCGATCAATTCGATTTCCAGCAGCAGAATCGGCAGCGCATCGGTAACTTCCGAGGTTTTTGGCTTCCGGTTACCGGGCGGCCTTACTTTGATGACGTTCGTCACATAGGCGTTCTCCCGGAGAATATCCGCCTTCTGCAAATATTTATTCAGCAGTCTTCCCGAGTTGCCGACAAATGGCCGGCCGGTCTCAGCTTCATTGGCACCGGGGGCCTCCCCGAGCAATAGGAGACGGGCGTGCTCCGGTCCTTCGCCGAATACAAGCCGTTCTCCGGGCTCCGGCACAAAGACACGCTCACAGACGGCATGCAACGCGTCCAGATTACCGATTGTGTGCAAATCTTCCGGTATGGCGGTTCCGGCGATCATGTGGGCACGACCTCCTCCTTCAGCATCTCGCGCAGCATCCGCCCGTTGATGACGGCCTGTGCCCGGTAATGATTGTTCATGCTAACGAATGTCTTTTCCGTCCGCTCGGCAAGCTTGCGAATATTCGGAACCCAATCTTCAAGCTCTTTCTCGTTGTACAAATAGTCGTACCGTTCATGCGTCTCTTTGTGATGCCACCATTTTTTATAATTCCGTCCGTGGAACCGGATATACCCGATTGGGCCGGTGGCTCGAATAATCGGCGGAACAAGCGTTTTGAACTGCGGCTCGTCCACGCACACATAACCCAATTGCTCTTCCTCCAACAGATCGAAAATCCGTTCGTCGATCCATTCTTCATGCCGGAACTCGACCACGATCGGAATGTCGCCCATCAATTCCTTGAATTCCTTCAAATAATCCCGGTTCTCATCCCGGTTCCGGAAGCTGGTAGGGAACTGAGCCAGCACGCATCCCAGCTTGTCAACCTCGATTAATGGCTTCAACGCTTCCTTAAAATCGTGAAAATGCTGTTCGTTATCTTCCCGTTTGTGTGTCATGCCGCGGTAGGCTTTGATGACGAACTGGAAGTGCTCGGGCGTTTTCTCCCGCATATGATAGAGCATGAACCGGTTGGGCATTGCATAAAATGATGAGTTCACCTCGGTAAACGGAAATTCCTGGGCGTAAAAAGAAAGCCGTTCCTTTTTGTCCAAGCCTTCCGGGTAATAGACCCCGTTCCAATCCTCATAACTGTAGCCAGCCGTTCCGATGAGTAGCATTGTTATCCTCCAAGCGCCTTGATTTTGTCTGCTACGACGCGCGCCTGCCCGTTCTGCTTCCGGACATCGCCTTCCAGTAATATGCCCTTCGGATTCAATTCGTATAAGAAAGACTTGTACGTTGCGGGATACAGTACGACCTCGATCATATCCGTATCATCCTGCAGGACGAGCGTGAGCACGTATTCTCCCGAATGGGTCGGATACCGCCGGCTGTGAATGACGGTTCCGCAGATGCGGACACGCGCGTTATCGCTGCATTCGGATAGCGCCCGAATCGGAACGATGTTGAAGCGCTGCACAAAATCATTCCATTTCCTCGATGAGGATGGCTGCAAGGAAAAACCAAGCAATGCCTTTTCCATCTTTCTTTTTTCCGTCTCGGTAAAATCGGGAATTGCTGCAGCCGAAGCACCGATGCTTGCTGCCTGCGTCAATTCGTGCACATAGGCGATCATCTCCTTGCGGTGGAGGCCAAAACAATCGCAGGCCCCCGCGGCAATCCAGGCTTCGAGCACCGGTCTCTTGATCCGGCTCGCTTGCATCCGCTCAAGCCATTCGGGAAACGTGCGAAATTCCCCGCTGCGGAGACGGCAGCGCAGCAGCGCAATCACCGATTCGGGCCCCGAGCCGTGAACGGCATCCAGCCCGCAGCGTATCCCTTCCTCTTCCGCATGGAACCCGAGCCCGCTCCGGTTCATATCGGGTCCCAGCAGGGAGAGGCCCATTTTGGAGATCTCCCGCAAATATACTTTTTTATCATAATACCCGCCCTCCATGCTTAATAAAGAGGCCATATAATCTTTCGGAAAATGCGTTTTTAAATAAACGGTCCAATAGGCCAGATAAGCATAGGACACGCTATGGGCTTTATTGAAGCTGTACCCGGAAAAACGCACCAAAAAGTCGAAGACGGCCAGTGCTTGCTTGTCCGCCACGCCTTGTGCCGCCGCTCCCTGAAGGAACCGCTCCTGATGACGGGACAGCGCTTCGACTGATTTCGCGGATAGGGCGCGCCGGAGCGAGTCGGCTTCCCCCATGGAGCAGCCTGTTACCGCTTGAGCAATGGCCATTACTTGCTCCTGGTACAAGATCAAGCCATATGTCGGCGCAAGAATGGGCTCCAATACAGGAAGCAGCAGCTTGTAATCCTCTTCGCCCCGATGCCGGCGCAAATACGTGTCCACGATTCCTTCATTCCATGCGCCAGGACGGTACAAAGCGAGCAGATCGGCTAAATGACCGATGCTGCACGGCTGCATTCGGCGCAGTAAACGGCGGATTCCCATACTTTCAAGCTGAAAGCAGCCCAAGGTATTGCCGCTGCCGACGGCATGGAACGTATCCGGATCGTCAAGAGGGGTAACGCTCAAATCGATCAGCTTGCCCGTACGTTCGCGTATCGAAGCGAGTGTATCATGAATAATCGTTAGGTTGCGCAAACCGAGGAGATCGATTTTCAATAAACCCATCGCTTTAATATCTTCCTTCGTAAAAGGAGTCATCGGTTCTCCATTCGGCCGCCGCTGCAGAGGAACGGTCCTGGCTAATTGTTCATCCCCGAGTATGATTCCTGAAGGGTGAGCTGCGTGCTGGTGAGGCAGCCCTTCCAGCCGCTCGGCAAGCTGGAACAGCGATTTGAACGGCTCTTTGCCGATTGGCAGCTTGGCCAGCTCCGGCAGGGTGTCCAGACTGTGGCGGATACCGCCTCTTCCGCTAAAAGAGGGGAGCAGCTTGGCAAGCACATCGACTTGTTTTTTGGGCAAGCCCAAATAGGTCCCGGCTTGGCGCACTGCTCCGCGCGCGCCGAACGTGTTCAATACGCCAAGATGAGCAATCCGCTCTTCTCCGTATTTGTCCTTCACGTATTGCAGCAGCTCGTGGCGCCTTCTCTGACAGACGTCGATATCGATATCCGGCAGGTCGGCCCGATCCGGACTCAAAAAACGTTCAAAGGACAGGCCGTGCAGGATCGGATTCACCTCGGTGATGCCGAGCAGATATGCCACCAGACTTCCGGCGGCCGAGCCTCTTCCCGGGCCTACGGGAATATTCCGGCTCCGCGCATACCGCACGATATCCCACACAATCAGGAAATAGTTGGCGAGCCCTCGCGCCGTAATGGTTTCCAACTCTTGGTCCATTCGCTTAAGCTCAAGCTCAAGAGTATGAGTACCACCCGGACGATCAAGCGTCTGACCAGACGAACCGAACCGGTGCCGCAACCCATCCAGGCATAACTGGCGCAGCGCTTCGTCCGCGCTTCGCGGCGGATTGGCAGAGTAAGTCCCCTCAGGATCGGGGTGTGAGCATGAAGGGCGATCTGCGCTCCATATCTGGGACACGGGGAAGGCTGGCAGCCTGTTATTTCCGCGCTCCGGCTGGAAACGGCACCGCTCCGCGATTCGGACCGTATTGGCCACAGCGTCCGGCAGATGGCTGAATTTCGCCTTCATTTCATGAGGGGAAGGGAGATAATACGGTCCTGTGGCATCGGGAGCAGCCGGATTCGGCTCTGTTTTTCGCTGCCGGATCAGGTGAAGCAAAGGGGCGTCTTCGGGATCGAGGTAATGCACGTCATGGGTAGCCGCTAACGGAATCTTCATTGCCTGGGCCAGATGAACGGTCCGCGCAAGCGCCGCATCATCGTCTGCCAGACCGTGATGCTGTGCCTCCAAGAAGAAGTTCCCGCTGCCGAACCACTGTATATATTGAAGGGCTTGCTTGGCAGCATCATCCGCCCGTCCGCTTGCGAGCAGGCGATGGATGCTGCCGGTTGAGCCGCCGCTCAGCGCAATAATATCGCCATGGCAGGCTGGGGGATGGAATGAAGCGCCGTTCAATTGCGCGACGATGTGCTCGTAGCCGCGGTTGGTAGCGGCCAATAAGACGAGCGAGTCTCCCGACTCGCCGACCTGCATTTCACAGCCGATAATCGGATGAATGCCGTATTCCTCCGCAAGCTGGCAAAAGGGAATCATCCCGTTGATTCCGCCTTTATCGGTGATGGCCAGTGCATCCATATTCCACGCCGCCGCCCGCTGCAGCAGATCTTCCAGGCGGCAGGTCGCTTCCATCAGGCTATATTCCGTATGAACGTGAAGATGTACGAAGCTAGTCCCCAGCTTTCCCATGACAGCACTCCTTTAAAAGGGAACGTTTGTTTCTATCATACGGTTAGGAGCGGTTGTTGTCCATTGGAGGTTATTTCCGATAAAAGAGCTCCCGATCGTAGTGAACCGGCCAATCCGAGATCGAACAGGATGCCTGACCAGATATTTGGACTCGATACGGCTGCATTCTTTATCAGGAGGTGTTCATTACATATGAGAGTGGATTCCCGGCTCGGCTGTGGGGGCATGGAACCTGCTTACGCGGAAGGGACGGGTCTATATCATCGATTTCGGCGAGGTTATGAAGCGAACGCGGAACCGCTCGATCTGGCTCACTTGCGGGAACAGATCCGCCTGTGGATTGTTCGCGCAAGTGTGGCCGTCGTCCGGCATCATGGGGCGAACGAACGGACAAGCCGCTATTGCCGCCGGAGCCGCCTCTCCCGCGACCCGCGTATCCCCCCTATTAGCTATTCAACCGCCTGGATCATTTAACCTCTTGGTCCAGGCATTTTTCACAACCCAATATACACCTCCTGCCACGATGATCAAGGCCGCAGCATAGAGGCCGTATCGGTACAAGAGCTCACCGACGGCTTCCACCCGGCTCCCCAATGCCCACCCCATGCTGAAGAACAGCAGCGTCCATATGAAGCCGGCCGAATAGGCATACAGGGCGTAACGCTTGAATGTCATCCTGTTCACGCCGACCAGATACGGGATGACATGCCGGACGACCGGAAGGAAATAACTGAGGCAGATCGCAAGGCTTCCGTATTTGCGAATCAAGCCTTCGGCAACCTCAAGACAACGCTCCACTCGGCTTCTGCGCCGCAGCCGTTCGAGAATCGGGACGCCGATTCCTCTTCCGATCATGAATCCAACCGACAAGCCGGACACGACGCCGAGATAGGTCAAGACGAAGGCGGGCAGCGGGTGCAAAATATTCATGCCCGAGACGGCTCCGCCCGTCATGACGATCACTTCGTCGGGAACAGGCATTCCCACAATACCGAGCCAGAGCGCGAGGAATAAGGCGGCATAGCCGAATTGCCCGATCCAATGCAGCAGGAGATCAGCATTCATGGAGATTGCCCTTTGTTCGGCACACATATACGAAGGCAGGGGGCAGGTTAAGCAGAACGAACTTAATATCTTCGATGTCGAAGCGGGCAGCCAACTGCTTTTTCATCTGAAGCGAATATTGAAAGGCGACGAACCATCCTCCAGGCGCTAGCGAGGCCTCGATCTGGCTGAGGATCTGATCGCGCACCGTCTGCGGGAAATTGAAAAAGGGCAGGCCGCTCAAAATGCAGTCCAGATGAGAGACACCATGCGTGCGGATAACCGTCAGTATCTCTTCCGCGCTCGGATAGCATAAAAAATCGGGATAGCTGCTGGTCAGAAGATCACGCATAATCTGATCCTGCTCGAATAAAAACACCTTCGCGGAAGGAGCCGCAACCTGCTGGATACGAGCCGTAATGGCCCCTGTGCCGGCTCCCAGCTCCGCTGCATACCGCACCTGCTCCCATGGAATTGCAGCGGTCATGCTGCGGGCGAGCAGCACTGAGCTTGGAATAATGCTGCCGATTTGTTTTGGCTGATGAATGAATTTTTGCAAAAATAACTGTTTTTCGTGTATCATGCTTGCTCTTGTCTCCTTTTATTGAGTAATTTGCGGTTCGCCCATGAGGCGAGGATGCCTCCGGCGATCCAGTACGTGAAGACGGCGACGAGCCAGCCGGCGAGCAGATCAGCTATCACATGCTGCTTCACAAAAAGCGTTGACAATATTATGGCCGCGGCGGTGAAGCGGATGAAATGGCGCGTCCTCGCCCGGAACACAAATGAGCTTCTGTGCATGAGACAGCTCGTCAAAACGTGAATGCTGGGAAAACAGTTGTACGGCATATCCGTCCAATAAATGATCCTCACTAACGTATCGAACAATCCCGAGCCTTCAATGTCTGGACGCGCAACCGTAGTCTGAAAGAAAAAGTAGATCATATAGCAAATGACAAGTCCAAGACATAGCGCCAGCAGTGTTCGATAATAGACAGAGGGCCGTCTGCGGAACAGAAAAATCATCGTTAGCACGATAAAGGGATACCAAACGATGTAAGGAACGATGAATTCCGGGACAAAAGGAATGTGTTCATCCCAACTGGTAGATAGAGAATAGGTTTGCGGACCGGGCCGGTTCTGAATTCCGTAGAAAATATTCAAAACGGGGATGGCCAGCATCCAGAGCAAGGGCCTGTATTGGGTCCAAGTTATCTTCTGTCTCATAACAATCCCTTCCTAACTTGTATGATATATCCTAATCTTCCCCGAATAAGCGGGGATCATCCAAGCTTTCCCTAATGAAGGAAGGGGAGGCGAGTCCGGCCGTACTCTGCCTCACTTCCTGATGCTCTTATCGTATCCGACAGAAGTAAGATCCCTCTGAAGAAATTCTGAATGATTTCTAAAGATGCAAGCTGCGCCGGACGGCAGCCCAAGAAAACGCAGCCTGAAGACATGGATCCGGCAATGTCCCGCTTGCGCTCGCTGAAGTGTTATTTCTGAAAGGAAGGAGGAACTGTGGAAAAGGATAGGACAGACTCGCCGCTACTAGAGCAGAGAGGCAAGCAGCACGGAAGGCGCATCGTCGAGGATGCGCCTTCGCGGTGTGACGGGTATCGGACTCGCTAATTAATGGCTCCGCAGGCGATGCGGTCGCCCGAGTTGCCGGTCGGGTCGGTAACATAGTCATCCGGTTGCGTATGGATGATTAAGGCTGTGCCACCAGGACGTATAAGCGAATTGGGCTTGCCCTTCTCCAGCGTAACGGCCGTGGTTGACATGGTCACTTCAACCTTGCCGTCCGCGTCCACGTCGAGGTTCGGCAGATCGCCGGCATGGAAGCCCTTCGGATTGTCGAAGCCGTGCTGCTTATCATGCGGATTGAAATGAGCCTCGGCTGTCTTGAAATCCGGCGGATCGCATCGGCCCGCGGAATGGAAGTGAAAGCCATGGAGACCCGGCGGCAGCTTGTGCGCCTTGATGGTAACCTGCACCTTATCCCCGATTTGCATAAGCTTAGCCATTCCGATTTGCTCGCCTTTGGTGTTAATGATTTTTACGTCTGCAGCGGGCGAATTGTCGTCGGCGGCTGCCGCTTGGAAGCTGCAGGCGCTTATGATAAGCGCGCTACCCAACATACATACGAACGCAATTTTTTTCATAGTGACCTCCTTGTTAGTAACCGGCGTTATATAGTAGTGTGTCACAATAATTAGAAAAAGATAACAATCGCATACGCATCAGCATCTATAATTGTTCATTTATTACGTCACGGCAAGAAATATAGGATCTTTATAAAAAAAGGAATAATCGACCCCGAAAGTTCGTGATCCTTTGTCTTTGCTTGTCGAAGTTTGCGCTTCTGAACAGAAACTGCGTATAATATTCATTATACGCAGTTATTTTGGCGCTGCGGAATGACGATAAAGGAGTATAGATTGGCAATGAATCTGACCCGTCATGAGTTAACCGCGCTGTATGAAGAGCCGCTCGAAGGATTCCGCTTATGGATGGCCAATGCGGGGTATACCGAATACACACAGCGCAATTACATAGGCGATGTGAGGCAGTTCCTGCGTACGCTGAACGGCAAGCCCGTCGAGGAAGTGACGAAGATGCAGGTGCTGGCCTTCTTCGCGCAGGTTAAGGCTTCCGGCGTCAGCGATGCGACCCGGAACCGCAAGCATTGCGCGCTGACCAGCTTCTACCGGGCGCTGAACGAACTGGAATGGACAAGCGTCAATCCTGCGCTCGGCGTGAAGAAGTCGAAGACGGAAATGAACCGGGCTCCCGTCTATTTGGAGCCGGAGCAGTTGCAGACGGTGCTGACGCATGCAGGGGGCAAATATTATAACCGGAATCTCGCTATTTTAATGCTGATGGCCTATGCCGGCCTGCGGGTAGGGGAGGTGCATCGGCTGAATGTGGGCGATTATCATCCGGAGCGGCACACACTGGAGGTGCTCGGGAAGGGGCGCAAATGGCGGACCGTCCCGCTTCCGGCGGCGGTTGCGGAGCAGCTTCAACTCGCTATGGAAGAGCGGTTGTCGCCGTGGCGAGCGGGCGAGGAAGCGCTGTTCATCTCGCAAAAAGGACGCCGCCTGTCCATCCGCAACATTCAATATATCGCCGAGCAGGCGTTCGAAGGATTGGCTGCGGAAGAGGGCGTCATAACACCGGGGCGCGGACGATCCTATTCCTGCCACAAGCTGCGCCACTCGTTCGCGACCTTGCTGCTGCGAAGCGGCGCGGATATCCGTACCGTGCAGGATATGCTCGGACATGCCTCGATTCAGACGACGACCGTCTACACGCATGTATCTGACAAGCAGAAGCAAGAAGCGGTCGAGCGATTGCTTCCTTATATAAGAATGAAGGGAACTGAAATCGAGCATGATGGAAATAATGGATAAGGAACAGAGAAATGGAACGCTCCGCACCGGATTCTGCCTTCGCATCTAATGATAAACATAATGTATATTATGTAAACTATTATCCGGGAGGAGGAACACGATGAATTCGATCAAGCTGCGCGCGCAAGCCTTGCTTCGGAATAAAAGACTGATGCATTTCATTAAAATAGTGTTCCCGATCGCCGTTATTGTTTTTGTTATTTTCCAGGGTAAAAAGGAATTGGCGCATTTCTCGATCAAAAAATCGCTGCATGCGATCCGTTTGTTGTCCGGTGATTATTTTACGGGATTAATTGTTGCTGGCGGCTTGGCCGTTTCCTGCATGTTTTTCTATGATGTGCTGCTGCTGCGCTCCATCCGGGTACCGTTCCGTTGGGGAAGAGTGTTCCGCGTTTCCTGGATCGCCAATACGTTCAACGGCATCTTCGGCTTCGGCGGCATTGCCGGGGTCGGCGTGCGGACGATACTCTATCGTGAGTCGGTCGGAGAAGCAGGACGCTTGCTGCTGGCGATCGCCTGGATGGCTCCGTCGATGATTAGCGGCTTGTCGATTCTCGGCATTCTCGTAATGTTCGGCGTATTTCCCGCGTTCAGTCTGCTCGCCGTCAAAGGATGGCTCTGGATCACCTTGATCGGGGTGGCGCTGTTCTTCCCGGCGTATATCCTCTTCTCACAATGGAAGGGGCGGCGGCATGCCAATGCGAAGATTACATTGGGCTATACGATCGTGTCGTTCGCTGAATGGCTGGCAGCGGGCTCGGTCGCTTATCTGATCTTGTACATGCTGGGCAGCGAGGTTACGTATCCCGAGGTGATCGGCGTGTTCACGGTCAGCGCGATCGCCGGCCTGATCAGCATGGTTCCCGGCGGCTTCGGGACCTTCGATATTACTTATCTCATCGGGCTCCAGGCGATTGGCGTGGCCGACAGCACCGTCTTTACGGCCTTGCTGTTGTACCGGATTGTCTATTATTTCATTCCTTTTGCCTTGGGGCTGATCTTCGCCGCCTTCGAATTCGGCGGCGTGGCGGTCAAGCGATTCGAGGATCATCCGACGATCGGCTCCTACATAGAAACCGGAAGCATCATCTGGTTCATCCAGCGCTCGCTGTGGAATTCGCTGTCCGCCTGGTCGGTCGTCATTCTGATGTTCATGACATCATTTTTTCTTACGCTCTACACGCTCACCGTGCCGCAATGGGAGCGAAGCGCATTCTTGCTCCCGCTGATCTACGGGGATCACGGAGATTTCTACCCGCTGGTGAACGGAATCGTGCTGGGGGCGAGCCTCTTGATTATGCTCATGCTCAAGGGGCTGTTCGAACGGACGATCCGCGCCTATATCGTGACATTGCTGTCGCTCGGCCTATGCACGATAATGACGTTCCTGCTCGGGACGACGATTCGGCATACGTTGTGGCTGGTCGGAATGCTCCTTGTCCTCGTGCTGTTGCGTTCACAGTTCAACCGCTACCGCTACCCGCTCACGAAGGCGACGATCATTGTCACTAGCATCTTGATGACCTTGTTCCTGCTCAGCTATGCGTTTATGGGCTATCTGCTCGGCGAGATCCATCTCGAGCCGGCGTATGCGAGCTCGACATTGAGCTATGCGGAATTTACGACGACGCTGCTGACGGGGATCGCGACCGCGCTGCTTTTGTATTCAATGGCGTATTTCGCCTTCGAGCGCCATCAGCGGGAGCCGCTCGGGCGAGCTTGGATACCGGAGGATGATGCGCTCCTCCAGGGGCCGAACGGCTGGCTGTACCGCCGCTTGCCCGGCAAGCGGGTCTTCAATGCCAGCACTGGCAAGCTTCCGCTTCCGTTCCTGATCCGGAACCGGAGAGCGATTCTATACGGATGTCCGCCGTCCCGTCGTCATCCGGAAGCGATGCAGCTATCGCTCGCCGACCTGTACGAGCAGGCGGATCGCTACGGCCTCGATATCGTCTTCCTGCAGGCCGGCGTCGAAGAGATGCCGATGCTGCATGATTTCGGCAATGATTTTTTCAAGATGGGGGAGAGCGCGCGCCTCGAGATTCCCGGTACACGCATCAGCCTGCCCCATGCGCCGCATGAGCTGCTGCCGCTGCCGCTGGATGGGCAGCGCCTCCGGGAGCTGACGCATGTCGTCCAGCATCAGTATGAGGCGGTGCCGCCGGGCTACCTGGCTTCGCTTCGGCGCCTGCTGTCGACCGAGGACCCGGATCTGCGGCTGCTTCTGCTGCATGGTGAACCGGATCGCTGCATCGGATATGCCGTCTACCGCATTCACCCGGCCGGGAAGGCGATGATCGTCGAGGATATCCGCACCCGATTCAGCGTGGCGCGTCCGGAACATGAGGAGCCGCTCGGCCAACTGCGCGATCTGCTGCTGTGGCAGGGGCAGCGCCATCACTGCGTCCGGCTCGTATCCGGTCTCATCCCGCTCTCCCATGTGGAGACGAACCGGGCTCCGCGTCTCTGGTCCGAGCGGGCCGCGACCGCGATATTCCGCCGCATTCGCGATCTGTATCCGCTGTCTCAGCAGCGCGCCTTGTGGGAAGCGTTCGGACCGGTCGTCTGGGAGCCGCAGTATATCGCTTTCCTGAAGCAGCGGCAGTTGAACTGGACGATATGGCGCATCACGCGCTCGCTTAGCCAGGTGCGGAAGGGACCGTCCGGCATCAGGAAATGAAACCTTTATGAAAATCACTCAAAAGGACTGGGAGCGCCTCCCGGTCTTTTTTTATGGAGAAAACCGCTTACAACGCCGCTTTCCACCCGCATCTGCCTCTGGGCGGTTCGGGGCTGCTTTGCTACAATGGTAAGGAAAAGACATCATCGGTAGACTTAATAAGGGTGGTTTTGTATGCTTGGATTTGCGATTTTGCTTGGTTTTCATCTTGTGGGGACCGGATTGCATGCGCTGCTTCATCTGCCGCTTCCGGGGAACGTCATTGGTCTCATCTTATTTTTGATCTCGCTCGGCTTCGGCTGGGTGAAGCTTGAATGGGTGGAGCAGTCGGCCCAGTTCCTGCTTGACCATATGCTCTTATTCTTCATACCTTATGTCGTAGGTGTCATCGCCTTCCTTCCCGTGCTGGAATCGCATGGATGGAGCATTGCCGCAGGCATTGTCGGCAGTACGCTGCTCGTCCTGTGGGTGACCGGCTTCACCGCCGCGAAGCTGCAGAAGCCCACCCGCCAGGAAGTTCGAGTGAATGGGAAGGAGGAGACGGCATGACCGATGTGATCTGGTCGCAGCAACCGTTGTTCGGCATCGCCGCCACGATCGTCGTCTATGCGCTGGCCCGGCTGATCCACTCCCGGGTATCCTGGGTGCATCCGATTCTGTTCTGTTCCGTCGTCCTAATCGGATTCCTCTGGATCGGCGGCATTCCGCTGACCGATTATCAGGTGGGCGCCGATATGCTGTCGCTTCTTCTCGGGCCGGCCACCGTCGCGCTTGGGGTTCCTATTTACAAGCACCGGCATATCGTGAAGCGGCAGTTCAAGGCGATCGTGCTCTCGATTACATGCGGCTCTCTCGTCGGCGTCGTCAGCGTGGCGGCGCTGATGGTCAGTCTCGATGGGGCGCGCGACGTCGTGCTGAGTATGCTTCCGAAGTCGGTCAGCTCTCCTATCGCTGTGGAGATCTCGCGAGCGCTCGGCGGCATGCCTGAGCTGTCTGCCGTCTTCACCGTCTTCACGGGCGTCATCGGCAGCATGTTCGGGATGCTGTTCCTCCGGCGGACGGGGATCAAGGACAATGTCTCGCTCGGCTTGGCGATGGGAACGGCCGCACACGGCTTCGGCACCTCGCGCAGCCTGGCTGAATCGGAGATGCAGGGCACATTCAGCGGCCTGGCAATGGGGCTGGCCGGTCTGATTACATCGGTACTGTTCATTCCGCTCTATTTATTTTTGTAATTCGAATAGGACCGAAGCGCGTACCGCTTCACATTGCAGAGAGCCTGTGAGGGCTCTCTTTTTATATGACCGGGAGGCTATGTGCGCCTGGATGGGAAGCTATGCGCTCGCATGAAGAAGCTGCTCTTGTGTCAGGGCGGATGTTTCTATCGTGGCGGCGCAGGGTAAATAGGAAGTGGTTTATCATCTTTTTATAAAAAAATACCAGAAACTGATCGGAAAGTAATTCGTACTATGGTACATAAAGGAGCTGAAGCTGAATGAAAGCAACGCTATGGGCATGGGGAATTCTGCTCGGATTAAGTCTCCCTACGATCGCCGGGGCAGCCGGCACCTATTCTGCGGAAGAAGCGTTCCGGGACCCGAATACCGGAGCGATTTATTATAATGTAACGCGTGCGGACGTCAAGGGCTTCGATCAGCGCGTCGTCGTCAAGACGACGGATGGACAATGGAAGCAATGGGACGAGAAGATTCGCCGCATGTATATGGCGCCGGAACGGAACGAGCCGCTGCTGGAGACTACATATCAGGACAATGTCGAAGGCGGCATGCAGTATGCGTTCGATCCGAATGATCAGGAAGTGGTGAAGGGCAAATGGTTCGAGCCTTCGCCGAACGGCGCATGGGGCCTGCATCAGCGCAAATATACCGTGACCGGCGAACAGGGCGGAAGAAAACCGGTATACAGCTATCTCTTGAAAAACAATAAAACCGGCGCGACGAAGGAGTGGCTGCAGACGAATCAAGACGCGCAGGCCACCTGGCTGCATGACAACCGCATTGTATACAGCCGCATCAGCGATCAGGCGAAGCAGGAAGAAATTCTCGTCTATAACCCGGCGAACGGCAAGACGGAACGAGCGGTGCTCGGCAATCTGAAGGGAATTCATCCGGATTCCGGCCTGATCGTATACTCCGAGAACAAGCCAGAGCGGCCGCTGTTCCTGTACAACTTGAACACGGGCGAATCGAAGCCGATCAAGGATTGGGCGGAAGCGGAGACATATTTGCCTGAGCCGGCGGAAGCGAGAGATGCGACGGCCGATCTGCCGGAAGACTTCGATCTGGATGCGATTCCGGTCGAGAAGCTGCCAGTGAAGGTCCGCGCGGCTTATACGGTGAAGCTTGACGATGCGGAGGCCGGCGTGCCTGTCGCGTTCGAGGAGCAGGGCCAGATGCGCATTCCGGTGAAGGAGCTCGCGGAGAGTCTCGGCTGGAGCATTGCGAAGCTGCCGGCGAAGGCTCCCGATTACCGGTACAAGCTGACAAATGGAAGCAAGTCGATCGTGCTGAACAGCGGCAACAGCCTGCTGCAGGAAGGAGCGCTTTATATTACGCCGGAGATCATCGCCAAGATTGGTTACAAGTCGGTTCTGGTTCAAGAAGTTCCATTATGAAGGGGCATTGAAGCGGCACATTGGATGAACGAACGCCTCAACGTGGTTGGGGCGTTTTGGCATAGGGCAGCATGTTCGCGATCTCGATGCCGGAACAGTCAGGCTTAATTTTACTGGCGGGGACATTTTACAGTATGATAATAGCGCAGCAGAATGATATGAAAACCGCGGAGGAATGAATTGCTCCGGCCTTTCGCAAGCTAGAATGAATCCCGATTCAGAAATGGAGATGACTTGAAATGCAAAAAATTACGACTTTTCTTATGTTCGAAGGACAGGCTGAAGCGGCGATGAATTTATACACCTCTTTGTTCGCTGACGGTAAGATTGTGAGTCTCGTTCGCCATGACGGCAGCGGGGGAGGCGAGGAAGGAAAGGTGCTGCACGCGGTCTTTTCGCTGAATGGGCAGACATTTATGTGCATCGATAGCAGCATAATGCATGAGTTCACCTTCACGCCTTCGATGTCGCTGTTCGTGGACTGCGAGAGCGAGCAGGAAATTGATGAGCTGTACGCCAAGCTGTCGGATGGCGGGCAAGTGCTGATGGCGCTGGGTCCTTCACCGTTTAGCAAGAAATTCGGTTGGGTGAATGACAAATTCGGCGTCTCCTGGCAGTTGAACCTGGCCAACAACGGATAATAAGCGGGATCGGAGATAGGGGCGGTTATCTCCGATCTCTTTTTAATCATATTGTGATTTATTTCACATATTATAATGCAAATTCATGTTATAGTAGAACCATAAAGAAGAAGGAGTGAGAACGATGAGAACCTTCAAAACATTCGACATTCATAAGCATACCAATAACGTAACCCGCAACTACCTCCAACTGTGCTATATGTGCGACGACAATCATCGCTGCACGACGGAGAACGAGTGCAAACAGTGTTGGGAAGAGAATGGAGCCGATCCAGAGCAACAAGACGACACTCGCGATTTGCTGCAAGCTTACTATGCGTAATCGAGGCTGAATCAAGAAATGATAGCTTTGAATACCCAACTTTGTGAAAAGAATAACTTTCCAATTGCGGTTCACCCCTTTTAAAGGCCAACCTTTGCGCTTCCGCCAGAGGATTGGCCTTGTACCGTGTGATGGGGAAAGGGCGGGCGGCTGCGGCATGGCGAACATATTGAAGAAAGTGGTACAATAGAACAGGACGTTGGAAAACCCCCTGTTTTTTACGAAGGGGTGGAGATGTCCATTTACACAATCAAAACTTGGCACTCAGAGCGTTTTACGTCGATTTTTTCTACGGAGAGACGAGATCCACCATATAAAAAATGGGGTGGCAAAAGTTACCACATACTTCTCAACGGCCTGATTTTACGGGATCCAAGAGACCGCGTCGGATCCTGGTGGCATCGTTGCCTTCAGGAAGCATCGTTGGCTTTTGGAGGCATCGTTGCCTCCTGGGGCTTGAACGTGTGGAGGGAATTGCTGTTATTTTACAGGAATTTCGGCTCAATCAGTCCGCATCCCGAGGAATTGCTGCAAATCTACATCATTTTAGGCCCTTTTACTTCAAGCCGAAGCGAAACGGGTGAAATTCCTGCAGTTTTGCAGGATTCCCTTTCTGGGAAAGTCGTCCATATCGAATTGCTGTATGTGCGCAGGATTTCGCTTACCGAATAGGTGTGTCTGGAGAAATCGTGCAGTTTTGCGGATTTCGCCTACCGAATAGGCGTGTCTAGGGAAATGGTGCAGTTTTCAGGCCGTTGGATCCCCCTGTTTTTTACGAAGGGGTGGAGATGTCCATTTACACAATCAAAACTTGGCACTCAGAGCGTTTTACGTCGATTTTTTCTACGGAGAGACGAGATCCACCACATAAAAATGAAGTGCCACAAAATCCCTTGGACTTCTCAACAGCCTGAATAAAAGAAGGAGAAGAGCAACGAAAGGAAGGATTCCGATGCGCCAACGGAAGCAGCTAGAAGTATATTACGATGAATGGTGTCCGTTATGCGCCGCGATCCGGCGCCGGCTGGAACGATGGGACTGGCTGCATGCGCTCCGGTTCCGGTCGATACGCGACGGGCAGGCGGTATCCGAGATGAGCTCAAGGGGAATCTCGCCGGATGCGTTGGAGGCGCGAATGCATGTCCGATGCACCGGGAGCGGGGAGATCGATTCGGGAATCGCCGCGGTACTCCGGTTATGCTCCCGCGTGCCGCTGCTTATGATGCTATGTCCGGGCATCTGGTTGACGATCAAGCTTGGCTTCGGCGAGCGAATGTATGATTGGATCGCGTCCCGCAGGATGATTGTGCCTGCAGGCGGATGCCTGGAGGATGGCTGTGAACTGGAACGGAGGATATCTCCTTAAGCCCCTGCCGTCAGGCGGGAGGGCCATGGTGAGCGGAGAGATAAGGCGGCGGCTCCAGACGCACTCCTTGCGTAAGCATAGAGAAGGCATGGAGCCGCGCAGTAAAGTCATTAATGGAAGATAACGCTTTCTTTTCAGTGCAACTTACATTTCCTTTTTTAATTGGCTAATCCTTCCCTGGCTAACGCCAAGAAGTTTGGCCAGTTCCTTCTGACTTGCTCCAGGATGTTCTTCGAATGCTTCTCGCAGACGCTGAATCAGTTCGGACGTTTTGGCTCGCTTCTTGGCCTGGGGTTGAGGGGCAATAGGTGCCAAGTCTTGGGCTCCGGCGAGTTCCTTCAGACAGGTAGAGCAAATGAACTGGTCCTTGTAGTAAGATACACTTTCCATACTTCGGCAGAAGGTGCATTCCGTCGAAGTATATTTTCGCAGCACGAGGATATGATCATCAAGCACAAAAAACTCCACTGCATCTCCAATCTCAATGTTGCGCGCGTTGCGAATTTCAACCGGAATAACAATGCGGCCAAGGCTATCTAAGCTACGAATCATACCCGTATCCTTCATTGTGCACCCCTCTCGCTTCTGGCTATCATTTTTAAATAGTATAACAAATAAATGATGGAAAAAAAAGGCTTATTATCCTGTCAAAAAGATCCATTTTGGAAAAAGAACAATAGAGCGTATTAAAAGAGTCCGATTCCATGTGCAAGAAGCGTATCAGAGAAAGGCAGGGAGCGGGCATGAGAGGATGGCTGTTCGGGTAAATTAATCCTATTCACAACAAGTGGGAGGCTTATGTGCATGAAAGCAAAGATTACCCCTTATCTTATGTTCCGGGGGGAGGCGGAAGAAGCGATGAACTATTATATCGATGCGTTCGGTTCCGGCGAGATCGTGAGGATGAACCGCTATGGCGATGCCAGGAGCAATGTGGAGTGGAGCATCGCGGAGGAGGACTACGACAAGCTCATTCACGGGGAGTTCATCGTCGGCGGCCAGACGATCTACTGCGCTGACAGCACGGGACCCGGGCATGGGCAGCATGCGGAGGAGCATCGCGTCCATCTGACGATCGCCTGCGGCAGCGAGGAGGAGATAACCCGGCTATACGAACGGTTGTCTGGAGGGGGGCGGGTTCTGATGCCATTGCAGCTCACCTTCTGGCAATCGAAATTCGCGGTGGTCGAGGACCGATTCGGCATTCGCTGGCAGTTGGACCTGCCGCAGCATCCCGCTTCCTGAACGAAGGGGATAGTACATACGCTGATAAAGCGTGATTTGTGCTTGGATGAAAATTTCTCATGTTCGGTTGAATTGGTTACATAATAAACATTACGTAAACCAGATGCGTGGCTATGTCCGGGTTGTCAAGCTTGCCCGGCCTACCGGCACGCACAAGCCCGGAGAACGGTTCTCCGGGCCTGTTCATGGTTATATCGCATGGAAAGGCTTAATATGGCGCCGTCTGATAGGCGAATAGAGGGGATACATGTTCATTGCTGTACGATTGATGGAAAATATGGGTCGCCGCAGGCGACATCGGCGGAATCAGCCACGTCCAATCGCCGGTAAGCGGACGGTTCGCCTCCGCTTCCTGCTGCTCGAAGCGCTTGAACTGCTGGGCCGCGGTATGATGGTCGACGATGCTGACGCCGGCTTCCTTAAAAGAGTGCAGCACGGCCGCATTCAGCTCGACCAGAGCCCGATCCTTCCATAGGGTCGTATTGGAAGCGGTGTTCAGCCCCATCCGCGCCGCGATGGCAGGCAGCTGATGATAGCGCTGCTCATCCGCCAGATTGCGGGCGCCGATCTCCGTGCCCATGTACCAGCCGTTGAACGGTGCCGTCTTGTAATCAATTCCTCCGATCTCAAGCCGCATATCCGCAATGATCGGAACCGCATACCAGCGTAGATCCAACTCTGCGAACCAGCCGAAATCCGGATGCGTCAGCGGGACCTGCAGCACTTCCTCGGGCTTGAGCTCCACCCATTGCGGCGGCTCGCTGCCGACTTGCACGACCAGAGGCAGGATGTCGAATGAGGTTCCGGCGCCCTGCCAGCCCAACGCTTCGCAGATCCGGGTGAAGGGGAGCGAATGCGGATCGCCCCAGCGGCGGCCGCCTCTGTCATAGCCCGCATAGCGGATTAACTGGTGGTTCCAAATCCGAATCGGCTCACAGCCGGGCTCGTCCGCCCGGAACACCGTCACTGTCGGACGAATCTTGCCGCCATTGGTAGCGAAGGCGATATGCCTGCGCAGCGCCTGCAGCACTTCCTCGGCCGTGGACGCCTCCCGCTCGTCGATGACCTGCAGGGACGGCCAGAACAGGCGGCCGATGCACCGGTTGCTGTTGCGCCAGGCCATTTTGGCGCCGTGCTCCAATTCCTCGAATGTATGGGCATAGGTGCCCCGGGCGGCGATCTCCCGCTCAATCTCGCTCATACGCTGCTGCACCGCGGCACCGTCTTTGCCGAGCTCGTGATAGCAGCGTGCGATGAAGCTGGCCGCAGCCGCGATAAGCTTGTCTTCCTGTCTATCTGTTCCCGTCATATCTATTGCTGTCCTTCCTTCAATCCGTCGTCAATACCTTCAGCATATCATACCCGCAATCCCGATCCGGGGACCGTTTCCGACATTTTCTTTACGGCTTCTGAGTCGGCAGATGGCCTGCCCGCGGCCAGACGGCAAGTCCATTGGGAGAAAGGCGCCGGCAGGCGCATCTGGACATAGGCCCAGCAGTCAAGGAATTCATCGTATTGGTGACATGCAAGCTGTCACCAATAGCGTGATATAATGCAGACATCAGAACTGAAAAGAGCACACCAAGAATCGGAAGGAGGAGTCCGCCATGAAACGTTCGGACCGTCTGGCCGCCATTGTGATGGCGCTGCAAACGGGGACGGAGACCGCCCAGTCGCTGGCCGACAAGTTCGAGGTATCGAAGCGAACGATTTTGCGCGACATGCAGGCTCTGAGCGAGATAGGGGTTCCCTTCTATGCATCGAGCGGGCCTGTCGGAGGGTACCGGCTGATGGATGGCTATAAGCTCCCGCCATTGCAGTTCAGTCCGTTGGAGGCGATGACGGTCTTGTGCGCGCTCCAGGGCATGACCCAGCTTGCCGATACACCGTTCAACGCGGAGCGGTGGAGCGCCCTGGACAAAATCAAGCAGGCGCTCCCCGAGCAGGTGAGGAGTGAAATCGAGCCGGTAATGGACAAGCTGATCTTGTCGATGCCGAAGCGGAATTACCGGGTCCCGATGCTGAACCGGCTCATGGATTGTGCGGCGGAAGGCATCTGGATCCGGGCTCATTACCGCTCCGCCAATCAGGCGCGCTGGCTGCGTCTCCGCCCGCTGCGCATCGTGACCGCGCATGGCTTCTGGTATTGCGAAGCATTCTCGCTCGATCATGAGGAAGAGCGCACCTTCCGGGTCGATCGGTTCCAGGAGATTGAACGGATTGAGGATGCCGCAGAGCTGGAAGCGGCCCGGCTGAAGCGCAGCCGCACCAAGAAGACGCGGGATGCCGGCGGGGACGAGATACCTGTCCGTGCCCGCTTGACGTACCGCGGCGCGCTCCTGGCCGAGCAGGACGAGCATATTGGCGATCAGGTGCTCCAGATCGGGGAAGAGGAGTGGGCGGTCGAATTTGCTTGTCCGCGAAGCGAATGGGCGTGGGCGGTCCGCTTCTTCTACGGGCTGGGGCCCGACGGAGAGGTGCTTGCGCCGGCAGCGCTCCGCCGGGAAATCCGTGAGCGGGCGGCACGCATGTGCGAACGATATGCGGCGGATGAGCCGGCAGGGGAGCTCGGTGTTCGACAGATATCGAAGGAGGATGAACTATGAAGCAGCCAATGATTGATACATACGAAGAAGCGATCGAAGTCGTCCGCGCCTACGGCATCCTGCCGCTGGCGCCCTTAATTCCGGATTATCCCTCTCTCTCCGGCATTACGCTGCCTGAGCGCTGGCATTCCGACACCGAGCTGGATCCTTGGCGCTGGCGCGTCCGGTTCCCGGGCGACGGCGTCGCGGCGTACGGCAAGTTCGTGAAGAAGAAGGCGATCTTGGTCGCCAGCGATCTGATTCCTTCGGTGAAGGCGCTGCTCGGAAGCAACCGCAGTATCGCGGAGCGGTACGGCGACGGTCTCTTGTCGAAGGCCGCCAAGGAGGTATACGGCAGGATTGAGGAGGAGCAGGGGATCGAGACCCGCGCGCTGCGCGCGGCGGCTGGCATGAAGGCCAAGGAGAACAAGAAGGTATTCGATCAGGCATTGGCGGAGTTGCAATCCGGACTCGATATCGTCATCTCCGGCGTTAGGGCCCCACGGAACGAGGCCGGCGAGGTGAACGGCTGGAACAGCACCTGCTTCGAGACGCTGGAGCATTGGATGGAGGAGGCAGGAATTCCGCTCGCATCAATGACCGCGGACGAGGCGGCAAGCCGTCTGCAAGCCCGGCTGCAGCATAACAGCAGTCCGCAGGCGATGGCTTCCTTCGCGAAATTATTCGGCTTCTGACTTATATTATTAATCACATTAAATATTAAGGGGGTTTAATAGGATGGAGAAACAATCTCGCTTGGAAGCTGCCGCCTCATTCCTTTATGCCAACGGCCGGCTGCTGGACCAGCGCCGATTCGAGTATCATTTTGCGGGCGGCCGCGCCGAGGATGTGCTGGCCGCGTTGCGGGCCTATCAGAATGAGGATGGCGGGTTCGGTCATGCGTTGGAGCCCGATATCCGCTGTCCGCACAGCCAGCCGGTGCCGACGGAGATGGCGCTGGCGATGATGGACGAGATCGGCGTCGTAGATGCGGACATCATGGCGGGCATCGTGCGGTACTTGCGGAGCATAGCCGTTCCAGACACCGGCGGCTTCCCGCTGGCGTTCCTTCCGGTGAATGATTATCCGCATGCTCCGTGGTGGACGATTGAGGATGACAGCCGCGCTTCGCTGAACCCGACGGGACGGATTATCGGCCTCCTCATGAAGCAGCCCGGTCTGGAAGAGGTCAAGGAAGAAGCATGGTTCCGTCAAGCGGCCGAGTTCGTATGGAGTCGCATTGGACAGCCCGATCTTCACGGTTTCCATGATCTGATTCAGTGTGTCACCTTCCTTGAACATGTCCCGGATCGGGACAGGGCCGAGCCGCTGCTGGAGGAATTGAACCGCGTCCTGCAGCAGCCGGGCATCATCGAGCTGGACCCGCATGCGGAAGGCTATGTGCACAAAGCATTGGATTGGGCTCCATCGCCGGAGAGCTACTGCGCCCGGCTCATAAGCCCGGAAGACATCCGCCGGCATCTGGATGCGTTGGAGGAGGGGCAGCGAGAGGACGGCGGCTGGACGATCAGCTGGCCGGCAGTGAGCCCCGCCTGCGAGCTCGAATGGCGCGGCGGCGTCACGGTCGACCGCCTGCTGACGCTTCGCCGCTACGGCAGATTGCCCCGCTCCTAATCATTACGGCGTCCCCTGCCTTGAACGGGCAGGGGACGAACGATGCTATCGCTGCTGCGAATCGGCCCGTTCCAGCATGACGGAACGGAGCTTTACTTTGTCCGCCTGCCAGATCTCGGTGAATCTCGGATTGCGATCCTTGATGAGGGTGGAGGTAAGCGTCAGCTCATAGGTGCCGGGTACCGGAATGAAGACGTTCGCGAGCCGGGAATGGACCTCCTTGTAAGGATGCTGGCATGCCGGGGATTCGGCGATGATCGAATCTTCCTGCGGCACCGTCTCGATCGTCTCGCCGGCGAACGTTAGCCGGATGCCTTCGGCATAGGAATCGGCGAGCGCCCCGTCGGCGCGCTTGAAGCTAATCAGTGAGAGCGAATAGGTGCCAGGCTCGGTGATCGCGATGTCCCAGGCCGCACGCCGCGCCGCCATGGTTCCATCGCCGAGGCCGTCCGCCTTCGTCACCTCTCCTGACGTTACGTCAACCTTCAGCATGCCGGACGGGAGCACCGTGAATCCGGTATCGAGATCGTTCACATCCTCGACTTCCAGCACGATCACAGATACCGACTGATCCGGGGCCGTGTCCGGCAGGGAGACGGATAAAGTATGGCGTTCCGTGCCGCCATGATAGGTATGGGTGAGGGGAAGCACTCGTTTCAACGGATCGGCGAGCAGGTACGCCTTGAGTACGCGGCTGCGCATCCCTTGCAGCTTCAAGTGGCCGCGCGGCCACTTGTCATTGAATACATGAAGGAAGAGGCGTCCCGGCTTCGCCGTCACGGCACCCCAATCGAACTCGTATGGGAAGGGGCTCGCTGCAGTGCCGTAGATCGCTTCCGCATTCCGCTCCGTCCACGTCCCGATCTCGCGCAGCCGTTCCACTGCCGGCTCCGGTATCGTTCCTTTTGGCGACGGACCGACATTTAACAGCAGGTTACCTCCCTTGCTCACGATGTTCACGAGCTTGCGAATGAGGGAGTCCGCCGTCTTCCATACTTGATCCTTCGGGCAATATCCCCATGTCTCATTCAATGTCATCGGCGTCTCCCACGGCTGGGACTCCTCTCCGTACATTGGCGTCTCATTGTCACCCTTGGATTGATAATCGCCCATTCCCCGGTAATGGCTGACCCGGCTGTTAATGAGACAATCCGGCTGAAGGCGGCGCACATGGGCGACGATATCCTCGCTGTCTTCCTTCGACAACCCGCCCGCCGTATCGAACCAGATGAGGCCGATCGGACCGTATTCGGTGAGCAGCTCCCTGAGTTGCGGCTTCACAAGCTCATTCCAATACAGATCGAATTGCTTCTCTTCCATTTTGTAATCCCATATGTTGTTGGCGGATTGATGCACCGAGTGCGGATGGTGCCAGTCGATGACATGTGAATAATAGAAGCAAAGGCGGATGCCTTCCTCCTGACAGGCCTGCGCCAGCTCCTTCATCGGATCGCGCTGGAATGGCGTCGCATCGACGATATTGAACGGTTCGGCCTGGGAACCATACATCGCGAATCCGTCGTGATGCTTGGCGGTAATCACGATGTATTTCATGCCCGCCTGCCGTGCCAGCCGCACCCATTCCCGCGCGTTGAAGCGCACGGGATTGAATTGCTCTGCCAGCGATTCATATTCGGCAACCGGGATTTTCGACCCGTACATATGCCATTCGCCTTCTCCGGGAAGGGCATACAGTCCCCAATGAATGAACATGCCGAACTTCGCTTCCGTCCACCAGCTCATCCGCTCTGCCTGCATGCGTTTCGCTTGTTGAACCGCCCCTGCTACATTCATTCCACCGCCTCCTTGACATGGATTAGGCACCGTATGGCCATGAATGGCGAGTTGTGATGCCTCTTTCCCTCATAATTATTCGCTCTTTGCCTGTATCATCACTGCTGCGTCGCTATGCCCGGACTATTTGGCTCGATTGCCTCCACAATTTTTGCGCAGTTCATCTTCTGAACGGCTGGCTTATTGGGGCAAAACCGATCGGCTGCGGTCATCTGAAAGCATTCTGTCAATCATCGATCTGGCCAGACCGGTGACGGGACCGCGGAACGGCACGGCGCCGCGGACTCGTATTCAGCTCCTTCCAGACGACGGTTCCCCTGATGCAGCTGTCCGCTACCCCTTCAGCAACGTCAGCAGCATGTATCCGGCCATTCCCCATATCAAGACGGCCGATCCTTTGTTCAGCCAAGCCAGGCGTTGGCCCGTCGTATCCAGCTTGCGCAGCACCCTGCCGGCGATCGCCAGGGAGATGAACCATAACCAGGATATGAGCACGGCGGCGGCGGCAAATATAACCCGGTCCATTCCCGCATACTGCAATGAGCTCGTGCCGATGACTCCGATCGTGTCCATAATCGCGTGCGGGTTCAACAGCGACACCGAAGCCGTAAAGATCATTTGCCGCTTGATCGTATCCGCGCGATGGTGCTGCTGAACGCCGTCTCCGGCCGATTTCCACAGACTATACCCAATATAGAGGAGAAACAGAAATCCGGCGGCGAACAGCACATTTTTCAGCCAGATCCATTGGAGAAGCAGCAGCGATACGCCTTGAACGGCGAGCACGATGAGCAGCGTATCGCACAAGGAGGCGGTGATGACGGCCGGCGCCGCCTTCCACAGCCGGGAATGCAGCGCTCCCTGATTGAAAATGAATACGTTCTGAACTCCTAACGGCAATATCAGTCCGAATGCCAGCAATATTCCATGGACAAAAGGTTCCCACATCTGTTCTCTTCCTTCCTGTTGCTTGTTGCGTCTTGCGCAGGACAAGGTCAAGCATACCTGCCCGGCTTCGGGTTGTCACCGACCATTTGGTTGTGTCCGAGCCCAACCAAAAGCTATAATGGAACTGCGACGCGCAGGCTTCCGGCCTGCGGACGGTCAGGGAAGGAGAGCGGCCGATGCCGAATATATATAAGGCGGATTGGAAGCCGGATCTCCGGCTTCCGCTGCCCATCTACAGACAGATCGAGCAATATGTTCAAGCGAGGATTCGCAGCGGCGAATGGAGCATCGGCATGAAGCTTCCGCCGCAGCGGACGCTGGCCGAAGCCTTCGGCGTCAATCGAAGCACGGTCGTTACCGCGATGGAAGCGCTGATGGCAGAAGGGTGGATTGAAGGCCGGGGCCGAGGCGGCACCCGGGTCATCGGCATTCCCGATGAGCAGCGCGCCCGGCGCCCGATGAATCTGCCGGATTGGAACGCATACGTCGAAGAAGGGGCGCATTACCCGAATCTGCCGATGATCCAGCGCATTAACCGGCTGGAATTCGATCCGGATATCATCCGGCTCGGCACAGGCGAGTTATCGCCCGAGCTTCTGCCACAGGAACAGATCCGGGAGCTCTTCGCTTCCTTGGCCGAGCGGCCCGTCTCCCTTGGCTACGAGCACCCGCAAGGGGATGAAGAGCTAAGGCGGCTACTGAGCCGGGAGTTAGCCCGCCAAGGAATCCAGGCGTCGCCGTCGGCCATCCTCATCGTCTCCGGAGCGCTGCAGGCGCTTCAGCTCATCTCGGCCGGGCTGCTGGGGCGCCAGTCGGCCATCTTGCTGGAGAAGCCGTCATACTTATATTCGATTCACGCGTTCCAATCGGCCGGCATGAAGCTGATTGGCTTGCCGGTGGACGAGGAAGGGCTTCGTCTGTCCGAGCTCGAGCGGTGCTGGCGGACCTATCGCGCCTCGATGCTCTATACGATTCCGACCTTCCACAATCCGACCGGAACGGTGATGAGCGACTTACGCCGTCAGCAGCTGCTGACATTATGCGAGACGATCGGGCTGCCAGTGCTGGAAGACGGCGCATACCAGGAATTATGGCTTGATCGGGAGCCTCCGGCGCCGTTGAAGTCACGCGATGAGCATGGCATCGTCCTGCATGTGGGCACGATGTCGAAATCGGTCAGTCCCGGCTTGCGGATCGGCTGGGTTGCCGGCCCGGAGCCGGTTATCGAGCGGTTGGCCGATATTAAAATGCAAACCGATTACGGCTCCAGCTCTTTGTCGCAGCAGGCCGCGAAAATGTGGTTCGCTTCCGGCATGCATCTGCCTCATCTGAACGAGATACGCCAACGGCTGCGGGAGCGGCGCGACGCCATGCTGGCGCTGCTGGACGTCTACTGGCCGGATATTGCCGACTGGTCGAAGCCGGAGGGGGGCTTCTATGTCTGGGTCAGCCTGAGGTCGCCGGTTCCGGTGCAGCGGCTGTTCAATCAGGCGTTGAAGCATGGCATCTTATTGAATCCCGGGGTGCTGTATGACCGTTCTGCGGTCCGCCAGCTGCGCTTGTCCTATGCCTATGCGTCGGTGCCTGAGCTGGAGCATGCGCTGAAGCTGCTTCCGCAGCTGATTCGCGGCCGGTAAGCGACCGGTAAATGGAACGCATTAAGTACGACATAATATATATTATGTAAACTAAGTGTGGTTCTATTCGACATTTCCTCCTAAAAGTCTAAATAGCAAGCATTTACAACTAATTAATGACATTAATTATAATCCGCTCCGTTGAATTGAACGATTCCCCCGGCTCTCTCGTATCATCTATACCATGCCATGAAGATAAGGAGAGAGCTAACCCATGATTATTGTGACTACAGAGTGTCCCCCGAACTGGAAAGTGAAAGAGGCGATCGGCCCCGTCTTCGGACTGACGGTCCGATCGCGCGGCATCGGCAAAGATATAGCCGCCGCCGTCAAAGGCCTGGTCGGCGGGGAGATTCGTCAATATACCGAGATGCTGGAAGACGCGCGCAAGCAGGCGCTGGATCGGATGGTGGCGAACGCCCGGACGATGGGCGCCAACGGCATCGTGATGGTGCGCTTCGATTCAGGGGAGGCGGGGAACCGGATGAGCGAGATTGTCGCCTATGGTACAGCGGTGATCCTGGTGGAGGAGACGCCATGCTGAAGTGGATACTGGCGTATTTCGGCTTCCAGCTCATTTTGTTCCTGATCCTGCTGCTGGTCGCCAGGAAGAAGGACCGCAGACTGCATCTGGAGCAGGCGGAGGAGGTGCCGGACGGCTGCATCCCGACACGGGAAGTATCCCGCGATCCGACGACCGGGCAGATCGTTACCGTGTACTATGATCCGGCGACAGGGAAGCGGTATTACCTGCATGAGGCCGCGAAATCGAAGCTGTGAAGGCGGTCATCCCTTCGAGAAAATAACGGAAGGATCAAATATTTAGAAAATTTAGAAAAAAGCTGTTTCACTCCGTTCCGCATTGGGTAAGTTGATCTATAACCCTATTATACTTCACATCTTCTGTGAGCATAGGGAACATTGAAGGAGGTTGTTATGTCATGAGTGCACAGGGCAATACTTCTCAACTTACCGCTGAACGGAGAACGGATTTCAAGCGTTCCTCCAACCGCAGCCTGCGCCAGGGCGGGCGGATTCCGGCCGTTGTCTACGGTCCGTCCATGGAGGGAATTCCAATACATCTGGATGCGAAGGAAGTCTATAAGTTCGCGCGTACGAGTCGTTCCGAATTGTTCCACCTGAAGGTCGAAGGCAAGACCATTCCTGCCGTTATCAAAGCTGTGCAAGAGCGCTGGGGCAACTGGATCCACCTCGATATCCAGGAGGTGTCCGAGAACAAGCCGCTGCGTGTCAAGATCGCGCTGGATTATCAAGGGGTCGCAGCCGGCACGAAGGTGGGCGGCGTATTGCAGACCCAGGAAGTGGAGCTTGAAGTCGAAGGTCTTCCTTCCGCTCTGCCTACCTCGATTCCCGTCGACATTTCTCATCTGAAAGTGGGGGACAAGCTGACGGCCAGCGAATTGAAGCTGCCGGCAGGCATCCAGCTGACCGGAACGGGCACCGAGCTGCTGGCTTCCATTATTCTTCCGCGCGGCGCCGGGGCGGCGGAGACGGAAGAAGATTCCGTCGAGGGCGCAGCGAAGTAGGTTAGCGTATCAGCCCTTATCTATATTGAGTAGAACACAGCACCTGACAGCTATTGTTAGGTGCTTTTTTTGTATAAGAGATTTCATGGTTCCGGCAAAATGGTGCACACTACCTAATGACATCATTATGCTCGTATGGTAGAGCGTTGCCAAAGCAGGAAGGAGCCTTGAACGTGACTGGTAGAGCTTTCATATGCATCCTCTGTTGCAGTCTGTTCTGCACAATATGCTTCGGCTGCAGGGCTCCCTCGGCTCTGCCGCAAGCAACGGAGCAGCTTGCGGCCGGCCAAGCCGGCATTCGAGAAGGAGAGGCGCCTTCGTCGCCTTCGCGGGAAGCTGCACCATCCGCAGCAGAGCGGGACAAGCTAGCCGGCAAGCAGGCCAGGCGCCCCCTTCCGGGGGCGGACAGCCCGGGGGTTCTCGTCAATAAGCGGCACGGACTTCCCCCTGGTTATGCGCCGCGCGATCTGACCTTCCCGAAGGTGCGGACGCTTACGGGAATGAAGTCGAAGCGGTATTTGCTGCGCCGGGAAGCGGCCCAGGCATTGGAGCGGCTGTTCGCCGCGGCCGAGCGGGAAGATGTATATCTGGCCAGCGTCTCGGCTTACCGCTCGTCTGCCGCGCAGGCGGCGGTCTACGGTCAATATGTCCATACCGAAGGTTCCCGGCGGGCAAGCTCATACAGCGCTGCCCCGGGCCACAGCGAGCATGAGACTGGCTTGGCGGTCGATCTGTCCGGCAGCGACGGCCGGTGCGCGGTCCAGGACTGCTTCGCGGATACGAAGGAAGCGAAGTGGCTGGCGAAGCATGCGCACCGCTTCGGCTATATTATCCGCTATCCGCGCGGGAAGGAGGAGATAACCGGGTATCAGTATGAACCGTGGCATCTCCGCTATGTCGGCCGGGATCTGGCCGAACGGTTAGAGGCAGAGGGGATGACGCTGGAAGAGTATTATGGGGTGGATAACGGCGAAGGCGAATAAGGAAAAGCATTGGCCCCGTACCCGAAAGGCAGGGGGCCAATAGCGCAGCCGTTCAAAAGTAATCCGAAAAATAAGGCGTCTGGCGATCGATCAGCTTCTCTAGCTGCTCAATCGTCGCCTGCTGCGCCTGGAAGCGGCCTGCCCGCGCCAAATAAGCGGGACGCTTGTAGCCCATCAGCATCGTCGTCAGCGTCTGAATATCGAAGGCCGCTGCCGGGACGCCTCCGCCCTCATTCAAGTGGCCGCGGCCCTGCTCATCCACCTTCAGCGTGAATTTGCCCTGATTCCATTCCAGCATCGGGTCGTGAAGCATGAAGGTCAGTTGGCATGCCGCCGCCTGGGGCAGGAACGGATATTGCTTCACGAAGCGGTGAATATCGACGATTCGCGCCATATAGTATGGGGAGATCGTCTCCTTGATGTCGCTGTCCTCGAGCAGGAAGGCGAGAGGCTCAGTTGTGTAAATATGGCCTTTGACCCGTGTAATCATCGAGAAATGGGCGCTGATGAAATTCCACAGCCCCGCGCGTGCCTCTCCGTCAATGAACACCATTTCCTTCATGTGGAACACTTCTTCCGCAATCCAATAGAGCAGATAGCCTTGCGGCTTCTGATCCTCGTCATAATAGACCGCCACCGTCAGATCGTCTAGATCCCAGCGCAAATATTCTTCCCATGCGAGATCGCTCCGCAGCATCGCTCCGTGATGGGCCATGGCGAAGCGTCTGTATACGTCGCGAATATCCGGGTGATCAATCGAGAGACGCTCCACGCTGCCGGGCACCGTCTTGAGCTTCGGGAGCTGTGTATCCTTCACCTCGAACGAGATTTTGTCGGAGATGATCTCCCAGCCCTTGCGGCGGTAGAACGGAATCGAATACGGATACAGATACGATATCGATTGCTCACGTTCGCGCATGTTCGCGAGCGCCTGGCGCATTAATTGGCTCATCAGGCCGAGATTGGCGTATTCCGGATAAGTGCCTACGCCGGTCAAGCCGCCCATATCATAGATCTCTCCGAAAATATTGACCTGAAACGGATACACGGCCAACTGGGAGATCAGCTTGTCGCCATCGAACCAGCCGAGAACATCGGCCTCCTTCAGTACAGGCAGCTTCGCCTGCGCAATCTCGCGGTTCTCCCAGCCGAACGTCTGCAGATCATGGTTGGTGACTTGAAATACATAGCGAAGCAGGTCATTGAATTGGTCTCCATGCTTCGGTTCGACCTTTTTCATTTTCAGTCTGTCTTGGAGCTTCTGGCGGCTCATCGCATGTCCCTCCACATTTTGTCTTTCCCGTTATTATGTAGTGTATCCAAGCATGCTTATGAATGCAAACGGGAATGGACTGCGGCCGTGAACGCTAGTTGACATGCCCTCCCGCGTACCTATATAATCGGAGTAACCGAATAGCGCTTTCTTCATTGAAGGGGAGTAGCTACTACAATAAAGTCGTCATTTCGGGCTTATCGCCCCGGCTTTATTGGCAACGCCAGCGTTGTAAGCAAGACCTTTACCGCATGTGCAGGGTAGAGGTCTTTTTTGTACACATTGAGGCCTTTACCGTCTATCGGTAGAGGTCTTTTTTCATTCTAGATTCTGTTGGGGGGTGATCCGCACAGCTTACGGCGATGGCTTATCAGCTTGATGAATGTCAACTCAGAAGATACACGACATACCTATCTAAAATCTGTTGGAGGGATGACACATGAATTGTCCAATCTGCAATGATGTCCGGATGCGCGAAGTGGAAAAGGAAGGCGTAGCGATCGATGTATGCCCGAGCTGCAAGGGCGTCTGGCTGGATCGGGGAGAGCTGGAGAAGCTGATGTCCGACGTGCGAAGAGAACGCAAGGAATATCAGGAATGGTACGACGAACGCGACCATCGTCCGCATAAGGGAGATTACGGCCATTACGATTCGGGCCATCGCCCGCCATCCTACAAGCCGTACAAGAAAAAAACGGTGCTCGACCGGTTGGGCGATTTGTTCGACTGAGCAGCTTCCTCGCTCCGGCTTATCGTCCCGGAACGGCAGAGGAAGTGTCTCACAGGCACTGCAAAATGATGGAGATAACGAGTCAACAGAGAATGTGGATGCGGGAAAAACGGAAATGCTCGCATAGAGACTGTACAGATCGAAAAATGGCGGCGCGCACAACGGTGGAAGATGGATGAAGCAGTGAAATGCTGCGTGGATGCATCAATTTCTGCTCTTTAAGGCGCTATTTGATGAAATTCCTGCAAAAGTACGTTATGTTCATCCGATTTTTGCTTTTATTGATTGGATGGTTATAAATTGATGCCGTTTTGCAGGATTCTGTGTAACGGAGTACATGTCATAAAGGAAAAGTGCATTTTTGGAGTTTTTCCGCGAGTCGAGCTTTGAGAATGAGGGGGCTGTCTCACTGTAGTGAAATACTACTTTTGGGACACCCCCTTTGTGCTGTTCAGACACGATGGTATGGATATCCGTCCACAAGGAATGAGGCGTGTAGTTTTTAATAAACCGTGCTCATTCGTACATGGAGATTGTATCCTGTACGGCGCTCCGGTTAATAAGATTTTTACGCCGATAGTGGTTATATGTTAAAATGTGGGTGTTGCCTGAGCAGGCGATACGGGAACCATGCAGAAGCGGGAGGGGAATCGATGATAACCCGGCCGAAGCCGAGATCGAAGCTGCGAATCACGTTGGGAATGATGTATTTCCGGGGCTGAACGGAATTGTTATTCAACCCGGCGAGACCTTCTCTTACTGGAGGCTCATCGGGAAGCCGACCCGCAGAAAAGGATATGTGGACGGCATGGTCCTGTTCTATGGCGGATTCAAGACCGGTGTGGGCGGCGGTCTGTGCCAGTTGTCCAACCTCATCTATTGGACTGCGCTGCACACGCCGCTCGAGGTGACGGAGAGGCATCGGCACAGCTACGATGTCTTTCCCGATTCGAACCGGACACAGCCGTTCGGCAGCGGTGCGACCTGTGTCTATAATTATTTGGACCTGCAAATCTACAATCGGACGACAGAGCCCTATCAGCTCCAGCTTGCGCTGGAAAAGGATATGCTTGTCGGAAGGTGGCGAAGCGGGGCGCCTCATCCGTACCGGTACGAAATTGTCGAGCAAGATCATCGGATTACCCAGGAGCATTGGGGCGGTTACGTCCGGCATAATCTGATCTGCCGGCACCAGTTCAACGGGAACGGGGACAAGATCGCGGAACAAGATGTGGCCGAGAATCATGCGCTTATGATGTACTCTCCCTTGCTGGCTGATGCGGAGACGCGCAGCGGCAATAGCGGGTGACCCGTGCGGCGGCTTGCGGCACAGAATGAGCAAGCGAATGGAGCGCATATGAAGCGCATAGTGGAAAATAGGATGGAATCTTCTTGCGGCGTAGGGAATACACCCTATGCCTTTTTTGGCGTTCGAATGACTGGGGTCGATTCTCTGCAAAGTGTTCGCGGATATTGAATATCGTTAGACGAACATCGGACACGCTCCATTGCCGCATCCCATAGAATGCAGAGATAGTAGAAAAATGGTAGAAAGGAAGGCATGTGAAATGGCGATACAGGATCAATTTATTCTTCAGCCGAGCAATCAGTTCAATATCAACGGACGCCAAGAGGCGGATCAGGGCCTGGAGCTGTATGGTTCCCCCACTTACGGATCCGTTACCGGAACGGTAACGGATGCCAACGGCGATCCGATCGCGGATGCGACCGTCAAGCTGTTCACGGCGAATAACGTTCCTTTTGAGCATACCAATACGAATGCGAGCGGCGTTTATTTATTCGATCAGATTCCGGCAGGCAACTACACGATTACCGCATCGATGACAGGGTATTTGACTCCGAACAACATTCCGGTTGGGGTTATCGCCGAGCGGCAGTCGACGGTCAATATTGCGATGCAGCCCGATCCCAACGTTAGTACCCTTACGATCTACGGCATTATCAGCGATACATTCGGGAATCCGGTCGAAGGAGCCAGCGTTGACCTGTTCATGCAGACCGATGGCGGCCGCGTAGCGGTCGGTTCCGTAATCACGAACTCGCAAGGCCAGTATTTGTTCACGGAGCTTGGGGCGGGCACCTACATTATTGTCGCCGGCAAATTCGGATATTTGCCGGTAGAGAATTGGGTGGGCGCGTTGACTCCACCCGGCTTCCAAGCTGTCGACCTGGCTATCGCTCCCGACCCGAATGGTAATACCGGAACCGTAAGCGGCGTCGTCAAGGATCATCTGACAGGGCAGCCTGTCGGCAATGCTATTGTTGCCTTGTATTTAATGACCGGTCAGACGGAGAGAATCGTCAACATGACGAGAACGAATGCATTGGGCGTATATTTGTTCGGGAATGTCGGACCCGGCAATTATCGTGTCAAGGCAACAGTCCAGTCGAACGTATAACCGGAGTCCGAGATGCCGATCCGGGACAAGTATGCGTTGGCCAGCAGCTTTCCGTTCTGTCTGAAGTTAGCGGAGGAGGCGAACGTTAATCTGGAGCTTGTCCGGTCCCCCTGCAGGCCGGACACCCGCATCAAAGGCAGAGTATTCGACGAATGCGGGCACCGGGCGGCTCATGCGCAGGTCATTATTTATTCGAGGGATGGAGAGAAGCGCTATGAGGTCAAGACGAACCGCAAGGGACGATTCACGCTAGAGCGGCTTGTGCCTCCGGGATGCTACCTTATCAGGGCGGCTGCCGAAGGATATGGCTTATCCGAGCCGCTTCGCATCGAGGTCAAGCCAGCGGTCAAGACGCGAGTGGCGCTGCGGTTGGCGCCGTGTGCGGATTATAGCCTCGGCACGATTTATGGCCGAGTATTCGATGAGACAGAAGCCGGCCCGCTGGAGAACTGCGCGGTTACGCTGCGGTACTATGCCTCGCCGCACCGTCTTGTTGCCGAGACGATGACGAACCGGAACGGCCAGTTCCTCATCTATGATCTGGAACCGGGCGCTTATCTGCTGTCTGCCGAACGAATCGGATATCGCCGCAGCGACTTCATCGCCCTGCGTGTAACCTGCCGCAGCCGCGTGTTGCAGGATATATTGCTTACGCCTGTGAGCAGGCCCAAAGAGGGAGCCGTGACAGGAACCATCGTCTATCGTGGCGAACCGCAGCCTGGAATCCCGGTATTTCTGTATCATATCCGGGCAGACGGACAAGAAGAGATCGTTCGGATACAGTATACGAACCGCTCGGGCGATTATTGCTTCACTGGATTGCCGGAAGGCTGTTATATCGTGAAGTCGAAGCTGCAGCAGGAAGGCCCCTAATGGGAGGGAACGTATGAAGGAGATTAGAGAGAGACCGCTCCAAGCGAACGGAATAGGATAGATATAACCAAGATGCAGACTTCACTCTGGGCACAGGGCGAGGTCTGTATTCGGTCCAAGCCTCCTGCTGGTTCGGATTCATGTTATGATATGGATAACGTTGACAAGACCAAGGGAGGCAATGAACGTGAGGAACCCGATTCACGTGGATGAGCGGCATGCGTTTCAAGTCATTGCCGAGACGATCAACCGCTCGACCGATCTGCCGGAGCTGCTGAACAATGTGCTGCGCACGCTGGTGGAGATTACCGGGCTTCAGACCGGGTGGATTTTCCTTGTGGAAGCTATGCCGGACTATACCCTGGCGGCCGATTACCATCTTCCGCCTGCCCTGGAGGCCGAGGAGAAGCGGCGCTTGAAGCAGGGAAGCTGCTGGTGCATCGAATGGTACCGCCAAGGGGCAAACTTCCGCGCCGAGAACACGATGCATTGCAAGCGGCTGGATGATGCCGTGAAGTATGCGTGGGGAGATACGGCCGGCATTACGCATCATGCGACGATTCCGCTGCATGCGGGCGATCGGCTGTACGGCGTGCTGAACGTCGCGGCGCCGGGCAAGACGCATTACGCTCCGGACGAGCTGACGCTGCTGCAATCGGTTGCTTATCAGATTGGTACGGCGATCGAGCGGACGCTGCTGTACCAATCCCGCCTCAAGCAGGCCGAGCTGCTGCAGCGGATGGGGGAATTATCCGGCGAACTGGCGGGAATCGCCGATTATCGGGACATTCCCGAGCGGATTGCCCGTGCCGCAGGCGAGCTGCTGAACTGCCGCAGCGCGGCGGTGCATATGGCGGAGGGCGGGGAACTGGCCTGCATTGCTTATTGGGAGGAGGGCCGGCTCTCGTGCAAAGCGATGCGGCGGACGAGCGCACTCACGCGCCAGCGAATCGGGAGCGTCTATGCGCAGAAGGCCGGCCAGCGCTGGAATCCAGCCGCCGCTGCTCCCGGTAAGCGCCGGAACCGCCCCGGCCAGGCGGATCGAATCGCGGCGGCTGCTGCCGTTCCGATTCTGCTGCGGGATCGGGCGATTGGCGTGCTGTATGCAGACAGCACGGAGGCGAAGCATTTCGACCCGGTCATAATGGACATGCTGCATCGCGCCGCAGAACTGCTGTCCCGGGGGCTTGAGGCTGCGCAGTTCCGTGAACAGCAGTTGAAGCTGGCCATGTGGCAGGAGCGCAACCGGTTGGCCCAGGACTTGCATGATTCGGTCTCGCAGAAGCTGTTCGCGCTGCAGTTGACCGCGCATGGCATGGAGAGCTTGCTGGCCTCTTCCCGGACAGCGGACGCGCTCGCCGCTCTGTCCGAGATGCGGGAGCTGACGAAGGATGCGGTATGCGAGATGAAATCGCTCATCTGGCAGCTTCGTCCGGCCGGCCTCGAAGAAGGCCTCCTGACTGGTCTCGTCCGCTACGGCATGACACAAGGGATCTCGGTCGAGACGGGGGCGGACAGTCTGCTGGATCTGCCCCGCCACATGGAGGAGACGCTGTTCCGCATCGGACAGGAGGCGATCAACAATGTCCGCAAGCATGCGAAGACCGATGCCGTCCGAATTCGTCTGTTCAAGGAAAAAGCGTCCGTGCGGATGGAGATAGCCGATGATGGCATCGGCATGGCGAAGGTGCGGAACAATGCCGGCCTGGGCATAATCGGGATGCGGGAGCGGGCAGGGACATGCGGCGGTACGTTCCAGTTGGAGAGCGTGCCGCGCAAGGGAACGGTCATTCGCGTTCAACTGCCCTGCGGGAAGGAAGGAGAGGGAGCATGAGTATCAAGGTGCTGCTCGTGGATGATCATGCGGTCGTGCTGCGCGGGCTCCAATTTTTTCTGAAAATGCAGCCGGATATTGACATCGTCGGCGAAGCCATGACCGGAGCCGAGGCGATCCGGATGGTCGAGACGCTGCACCCCGACGTGGTGCTGATGGACCTGATGCTGCCGCAGATGAACGGCATCGAAGCGACCCGGCATATCCGCCGGCATCATCCGGACACGAGGGTGCTCGTCCTCACGTCCTTCGTGGACAAGGATTACGTCGTGCCCGCCGTCCAGGCTGGCGCGAACGGCTACGTCATGAAGGATATTATGCCGAATGAGCTGGTTCAAGCCATCATCGAGGTTCATAGAGGGCAGGTCAAGCTTCATCCGAATGTGACGGAGCAGCTGATGTCGCATCTCTCGGCACAGCCGAACGAAGCGCCGGAGGACGGCGAACCGCCGCTGGAATTGCTGACCGGCCGCGAGGTGGAGGTGCTGCGGCAGATTGCCCGGGGCCGCACCAATAAGGAGATTGCGGCCCATTTTAATATCAAGGAGAAGACCGTGAAGACGCATGTCAGCAATCTGTTGGGCAAACTGGGAATGAACGCCCGGACGCAGGCGGCGGTATACGCGGTCAAGCGGGGATTGGCCGAGTGACAACTACATCTAAAGTCGTAGAAAAGCCCGATTTTGATCGGGCTTTTTTGGTATGCTCGTCCGCGCCTTCCTGCCGACGCGCTACGTCCGGAGTCTTGTTATGCTGAAGATGGAAGTTCAAGTAGCAGAGATGCGCAAAAGGAGAATGTCAAATGAATCAAGTCTTATTCGTCAAAGCCAACTGCCGTTCCCTCGATCAATCGGTAAGCGTAAAACTGTATCATGCGTTTTTGAAAACGTACCGGAAAGCCAATCCGTCCGATCGGGTGATTGAGCTTGATTTATACCAGGAGGATCTGCCTTATTACAACGATGTGATGCTGGACGGCATGGCCAAGCGGCGTACAGGAGCAGAGCTGTCATCGTCGGAAAAGGAAGCGGCCGGCCGAGTCATGCGTTTCCTGGATCCGTTCGTGACGGCGGACAAGATTGTGTTTGCTTTTCCGATGTGGAATTTCACGGTTCCTGCCGTTCTGCATACGTATATCGACTATGTGAGCCAGCCGGGCATCGCTTATCGTTACACGCCCGGTGGCCCTGTCGGCATGCTCGGCAACAAAAAGGCAGCGCTGCTGAATGCCCGCGGGGGAGTCTATTCCAGCGGTCCGGCGGCGGAGCAGGAAATGGCCGTGAGCTGGATGAAGCACAATCTGGAGCTGTTGGGTATTCAAGACATCGTCACCGTCATCGTGGAAGGGCATGATCAATATCCGGAGCATCGGGAGCGCATGATTGACCAAGGCATAGCGGCCGCGATGAAGACGGCGGCAGCCTTCTAGGAGGAGGAGTAGAAATATGATGGCATACCTGGACGATTCACTGCTCTGGCTTCTGCTGAAGCTCGGCAGGGAAAATGAGCCGGTGCCCCGAAACATGCTGGCTGCAAGAGATGTCGCACAGATGGGAATCTATCATCGCATGTATTAGTCCGAAATAAGGAGAAGAGCCTTCATGATCCGTCATGAAGGCTCTGTTGCTGTTGGGGGAGCTACGCGCGGGAGTGGCGGACGAACTGCTCCACGAAGTAACGCGGCTGGAGCGGCTCTCCTGTGGCCTCCCGCAGCTTCTCGTTCCAGGATAGCGCCGCACCGGAGGAGAAAAATCGCTCCTTCAAATAAGCGCCGGTCTCCGGGGTATACATAGGCCGCGATATGTTGGCCTCGATATAATGCTGCAATTGAGATGCAGTCAGCTCTCCCAATATGTAATTCTGATAGCTGACCGGGGCGAGCGAGAAGTGCATTTTCGCCGCCCAGTCCGGATAATGGGTATGCTCGGGCGGCTGGAGATGCTGAATCCGCCGGACGAGCTGCCACCAGCGCTCATTCAGCTCCTTCCCGCTGCCGGAATGCTCGTACAGCTCGCGCTCGAACATGGTGAACACGAGATACCATCGCATGCTGACCAGCATATTCCGGCGCAGTGCCTGCTTAACCGAAGCTTCCTCCTGCATGAACGCAGCATGCGGACGATTTGCGAAAATATACCGCTGCATCCATTCGGACTGCTTCGTCATTCTGCCGAACAGCATCGCGATCCCTTCGGTCGTCAGCGTATGGGCAGGCTTGCGCAGCAGGAACGGCAGCGACGGATCGATATATTTGTCATACGCCGCATGCCCGAACTCGTGCAGCATCGCGCTCAGCCAGAACTCACTCGCATCGATGCTCATCATGATGCGGGGCTGGCCTTCCCGGCCCATGCTTGTGCAATAGCCGAACGGGTATTTTTTGTCCCGCGGATACAGATCGCTTATGGCCATAATATCGGCGATCTCCAATCCCATATCGCGGAAAGTGTGCAGGACGATATCCTCTAACCGCCGCTCCTGCAGTTCTTCGTTCATGCTCCATTGGCCTTGGGGCGGGGCGATCTGGAAAAAAGGATCCGTATAATGCCATGGCCGAAGCTGGTCGCCGCGAATGCCGAACCGGAGGCAGGTGTCTTCGTCAATCTCCCGCTTCACTTCCTTATAGGGCTCCTCGCTTAACTCCAGCAGCTCGCTGAAGATCGCGAACGATTCCTCCACATCCAGATCCTGCAGCGCGTAGCTCATCTGATAGTAATTGTCGTACCCAAGGGAGCGCGCTTCCCGATTGCGCTGCTCCACGAGCGCAAGCAGCTGGTCTTCAATCCGGACCGCAATCTGCTTGGTGGCCAGCCAGGCCCGCTTGCGCAGTTCCGTATCCGCGCCGTTCTCCAGTATCGAACGCAGATCGTTGTTCGAGACCGGCTTGCCGTCCATTGTGGGACGGTAGTTATTGAATACGTCGACGAGCTTTTTTGTCATATCCGCCGATTGGGCGGCAAGCTCCGGATCCAGCTGCTGCTTGCCGAACATGGCGAGCAGCTCGTCGAGCTGGCGGCGCTGAAGCGGGGACAGGCTCGGAAGGGCTCTGTACATCTTGACTTCCTGGAATTGGTCTGTGTCCGAACAATAACGGCTCCATTCATTCTGAGCTTGCCCCAGCCGGTCATTCCATTCCTGTTCGCCGGTAGATGTGACTTTCCAGCCCATTTCGTCAATCTTGGCAAGCCGCTCCTTCACCGCTTCGTTCTGTCGTCTTAAAAAAGCTTCTAACTCCATCTAATAGACCTCCATTCGAGCGATAAGCAGGGTGCCTCCCTTGTTGCACATCCGGGGGAGAAAAGCATCCTGATCGAAACATGATCAGAACGACAATATTTCCCTTATATCATACGAAGGACGAGGGCTGCCTGCTGAATCTTGACTTTTGTGTGAAAGAGAACAGGTCTCTAATCGATATTTTCCGAATGCTAAGGAATCCGGCTATAGCGTACGCAAGAACCGATTGGGGCCTTATGTCAAAAAAACGGATTGACTAACGGTGAAAAGCAAGCTAAACTGGAGCAGTGATTTAGTAATTTAGTAAATCAGTAAATAAGTAAACGAGAAAGTTGGTAAGGGGGGAGGTTGATAAGGAGAGGGGAAGAAAATGTACCAGCTGTTTTAAAACACAAGTCTGTTGTCGTGTCAGAAAACGATGAGCAGGTTAACGGACGTCTAAGGACGTTATCAAAATATTAATGGATATGGGGTAGTAAAAATGTTTTCCAATCGTTATGTTCGAACGATTCTCTTTTCCCGGGCGCTGTTGCAGTTGGGAATCTGGATCCGGAATTATGCGATCCTTCTTTATGTGACCGAATTGACGAATAATAATCCGATTTATGTATCACTGATATCGGTTGCGGAATTCGCTCCGATTTTTCTATTCGCCTTTATTGGCGGTACCTTTGCCGACCGCTCGCGGCCGAAGCGGACCATGGTATGGAGCGATCTGTTGTCTGCCTTGTCCGTTGTGGCTGTGCTGCTTGCCCTCATGGACGGCGGATGGACTGCGCTTCTCATCGGCTCCTTTGTGTCCGCCAGCCTGTCCCAATTTTCTCAGCCTTCGGCCATGAAATTGTACAAGCGGCATGTACCAGTTGAACAACTGCAGGGCGTGATGGCGATGTCCCAAACTCTTGTCGCTGTCTTTATGGTTTTGGGTCCGGTCATCGGTACGTTTATTTTCATACAGTTAGGAATCGAAGTCTCTTTGATCCTGACGGCCGCCCTGTTCCTAGGGTCTTCGCTTGTATTGTCGTCGCTTCCCCGCGACGCGGAGGAACCACGGTCTGGCGATGCCGGCGGATTCATACAGGAGTTGATGGCCGGGCTGCGCTATATCGGGTCCAATCCAATCTTAAGAACACTTAGCGTGACTTTCTCGGCTGTCGGCTTGGCGTCAGGACTGACTCAGCCGCTTCAGATCTTTATTGTCATCGAGCAATTAGGACTAGAAAAACAATCCCTGCAATGGTTTGTTATGACCAATGGGGCAGCGATGTTGGCAGGCGGAGTTGCCGTAATGGGGATAGCCAAAAAGGTGAAGCCGCAGTTGCTGCTCATGTTAGGTTTGCTTGTCGCTGCCGTCTGTACGATTGGAATAGGCGCGTCTACGATGATTTGGCTGACCATTGTTCTTTTGGCGATCAGCGGTTTGTTTTACCCTTGTATTCACGGCGGAATCCAGACGCTCATTGTACGGAATACGGAAGGGGCATTTATTGGCCGGGTATCCGGGGCGATCACGCCTGTTTTTATGGGGATGATGGTGATTGGCTTGTTCATATCCGGCTATCTGAAGGATACGTTTTCCCTGCTGGCGGTATATGTGATCAGCGGTGGTCTGATTATGGCCGGTGCGATGTTGCTGCTTCCTATCGTATTGAGAAAGGAGGAAACGCGGGGAGAGGTCCAGAGCCATGACAGCAATACGAGCAGTAAGCGCGGTATATGAATCCTGTCCAGCTCTTATCGGGATGCCCGTATCGGGCCGTTGAAGCAGCTGCTGTCGCTGTTCGGCGTCTTTGCCTGCAGCGCTGGCACCGTCTTGACGCGCCTTGCAGCGTGCAAGCGGCCTGCAGCGTCTTGCTAGTCCTCCTCGGCGCCATGCTCCTGATTCCGCTCTTCGCGGCGCGTGCGAAGAACTGTACCGGATCCGGCCAAGACTCCCTGAGCGCTGAATATCCCCGAGAACTGCCGGAATCCTGCGTAAACGCAGGCTGTTGGAAAACCCCTGTTTTTTTCGGAGGGGTGATTACCTAATCGCAACTTGGCATTCAGAGCGTCATCGCCTTCTGGAGACATCATAATCTCCTGGGGTTTTAACGTGTGGAGGGAATTGCTGCTATTTTACAGGAATTTCGGCTCAATGAGTCCACATTTCGAGGAATTGCTGCACAGCTACATTATTTTAGGCCCTTTTGAGCTAAGTCAAGGTCAAGTCCAAATTTATGTGTAAAATCCTCGATGAGATTGCCAGAGCAAAAAGATGCCTAAGCTGCAGGCCTGTTGAGCTTCTTCCGCCACTCATGGTACTCTTTCATCTCGATATACTTTTTCCCGGCGGACCACTTTTCGTCCTGCTCCATTAACAAGGCTCCAAAAAGACGAAGGACAGAGGCTCGGTTGGGAAAAATGCGAATGACGCGTTCTCGACGCCGCAACTCGCCATTTAGACGTTCTACAGCATTTGTGGTGCGCGTACGTATCCGACAGGCAGCCGGAAGTGCCAAGATCGCTGTCGCATCGTCAAAACCCTCTTCCAAGACCCTCATGGCCTTTGGAGCTTTGTCTTCAAATGCTTCTTGTGTCCGCTTCAGCAGTGTACGGGCACTGGTCTCGTCCGCGGCTTCGTAGATGGCCCTCACATGGGCCTTCAATTCATCACGGCATGCTTTAGGAGCAGCGTCCAGAATATTACGCATAAAGTGGGTTTGACACCGTTGCCAGGTTACGCCTTGGAAATGTTGCCGTATCGCACTTACCAAACCACCGTGATGGTCGCTGGTAATGACATCAACACCGTGCAACCCGCGACTTTTGAGGTGCGTAAAGAAAGCTCCCCACGTTGCAGCTGACTCGGTATCATCTACGGTAAGTCCAAGCACTTCCCGGTAGCCCTCCGCATTAATCCCTGTTGCAATCATTACGCCACGTGAGCGCACACGACCGTCTTCCCGGACTTTGACGTACAGGGCGTCGACAATAAGAAAGGGATAGGCCTTGTCCAGTTTTCGGTTATTCCACTCCTCTACGAGGGGATCCAGTTGTTTGCATAGCTCACTAACGGTCGATTTAGAGAACTCCGTCCCGCACAGTTCTTCGGTAATATTGCTTACTTTTCGCGTTGACACCCCATTGAGCACCATCTCCATCATGGCTAAGACAAGGGCTTGCTCACTGCGTTGGTACCGAGAAAAAGTTCCATAGAGAACTGACCGTTGCGGAAACGCGGTACTTGCAGGGTTAATTGGCCCACCCGTGTTGTCAGCCGATGAGGGTATGATCCATTACGGTAACCTGCACGTTCTTCTGAGCGCTCATAGTGCCCCGCCTTCAGCTGTTCCGTTGCTTGTGCCTGCAACACTTGATTCAAGATGGACTCTAATAGGGCCGCAATCCCGGCATCTCTTGATTCGGATAAAAACAGTTGATGCAAAAGTTGTGAATCTAGGGTAATCTGGTATTGAGTCATAGCTAGATCCTCCTTCGGAATGTTGTCTCGACAACCTCATTCTATACGAGGATCCTTGCTATGGCTCTTCTTTTTTGCCATTTGCTTTTTACACAATTATATGGACTTAGCTTAAGTCAAAGAGGAACGGGTGAAAATTGCTGCAGTTTTACAGGATTCCCTTTCTGGTGAAGTCGTCCATATCGAATTGCTGTATTTTCGCAGGATTTCGCTTACCGAATAGGCGTATCTGGAGGAATTGTGCCGTTTTGCGGATTTCGACTACCGGATAGACGTCTCTAGGGAAATGGTGCAGTTTTCAGGCCGTTGGAACCCCCCTGTTTTTTACAAAGGGGTGGAGATTGTCCATTTTCCTACTCAAAACTTGGTACTCAGAGCGTTTTAAATCGATTTTTTCTTCTGCGAGACGAGATCCACCACACAAAAAATGAAGTGCTGAAAATTCCCCTGCACTTTCTCAACAGCCTGTGTTTTGCAGGAATTCCTCCAAACGAATAAACGTCATAAGGGAAAACTGCATTTTCGCAGCTTTCGGCAAGTCGAGCAATGGAGGAAGCATCGTGGAAGCCGATTGCACCAGACAAGCGGAACGAGCAAAGCGAACCTACCTTCCACATCAAAGAATTGAAATCATATAGACTTGGGTATGTCCAGCACAAGTCGTTCCTGTTTTACAGAGGTTGGGGGCAGCTCTGCCGGCTCACCGCAGCGCTTCAAGCCGGCGGCCCAATTAAGCCGGCCGGCGATGCATCATACCTACGAAGTGCAGGTGGAGCCTTCCATCGGCGTCATCCGAGGGAGGTGCGGCAGCTGGCGCTGCTAAGCAGGCTCGTTGATGCCAGCATAACCGCAGCCGCAGGTTCGCTGGAGAAAGTCGCGGCATGCCCGGAATCGCGCCAATCTGCTTGGATTCCGGAACTACGCCCGCGCTGCGCTCCAGAATGGTTAAACGCAAGGCGTGACAAAACAAAATACGGTCCGTCCGATAGATATGATATTCGACGTGGCCGAGAACAACAAACAGCTCCCTGGAAGGATCCAGGGAGCTGTTGCTTTGTCCGGGCATGTCGGAGGGGGCGCTACAGCGGAAGGGTGAAATAGATTCCTAAGCCTCCCAGCGGGTTGCGGTACGCGTGAATTCTGCCGCCGTGAGCTTCGATCATGCTCTTGCATGTCGCCAAGCCCAGTCCGCTGCCGCCGCCAGCGCGGGAGCGGGCTGGATCCACACGATACAGCTTGTCGAATATCCGTTCCAGCTCCTCGTCCGGCACGCCTTCGCCATTGTCCTCGAAAGAGATGCACAGGCTGCCGTCCTCAAGCTCGCAGCTCAACCGGAGATGGACCGGTGGACTGACATAGACCAGCGCGTTATGCACGATGTTCGCGAACACCCGTCTTATTTTCTTCATATCCAATTCCACATGGACATCCTCAGGCACCTGACAGGTCCATTCCAGCCGGGCTTGGTGCGCTTGCAGCTCTTCCTCATACTCCGTGCAGATGCTCTGGATAAAGCTCCGTACATGGACGCGCTCCGTCGCGATTTTGAGCGTATCATGCTCCATGTCGCTGAAGGCGGAGAAATCCTCGACCAGCTTTTCGATATCTTTCGCTTTCCGGTGAATAATCCGGTAATAGTCCTCTTTTTTGGCCTCGGTCAGCGTCTTGCTTCCGGACAGCCGCTCCACGTAACCGATAATGGAGGTGAGCGGCGTCTTAATATCATGGGAGACGGCTGCGATCATATCAACCTGCTCGTTATGCGACGTTTCCAATCGTTGCCCCATTTCCGCGAAATCCTTCATCAGCTCTCCGATCTCGTCTTGGCGCCGCTCCAGCTTGGGAAGCTTCATATTCTGGAAATGGAACGTCTTCATATAGGTATGAAGCAACGTGAGCGGCTTCACGATATGGCTCTGCAAATAAAAGATGAGCCCGATTACCGAGAGTACAAGTACGGCAATGACCAGCAGGAGCAGGCTCTTCATCGGCTTGACCTGCTCGTACCAGTCCGGGTATTGGAAGTCGATCAGATAAATGGCTTCGCCTTGAATCCGCACGACTTCCTTGGTTTGCAAGAGGGCGCTGCCTTCCCTGTGTTCCGCCGTTGCCGCTACTTCATGGCCATCGAGATCGGTCACCGTCATCTGGATGCCTTGAGTCTCGGCTTCCGTCCGGATTAAGGCGGTGATGGCCCCCTCATCGGGGTAGAGGGCCACGATCTCCTCTATCAGTTGCTGCCGATATTGGGCATTTTCCTTGCCGATGGCCTGTGTGCTCTCCATGAACTTATCCGCCAAGTAGAATTGATAATAGCCGAAGACGAAAGCGCCGTTAAGCAGGGCGACAATGAAAAAGGCGAGAACGATTTTGGTTTTGATGCTGAATTTCAAGGAGCCAGTCCTCCCGTAAATTTATAGCCTACACCCCAGACCGTAACGATGAGCCGGTTCTCCGGATCGATTTTGTTGCGGATATTTTTGATATGGACAGTGACGGTATTCATATCGCCCAATTCGCTCTGTCCCCATACGGCGTCATAGATTTGCTCCCGGGACAGCACTTTATTGTGATGGTCCGCAAGGTAAGACAGGATTTGGAACTCTTTGGTCGACAGATCGATCTTTACGCCGTCCTTGATCACCTCGTAGGTATCCTTGTCAATGATAAGATTTCCGTAAATCCGCTCCTGACGGCGCGTCTGGCTGCGATGGTCTCTTCGGATATGGGCCTTCACCCGGGCGACCAGTTCATCGATGCTGAACGGCTTCGTTATATAGTCATCCGCGCCGATCTCGAACCCGACGACCTTATCCAGATCGCGGCTCTTGGCCGTGATGAATACGATCGGGGCCGTCACGCGGTCCCGAATAGTGCGGCATATCTCGATCCCGCTCCCGTTCGGCATCATAATATCGAGCAGCAGCAGGGCGTAGGAGCGCTCCCTCGTCAGCTCCAACACGTCCTGCCCGGAATACGCCTTGACGGCAGCGAAGCCTTCGTCCTCCAGACTGTCGGCAATCAAATCGACGATCTCCTTATCATCATCGGCAATTAAAACGCATGGCTTCATCATTTGATATTCCTCACTTTGCAGCTATCCTTTCCCCTTCTACTGTAAGCGAAAAAACTATAAAAACAATAAAGCGTTAATGAAGAATTGTGAAACGGGAGGCGGTCGAGCCTTCATAATTTTTCACATTTCTTTTATTCGGGCTTCAGAAAAAGTTGTTATTGTTGTATTGTACCTCAACGGGAAGGGGATAGCGACTGCCCTGCGGCACCTGACCATTTCTCGTAAAAACGGTTCTCTTCTGATTGCATTAATGTTATTTTTAAATAGAACTGGCATGCTGGTAGTCTGACGATCGGATCGGTGGGATAAGTCATCGTCATCGTGAAGGGGAGCCGTCTTTCGGATTCGTCTATTCATTCGATCGCCCCGGATCCGCGTTAGGTTGAAGTTGTTTCCTTTTCATTCTGAATAGAGCTTAGAGAGGAAGGAAAGGGCGGGGAAGGATGCAAGCGTAAATAAGTGGGTTTCCGGATAGGAGCAAAGTATGTTTCAGCAAATCATTGATTTCTTTATGGATTATGGGGCCTGGGGATTGTTCATCCACGCGTTCGCCGATGCGGTTATTTTTCCGATACCCGCATTTTTCCTGCAGGTGTCGCTCAGCTTGCTCGATCCGTCTAATGCACTGTGGCTGGCGACGATCGGCTATATCGCCTGTCTGCTCGGCACGCCGTTAGGCTATTTGATTGGCAAGGGGCTCGGCCATTCCATTATGTACAAATTTCTCAAAAAGGAATGGGTCGATTCCGCCACCGAGATGTTCAAGAAGAGGGGAGAGGCGGCCATCCTCATCGGTTCATTCACGCCGATTCCTTTTAAAGTGTTCACCATTTTGTCCGGCTGCCTGAAGTTCCCTTTATGGCGCCTTATCGCTTATGCTGCGCTGGGAAGAGCGGTCAAGTTCTATGCCATCGGCATCTTGTTCTACCTCTATGGCCGCTCGGCAGAAGGGATGGTTCACAAGGTCTCCCTTTATATTTGCCTTATCGCCATCCCGATCATTGTCGTATTCTTGCTGCTTCGCAAAAGGTATCTCAAAAGAAAGGAAGCGGCTACAGCGCAAAATATCGAACAATCGAGCAATAATATCGGATGAAACAGAGCCGGCACCGAATGTCTATCGGAAGCCGGCTTGTTTTTTGTGCTGTGTGGGGAGGGCTTAGGCCGCCCGGAAGCGGCGGCGCGCGATCAGAACGGCTGCCATGCTCAGGGCCGCATAGATGACCATCAAAGCGGGCAGAGACAGCAGATCCAATGTCATCCCCGTGAAGATGAGCGATACTTGGATTGTCGTCGTCTCGATCATGCGCTTGAAGGAGAAGAATCGGCCTAACGCTTCTTTTGAGATCAGGACCTGGGCTTCCATGTTGGACAGCGGTATGAATAACCCGGAGGCTAGTCCAAACAGCGAAAACGCGGCCAGCTGAAGCGGCATATTCGCAGGAATCAGGGCAAGCATACTGACAATGACCGCAAAGGCCCCGGCGAATAATACAGTGCTTTTTCCCCATTTTGCGGTAAGCCTCTTCATAAATAACCCCGCTACGAGAATCGAAGCGCCTTCCACCGCATAGATAATGCCTTTTAAGCTATCCATCTGATGCTGTTCGCTGATCTCTATCGTGAACAAGTTCAGGCCGCCGATGAACAAAAAGGGAATGCACGTAAGAATTAATAAGTTCGGTACAGCAGGCTCTGCCCGCATGAGTTGAAACAGCTCGGAGAACGCAGGCTTTGGGCGGTCTTTATTCGTTAGCGGATGGGGAGCATGCTCCATGCGCAGCATCAAAGTTAATGCAATTAATAATAGATAGATTAGGCCGGACAGGATAAAGATATCCTCCAGCGTAATGAACGTAATCAGAACTCCACCCAGAGCGGTACCGAGTATTCTGGCCACGGTAGCCAAGTTGAAATTGAGCATATTGGCTCGCATGAGCTGCCGTTCCGGCACGAGAGCGGGGATTACGGCATTGATTGTCGGAAAATAAAACGTTGACGCGATGACGATGATCATTTGAAAGGCAACCATAAACCAGACGCTGGAGCTCCAAATGGCCCACATCATAAACGCGATGGCGAGCATTCGGATGATCCCGCTGAACAGCAAGATTCGCTTGGGATGAAAGCTATCAATGATTTTGCCCGCGTAGGGGGACAGAAAGATCCCGAATATGGCTCCCGACACCAAGATTGCGGATTGGTAAAAGCGCGAATCCAACGTTTCGCTTAAAAACTGCAGGCTGCCGATGGTGCCAATCCAAGCGGCTGATTCGGATACGAACACGCCGCTGAGAAGGAGCCACATGTTTCTGCTGGATGTCATGAATCTTCCTCTTCCTTTCCGAACACAGATGGACTGCTGTCTTGCCGTTGAAACGCAAGGAGCGTCATCATGTACGGCTTCGCATCCGATT